>NZ_JBPEHL010000013.1:0-168510 GCF_051201095.1 Shinella sp. BE166 | reverse complement strand
TACCACCCCCCGCCCTCCGTTCTCTGGCAACGGGGGCCTACGCCGCGCGCCTATTTATCTCAAAACCCCGCCCCCCCCACCCCCCGGCCCCCGGGGGGCGGGGCCCCCCCCCGGGCCCCGCCCGCGCCGCTTCGGCATTGTCCTATGCGGTATCGAGGACCTTGGAGATTTCCAGCGCGAGCTGCTGTTGCGTGTAAGGTTTTCCAAGGCGCGCGACTTCGAAGCCAAGCTCGGCCGGCAGTTCGGAATATCCCGACGCGATCAGGATGGGCAGGTCCGGGAACAGGGCGCGCGCGGCCTTTGCGAGTTCGCCGCCGTTCATCTCCGGCATGGAATAGTCCGTTATCAGGAGATCGATGGGGCCGTCCTGCTTCAGCCGTTCGAGCGCGTCCCTGCCGGAATGCGCTTCCACGACCTCATGGCCGAGGTCGGCCAGCATGTCGACCGAACTCATGGCGATCAGGAAATCGTCATCCACCAGCAGGATGCGCTTGGGGCCGGAGTTGCGGCCTTGCGGGGAGGGCGCCGGTTCGCTGGGCTGGGCGGGCGCTTGTTTCGAGACGGGAACCCAGAGTTCGGCGGTCGTGCCTTTTCCAGGCGAACTGATCAGCCGCAATCGGCCCTTCAGCTGTAGCGCCAGGCCGTGGATCATCGACAATCCCAGCCCCGTGCCCTTGCCGAGTTCCTTCGTCGAGAAGAACGGCTCGATCGCCTTCTGCAACGTTTCCTCATCCATGCCATGGCCCTGGTCGGTCACCGACAGAACGCCGTAGCGCCCCGGCGCGAGCTCGTCTTCCCGGTGCGCCAGCTCTTGCTCGGTCAGGCCGATGCGGATGGTGCCGCCGTCCGGCATGGCATCGCGCGCATTGACGACGAGGTTGAGCAAGGCCAGTTCCAGTTGGTTGGAATCGGCGAGCACCGGATCAAGGTCGTCGGGAATGGCGGTTTCGATGACGACGCTGGTGCCCACGGAGCGCTTCATCAGGTCGGCCATTTCCCGCACCAGTCTGCCGAGATCGACCGAACCGATGTGAAGGTCCTGGCGGCGGGCGAAGGCGAGAAGCCGCTGCGTCAAGGATGCGCCACGCCTGGCGCCCTGGAGGGCGCCGTCGATCAGCCTGATGGCATTCGGATTGTCGCCGGTGTGTTTTCGCAGCAATTCCAGATTGGCCAGCACGGCCATCAGCAGATTGTTGAAATCGTGCGCGACGCCGCCTGTCAGCTGGCCGATTGCCTCCATCTTCTGGGCCTGCCGGAGCTGTTCTTCGGCATGTTCGCGCTGTGCCACTTCGGCCATCACGACCGCATGGGCTTCGTGCAGCTCGGCCGTGCGCTCCGCCACCCGCTCCTCGAGCACTTCGTTAAGCTGGCGCTGGTGTTCCTCCGATCGCATCCGGGCGGTGATATCAGAGGACACGCCGACCATTTTTACGGCTTTGCCGCTTCGATCCCGGTAGAGCTGCGCCCTGATTTCCGCCCAATGCGCGGAGCCATCCGGCCAGATCGTGCGATACTCGATCGCGTAATCCGCTCCCGTCTCGATGGTCGCCTTTACCGCGGCTTTCATTCGCTCCAGGTCGTCCGGGTGAATGCCGGCGAGGAGTTGCGCATAGCTGAACGTCTCCTCCGGATCGCGCCCGAAGACGGCGCGGCAGGTCGGCGACGTCGTCAAGGCGGAGGTGGCGAGGTCGAGCTCCCAGGCACCCAGCCGGCCCGCTTCCAGGGCGGTCTGAAGCCGTCTTTCCCCTTCGTCCAGGGCTTCGATGCACAGCCGGGCCTCATATTGCCGCCGGCGACCGCGCAGCGCCGAGCGCGCGACGCTCACGAATGTCGTGGCGTGGAACGGCCGTTCGATGAAACTCACATTGCCCAACGTCTCCAAAACCCTTGCGGCGGCAGGGTTGCGCTCCGGCCCCCCGCCGCGATGCGTGAGGATGATGAAGGGGAGGTCAGACCAGCTTGGCTGCGTCTCTATCCAGCTTGAAATCTGCCGAAGGTCGGATGAGCGAAGCGCCTCTTCGGTGATAATCACGAAGGCGGTGTCTTCATTGAGCGCGTCGATGAAGGTTTGGAGATCGCCAGCCGTCTTCGACGGGATTCCGGCTTCGACCAGGAGCGAGGCGGCGATCTGGGCATCGCGTCCCATCGGGGCGTGGATAAGGGCGAAGGCGTGTCTACTGGGAATCGTCCTGGCCCTCTTTTGCGGATGTCAGCAACGGCTGTCTTTCGCCGACGAAGGTCGGCACGCCGCGCAAAACCCCCTGGAAGCCGGAAAGCGGTTCGCCCAACACCAGCCCGGTATTGCCGATGCGGAATTCACGGATGGTATCTTCGTGCCAGCCGGTGCGCTTCTTGATAACCGAGACCGCGCGCCTGACTTTTCCAAGCGCTTCGAAATAGCGCAAAAGAATAACGGTATCGGCAAGATAGGTCACATCCACCGGCGATTTCATGTCCCCGACGAGGCCGTGTTGGGCGACCGTGACGAACGTGTTGGTGCCCTGGCGATTGAGGTATTGCAGCAGCTCGTGCATGTGGAGAATGAGCGCATTTTCTTCCGGCATTGATGCCTGGTAGCCGTTGACGCTGTCGATGACGACCGTCTTCGCATCGAAACTCGCGACGCGGTCGCGGACGCGTTGGGTGAATTCCCCGGGCGACAGCTCGGCGGCATCGAGCTGCTCGATATGGATCAGCCCATCCCGCTGGTACTCTTCCAGATCAAGGTCCATGGCCTTCGTGCGGGAGAACAGCAGTCCCAGCTCTTCGTCGAAGATGAAGATTGCCGCCTTTTCTCCCCGTTGCACGGCAGCCTTGACGAATTGCAGTGTAAAGAGGCTCTTGCCCGTGCCTGCCGGGCCGATGAGGAGCGTGCTTGATCCGCGCTGAATGCCGCCGCCAAGCAACTGGTCGAACTGAACAATGCCGCTTTTCAGCGTATCGCGCTCGAAGCTCGCCCGATGTTCTACCGCGCGCAGCCGCGGGAAAACGGCCACGCCGCCGGTCTTGATGACGAAATCATGGTATCCCCCGCGAAAGGCCTGCCCACGGTATTTCGTCACCCGCAAGCGACGTCTTTCAGAGCCGTAGTTGGGTGCGAGCTGCTCCAGATGGATTACGCCATGCACGATGCTATGGACAGTCTTGTCGAGGTTATCCGCGGTCATGTCGTCGAGCAGCAGGACGGTGGCGCCAGTCTTCGAGAAGAAGTGTTTCAGGGCCAGGATCTGCCGGCGATAGCGCAGCGAACTTTGTGCCAGAAGCCTGATTTCGGAGAGGCTGTCGAGCACCACCCGGTTCGGTTGCAGGGTCTCGAAAGCCTCGAAAATCATCTTTGTCGTTTCGCCAAGCTCCAGATCAGAGGAGTAGAGCAGGCTTTGGCGCTGGTCTTCGTCCAGCAGGCTTTCCGGCGGCACGAGTTCGAAGATCTTGATTGCATCCGCGATGACCATGCCGTGCGAGGCCGCGCTGTCGCGCAGTTCTTCCTCGGTCTCGGACAGCGTGATGTAGAGACACTTCTCTCCACGCGCCGCGCCCTCCTGCAGAAATTGCAGCGCAATCGTTGTCTTGCCCGTGCCGGGCGATCCTTCGAGAAGAAAAACGTGACGGCGCGTCAGGCCGCCGGCCAGGACATCGTCAAGCCCTTCAACGCCCGTAAGTGCCTTTGTTTGTGTGGTTTCGCCCATGCATCTTCCTCTATCGCGTCGGGCGATACATAGAGCCGGACCGTCACATGGCAACAGCGGCGAGGCAGCACGAATGTCCAATTTTGGTTACATTGACGGGAGTGCCTCGTTCATCGACGACAGGCTTGGTAGCGCAAGAAGTCGATCGTAAAGGTGGTCGTCTGCATCATACCCGCCCCATTCCAGGCAGTCCGCAAACTTTCGCCGCCTTTGATCCGCGTCCAGCGCATCCTCGCGCGAGCCTTTGGCATGCAGGCGCGCGTGGCGCAGGACGGTTCCATCTTTCAAGGTGACGGTGACGTGGTGGGGCAGGCGCTCGTGGCCGCGTTCCTCTTCCGCCGTGTAGGATGTCATTTCGATCCGGCTCATTAGCGCCTGGATCTGTGGGCGATGCAGGGCGGAAGGTTCGAAATCCTTCAGGCTGAGCCCGTCATTCACCAAAGCCGTCGCCAGGCAATAGTGCATCGAGAATCGGGCCTGCATGCCGTTCTCCGGCTCGCGATAGACAAGGTTGCGTATGGCGGAGAGTCCGACCTTCGTTTCGATGCGCACGATGTCCGCCGCTGTCAGATTGTGCTCATGCTTCAGGTCGAGAAGCGCGTCGATTGCCCGATGGGTCGAGGCGCAGCAAGGATGGCGTTTGGTGACGAGGCCGCGTGTCTCGATGACATGCGCGTCCTCCGGATGCCAATCTGCCCAGCCTCGCGGTTCGTCGCCGCCGAAGAGATCGAGAAAACCTTGCGGTCTCTCCAGAATATCGAGCCGGCCGGCGCTGCCGGCAAGCGCAAGGCGGGCGGCCTCGACGGCGTTGCGCGCGGCTATGCCGGCATGAAGCGGTTTGGCCGGCGTGCCGAATTGGCCCTTGGGGCCGCAGGCTATCGAGGTTGCGAGGCTCATCGCCTGGGCGGTCTGCTCGATACCGGCGCCCAGCAGGCGGGCGACGCCCGCGGCAGCGCCGATCGTACCGACGGTCGACGTGCCGTGCCAGCCTCTGTTGTAATGCGAGGGATTGACGCCGAAGCCGACGGCGGCCTGGGCTTCCAGTCCGGTCAGGTAGGCTTCCAGAAAGCGCCGGCCGCTGGTGGCGTGGCCTGCTCCCGCCACGGCAAGGAGGGCCGGGACGAGGACGGCGGAGGCATGCGCCCGGGCGGGGTGGAAATTGTCGTCGAAGTCCAGCGCATGCGCCGCCGTCCCATTCACCAGGGCGGCCAGCGAGGAGGGTGCTGCGCCGCCGATGACGAGCCAATGATTGCCGCTAGCGGACAGCTCGCCACCAAAGGCACCGGCAACGGCCTGCACGGCCGGATCGCTAGCGCCGGCGATCATGCAGCCGAGCGTGTCGATGACGGCATCGCGGGCACGTTCCATCGCGATCTCGGAAAATGTGGTTCGCAGCGAAAGGCGGCGCGCGATTTCGGGAAGAAGGCTGGTCATTGACGAATGTCTCTCGCTAGGCTTGGTTCGCGGGCGAAAGTGTTCGACTTTTCAGCAAGCCACAATCTTATGCGGTTTTGCGGTAGGTCTATCGAGGAATTGGGGTGTTCATGGCGAAAGCGGAGAATGCGGCGATCAGCCTGAAGCATATCGAAGCCTATGACGCCATTGCCGCGACCGGCTCGACTATTGCGGCTGCTGCCGAGATCGGCATTTCGCAGTCCAATGCCAGCCGCCTGCTCCAGCAGCTCGAAGACTATCTCGGCGTGCGCCTGTTCGACCGGGACAAGAACCGCCTGTCGCCGACGCGCGAAGGCTTGCAGCTGGGACCGGAGATCCGCGCCATTTCAGACCGGCTGCGCGCGCTGAAGACCGCGGCGATCGAGCTGGAAAACGGCCGCTCGCGCGACATGCTGCTGAGGCTCGCTTTCCCCGCAAGCCTATCCTCGACGGCGGTGCCGAAGATGATCCGCGCCTTCCTGTCGGCAAACGGCCCGATGCGGGTGGAGATCGCGTCGGGAAGCTATCTGGCAATCGAGCGCATGGTCGCCGATGGCGAAGCGGATATCGGTTTCGCGCGCCTGCCGTTTGCAACGCCCGCCTTGCGGCAGGAAAGGCTCCTGCCGTCCCGCGTCGTCTGCGCGCTCCATACGGATCATCCCTTTGCCGATCGCGCATCGCTTTCGATTTCGGATCTGAAGGGGCAGGACCTGATCGTGCTCAACCGGGAACGGCCGGTTCGACACCAGCTTGAAGCACTGTTCTATCAACATGGTCTCAGGCAGCGGCCGCTTCTGGAAGCGCATTCGGTGGCGAGTGCCTGCGCGCTGGCCGCGGAAGGGCTCGGCATCGCGCTGGTCGGCGATCTGATCGCCCGGGAATTTGCCAACCTGCCGCTGCGCTTCATCGACCTTGAGCCGGAGCTGCCGGTCACCTATTGCCTGATCAGCGGTGAAAAACACCCGCTGCCCAAGACGGCCGGCCTTTTCCTGCAAAACATTGCCGGCTGGGCGGCCTGATATGCACAAGCCGAAGGTGCCGTCGCCATGAACATCCGCTTGCTCGAAGTCCTGCGCACGCTGCTCGCGACCGGCTCGACGATTGCGACCGCCAAGGCCATGGGCCTCAGCCAGTCGGGCGTGAGCCGTATGCTGCAACAGCTCGAAAGCGATCTCGCCATCACGCTTTTTGCCCGCGACAAGGGGCGGCTGATTCCGACACCGGAGGCGGTGGTGCTCGGGCGCGATGCGGAAAACGTGCTGCTCGCCGTCGAGCGCATGTCCGGCCACGCCGAAGACCTGCGCAGCGGCGCCTCCGGCCCGGAAATCGTCCGCATCGCGCTGCCGAGCAGCATGTGGGAGAACTTTGCGCCCGCCATGCTGATCGACTATGTGCGCGACTTTCCGGGCGTGCGCATCGAGACCTTCTTCGAGACGACGACACTGATCAGCAAGCTGGTCGGCGACCGGGTCATCGACCTCGGCTTCCTGCGCATGGAGGGCGAAACGGGGCCAGGCATCGTGGTCGACAAGGTTGCGAGCGGCCAGAGCGTCTGCGTCCTTCCGAAGGACCACCCGCTCGCCGAGCTTGATGAAATCACCATCAAGCACCTCAAGAACGTGCCGCTGATCCTGATCGGCAAGCAGAGACCGAACCGCATGGCGCTCGACCAGGCCTTCAAGCGGGCAGGGGTGAAGCAGATGGTGAAGATCGAGACCCACACCAACAGCTCGGCCTGCTCCTACGTCGCGCATGGGCTGGGCATCACGATCATCAGCAGCTTCTATGCGAATCTCTACCGGCACCTGAACCTCGTGCAACGACCCTTCATACCGACGGCGACGCAGGAATTCGGCCTGGCGCGTGCGGACGGCGTGCCGCTGTCCATCGCGGCGCAAGGGCTGAGCGATGCCTTGAAGAGACAGATCCAGCTCTCCCAAAGAGGCGAGTGAAATCAATCGCATGACCTTTCGGCGCTGAGGTTTTCCCCGCCGGCGTTCCTTCCAAAGTCTGCATAAACATATGACGAAAACGCATAATATTGCGCGTCTTTTCTCATTCCCTCATAGTCTTAGGCAACGAAACCGATGACGGCGGATGCAAGTCCGGCCGCCAATCGTGGGGAACCCATGTTACGTTTTATCCTCAATCGCCTTGTGATGGCGCTTCCGACAATCGTGCTTGTATCGATCGCGGTCTTCGCGCTGATCCGCTTCATTCCCGGTGATCCCGCAGCCCTCATGCTCGGCGATATGGCGCAGCCCGACCAGATCGCGGCCATGCGCGTCGAACTCGGCCTCGACAAGTCGATGCCGCAGCAGTTCCTGATCTGGGCCGGCAACGTCCTGCATGGCGATTTCGGCCGGTCGATCGTCAACGACGAGGCGGTGCTGCCGCTGGTGGTCTCGCGCTTCCTCGTCAGCGCCGAGATCGTCGTGGTCGCCGTGCTGCTCGCGAGCCTCATCGCCGTGCCGGCCGGCGTGATCGCCGCCTGGCGCCAGAACAGTTTGACGGACCTGGCGCTGGTCGGCACGGCGACCGTGCTTCTGTCGATCCCGACCTTCTGGCTCGGTCTTCTTCTGCTGCTGTTCTTCGGCCTCAAGCTCGGCTGGCTTCCGGTGCTCGGCTACGTCTCGATCGGCGACAACGTCGTCGGCGGCTTGCTCTATCTCGTGCTGCCGGTGATGACGCTGGTCATCCACGAAATGGGCGTGCTGATCCGCATGGCGCGCGCCTCGACGCTGGAAGTGCTGCGCCTCGATTATATTACCCATGCCCGCGCCAAGGGACTTTCCGAAAGCGCTGTGCTGTGGCGGCATGCGTTCAAGAACGCCTTCGGCCCAACCTGGACGATGATCGGCCTGATCCTCGGCAATCTTCTCGGTGGCATCGCCGTCATCGAGACGGTGTTCACCATTCCGGGCCTCGGCCGGCTGATGGTCGATAGCATCTTCGCCCGCGATTACCCGGTCATCCAGGGCTGCCTGCTCTTCGTGTCGCTGTCCTACGTGCTCGTCAACCTCGTCGTCGACCTGCTGTACCCCCTCTTCGATCCGCGGGTTGTTGCCGAATGAAAAAGGTCTCTCTCAACGGGCTCATCGGCGGCACGCTGATCGCCGTCCTGCTCATCACCGCCGCCATCGGCCTCGTCTGGACGCCGTTCGATCCGATGAAGCTGTCCTTTACGGCAAGGCTTGCCGCGCCGAGCGACGCGCACCTGCTCGGCACCGACGAGTTCGGCCGCGACGTGCTCAGCCGCCTGATGATCGGCGCGCGCGCCAGCGTGTGGATCGGGGTGCTGACCGTCGGTTTCGCGACGATCTGCGGCACGCTCATCGGCCTCGTCAGCGGCTATGCCCGCGGCTGGGTGGATGGCGTCATCATGGCGGTCAACAATGCGCTGCTGGCCTTTCCAGGCATCCTGCTGGCACTCGGCCTGCTCGCCGTCTTCGGCGCCAACCAATACGGCATCATTTTCGCGCTCGGCATCGCCTATACGCCCTCCATGGCCCGCGTGGTGCGCGGCGCGGTACTATCGCTGCGCGAACGCGAATTCGTCGAGGCCTCGCGGGTGATGGGCAATGGCGAGCTCTTCACGATGTTCCGCCACATTCTGCCGAATTGCCTGGCGCCGATCACCGTGCTTGCGACCTCGATGTTCGGCTGGGCGATCCTCTCTGAAAGCGCGCTCTCCTTCCTCGGCCTCGGCGTACCGCCGCCGGCACCCACCTGGGGCAACATGCTGGCCGCCGGCCGGCCGTTCATCGAGCAAGCCGTCTGGCTCGGCCTGTTTCCCGGCCTCTGCATCGCCCTGACGCTGCTCGGCATCAATCTTCTGGGCGATGCCCTTCGCGACAGGCTCGACCCGCGCATGAGAGGTCTGAAATGACGGTGGACACGCTTCTGACGGTTCGCGGCCTCACGCTGAAGGTCGCCCGGTCCGGCCACAAGGTGGTCAACGACATCTCCTTCGACATCGCCGCCGGTGAAATCTTCGGCATCGTCGGCGAAAGTGGATCGGGCAAGACGCTCGCGACGCGCGCGATCATCTCGCTGCTGCCCCCGGCCATCAAGGTCGTCGGCGGAGCGGTCCGCTACAAGGGCCGCGACATGCTGACGATGAAGGACAGGGATTTGCGGCGCCTGCGCGGCGCCGAAGTCGGCGTCGTCTTCCAGGAGCCGATGACGTCGCTCAACCCGTCCATGACGATCGGCCGCCAGCTCGAGGAGGGCCTGATCCTGCACACGAGACTGTCGCCGGATGAACGCCGTGCGCGAATCCTGGAGATGCTACGCCGGGTCGGCATCCGCGATCCGGAAGGCGCGCTCGCCTCCTATCCGCACGAGTTCTCCGGCGGCATGCGCCAGCGCATCATGCTGGCCTCCGTCATGCTGCTGAAGCCTGCTCTGCTGATCGCGGACGAGCCGACCACGGCGCTCGATGCGGTCATCCAGCGCGACGTCATGGAACTGATGGTCGAACTGACGCGCGCCGAAGGCACAGCCGTCCTGCTGATCAGCCACGACCTGCCGATGGTGGCGCGTTACACGAGCCGCATCGTCGTGATGGAAAAGGGCGCGATCGTCGAGCAGGGGCGTACCGAAGACCTGCTGGAGGCGCCGCAGCATCCCTATACGAAGAAACTGCTCTCCTCGCTGCCGTTCCGCGGCGAACCGCGGTCGATCGACACGGCGAAGGCTCCGATGGTTTCGGCCCGCGACATCGTCGTCGATTATGCCGGCCGCAAGTCGCTTCTGAAGAAAGCCGCGGCCAAGCGGGCGCTGCATGGCGTCAGCATCGACATCCACGAAGGCGAGGTTGTGGCGCTCGTAGGCGGTTCGGGCTCCGGCAAGACCACGCTTGGCCGCACCATTGCCGGACTGGTGAAGGAAAGCGGCGGCCGCATCCAGTTCCAGGGCCGCTCGCGCGACGAGGACTGGCAGGATTACCGCCTCAACTGCCAGATGGTGTTCCAGGATCCCTATTCCTCGCTCGATCCGCGCATGACGATCCTGGCGCTGGTCGAGGAGGCGTTGCGGCTGGTGCCGGGCCTCGATGCAGCCGCAAAACGCAAACGCGCGCTGGAGACGCTGGAGGAGGTCGGCCTCAATGCCGATTATGCCAGCCGCTACCCGCATGAACTCTCCGGCGGCCAGCGCCAGCGCGTGGCGATCGCTCGCGCTATTGCGCGTCGTCCGCGCTTCCTGATCGCCGACGAGCCGGTCTCCGCGCTCGACGTGACGGTGCGGGCGCAGGTGCTCGCGCTCTTCTCCGACCTGCAAAAACGCTACGGCTTCTCGTGCCTGTTCATCAGCCACGATCTCGGTGTCGTCGAGCAGGTCGCCGACCGCGTCGTCGTGATGCAGGACGGCCGCATCATCGAAGAGGGCGACCGCGACACGATTTTCGACAGCCCGAAGGAGGCCTATACGCGCCGTCTCCTCTCGGCCATTCCCGCCCTCGACCAAAACGCGCGGGGCGGCGTGTCCCTCAAATGGCGCCTGGAGAACTGACGTGGACAGGCTGATGAATTCTGGAGGCGCGGCCGAACGGCTCACCGCCATTTGCGACGCCCAGCCCTTCGTGACGCGCTTCCTGGCGCGCAACCTCCTGACGGGCGAGACCTATGAGCGTGGCGCCGACGAGGAGACGCCGTCCGCCAGCACCCGCAAGACATCGATCATGATGGCGGCGCTGAAGGCGGCCGAGGATGGCCGGCTCGATCTCGACGAAAAGATCACCTACGAGGCGCGCTATGCCGAGGAGGTGGCGAGCGGCATGTTCCGCTACCTGACGCCCGGCATCGTCATTTCACTGCGCGACGCCATCACCGGCATGATGGTGCTGAGCGACAATGTCTGCACCAAGATGGTGTTCGAGCGGCTGACGCTGGAAGAGGTCGACGGCTATTGCAAGGCGATCGGCATGGCCGGCACGCATCACCGCTTCCTCATTCCGCCGCTTGCGCTCTCGCCGGATCACGCGCTGGCCTCCGTCACCACCACGACCGCACGCGACCAGGCATTCCTGTTGCAGGCGATCCTCGACGGACAGGCGTCGGAGGAGAGTTCCCGTCTGTTGGGATGCTCGCAGGCGCTGTGTGCCTATGCGCTGCAAACCCTGAAGAACCAGATCCTGCGCTACGCGATCCCCTCCCGGCTGCCTTTCGGCGCGGTCGTCGCCCACAAGGGCGGCACGGGCAAGCGCGGCCGCATGAACTGCGGCATCGTCTATCGCGACGGAAACCCTTTCTACATCCTCTGCGCCTTCACCGATGAAGTGCCGCAGGCCATGCCCGACGGCACGCCGGGCTACACGATATCGCTGGAAACCATCGGCAGGCTCTCGCGCGCCTGCTGGGATGAATTCCAGCCCCAATGATCAACAAGAGAAAAGAGGGTAGAACAATGAAAACGCTTCTTCTGGCAGGCACCGCCCTGCTTGCCTTGGCCCATGCCGCCGCCGCGCGCGACATCACCGTCGCGCAGAGCTCCGACCTGCGCAGCAACAATCCCGGCGTCAACCGCGACGGCAACACCGACGGCGTGATCCTGCACATCGTCGAGGGGCTCGTCGGCTATAACAACAGCGGCGAAGTCAAGCCGCTGCTCGCCAAGAGCTTCGAGACGTCGGCGGACGGCCTCACCTATACGTTCAAGCTGCGCACCGACGTGAAGTTCCACAACGGCAAGCCGTTGACGGCGGACGACGTGGTGTGGAACTGGACGCGCTACCTCAAACCGGAAACGAAATGGACCTGCCTGTCCGATTTCGCCGAAGGCGGTGCCGCCGCCGTCACCGGCGTCAAGGCGGTCGATGCGTCGACGGTCGCGATCACGCTCGCCAAACCCTCGGCCGTTTTCCTCGGCCTGATGTCGCGCCCGGAATGCGGCTATACCGGCATGATCTCGCCCGATTCGCTTGCCGCCGATGGCAGCTTCGACAAGCCGATCGGCACCGGCCCGTTCCAGTGGGACCAGTGGAAGAAGGGCGAGTACATCCACCTCGCCAAGTTCGCGGATTATGTGTCGCCGGAAAATGATGGAAAGCCGGATGGCATGGTCGGCTCCAAGCGGCCGCTTGCCGATGGCATCAAGTTCATGGTCATTCCGGACGCCTCGACGGTGAAGGCCGGCCTTCAGTCGGGCGTTCTCGACACGGCTGAAATTTCGCCGGACCTTATTCCGGAATTCAAGTCGAGCGACAAGACGCAGCTCATCGTCTCGCGCAACAACGGCAAGAACCTGTTCTACATCCAGACCCGCGACAAGGTGCTGAGCAAGCCCGGCGTGCGTCGCGCCATGGCGATGGCGCTCGATCTCGACGAACTCGTCGCGGCCGCCTCCAACGGCACCGGCGAGGCGAACGGTTCTATGGTCTCGCAGGACTCCGTCTATTTCGACGATATCCAGAAGAAGCGTCTGCCCTACGACCTCGAAGCCGCCAAGAAGGAACTGGCGGATGCGGGCTATAACGGCGAGCCGATCTCGATCATCGCCAACAAGCGCGGCAACGTGCCGAGCTTCCCGGTCGCCGTCATGGCGCAGGCGATGATGCAGCAGATCGGCCTCAACGTGGAGATCGAGGTGCTCGATTACGCGACGCAGGTCGACCGCCGCCGTTCCGGCAACTACCAGGTGATCTCGCAGTCGGTCGCGCCGCGCCTCGACCCGGCGCTGATGTACGCCTTCTATGTCGGCGACAAGGACAAGAACGCCTCGCTGATGTGGGACGACCCCAAGGCTGTCGAACTGATGAAGGCCGCCTATGTCGAAGCCGATTCTGCCAAGCGCCAGAAGATCTTCGACGAGTTTCATGAACTGATGCTCAAGGAAATGCCCGGCATCTTCCTCTATGACATGGTCGACGTCTGGGGCGCCACGAAGAAGCTAAAGGGCCAGCCCGTCTGGCAGTCCAACACACGCCTTTGGGAAGTGTCCGTCGAGGACTGAGCCCCGATGCCGCGCCGGCAGCGGACCCCGGCGCGGCTTTTCCATCATCGATCAACATCGACCCCGGCGACACGACGCCGGCGGGATTTCTGCGCCCTTCGAGGGCCTGCAAGCATAAACGAGGACATGCCATGGACAGCGACGCCCTGACGAAGATTGCCGCGGCAATCGACAGCATGAGGCCGGATTTCGCGGCGTTGAGCGACAGCATCTGGGATCATGCCGAGCTGAAATTCGAAGAGCGGCGGTCTTCGGCGCTGCTGGCGGAGGCTCTCGAAGACAACGGCTTTGCCGTGCGGCGCGGCGTGGCGGGCATGGACACGGCGTTCATCGGGGAGTTCGGCAGCGGCAAGCCCGTCATCGCCTTTCTCGGCGAGTTCGATGCGCTGGCCGGGATGAGCCAGGCCGCGGGCCTCGCCGAGCCGCGGCCGCTTGCCTCGGGCGGCACCGGCCATGGCTGCGGTCACAATCTGCTCGGCGTCGGTTCGCTGATGGCGGCCATCGCGCTCTCGCGGCACCTGAAGGACAGCGGCCTGCCGGGCACGGTGCGCTACTACGGCTGCCCCGGCGAGGAGGGCGGCTCCGGCAAGACCTTCATGGTGCGCGCGGGGCTGTTTGCGGATGTCGATGCGGCGTTGACCTGGCATCCCGCACCCTTCAACGGCGTTCGCTCGACCAACAATCTCGCCGTGCTCGAATATTACTATCGTTTCAAAGGCATCGCCGCCCATGCCGCGAACGCCGCGCATCTCGGCCGGTCCGCGCTTGATGCCGTCGAGCTGATGAATGTCGGCGTCAATTTCCTGCGCGAACACATGCCGCAGGATTGCCGCGTGCACTATGCCATCACCGATACCGGCGGGCGGGCGGCGAATGTCGTGCAGGCACAGGCCGAGGTGCTGTATCTCATCCGCGCGCCGGAAATGCGCCTGGCGCTCGATCTGGCGGCGCGTGTGGAGAAGGTGGCGCAGGGGGCTGCCATGATGACGGAGACCCGGGTGGAGACCGTATTCGATACGGCATCCACCAATCTCCTGCCCAACATCACGCTGGAAACCGCCATGCACGAGAACATGGTGGCGCTCGGCCCGATCGCCTTCGATGAAGCCGACCTTTCCTTCGCGCGCTCGATCCAGCAGACTTTCACGGACGAGGCGATCCGGAGCAGCCTTCGCCTCTACCAGATCAAGGGCGATGTCTTTTCCAATGCGAAGATCGATGGTTCGACGCCGCTGCATCTCGGGCTGCGGGAATTCGAAGGCCAGTCGCATTTCCGCGCCGGCTCGACCGATGTCGGCGATGTCAGCTGGGTCACGCCGACAGCGCAGTGCTGGACGCCAGCCTGGGCGATTGGCACCAACCCGCATACCTGGCAGGTGGTGGCGCAGGGCAAGAGTCCGGCCGCCCACAAGGCAATGGCGCATGCCGCCAAGGTGCTGGCCACGACCGGATTTTCATTGCTGACGTCGCCGCAATTGCTGGCTGCCGCAAAGACGGAATGGGCGGAAAAGACGGACGGCCGACCCTATGTCTGCCCTATCCCGCCGGAGGTGATGCCGGGCGCCGGCCATTAGGCAACCGGAATGCCAAGGCGAGTTGGCTGACGCGCATCCTCGCCTTGGCGCTGGTCGAATTCTCCTGACCCAGCGCGATCATGCGCACAGGTCATGGACGACCTTATTTCGCGGCGGTCGCGTCTTTCTGGTCTTCCAGAATCAGCGCATCGGCTTCTGCCGGCAGGCGGGATTGTTTTTCGGTGGTGTTGACGCTTGCCGTCGTGATCGTCCTGTCGACGTCCGCTTCGGCCGAGCCCTTGGTGTGATAGGCGCAATCCGCAAAGGCGGCGGATGCCGAAAGGCCAAACGCTGCTGCGACTACGAGAACTGTCTTCATGGCATTTCTCCTTCTTCGCTGGTGCACAGCCAGTATGCCTTCACGCGCGATATCGGCGAAATCACGATTTTGTGGTCACCCGGCCCTGAGGAACCGGATCGCCTCGTCGCGGCGGTAGAGATAGAGCAGCGTGCGGATCGCTTCGCCGCGTTCGCCCGTCAGCTCCGGATCGCGCTCCAGCATATAGGCGGCGTCCTTGCGGGCGATCTCCAGCAGGTCGCCATGCGCTTCGAGGCTCGCCACCAAGAAACCCGGCGTGCCGGACTGGCGAGTGCCCAAGAGTTCGCCTTCGCCGCGCAGCTTCAAATCCTCCTCGGCGATGCGAAACCCGTCTTCAGTCTCGCGCAGGATGGACAGCCGCGCCCGGCCGTTTTCGCTGAGCGGCCCCTTGTAGAGCAGGATGCAGCTCGATGCTTCCTCGCCGCGCCCGACGCGCCCGCGCAGCTGGTGAAGCTGGGCGAGGCCGAATCGTTCGGCGTGCTCGATCACCATGATGGACGCATCCGGCACGTCCACACCGACCTCCACCACCGTCGTCGCGACCAGCAGCCGCGTCTCGCCGCTCTTGAAGGCGAGCATGGCGGCATCCTTCTCCGGCCCGCTCATCCGCCCATGCACGAGCCCCGCCGCGTCGCCGAAGACGCTGGCAAGCGTCGCGTGCCGCTCCTCGACGGACATCAGGTCGCTTTCTTCCGATTCTTCCACCAGCGGGCAGATCCAATAGGCCTTCTTGCCCTCGGCAAGGGCGGCGCGCAGGCGCTCGACGATCTCGCCAACGCGCTCCTGCGCCACCACGACGGTCTGAATCGGCTTGCGGCCGGCCGGCTTTTCCGTGAGCTTCGAGACGTCCATATCGCCGAAGGCGGCGAGCACCAGCGTGCGCGGGATCGGCGTCGCCGTCATCACCAGCATATGCGGCGAGATGCCCTTCGCCGTCAGCCGCAGGCGCTGGTGCACGCCGAACCGGTGCTGCTCGTCGACGACGGCGAGCACGAGGTCCTTGTAGGCGACATTGTCCTGGAACAGCGCGTGGGTGCCGATGACGATCTGCGTTTCGCCGGATGCGATGCGGTCGAGAATCGCTTCGCGCTCGCGTCCCTTCGTGCGGCCGGTCAGGACATCAATGGTGACGCCCGCCGGCGCCGCCATGCGCGAGAGCGTCGCAAAATGCTGCCGGGCGAGGATTTCCGTCGGCGCCATCAGCACCGCCTGTCCGCCGGATTCGACCGCCGCCAGCATCGCCATCAGCGCCACGGCGGTCTTGCCCGCGCCGACGTCACCTTGCAGCAACCGCAGCATGCGCTGTTCGGCGGTCATGTCCTTCAGCACCTCGGCGATTGCCGCCTGCTGGCTGTTGGTCAGCGAAAAGGGCAGGGCGTCGATGACCGGGCGGCTGAGCTTTCCGGTCGCAACGACGGGCCGGCCGGCGACCTTGCGCAGGCGCTGGCGCACCAGGGCGAGCGAAATCTGGCCCGCCAGGAACTCGTCATAGGCAAGCCGGCGGCGGGCCGGGGCTTGCGGATCGAGGTCCGTCTCGTCGCGCGGATCGTGCAGGCGGTGGAAGGCATCGAAGGCGGAGGGGAAATCCTGCCGCTGCAACAGAGTCGCCTCGATCCATTCCGGCAGGTGCGGCACCCGCGCGATCGCCGCCTCGACGACCTTGCGCAGCACCCGCGACGTGAGCCCGGCGGTCAGCCCATGCACCGGCTCGACCAGCGGCAGGTTGTCCGCCTCGCCGAGCCGGACCATGTAGTCGGGATGCACCATCGACGCGCGGCCGTTGAACCAGTCGACCTTGCCGCTGACCACGACGGTCTCGTCCACCGGCAGCGCCTTCTCCAGCCAGTTGCCTTTGACCCGGAAGAAGGTCAGCGCCAGTTCGCCGGTCTCGTCATGCAGGAAGACGCGGTAGGGCTGGGTCGATTTGCCGGGCGGTGGCGGCTGGTGGCGGTCGACCTCGCCGGTGATCGTGACGATGACGCCCGGCTGCGCATGGGCGATGCCCGGCTGGTTGCGCCGGTCGACGATCGAGTGCGGAAAGTGGAAGACGAGGTCGATGACCCGGCAATCCTCGATGCTCTCATGGTTCAGCAGGCGCGCGAACAGGTCCCCGAGCTTCGGGCCGATGCCGGGAAGCGAGGAGAGGGGTGCGAAGAGCGGATCGAGCAGGGCGGGGCGCATGACCGGCAAAATCGCCGGAGAAGGACGCTTTGGCAAGGCTGACAAGTGGCTTTTGCCGGTCTATAGAAGCGCCGGATGGTTGAGGTTGTTGGAAAAGGCAGGACGATCATGACGGGAACGACACGCTCGAGCGCCGAGATCGACCCGCGCCGCAAGCGCATCCTGTTTCGCTGCTGGCACCGCGGCATCCGCGAGATGGACCTGGTGCTCGGCAGCTTCGCCGATGCGGAGATCGAGACCCTCGACGAGGCCGAGCTCGACGAGCTGGAGCGCATCATGGCCGAGGAGGACAACGACCTCGTGAAATGGGTGACCGGCGAAAAGCCGGTGCCCGACGCGTTTCGCGACGGCCTCTTCCCGCGCATCGCCGCCTATCGCCCCGATTTTTCGCCGCTCTTCAAAGACGACCGCGCATGATCCCCGGTTTTTCCCCAGAACGCATCGCGGCGGCCGGCCGTCCGCTGACGATCGGCGCCGTGCCGTCGGGCATCGAGCCGCTGATCCTGGCCGACCTTGCCCGCAAGACCGGCCCGATCGCCTTCGTGTTGTCGGACGGCCAGCGCATTCCCGATCTCGAACAGATGCTCGGCTTCGTCGCGCCCGATATTCCGGTGCTGACGCTGCCCGGCTGGGACTGTCTGCCCTATGACCGCGTCTCGCCGAGCGCCGAAGTGTCCGCGCGAAGACTGTCCGCGCTGTCGGCGCTGATCGCCCACCAGAAGATGCCGCATCCGGCGATCGTGCTCGTCACCGTCAACGCCATGCTGCAGAAGACGGCGCCGCGCGACGTCATCGAGAGCCTCGCCTTCTCGGCCAAGCCCGGCAACCAGATTCGCATGGACGACGTCGCCGCCCGGCTGGAGCGCAACGGCTTCGAGCGCGTCGCGACGGTGCGCGAGGTGGGCGAATATGCCGTGCGCGGCGGCATCCTCGATGTTTTCGTGCCGGGCAGCGGCGAGCCGCTGCGCCTCGATTTCTTCGGCGATACGCTGGAGAGCATCCGCTCCTTTGACCCGGCCAGCCAGCGCACGACCGGCCAGGCGCGCAGCCTCAGCCTCAACCCCATGAGCGAGGTGACGCTGACGCCGGAGACGATCTCGCATTTCCGCAAGCATTATCTCGCGGCCTTCGGTGCTGCGACGCGCGACGACGCGCTGTACCAGGCGGTCTCCGAGGGCCGGCGTTATCCAGGCATGGAGCACTGGCTGGCGCTGTTCTACGACGGGCTGGAAACGGCCTTCGACTACCTGCAAGGGTTTCGCATCGTCACGGACCATACGGTGCGGGAATCGGCCATCGAGCGCGCGCGCCTGGTGCGGGATTATTACGATGCCCGCATGGCATCCGCGACGCCCGGCAAGGGGCAGGTGGCGCAGGCGACGCCCTACAAGCCGGTGCCGCCGGGCCAGCTCTATCTTGATGGTGAGCGTTTTGCGCAGGAACTCGACGCGCGCAACGCCATCCGCCTGTCGCCCTTCAACGAACACGAGGGCGAGGCGCGCCACGTCGAGAGCATTGTGGCGCGGCCGGGCATGCGCTGGGCGCGGCCATCGGGCAGTGAGGATGCCGAGGGCGAGCGCGTCAACGTCTTCGACCAGGCGATGAAACATATCGCCGACAAGCGGGCGTCCGGCGCGAAGGTGCTGGTGACGGGCTGGTCGGAAGGTTCGCTCGACCGCCTGTTGCAGGTGCTTTCCGAACACGGCCTCGGCAATGTCGTGCCGGTCGAGAAATTTGCGGATCTCGGCAAGCTGAAGCCGGGCGAGGCGGGGTCTGCCGTTCTCAGCCTGGAAAGCGGTTTCGAGACCGGCGACATCGTCGTCATCGGCGAGCAGGACATTCTGGGCGACCGCATGGTGCGGCGCTCGAAACGGCGCAAGCGCGGCGCGGATTTCATCACCGAGGTTGCCGGGCTCGACGAAGGCTCGATCGTCGTGCATGCCGAACACGGCATTGGCCGTTTCGTCGGCCTGCGCACTATCGAGGCGGCCGGCGCGCCGCATGCCTGCCTCGAACTGGTTTATGCGGATGAGGCAAAGCTCTTCCTGCCGGTCGAAAACATCGACCTGCTCTCCCGCTACGGCGGCGAGGGCAGCGATGCGATGCTCGACAAGCTCGGCGGCGTCGCCTGGCAGGCGCGCAAGGCCAAGCTGAAAAAACGCCTGCTCGACATGGCGAACGGCCTCATCCAGATCGCCGCCGCGCGCCTCGTGCGCCATGCGCCGGTGCTGGCGGCGCCCGAGGGCGTCTATGACGAATTCGCCGCCCGCTTCCCCTATGACGAGACCGACGACCAGGCGAGCGCCATCGACGCGGTGCGCGAGGACCTCGGCGCCGGCCGGCCGATGGACCGCCTCGTCTGCGGCGACGTCGGCTTCGGCAAGACGGAGGTGGCGCTGCGCGCCGCCTTCATCGCGGCGATGAACGGTGTGCAGGTCGCGGTCGTCGTGCCGACCACGCTGCTGTCCCGCCAGCATTTCAAGACGTTTTCGGACCGTTTCCGCGGCCTGCCGATCCGCGTGCAGCAGGCTTCCCGCCTTGTCGGCTCGAAGGAACTGGCGCTGACGAAGAAGGAGCTGACCGAGGGCAAGACGGATATCGTCGTCGGCACCCATGCGCTGCTTGGCTCGTCGATCAAATTCGCCAATCTTGGCCTGCTGATCATCGACGAGGAGCAGCATTTCGGTGTGAAGCACAAGGAGCGGCTGAAGGAGCTGAAGAGCGACGTGCATGTGCTGACGCTCTCGGCGACGCCGATCCCGCGCACCTTGCAGCTCGCCATGACGGGTGTGCGCGAACTCTCGCTGATCACCACGCCGCCGGTCGACCGCATGGCCGTGCGCACCTTCATCTCGCCCTTCGATCCCTTAGTGATCCGCGAGACGCTGATGCGCGAGCACTATCGCGGCGGCCAGAGTTTTTACGTCTGCCCGCGGCTCAGCGACCTTTCGGAAATCCACGATTTCCTGCGCCAGGACGTGCCCGAGCTAAAGGTCGCCGTCGCGCATGGCCAGATGCCGGCCACCGAGCTCGAAGACATCATGAACGCCTTCTACGAGGGCCGCTACGACGTGCTGCTCTCGACGACCATCGTCGAATCCGGTCTCGACGTGCCGACGGCGAACACGATGATCATCCACCGCGCCGACATGTTCGGCCTCGCCCAGCTCTACCAGCTGCGCGGCCGTGTCGGCCGCTCGAAGGTGCGCGCCTTCGCGCTTCTGACGCTGCCGGTCAACCGTACTCTGACGGGGATGGCGGAACGCCGTCTCAAGGTGCTGCAATCGCTCGATACGCTCGGCGCCGGCTTCCAGCTTGCGAGCCACGACCTCGACATCCGCGGCGCCGGCAACCTGCTCGGCGAGGAACAGTCCGGCCATATCAAGGAGGTCGGTTTCGAGCTCTACCAGCAGATGCTGGAAGAGGCGGTGGCCGAGATCAAGGGCGATGAGGAAGTGGCGGACAGCGGCTGGTCGCCGCAGATTTCCGTCGGCACGCCGGTCATGATCCCGGACGATTACGTGCCGGACCTGCATCTGCGCCTCGGCCTCTATCGCCGTCTCGGCGAGATCAACGAACTCGGCGATATCGATGCCTTCGGCGCAGAACTCATCGACCGCTTCGGTCCGCTGCCGATCGAGGTGCAGCATCTGCTGAAGATCGTCTACATCAAGTCGCTCTGCCGCACGGCGAATGTCGAGAAGCTGGATGCCGGCCCGAAGGGTGTCGTCGTGCAGTTCCGCAACAAGCAGTTCCCCAACCCGGCAGCCCTAGTCGGCTACATCGCGAAGCAGGGCACGCTCGCGAAAATCCGGCCGGACCACAGCGTTTTCCTTGCCCGCGACTATCCGACCCCGGAAAAGCGGCTGACGGGCGCCGCTCAGGTGATGACGCAGCTTGCCGGCTTGGCGAAATAAGGCTTACGCCGCGCCGTTGCGCTCCTGCGCCTTCATCGTCGCGATCTCGCGGAAGGCATTGACCAGCACGTCGGGGGACTGCGCGCCCATCACGGCATATTTGTTGTCGATGATGAAGCAGGGCACGCCGGTGACGCCCATGTCGCGCGCCATGCCGATCTCTTCCTTGACGGAATCGACGTCGGCGCCGGCGGAAAACAGGGCGGTCACCACCGCGCGGTCCATGCCGGAGGCTTCGGCAATATCGAGCAGCACGGCGCGGTCGCCGACATTGCGGCCTTCCTCGAAATAGGCCTTGAAGAGCGCGATCGCCGCGCGCTCCTGCACGAGCGGGCCTTCGATCATCGCCCAGCGCAGCAGTCGGTGCGCGTCGAGCGTGTTCGGGCTGATCTTCACCGCGGGGAAATCGAAGTCGATGCCGGCCGCATGGCCGAGGTCCGTCAGCATCTGGTGCGCACGGTCGACGGCGTCGATCCCGCCGAGCTTTTCGGCGAGATGCTTCTTGTGGTCGACGCCTTCGGGCGGCAGGTCCGGATTGAGCTGGTAGGGACGGAACGTCACGGCGACGGCAAGCTCGTCCTTGACGTTCTCGATCGCCTGTTCGAGCCGTTTCTTGCCGAGGTAGCACCAGGGGCAGACGACGTCAGAGACGACGTCGATCGTGATCGCTTCCATCCGGGTTTCCTTTCGAGACGCCGGAAGCTTCCGGCTGCGACGCAATCCTTTCAAGGCATTGCGCCGTCACTTCAACGTTACCGCCGAGATAAGCTTACCGGCCACGGCTTTCAACTGGTTACCTCGAGGTAACCCCAATTCTGGGGATACCCTCTTTATTGCGCCCTCTCGTCCCACCATGCGGGAAGCTGGAAGCCCCAGAGCGGCGTCATCTCCGGCCGCCCTATGTGCTTGTTGCGGGCGATCCATTGCTCGCTGAGGTGATAGAGCGGAACGATATAGTTGCCGGAAAGCAGCATCCTGTCCTGCAGGCGAACGGCCGAGCGGAAATCCTCCGCCGAGCGGGCGGAGAGGATTGCGGTCATGACACGGTCGAGGTCGGGGTCTGCGACACCGGCGAAATTCTCGCTGCCCTCGCGATCGCGCGCATCCGTGCCCCAACGCCGCACCTGTTCGAGACCGGGCGACAAGGACGACAGGAACGCCTTCATGATGACGTCGTAGTCGAAGGTCTGACTGCGGCTCTGGTACTGCGAATCGTCGACGGTCCGGAGGCTGACGCGCACGCCGAGGGCCGCCAGGAAGCGCTGGTAGGCGAGCGCGAGCTTCTCCTGGTCGGCGTTCTGCGTCATGATTTCAAAGGCGAGCGGCTCGCCGGACGCGCCGACCATGCGGCCGTTCTGGATCGAATAGCCCGCCTTCTTGAAATGGTCCATCGCCTGGCGGAGCACCGCGCGGTCGCGGCCCGAGCCGTCGGTTACCGGCAATCGGTAGGTTCCGGCGAGCACGGCGGGATCGATTCGGCTCGCCGCCTCGCCGATGATCTCACGCTCGCGCGCATCGATCGGCACATTGAGCGACGACAGCTCGGAGTTTTGCCAGAAACTTTCCGTGCGCGTGTAGGCGTTTTCAAACAGGGTGCGGTTGACCCATTCGAAATCGAAGGCGAGCGAGAGCGCCTTGCGCAGTTCCGCGTTCTGGAAGACGGGCCTGCGCGTGTTGAAGACAAAGCCGAACATGACGGGCGGAAGCTTCGATTTCACGGCGTCCTTGATGACCGTGCCGGACTGCACGGCGGGAAAATCGTAGCCGCGCGCCCACTTCGTCGGGTTGCCTTCCTGGTAGACGTCGATCACACCCTTCTTGAAGGCCTCGAACAGCGAATTGTCCTGCAGGAAATACTCGACGGAGATCTCGTCGTAATTGTCGAAGCCGACCTTGGAGGGGATGTCCTTGCCCCAATAGCTCTGATCCCGCTCATAGACGATGCGTTCGCCCGGTTTTACAGCCTTGACCTTGTAGGGGCCGGAGCCGAGCGGTAGAGCGAGCGACGACCGGTCGAACGTCTCCACGTCGATCGCGTGCTTCGGCAGGATCGGCGAGAAGGCGATCAGCAGGGGCGCCTCGCGATCACCCTTGTCGTTGAAGGTGAAGCGGACGCTATGCTCGCCGGTTTTTTCCAGCTTCTCCACCGTATTCAGGCGGATGCTGAACGGCGCGCGGCCCTTGTCGCGCATGAGCTCGAAGGTGAAGATCACGTCCTCGGGGGTGACCGGCTGACCATCCGCCCAACGCGCCTTCGGGTTGATGTGGAATTCGATGAAGCTCCGGTCGTCGTCCCATTCCACGCTTTCGGCGAGCAGGCCATACATGGTGAAGGCCTCGTCGCGCGAGCGCACCATCAGCGATTCGTAGACGAGATTGCCGAATTCCGGATCCCACATGCCGCGCGCCGTCGTGCGCATGCTCTTGAGAATGAAGGGGTTCAGGCTGTCGAAGGTGCCGACGACGCCATAGGCGATGCGCCCGCCCTTCTTCACGTCCGGATTGACATAGCTGAAATGCTTGTAGTCCGGGGGAAGGGCCGGGTCGCCGTGCATGGCGATGCCGTGCAGGGGGGCGGCGTGGCCGAGGGGCGCGGTGAGGCCGAGCAGCGAGGCCGCAAGGGCCATCAGGAGTGGTCGCAAGGGTGTCTCCTCGTTGCGATACGGATGATTCTCGCCCATTATACTCCTGCAAATGGGGACGGCAGCGTGGCGGGTGCTGTAAATCGAAAGCAGGCAGGATTTTCGCAAGAAAAGCTGGATATCCGGCGCCGCCCATTGTAACAGGGTTCCCCGAAGCGGGTCATGCAAATGCCTCAATTCGCCGACAGGAGAGCGCACGGCTGACCAAATCGCCCGAGAGTGACCCACGACGGGTCCAGGAGGGGCTTTTTCGCTCCGGCACCGGATTTTCAGGAGACCGAAATCGTTATGATCTTCACATCGCACCTCATCAAGCGGACCGTGCTTTCCGCCTTTGCTGCTTCCGTTGCCGTGGCGGCTGTGCCGTCCGCATCGCTTGCGCAGCAGCAGGCCCTGCCGCCGAAGGGCTGGTTCAAGGTCTGCACCAAGCAGGAAGACAACGACGTCTGCATCGTACAGAACCTGCTGACGGCCAATAGCGGTCAGCTCATCACGGCCGTCGGCCTCATCACGGTCGCCGGCAAGACGAACCGCAAGATCATGCAGGTCTCCGTGCCGAGCGCGCGCCTGGTGATCCCGGGTGTCCAGATGCAGATCGACGGCGGCAAGGGCCTCAAGCTCGACTACGCCATCTGCATGCCCGACAAGTGCGTCGCCGAAGTGCCGCTGACGGACCAGATGATCGCCAGCCTCAAGAAGGGCGGCGAACTGGTCCTGACCTCGGTCAACTTCCAGCGCGCGCCGAACCCGATCAAGATCTCGCTCGAAGGCTTCACCGGCGTGTTCGACGGCGAGCCGATCGAACAGTCGCAGCTCGAAGAGCGCCAGCGCCTGCTACAGGAAGAAATGCAGAAGAAGGCCGAGGAAGCCCGCAAGAAGCTCGAAGACGCCCAGAAGGCTGCCAAGAGCCAGTAAGCGTTTCGCTTCACCAGACACGAAAAACCCGGCCAATGGCCGGGTTTTTTATTGCTTTCATGCTGGTCGCAAGCGGCTAGTGGAAGATGCCGCTTTCCTCTTTCCAGCGATAATGCCCCTGTTCCACGTCCATCAGCGCGCGGACCTGCGGGTGGCGGATCGGCTTGCCGCTTTCGTCCGGCACGAGGTTCTGCTCGGAGACATAGGCGACGTATTCCGTATCCTCGTTCTCCGCGAACAGGTGATAGAAGGGCTGATCGCGCGACGGGCGTATTTCAGCCGGAATAGCGTTCCACCACTCTTCGGTGTTGGCGAATTCGGGGTCGACATCGAAGATCACGCCACGGAAGGGGAAGACCCGGTGGCGGACGATATCGCCGATGGCAAATTTTGCGTTACGCATCTTCATGGCGTACCTACCTTTCTTCCCATATTTGGGTAATTACGCCAAAACATCAATAGTTAGACCTCGTCATACGTCCTTCATGCAGAGGCTTGCGGCGCTTGCGCCTCCAGCCGTTTCAGCGTACCTCGAAAGTCAACGTCTCAGGCGGGTCGGATGGCATGAACAATCAGTGGGGCAGGAGCAGTGGCGGAACGGCGGCAAGCGGCGGCGGCATAGGCGGCATCCTGTTTGCCTCGGTGGTGAGCCTGGCATTGGGAGCGGCCGGCGGCTACGGCGCGTTCCGGATGATGGACGGCGCCGTTCCCACGAACGAAATCGAACAGCGCGACCAGCGCATCAGCGACCTCGCCCGGGAACTCGATGCCCGCGTCGCCCAGGTCGAGGACAGCAGCCAGAAGGCGCAGGCGCTCACTGAGGAGAATGGCAGCCTCAAGCGCCAGATCGAGACCCTGCGCAAGAATTCCGGCACATCCGATGCCGCCGCGGCCCTGGCTGAAAACGTGCGGCTGAACCAGGAAGTGCCCGAACTCAAGAACCAGCTGGAATTGGCCTCTCAGCTCGTCGCCGATGCCGAGGCGTTGAAGAAGCGCGCGGAGGAAACGGTCCGCGATCGCGATCGCCAGCTTTCGCTGCGCAGGGACGATATCGCCCGGCTTGAAAAAGCGTTGGCCGAGGCCCGCAGCCAGCAGAGCACGACGCAAGGTGCCGAGGCGCAACGCCAGGAGGCCGAAGCGGCGCTCCGTCGTGAACTCGAAGAGGCGCAGCGCGCCAAGGACACGATCCAGACCACCGACCTGCCGGCGCTGCGCGACGAGGTTGCCCGGCTGGAGAAGGCGCTGGCCGAGGCCCGCAGCGAGCAAAACACGACGAAGAGCGCCGAGGCGCAACGCCAGGAGGCCGAAGCAGCGCTTCGCCGTGAACTCGAAGCGGCGCAGCGTGCCAAGGATGCGATCGAGACGACCGACCTGCCGGCGCTGCGCGACGAAATTGCCCGGAAAGACAAGGAGATCGCGGCGCTCAAGGCGGGCAACGCATCCCTGACCTCGCGGATCAGCGCGCTTGAGACTGCCGCGCGCTCGGTCACCGTTCCGGGCAAGCCGGACGACGGTGGCGACAAGCCGGTGCTCGACAACAAGAAGCCGACGCAGGTGCGCAATCCGCGCAGCGCCGTGCTGGTCGCGCTGGCGATCGACAACACGCCCGGCCTCGACCGCCTGAGCAGCACCCAGCGCGAACAGCTCGAACAAACGCTGGTCTCCGGCGAATGCGTGACCAAGGCGCTCGACAGCGCCCTGAAGCGCGTGCCGGTGCTGGCGCTGCGCAACCTGATGCGTGACCTCGACAGCGATTGCTAATTCATGCGGCGGCGCGACCGTCGGATTTGGGAAGGAGATTTTCGATGAAGCGATCCGTTCTGGCGGCAGCCCTTGGCCTTGCACTTTTTGTTGGCGGGGCCTCGGCACAGGAATTCGAGCGCAACATCATGACCGGCGGCGCGCAGGGCACCTATATCAAGGTCGGTCGCGACATCGCAGCCCTCGGCGCCGAATGCGGCCTGAAGCTCAATGTCGTGGAAAGCGCCGGCTCGCTGGAAAATTTCGTGGGCGTGCGCAACCGCCGCAACACGCAGTTCGGCATCGTGCAGAGCGACGTGCTCGAATACCTGAAAACCTTCGAGGCGAACGACCCCGAGGTGCAGAAGGCGGTAAAGGGCGTGCGCATCATGTTCCCGCTTTATAATGAGGAGATCCATGTGCTCGCCCGCAAGGATATCGGCAGCATGAAGGATCTTGCCGGCCGGAAGGTCGCCGTCGGCAAGAAGGATTCCGGCACCTTCCTCACTGCCACGCTGATCATGGACATCTTGCAGGTGAAGGCCGGCCAGCGCATGGACATCAACCCGGAGGAGGCGCTGCCAAAGCTGCTTTCCGGCGAAATCGACGCCTTCTTCTATGTGGCGGGCGCCCCCGCTTCGCTCTTCTCCGGCAACACGATCGACAAGGCGAAATTCCATCTCGTGCCGATCACCGAGGCGCCGCTGCTGGCGACCTACACGCCCTCGCGCATCGATGCCGGCACCTATGCCTTCCAGGACCAACCGGTCGACCTGATCGCGGTCAAGGCCGTGATGATGACCTATGACTACGACACCAAGCGCAACGCCTATCACCGCGATAGCTGCAAGACGGTGGCGGATTTCTCCAACCTGATCGTTTCCGGGCTCGACAAGCTGAAGACGACCGGCCACCCGAAATGGAAGACGGTGGACCTGACGGCGCTGCCGCCGGGCTGGCAGGTCGGCGTCTGCGTCAAGGCCGGTATGGCGCTCGACTACAAGCCCGCCTGCAAGGCGGGTGCCGCAACCTCCACAAGCGGCGGCGACGACAGCAACGAAGAGTATCTCAACCTGCTCAAGCAGCGGCTTCAGCCGTAATTTTTCGACGATACGGCAACAAAAAACCCGGCCAATGGCCGGGTTTTTCATTTGAAAACCCTCCCGTCCGAGGACGGGAGGAATTCCTGGGCCGATCAGGCGGAGTAGTACATGTCGAACTCGACCGGGTGCGGCGTCATTTCGTAGCGCATGACTTCGACCATCTTCAGTTCGATGTAGGAATCGATCTGGTCGTCATCGAACACGCCGCCGGCGGTGAGGAACTTGCGATCCTTGTCGAGGCTTTCCAGCGCTTCGCGGAGCGAGCCGCAGACCGTCGGGATCTTCTTCAGTTCCTTCGGCGGCAGGTCGTAGAGATCCTTGTCCATGGCCTTGCCGGGATGGATCTTGTTCTTGATGCCGTCGAGGCCGGCCATCAGCATGGAGGCGAAGCCGAGATACGGGTTGCCCAGCGGGTCGGGGAAGCGGATTTCGACGCGCTTGGACTTCGGACCGGTGCCGAACGGAATGCGGCACGAAGCCGAGCGGTTGCGGGCCGAGTAGGCGAGCAGGACCGGCGCTTCATAGCCCGGGACGAGACGCTTGTAGGAGTTCGTCGTCGGGTTGGTGAAGGCGTTGATCGCCTTGGCATGCTTGATGATGCCGCCGATGAAGTAGAGGCAGGATTCCGACAGGCCGGCATATTCGTCGCCGGCGAACTGTGGCTTGGAGTCCTTCCAGATCGACAGGTGGACGTGCATGCCCGAGCCGTTGTCGCCGAAGATGGGCTTCGGCATGAAGGTTGCCGTCTTGCCATAGGCATTGGCGACCTGGTGCACGACGTACTTGTAGATCTGGACCTTGTCGGCGCTGCGAACTAGCGTGTCGAACTTGACGCCGAGCTCGTGCTGGGCGGCAGCCACTTCATGGTGCTGCTTTTCGACGGTGACGCCCATCTCGGTGAGCACCGTCAGCATTTCGGAACGCATGTCCTGGCAGGAATCGACCGGGGGAACCGGGAAGTAGCCGCCCTTGACGCGCGGGCGATGGCCGAGGTTGCCGGTCTCGTAGTCGGTGTCGTCGTTCGACGGCAGTTCGGACGAGTCGAGCTTGAAGCCCGTGTTGTACGGGTCGGCCTTGTACTTGACGTCGTCGAACACGAAGAATTCCGGTTCCGGGCCGGCATAGACCGTGTCGCCGATGCCCGAGGCCTTGAGGTAGGCTTCAGCCTTCTTGGCCGTGCCGCGCGGGTCGCGGTTGTAGGATTCGCCCGAGACCGGGTCGAGGATGTCGCACATGATGACCATGGTGGACTGCGCGAAGAACGGGTCCATGTGAACCGTTGCCGTATCCGGCATCAGCACCATGTCGGACTCGTTGATCGCCTTCCAGCCGCCGATCGAGGAGCCGTCGAACATGACGCCATCGGCGAACATGTCTTCGTCGACGACGCCGACGTCCATCGTGACGTGATGCATCTTACCCTTGGGATCGGTAAAGCGCAGGTCGACGAACTTGACGTCGTTTTCCTTGATTTGCTTGAGGATATCATTGGCAGTCGTCATTTTTTATAGTCCCTGTGTGTGATGACGAGGTGGAAGCCTTGGCCGAACGGCAAGGCGGGATTAGATGGCGTCGACGCCGGTTTCACCGGTGCGGATGCGGATGACTTCTTCGACGTTGGAGACAAAGATCTTGCCATCGCCGATACGGCCGGTCTGGGCCGCATTGCGGATGGCCTCGATGACGGCCTCCGCGTTTTCGTCCGCCAGCACGACTTCGACCTTCACCTTGGGCAGAAAATCGACGACGTATTCGGCGCCACGGTAAAGTTCCGTGTGCCCCTTTTGGCGTCCAAAGCCTTTCGCCTCGGTGACGGTAATCCCCTGCAGGCCAACTTCCTGAAGGGCTTCCTTCACCTCATCGAGCTTGAAAGGCTTGATGATCGCTTCGATCTTTTTCATGAGAAAATGTCTCTCCGCTTCTCCCGTTTGCGCAGGATTGCGCCTGCTGACCACTTCAAATGCACGTAGCATGCCAACTTGATGCGGAATGTCTGCCAAATCGGATGAAATCCGTTTCTTTCGTGATCCCGCTCGTCATCACGCCGGGATGATGCGGCTTTCCGCGCAAAAGGGCTAGCGAATTCTGCCTAAAATTTGTCACTTTCTGTGCCGTCCAGTCCGCGTGAGGGGCATGCCTCACCATCTCGGGGCGCGAAGCTGCAAATTTGAGCATATCGAATATGCATATGATGAAAAAATAGGCTTTACGCTGCGCCGATCGTCCCGCTTGTCTCGATCATGCCTTTGCGGGCATGGTGGGGCATGCACCAGGAAATCGACACGCTTATCATCACGCCCGCCAATATGGGCCATATTGACCAGGACGCCGCTGCCTCGGGCCTTTCGAGCTACGGCCTGATGGAGCGGGCGGGCCACGCCGTCGCCGCGACGGCGCTTCGCCGTTTTCCCGACGCTTTGCGTTTCGCGGTGCTCTGCGGCCCCGGCAACAATGGCGGCGACGGCTATGTCGCGGCGCGCGCCTTGCAGGAGGCAGGTGCTTGCGTCGCGGTCTATGCTCTTGGAGACCCCGGCGCCCTGAAAGGCGATGCCGCAACCGCCTTCGCGGGCTTCCACGGCCCGGTCGCGCCGCTCTCGAGCTACGCGCCCCAGCCTGGCGACGTGGTGATCGACGCGCTCTTCGGCGCCGGCCTGGCGCGCGATGTGCCGGACGAGGTCGCAAAAACCATCGAGGCGGTCCGCAGGGCCGTGCTTCCCGTGCTGGCGGTTGACCTGCCGTCCGGCGTCGATGGCCGGACGGGGCAGGTGAGGGGCGTGGCCTTCGAGGCCGCCGCCACCGTCACCTTTATGTGCCGTAAGCCCGGCCACCTGCTCCTGCCCGGCAAAACCCTGGCCGGCGCGCTGGAGGTCTTCGATATCGGCATTCCCGGGCGCATCCTTGCCCGGCATGCCGACCATATGCGGGTGAACACGCCCGCGATCTGGCGCCTCGCTTTGCCGCCGCAGACCGGCGCCACACACAAATATGTCCGTGGTCACCTGGCAGTCTTCTCCGGCCCGGCGACGGCAACCGGTGCTGCGCGTCTCTCCGCCATGGCCGGCCTCCGCGCCGGCGCGGGCCTGGTCACGCTGCTCTCGCCCCGTGATGCGTTGCCGGCCAACGCCGCGCACCTGACGGCGGTGATGCTAAAGGCCATCGACAACGAGGCCGATCTTGCCGCATTGCTCGACGACGAGCGCCTGAAAACCTTCGTGCTCGGCCCCGGCTTCGGCGATGCCGGGAAGACAAGAGCCTACGTAAAACTGCTTGCGGAACGGGATCGCCATCTCGTGCTGGACGCCGACGGCATCAGCGCCTTCCGCGACGATCCGGCCGTCCTCTTTTCCCTCTTCGCCGGCGGGCGGCCAAGGCTCGTGCTGACGCCGCATGACGGCGAGTTCGCCCGGCTTTTCCCGGACCTTGCGGCGGACAAGACCCTGTCGAAGATCGAACGTGCCCAAAAGGCGGCGAGCCGCAGCAACGGCGCCGTCATCCTCAAGGGCGCCGACACCGTGATCGCCGCACCGGACGGTCGCGTGCTCGTCAACGAGAACGCGCCGCCCTGGTTGGCAACCGCCGGTTCCGGCGACGTGCTCGCCGGCATGGTCGGTGCGCACCTGACCCAGGGCATGCCCGCCTTCGAAGCCGCCGCCAGCGCCGTCTGGCGCCACGGCGAAGCCGGCCGCATTGCCGGCGAGGGGCTGACGGCGGAGGATTTGCCCGGCGCCATTCAACCTTGGCCGGTTGCTTGAGGGTTTTTGGTGCGGTCGAGAAGACTCGAATTTTCCGACCGGGACCGATCAAGCCGCCGCCTACATGAAATTACGCAAAAACCTCAGCCGGTTAGCTTCTGAAGTTCACGCGCGCCGTTTGGTGCGTTCACCTTACCGGAGGTGATGAAGAAGGCGAAGACGTCGCGGGCTTTCTTGGCGGGCTTGGTGTCTGGGTCGATCTTCGGCAGATCGTCCGGCTCGCCGCCGGAGGCCCATTCCTTCAGCCTTGCCGCCCATTCGTCGAGCGCCTTTGGCGGATAACAGGTCTTGATGTCGTCGGAGCCTTTTTGCAGGCGCGCATAGACGAAATCGGCCGTCACGTCGGCGATCTCCGGATAGTCCTCGTGCTGCGCATAGACGATCGCCGTCTTGTACTTGCGGGCAAGGGCTGCGAATTCCGGCACCAGGAACGTGTCGTTGCGCACTTCCAAGGCATGTTTCAGCGTAAGGCCGTCCAGCTTTTCCGGCAGGAGCTTCAAAAAGCCCTCGAAATCCTCCGGCTCGAATTTCTTCGTCGGGGGGAATTGCCAGAGGATCGGGCCGAGATGATCGCCGAGTTCGGTTAGCCCCTGGGTCAGGAACTTTTCGACGGATTCGCTGCCGTCGGCCAGCACCTTGCGGTTGGTCGTGAAGCGGCTGGCCTTCAGCGAGAAGATAAAACCGTCCGGCACTTCGGAGGCCCATTTGGCGAAGGTTTCCGGCTTTTGCGAGCCGTAATAGGTGCCGTTGACCTCGATCGCCCTCAGTTCACGGCTGGCGAATTCGAGCTGCCGCTTCTTCGTCAGCTTTTCCGGATAGAAGGTGCCTTCCCACGGATCGAAGGTCCAGCCGCCGATGCCGGTGCGAATGGTGCCGGATGTGCTCATGTCTTGCTCTCCTCGACAGACGGGATGGCGGCGCGCCTCAAGCGGGCGCGATGAAGGCTTGCGAAATTTCCTGGAACACCGGCAGGGCCTCCATGCCGGCGCAATGGGCGGAAAGCGCCGGATAGGCCGCCGGATCGATGAGGCCGGGATGGGCCTCGCTCACATGCCGCCAGGCGCAGGCGACGGCGATGTCGGCATGGGTGATGCGGCCGAACCAGAAGTCGCCCGGCCTCGCAGCGCGCTCGGCCTCCAGCGCCGCCAGCACGGTGGCGATCTGCGAGCGGCAGCGCTCGACGAAATAGGCGGACGGCGTTTCGTGCAGGTGCAGCTCGTAGAACAGGCTGACGCTCTTGTCGGCAAAACCGGTGGCGAAGGTCATGATCTTCAGCACCTGCCGCCGCTCCGGCCCGGCCGGCGGCAGCAGGCGCCTTTCCGGCGGCACGAGGCTGTCGAGATGGTCGAGGATGGAATTGCTGTCGGCCACCACGTCGCCGTCGTCGAGCACCAGCGTCGGCACGCGCATCAGCGGGTTGAGCGCCTGCACCTTCTCGCCCTCGCTGAACACCGACCAGGGCCGGTGCTCGAACGGCAAGCCGTAGAGCCGCAGGGCGATGCCCACGCGGCGCACATAGGACGAGTCGTACTGGCCGATCAGGATCATCCGTTACTCCGCCGCCGCCTTTTTCATCGGCCGGCGCTCCAGCAGTTCCTTGAGGAAATGGCCGGTATAGGAGCGCTTCACCTTGACGATATCCTCCGGCGTGCCTTCCGCGATCACCTCTCCGCCGCCGTCGCCGCCCTCGGGTCCGAAGTCGATGACCCAGTCGGCGGTCTTGATGACTTCCAGATTGTGCTCGATGACCACGACCGAATTGCCCTGGTTGACCAGTTCGTGCAGCACTTCGAGCAGCTTTGCCACGTCATGGAAGTGCAGGCCGGTGGTCGGTTCGTCGAGGATGTAAAGCGTGCGGCCGGTCGACCGCTTGGAGAGTTCCTTGGCGAGCTTGACGCGCTGCGCCTCGCCGCCGGACAGCGTGTTCGCCTGCTGGCCGACCTTGATATAGCCGAGGCCGACCTGGTTCAGCGTGACGAGCTTGTCGCGCACGGCGGGCACGGCTGCGAAGAACTCGACGCCTTCCTCCACCGTCATGTCCAGCACGTCGGCGATCGACTTGCCCTTGAAGGTCACGTCGAGCGTCTCGCGGTTGTAGCGCTTGCCGTGGCAGACGTCGCAGGTGACGTAGACGTCCGGCAGGAAGTGCATCTCGATCTTGATGACGCCGTCGCCCTGGCAGGCTTCGCAGCGCCCGCCCTTGACGTTGAACGAGAAGCGGCCCGGCTGGTAGCCGCGCGCTTTCGCCTCCGGCAGGCCGGAAAACCAGTCGCGGATGGGCGTGAAGGCGCCGGTATAGGTGGCCGGGTTCGAGCGCGGCGTGCGGCCGATCGGCGACTGGTCGATATCGATGACCTTGTCGATGAATTCGAAACCGTCGATGCGCTCGTGTTCGGCGGGGATTTCGCGCGCGCCCATGATGCGCCGCGCCGCGGATTTGTAGAGCGTCTCGATCAGGAAGGTCGACTTGCCGCCGCCGGAAACGCCGGTGACCGCCGTGAAGACGCCGAGCGGAATGGCAGCCGTGACATTCTTCAGGTTGTTGGCTTTCGCGCCGACGACCTTGATTTCCTTTTTCTTCTTCGGCTTGCGGCGCTCGCCCGGAATGGCGACCGAGAGCTCGCCGGAGAGATATTTGCCGGTGAGCGAGGCGGGATTGGCGATCACTTCTCCGGGCGTGCCCTGGGCGATGACCTCGCCGCCATGGATGCCGGCGGCCGGGCCGATATCGACCACATAGTCCGCCGTCAGGATCGCGTCCTCATCATGTTCGACGACGATGACGGTGTTTCCGATATCGCGCAGATGTCGCAGCGTATCGAGCAGGCGGGCATTGTCGCGCTGGTGCAGGCCGATCGAGGGCTCGTCCAGCACGTAGAGCACGCCCGTTAGGCCCGAGCCGATCTGCGAGGCGAGCCGGATACGCTGGCTCTCACCGCCGGACAGCGTGCCGGAATTGCGCGAGAGCGAGAGATATTCGAGGCCGACATCGTTGAGGAAGCGCAGGCGCTCGCGGATTTCCTTGAGGATGCGCACCGCGATTTCGTTCTGCTTGGTGTTCAGGTTTTCCGGCAGCACATCGAACCAGTCGCGCGCGACGCGGATCGACATCTGCGTGACTTCGCCGATATGCAGCTTGTTGATCTTCACCGCCAGCGCCTCGGGCTTCAGGCGAAAACCGTTGCAGGCCGGGCAGGGGGCGGCGGACATGTAGCGCTCGATCTCTTCGCGCGACCAGGCGGAATCCGTTTCCTTCCAGCGGCGTTCGAGGTTCGGCACGATGCCTTCGAAGGTCTTTACCGTCTTGTAGGAGCGCGCGCCGTCCTTGTAGTTGAACTCGATCTTCTCCTTCGTGCCGTGCAGGATGGCGTCCTGTGCCTCTTCCGACAGTTCCGACCAGCGGTTGGAGAGCTTGAAGCCATAGGCGGCGCCGAGCGCTTCCAGCGTCTGGTTGTAGTAGGGCGAGGAGGATTTTGCCCACGGCGCCACGGCGCCGTCGCGCAGCGTGCGCTCCGTTTCCGGCACGATCAGGTCCGGGTCGATCTTCTGCTGGCTGCCGAGGCCGTCGCAGGTCGGGCAGGCGCCGAAGGGATTGTTGAAAGAGAAGAGCCGCGGCTCGATTTCCGAGATGGTGAAGCCGGAAACCGGGCAGGCGAATTTTTCCGAAAACAGCACGCGCTCATGCGTCTCGTTCAGCGACTTGTTGGCGGAGCCGCCGGCGGAGGTTTCCTCGACCGGCAGCGGCTTGTCGGCGAATTCCGCGATCGCAAGGCCGTCGGCGAGTTTGAGGCTGGTTTCGAGGCTGTCCGCCAGGCGCGCGGCAAGGTCCGGCCGCACGACGACGCGGTCGACCACCACGTCGATGTCATGCTTATATTTCTTGTCGAGCGCCGGCACGTCGGCGATCTCGTAGAACTGGCCGTCGACCTTGACGCGCTGGAAGCCCTTCTTCATCAGCTCGGCGAGTTCCTTCTTGTACTCGCCCTTGCGGCCGCGCACGACGGGCGCGAGGATGTAGAGGCGCGTGCCTTCGCCGAATTCCAGCACGCGGTCGACCATCTGGCTGACCGTCTGGCTCTCGATCGGCAGCCCTGTCGCCGGCGAATAGGGAATACCGACGCGCGCAAACAAGAGACGCATGTAGTCGTAGATCTCGGTGACCGTGCCGACGGTCGAGCGCGGGTTCTTCGAGGTCGTCTTCTGCTCGATGGAGATGGCCGGCGAAAGCCCGTCGATCTGGTCGACGTCCGGCTTCTGCATCATCTCCAGGAACTGGCGCGCATAGGCCGAGAGGCTTTCGACATAGCGGCGCTGGCCCTCGGCATAGATCGTGTCGAAGGCGAGCGACGACTTTCCCGAGCCCGAAAGCCCGGTCATGACGATCAGCTTGTTGCGGGGCAGGTCGAGATCGATGCCCTTGAGATTGTGTTCGCGTGCGCCGCGGATGGAAATTGTCTTGAGTTCGCTCATGGTATCCAGCGTCAGAAATCGTTGCGCGTTCTAATAGGGGTTGGCCCCTATGTAGGGATAGGTTTGGGCCTGTCCATGCGCGATCAGAAGATTCCGTGCCCGTTTCCGATTCGGTTGACAAGAGTGTAGGGAATTATTAGAACAAAAAAAGAACAAAAATTCGCAATTGATCTGTGGATTACCACTTATGCGGGGCGGCGCTGGCAGACGACAGCCGGTAAGATGCCGCATTCATGGTGTGAAGTGATGTCGGGCCGAGGCCCGGAGCGAAACGGGAAAGACGGGTATGGCTGGAAGCGTCAACAAGGTGATCTTGATCGGGAACGTCGGGGCGGACCCGGAAATCCGGCGCACGCAGGACGGTCGGCCGATCGCCAACCTGCGCATCGCCACCTCCGAATCCTGGAAGGACCGCAACAGCGGCGAGCGCCGCGAGAAGACCGAATGGCACACGGTTGTCGTCTTCAGCGAACCGCTCTGCAAGGTCATCGAACAATATGTGAAGAAGGGCGCCAAGCTCTATATCGAGGGCGCGCTGCAAACCCGCAAGTGGCAGGACCAGACCGGCAACGACCGCTATTCGACGGAAATCGTGCTGCAGGGCTTCAACTCGACGCTGACCATGCTGGACGGCCGCGGTGAAGGCGGCGGCGCAAGCCGGGGCGGCAGCGACTTCGGCGGCGCGCAGAGCTACGACGATTACGGTTCGCGCCCGTCTTCGGGTGGCGGCAGTGGCAGCGGCGCTTCCGGCGGCAACCGTTCGAGCGGTTCGCCGCTCTCGCGCGACATGGATGACGACATTCCGTTCTGAGAACGCTGGCCGTTCCGGGAACACCGGATAGATGATGACGGCGGCTTTGGGGCACACCCAAAGCCGCCGTCCGCGTTTTTTAGCTTGCAACGTTGCGCAGGCTTCCCCGCGCGAGATTGCTCAGCTGTTCGCGATGGATCGTCTGCAGTTTTGGTGCGTGGGCCGGCAGGAGTTCGATCAGCGCTTCCGCTGCCGCCTGCAGCATGGCCGGCGCCGGCTTTTCGCGCGGCGGCGTGAAGCGCTCAAGGCTGCCCAGGAACTGCTCGAAGACGGCGCGCGACGCGATGATCGCCTGATGCATGTCGATGTCGAATTCGTTCGGCTGGGCGGTGATCGTGACCGAGCCGTTCTCGGCATGCGCGGCGACGGCTGAGCCGTCGAGCGAGGCGTTCAGGCCCTCCAGGAACACGCGGTACTGGAAGAAATCCCGCCGCACAAGGGTATCGTATTTAGTTTCGTCCGGCGAAACGGTCGGATCAGTCACCAGGATGCTGGGCCGCAGCCTGTCCTGAAGCTCCAGGCGATCGATGAGATGGGTCAGCGAATTGCCGGTTCCCACGACGTCGATCAGCAGGGTCCGCGCGCCGAGCCGGCCGCGCAGATAGGCCTCGTATTCGGTCGACTTGTCGTAGCACAGCGTGCGCGACACCTGGAAATAGGAAACCGGCGGCATGCCGGCGCGGGCGAAATGGGTCGAGGCCAGCATCTGGTGCCACAGGTTGCAATCGCGCGACGCCGCCAGGATCTTGTCCGCGCCGAAACGTTCGGCGCAATGCAGCGCCCAGAAGGCGCCGACGACCATGAGTGGAATGTTGACCGCCGCCTGCGCCTTCAGCACGTTGTGGATGGCGGGATCGCGATGGAAGGTCTTGAGCCGCGTTTCCCGCAGCGCATGGGCGTAGGGCGCGAGGCCCGCGCTGTGCAGAATCTCTTCCGTGCGGTCCCATTTCGAGATGCTGACCAGCGTCGGGTTGATGCCGGCGGCGGCGGCGCCGACGATATCCGCGTGGATGTTGTCGCCGAAATGCGTGCGGATCGTATGTTCCGCCAGGATGCTCGGCCAGATGACGCGGTGGTGCTTGCCGTAGTTGCTGAGGTACAGCTTGTTGTCCAGGCCGCATTTCTCCTTGAGGATGCGGCTGACGAAGGCGTAGGGCAGGTACATGTCGGAGATGATGATGTCGTGGGCATCGACGCGCGCGACGACTTCCTGGATCGGGAAGAGCATGTCCCACTCTTCTTCGAGCTCCAGCAGGCGCGTGCTTTCGGCCTGCGTCTCCGTCAGGGTCGCTTCGGCGATGAGGGCGGCGTAGATGTCGTCCAGGCCGTAGGTGCGGCGGCCGAACATGGCCATCTCGACCGCATGGCGACGCGTCGCAAAGCCGGCAATGCCGCATTTCGCCTCGACGGCGCGGAAGACCTGCAGCGGATCGTTGCAGCGGCGCGCGACCAGCGTATCGAAGAGGTCGAAGCTCTGGATATGCGTATGGAGGTCGGAGGCGTTTTCCTCCAGCGTGTGAAGGATCTCGGTCTTGGCATAATCCCCGTTCGGATTGAGGAAATTGCCGGAGAAGGCCAGCCGGCCGGTGCCATCGGCCACCGGAAGCATGACGCAGGTCGCCTTGCCGAGCTTGTCGACGATTTCCACCGTCTCGCCGTTCAGACGCCAGAAGGATTCGTTGGGATGGCTGTAGCCGGCGATGAAGCCGTTTTTCTGGAAGATGAACCGGTCGGTGATCTCCTCGCCCCTCGGCTCCGCACGGAAGGTGAACGTTCTGGAGGTCAGCTGGTCGATCGTGATGGGAGACGCATTCACATGGGGTGCGGGAATCATATGGAGGGCCCTGGTTCAAGTTGCCGCAACGCTAGGCAGCGACGCTTGAGCCAGGCTGGCTTTTACCCGGCAAAGGCCGATTTCACGCCGTCCACCACGAACTGCACCGCCAGCGCCGCCAGGATCACGCCGAGCAGGCGCGTGAGGATCGCGCGGCCGGTTGCGCCGAGGAACCGGTCGATGCGTTCGGCGATGACGAGCGACAGGAAGAGGATGACGAGGCAGAGCGCCAGCACGCCGATCAGCGCCGTGCGTTCGAGCGCGGAGGGGAAGGAGCCGGAGAGCAGGATCGTCGCTGAGATGGCGCCGGGGCCGGCAATCAGCGGCAATGCCAGCGGGAAGACGGCGATGTTGTGGATGTGGTCGCGGGTGATCGCCACTTCGCTGGTCTTTTCCTTGCGCTCGTTGCGGCGCTCGAAGATCATCTCGAAGGCGATCCAGAACAGGAGCAGGCCGCCCGCGATGCGGAAGGCGCCGATCGATATGCCGAGTAGTGACAGCACGCCGGCACCCGTCAGCGCGAAGACGGCGAGGATGCAGAAGGCGATGAGCGAGCCGCGCAGCGCCACCTGCTTGCGCTGCGGCCGCGTCATGCCGACGGTCAGCCCCAGAAAGATCGGCGCGAGACCCGGCGGGTCGATGGTCACGAGCAGGGTCGTGATCGCATTGACCAGAAGATCGACAGTGAGCATGAAGGCGTTCCCCTCGCCGTTGCGCGGCCGATTTTCCCGGCCTTGTGGGCCTATTGTTAGGTGAGGGCGGCCCGCAAGGGAAGGGCGGTCGCAGCCTTGCGACGGCGATGCCACGAAAATGCGCAAATTACCGGATTTACCTCGCAAAAGCCTGTTCAAAACCCTCTGCAAAATTGGCGCGGCAGGCGCCGGTAGGCTATAAAACAAGACTGATTCTGAACAACGATCGTGATCAAAATTGACAGAGCAATCGACACCCGGCGGCAAAAACCCACCCGGCATTGAGCCTATTTCCATCATCGAGGAAATGCAGCGGTCGTATCTCGACTACGCCATGAGCGTCATCGTGTCCCGCGCGCTGCCCGATGTGCGCGACGGCCTGAAGCCCGTGCACCGGCGTATCCTCTACTCGATGAGCGAGATGGGCGTCGACTGGAACAAGAAATACGTCAAGTCGGCCCGCGTCACCGGTGACGTGATGGGTAAATACCATCCGCACGGCGACTCGGCGATCTACGACGCGCTTGCCCGCATGGCGCAGGACTGGTCGCTCCGCCTGCCGCTGATCGACGGCCAGGGCAACTTCGGCTCCATCGACGGCGACCCGCCGGCAGCCCAGCGTTACACGGAATGCCGCCTGGAAAAGGCAGCGCATTCGCTGCTCGACGACCTCGACAAGGAAACCGTCAACTTCCGCGACAACTACGACGGCACGATGAGCGAGCCGGTCGTCGTGCCGGCAAAGTTCCCGAACCTGCTGGTCAACGGGGCAGGCGGCATCGCCGTCGGCATGGCGACGAACATTCCGCCGCACAACCTCTCCGAAGTCATCAACGGCTGTATCGCGCTGATCGACAATCCGGCGATCGAGCTGCTGGACCTGATGCAGCACATTCCGGGGCCTGACTTCCCGACGGGCGCGCTGATCCTCGGCCGCGCCGGCATCCGCCAGGCCTACGAGACCGGCCGCGGCTCCGTCATCATGCGCGGCCGCGCCCATATCGAGCCGATGCGCGGCGATCGCGAGCAGATCATCGTCACGGAAGTTCCCTTCCAGGTGAACAAGTCGTCGATGATCGAGAAGATGGCCGAACTGGTGCGCGACAAGCGCATCGAGGGCATTTCGGACCTTCGCGACGAATCCGACCGCCAGGGCTACCGCGTCGTCATCGAACTGAAGCGCGATGCCAATGCTGAAGTCATCCTCAACCAGCTCTACCGCTATACGCCTTTGCAGACCTCCTTCGGCTGCAACATGGTGGCGCTGAACGGCGGCAAGCCGGAGCTGATGACGCTGCTCGACATGCTGCGCGCCTTCGTCTCCTTCCGCGAGGAAGTTGTCAGCCGCCGCACGAAATACCTGCTGCGCAAGGCGCGCGACCGCGCCCATGTCTTGGTGGGCCTCGCCATCGCCGTCGCCAATATCGACGAGGTGATTGGCCTCATCCGCCGCGCGCCCGATCCGCAGACGGCGCGCGAGCAGTTGATGGAGCGCCGCTGGCCGGCCAAGGACGTCGACGTGCTGATCAAGCTCATCGACGACCCGCGCCACCGCATCAACGAGGACCTCACCTACAACCTCTCGGAAGAGCAGGCCCGCGCGATCCTCGAATTGCGCCTTGCCCGCCTGACGGCGCTTGGCCGTGAGGAAATCGACGAGGAACTCAACAAGATCGGCGAGGAAATCAAGGATTACCTCGATATCCTGTCGTCACGCGTGCGCATGATGGACATCGTCAAGAACGAACTCGCCTCCGTGCGCGACGAGTTCGGCACGCCGCGCCGTACCGAGATCCTCGAAGGCGGTCCGGACATGGACGACGAGGATCTCATCGCCCGCGAGGACATGGTCGTGACCGTGTCGCATGCCGGCTACGTCAAGCGCGTGCCGCTCGCCACCTATCGTGCGCAGCGCCGCGGCGGCAAGGGCCGCTCCGGCATGGCCATGAAGGACGAGGATTTCGCGACCCGCCTCTTCGTCGCCAACACCCATACGCCCGTTCTGTTCTTCTCCTCGCGTGGCATCGTCTACAAGGAGAAGGTCTGGCGCCTGCCGATCGGCACGCCGCAGTCGAAGGGCAAGGCGCTCATCAACATGCTGCCGATCGAATCCGGCGAACGCATCACGACCATCATGCCGCTGCCCGAGGACGAAACGACGTGGGAAAACCTCGACGTGATGTTCACGACGACCCGCGGCACGGTTCGCCGCAACAAGCTGTCGGACTTCGTCCAGGTCAACCGCAACGGCAAGATCGCGATGAAGCTCGAGGAAGAGGGCGACGAGATCCTCAACGTCGAGACCTGCACCGAAAACGACGACGTGCTGCTGACGACCGCGCTCGGCCAGTGCATCCGTTTCCCGGTCGATGACGTGCGCGTCTTCGCCGGCCGCAACTCGGTCGGCGTGCGCGGCATCTCGCTGGGCGCCGGCGACCGGATCATCTCCATGACGATCGTCAGCCATGTGAATGCCGAGCCGTGGGAACGCGCCGCCTATCTGAAGCGCTCCGCAGCCGAACGCCGCGCGAGCGGCGTCGACGAGGAGGATATCGCGCTGGTCGGCGAGGATGTCGGCGAGGTCGGCGATCTTCCGGAAGAGCGCTACCAGGAGCTCCGCGCCCGCGAACAGTTCGTTTTGACCATCTCGCAGAAGGGTTTCGGCAAGCGGTCGTCCTCCTACGACTTCCGCACCTCCGGCCGCGGCGGCAAGGGCATTCGCGCCACGGATACGTCGAAGACCAACGAGATCGGCGAACTCGTCGCCGCCTTCCCGGTCGAGGACAAGGACCAGCTCATGCTCGTCTCCGACGGCGGCCAGTTGATCCGCGTGCCGGTCGACGGCATCCGCATCGCCAGCCGCGCGACGAAAGGCGTCACGATCTTCTCGACCGCCAAGGACGAGAAGGTGGTGTCGGTCGAGCGTATCAGCGAGCCGGAAGGCGAGGACGATGTGGAAGCGGTGGATGTCGAGATCGAAGGCGAGATCGACGGCGGGGATGCGGCAGCACCCAGCGAGGAATAAGCCCCTCGCACCCTTGTAGAAATGGAAAAAGCCGGACGGGCAGGGAACGACCGTCCGGCTTTTCATTTGGTGCGGGCGGCCCGGAGGGAAGGCCACCCGCGTTACGGCGACATACGTGCTATGGCGTTATTTGCGCGTCGAACGCGCGGGCGCCATAGGGGGGCGTGCTAGACGCCAAAGCCGCCTGCTTCTGTTTTCACCTTTACCGCCTTCATTTCCGCACGATCCCGTTTGAGTTCATGGATGGTGCAGGCGAAATCGAAGGTGAAGACGGTGGCGATGAAGATGGTGGAAAGGATTGTGAGCGCAGCCATCACAGGTCCTCAGCGCAGCCACTTGCCGCGAGCGGCGAGCTTATCGGCGGCCGGGCGATCCTCTTCGCGCAGCGCGTGGATCGTCGCTGCGGTAAGCGCGATGAACATCGTCATGCAGAGTAGAGCGAGTGCCATTTTTGTGTTCCTTCAAGCCTAAGGAAACGCATTACTTGTTTCGCTGTGTTCGGTCTGGAGAATGCGCGAGCGCGACCTTTGTTCCAGACCCCGATGCTGTCATTTAGACATGCTCTGCCTGAAATGGTCTTGAACGGGCCATTCATACCGGGTTCACGTTCTTGCAGGGGACAGTTCGGGATGCGACGGGCTGCGCCCTTGCGAAAACGGGCGGTCCATGACAAAAGGCGGCAAACGGGACCCTGCCGATGACAGTCGCCTTCTACCCTGGCTCTTTCGATCCGATCACGAACGGCCATATCGACGTGCTGGTGCAGGCGCTGAACGTGGCGCCCAAGGTCATCGTCGCGATCGGCATCCACCCCGGCAAGACGCCGATCTTCTCCTTCGAGGAGCGCTCGGACCTCATCCGCCAGTCGATCACCGAGGCGATGCCGGCGCGGGCAGGGGATGTCAGCGTCGTTTCCTTCTCGAACCTCGTCGTCGATGCGGCCCGCACGCATGGTGCGCACCTGTTGATCCGGGGCCTGCGCGATGGCACCGATCTTGATTATGAAATGCAGATGGCCGGCATGAACCGCCAGATGGCGCCGGACGTGCAGACGATCTTTCTGCCGGCGGGCGTTGCCTCGCGGCCCATTACCGCCACATTGGTCCGCCAGATCGCGGCCATGGGCGGCGATGTCAGTGCCTTCGTGCCGGTGCCCGTCTTCCAGGCTCTGAAAGCCCGCAAGGGCTGAGCGCAATCACCCTGAACTCTCAAGGGAGCTATCATGAAAATCCTTCGTCTCGCCTTTGCAGGAGCCCTTTTCCTCGCGGGCGCAACCCTTGCCCAGGCCGCCGATTTCCTCACGATCCAGCTGAAGGACGGCCCGGTCGTCATCGAACTCAATTCGCAGGTCGCGCCGAAGCATGTCGAGCGCATGAAGGCGCTGGCCGCTGCCGGTGAATACGACAACGTCGCTTTTCACCGCGTGATCGAAGGCTTCATGGCGCAGACCGGCGACGTGCAGTACGGCGATCTGGCCGACGGCTACCAGGCGCAGGCGGCCGGCACGGGCGGCTCCAGCCAGGCGGACCTGCCGGCGGAATTCTCCAACGTGCCCTTCGAGCGCGGCACGGTCGGCATGGCGCGGTCGCAGGACCCGAACTCCGCCAACTCGCAGTTCTTCATCATGTTCGCGCCTGGCGACTTCCTGAACGGCCAGTATACGGTCGTCGGCAAGGTGGTCTCGGGCATGGAAAACGTCGACAAGATCAAACGCGGCGACGACGCCAACAACGGTTCCGTGACCGACCCTGATCGCATGGTCAAGGTTACGGTCGGCAAATAATTCCACCTTTTATTTTCTGCCTGTTGTAATCGCAAAATCGCTTCACACTTTTGCGCAACACGCTTCTGAAGGAGAAAGACCATGGCCGAGATCAAGGATCCGGAAAACACCATCATCATGGAAACCACCAAGGGCAAGGTGGTCATCCAGCTTCTTCCGGATCTCGCTCCGGGACATGTGGCGCGCATCAAGGAACTGACGCGCGAAGGCGCCTATGACGGCGTCGTGTTCCACCGCGTCATCGAGGACTTCATGGCGCAGACCGGCGACGTGCAGTACGGCAAGACCGGCGGCAAGGACTTCAACCCGGCCCGCGCCGGCATGGGCGGCTCGGAAAAGCCGGACCTGAAGGCCGAATTCTCCAACACGAACCATGTGCGCGGCACGTGCTCGATGGCCCGCAGCCAGATGCCGAACTCCGCCAACGCGCAGTTCTTCATCTGCTTCACGGATGCCCCCTGGCTCAACAAGCAGTATTCCGTCTGGGGCCAGGTCATCGAAGGCATGGACAATATCGACAAGATCAAGCGCGGCGAGCCCGTGCGCGATCCCGATACCATCGTTTCGATGAAGGTTGCCGCCGACGCGACTGCCTGATAGACAACGTTCGATTTCGACCGCGCTCGCCCCGGCGGGCGCGGTTTTTCTTTGTGCGCTTTTCAAGAGACACTCGACATGGCTGCTTTTCTCTGGGCGCTGCTCGGCATTGCGGCCGGCGCGTGCATCGCTATCCAGGCTCCGATCAATGCGCTGCTCGGCCGCGGGCTGGGCATGCCGGTTGCGGCGGCCTGCGTCTCGTTTCTGTCCGGCGCGCTCATCCTCGCCATCGTGGTGCTGGCCACCTCGTCCTTCGAGGGCCGGGCGCCGGACTGGCGCGGTCCGGCCTTCTGGCTCTATGTCGCCGGCGGCGCGCTCGGCACGGTCTATGTCACGACCGCGATCTTCCTGACGCCGCGCATCGGCGCGGCCGCCGTCATGGCCTTTGCCGTCTCCGGCCAGCTTCTCGCCGGCATCCTGCTCGACCGCATCGGCTTTCTCGGCATGGCGGTGCGGGAATTGTCCGTCGGCCGCATCGCCGGCGCCATGCTTTTGGTCGTCGGCGCGCTGATGATCCGTTTGTACTGAGGCCTGCCATGCGCGTCGACCTCTTCGATTTCGATCTGCCGGAAGACAACATCGCGCTGCGCCCGGTCAGCCCGCGCGAGGCCGCACGGCTGCTCGTCGTGCGCCCGGCAAACGAGCCTCCCTACGAGGACCGCACCGTCGGCGATCTGCCGTCGCTGCTCAGGGCCGGCGACGCGCTGGTCTTCAACGACACGCGCGTCATTCCCGCCCAGCTCGAAGGCATCCGCCACCGAGAAGGTGCCGGCGGCCAGAAAGTGTCCGCGACGCTGCACATGCGCATCGCCGCCGACCGCTGGAAGGCTTTTGCCAAGCCCGGAAAACGCATCAAGCTGGGCGACCGCATCACATTCGGCGACAGTCTTGCAGCGATCGTCGAGGCGAAGGGCGAGGGCGGCGATATCACGCTGCATTTCGAGGCCTCCGGCCAGGAACTCGACCGCGCCATCGCCACCGTCGGCCATATTCCGCTGCCGCCCTACATCGCGTCCAAGCGCGAGGACGACGAAGCGGACCGCCGCGATTACCAGACGATCTACGCTCGCGAGGAGGGCGCCGTCGCCGCTCCGACTGCCGGCCTGCATTTCACCGATGCGCTCTTCGAAAAGCTCGACGCGCTCGGCGTCGAGCGCCATTTCGTGACGCTGCATGTCGGCGCCGGCACCTTCCTGCCGGTCAAGGCTGACGATACGACCGAGCACGTCATGCACGAGGAGATCGGCTACGTCTCGCAAGAGACGGCCGACGCGCTCAACGCGGTCAGGGAGAGGGACGGGCGCATCGTCTCCGTCGGCACGACGTCGCTGCGCCTCCTCGAAAGTGCGGCGGACGCGGATGGCACGATCAAGCCCTGGTCCGGCGCCACGGGCATCTTCATCACGCCCGGCTACCGTTTTCGCACCGCCGACATGCTGATGACCAACTTCCACCTGCCGAAGTCGACGCTGTTCATGCTCGTCTCCGCCTTTTCCGGCCTGGAGACGATGCGCGGCGCCTATGCGCATGCGATCACGACCGGCTACCGCTTCTATTCCTACGGCGACTCCAGCCTGCTTTTCCGGAACGACCGATGACCGAAAACTTTGAGTTCAGACTGCTGGCCACCGATGGCAAGGCGCGGCGCGGCGAGGTCTCCATGCCGCGCGGCACGATCCGCACGCCGGCCTTCATGCCCGTCGGCACGGCCGGCACCGTTAAGGCGATGTATCTCGACCAGGTGCGCGACCTCGGCGCCGACATCATCCTCGGCAACACCTACCACCTGATGCTGCGCCCGGGCGCCGAGCGCGTCGCGCGGCTTGGCGGCCTGCACGAGCTCATCCGCTGGCAATATCCGATCCTCACCGACAGCGGCGGTTTCCAGGTCATGTCGCTCTCGGGCCTGCGCAAGCTCGACGAGCAGGGCGTCACCTTCAAGAGCCATGTCGACGGCGCGCTGCACCATATGTCGCCAGAACGATCGATCGAGATCCAGGGCCTGCTCGGCAGCGATATCCAGATGCAGCTCGACGAATGCGTGGCACTGCCCGCGTCGCCGAAGGAAATCGAGCGCGCCATGGAAATGTCGTTGCGCTGGGCCGAACGCTGCAAGGTGGCCTTCGGTGACCAGCCCGGCAAGGCGATGTTCGGCATCGTGCAGGGCGGTGATATCCCCGAGTTGCGCGTGCGCTCGGCGGATGCCTTGTCCGGCCTCGGCCTCAAGGGCTACGCCATCGGCGGCCTCGCGGTGGGCGAGCCGCAGGAGGTCATGCTCGACATGATCGACACGACCGTTCCGCACCTGCCGACCGAAAAACCGCGTTACCTGATGGGCGTCGGCACGCCGGACGACATGCTGAAATCGGTCGCCCGGGGCATCGACATGTTCGATTGCGTGATGCCGACCCGCTCCGGCCGCCACGGCCTGGCCTTCACCCGCCGCGGCCGCATCAACCTGCGCAACGCCCGCCACGCCGAAGACATGCGCCCGCTCGACGAGGAATCGAACTGCCCGGCCGCCCGCGACTATTCGCGCGCCTACCTGCACCATCTCGTGCGCGCCAATGAATCGCTCGGCGGCATGCTGCTGACCTGGAACAACCTGGCCTACTATCAGGACCTGATGGCCGGCATCCGCAAGGCGATCGAGGAAGGCCGCTTCGCCGACTTCATGGCGGAGACGCAGGAAGGCTGGGCGAGGGGCGACATCGCCCCGCTCTGATGCTTCAGGCTTAGATTTCCGGCCCCGGCGCCGAACGCACCATGTGCACGCCGTTGATCTTGTAGCTGCCGTCCGGCTGCTTCACGACCTGGTAGAGCGCCGTCCAGTCCTTGCCATCCGGCGCGGAGATCAGCACCTCCTGCACCACCATGTCGCCGGTCACCTTGGAGCGGCCGAAGGCGAAATTGCCCGGCCGATAGACCGGGGCATAGCCCTTCTTCACCATGTCGAAGAAGACGTCTTCGCTCGGGAATTTTCCCCGGATGGTCGGCGAGGCGAAGGAATAGGCCGTCTTGGCATCGTCATTCAAGAAGGCGGTGATCTGGCTCTGGATGACGGTTTGCGCCGTATCGACAGGCTCATCGGCCCGCACGGCTTCCAGCGGAAGGAGACAGAGGGAAACGCAAAGGAACACGGCGGCAGGCAATTTCATGGCGCACACTCCTTTTCGGCGAAAGCTAGAGTAGCACGGGAACTTGCAAAGAGCCGCATGAGATACGTACGGCTGCTTTTCGCAGAAATTTTATAGAATTTTTCTTTTTAAAACAAAATAATATAGTAATTACTTAAAGTAAATATATAATATCACTAATTCGTGATGGCGCGGGCAGGGCAGCTTTTAAGCGCTTTCCGATGAAGCAATCCGGTCCTTGTGGAAGACCACGATTTCGGACCCCTGATATGTCGACCGGGCAAACGCCCGGAACCCGTGCCGGTCGGCTAGGCGTATGGAGGCCGCATTCTGCGCGTCGATGATGCAGGTGACGGGAACGCCGGCCTTGTTCGTCTTCGCCCAGGACCACATCGCATCGAGGGCTTCGCTGGCATAGCCGCGGCCCTGGACATCGGGGATCAGTCCCCAGCCGGCTTCCATGGTGTTCTCGATGCTGGGCGTGAGGGCTCTGCGCATCTCATGGAACCCGGCTTCTCCGATAAGCTGGCCGGAGACCTTGTCCGTGATCGCCCAGAACCCGAAACCCATGACGCTCCACATGCCGATATGGCGGAGCATGCGGGCCCAGGATTGCTCGCGAGACAAGGGCGTTCCGCCTATGTAGCGCACGACCTCAGGCATGGCCCACATCGCCGCCGTCGCGTCGAGGTCGTCAATTTGAAAGCCGCGCAAGACGAGGCGATTGGTTTCGAGCAGAGGAATGTCGGGCATCTGGATATCGCGGTGAAAAAGTTGAAGGGCGGCGCGCCGAATCTGGAGGCAATCTACTCTCGAGCGCGTGGGATAGTCGACATCTGAAACGTGGGATTGTGGTCTGGGAGCGGGCATGGTGGGCTGCCAGAAGACCCTATCCATAAATCGGATAAGATAGATTATGGAACTAAATGGTGTGCCGAAACGCCCAAAGACGCTGGAAACCCGTTTCCGCCTTGACCCGGCACCTCTCGCAGCTTTAAGCGAAACGGCAGACGGAACCAACAGCGAAAGCCTGCACCGATGAGCGAGTTGCGCATTCTCTCCGACGCCCATATCCCGGAACTGCCGAACCGCTACAACGGCAAGGTCCGCGAGAATTATGACCTGGCCGATGGCAGCCGCATCATTATCGCGACGGATCGGCTCAGCGCCTTCGACGTCATCCTGACGGCCATTCCCTTCAAGGGCCAGGTGCTGACGCAGACGGCGCGCTACTGGTTCGAGGAAACCGCCGACATCTGCCCGAACCATGTGCTGGCCTATCCAGACCCAAACGTCGTCATCGGCACCCGGCTCGATATCCTGCCGGTCGAGGTCGTCGTGCGCGGTTATCTCGCCGGTACGACCAGCACCTCGATCCTGACGAAATACCGCAAGGGCGAACGCCAGATGTACGGCATCACGCTGCCGGACGGTCTTCGCGACAACGAGAAACTGCCCGAGCCGATCATCACGCCCACCAGCAAGGCCTTTGACGGCGGGCATGACGAACCGCTTTCCGGCGAGGAAATCCTTGCCCAGGGCCTGCTGACAACGGAGCAATGGGAAACGGTGTCGCGATATGCACTGTCGCTCTTTGCGCGCGGCCAGGCGCGCGCGGCCGAGCGCGGCCTCATCCTCGTCGACACCAAATACGAGTTCGGCACGGACAAGGACGGCCGCATCGTGCTGGCCGACGAGATCCACACGCCGGATTCGAGCCGCTACTGGATCGCCGAGAGCTACGAAGAGAGTTTTGCCAAGGGCGGCCGCCCGGCGAGCTTCGACAAGGATTTCGTGCGCGCCTGGGTCACCGAGCGCTGCGATCCCTACAAGGACCCGATTCCGGAAATCCCGCGCGACCTGGTCGAGCAGACCTCGAAGGTCTACATCCAGGCCTTTGAACAGATTACCGGAAAGACTTTTGTGCCGGATCTTTCCGGAAAGACGGTGCTGGACCGTATCCGCAACAATCTGGCACCTTACTTCGCCTGATCGTCGGCGAGTTCGACCTCGAAACTCAAGCCATCAAACGCCGGTTCCACATGGGCCGGCGTTTCCTTTTGCACGTTGTCGTAATCGAGCGGCACATGCATATGGGTCAGGATGGCGCGCGCCGGCTTCAGGCGTTCGATCCATTCCAGCGCCTGGCTGAGCGACAGATGGCTCGAATGGAAGCGATATTGCAGCGCATCGACGATCAGCACGTCGAGGCCTTGCAGCCGTGGGACCGTCTCGTCCGGAAAGTCGCTGATATCGCTGCAATAGGCGATGTCACCGATGCGAAACCCCAGCGAATGGATCGAGCCGTGCACCTGGAGCAGGGGCTGGAACACAATCGAGCCCCCTGCTCCCGTTATCGTCACCGGCGAGTCCATCGGCTCGATCAGGTTCTCCGTCACGATCGGCGGATACATGCTGCCCGCCGGCGTCTTCAGGCAATAGCCGAAACCCTCGCGGATACGCTCCATCGTGATGGCATCCGCCCAGATCGGCACCTGCTTGCGATTGAGCAGCACGAAACCGCGGATATCGTCGATGCCGTGGATATGGTCGGCATGGGCGTGCGTGTAGAGCACCGCGTCGATGTTTTCCACGCCCGCGGCGATCATCTGCGTGCGGAAGTCCGGCCCCGTATCGATGACGACGGTGGTGCAGCCGAGCGGCCCGAACTGCTCGACGAGGAAGGCCGCGCGGGTGCGGCGGTTCTTCGGGTTGGCGGGATCGCAGGCGCCCCAGTCGCCGGTGATGCGCGGCACGCCGGGCGACGAGCCGCAGCCGAGAATGGTGAAGCGCCGCCGGTAGACCACCGCTACACCCGTGGCATCTTCGAGAAGACGCGGAAGGCGTTTTCGGTCGTGATGCGGGCGATCTCTTCCGCGCTGACGCCGATGGTCTCGGCGAGCACGGCGGCAGTGTGCGCCACGTAAGCCGGCTCGTTGCGCTTTCCGCGGAACGGTTTTGGCGCGAGGTAGGGCGCGTCGGTTTCCACCAGCATGCGCTCCAGCGGCACGGTCTTGGCGACCTCGCGCAGCTCTTCCGATTTCGGGAAGGTCAGGATGCCGGAAAACGAAACATAGCCGCCGAGTTCGACGCCGATGCGCGCAAGGTCCGGGCCGGAAGAGAAACAATGCAGCAGGAAGGGGAAGGCGCCCTTCCCCGTTTCCGCCGTCAGGATCGCCGCCATGTCCTCATCCGCCGAGCGGCTGTGGATGACGAGCGGCAGGCCGGTCTCGCGTGCGGCGGCGATGTGGTTGACGAGGCCGGTCGCCTGCGCGTCGCGCGGCGCGTTGTCGTAGAAATAGTCGAGACCCGCCTCGCCGATCGCCACGACACGCGGATGCTTCGAGAGCTCGACAAGCTCCGCCACGGAGACGTCCAGCTCCTCGTCCGCATTGTGCGGATGCGTGCCGACCGAGCAGAAGACCGACGGGTATCTTTCGGCGATCGCCAGGATCGTCGGGAATTTCCGCACCCGCGTCGAAATCGTGATCATCTGCTTCACGCTGGCCGCGTGCGCCCGCGCGACGATGTAGTCGCGCTCCGCTTCGAAATCCGGAAAATCCAGATGGCAATGGGTGTCGATCAGCATCGCCGCGTCAGGCCTCGGGCGCCACGTAGCGCGGGAAGACCGGCGTCGGCGCTTCCAGCGGCGTGCCGCTGACAAGACGGCCGGCCTCGCCGAGCGCCGCGAAATGGCGCTTTTCGACGGGGGAAGCGACGAGATCGAGCATCTTGCGGCTGGATTTCGGCATGAACGGCTGCAGCAGGATCGCGATCTGGCGCACGACTTCCGCCGTCACATACAGCACGGTGCCCATGCGGACCGGATCGGTCTTCTTCAGCGCCCAGGGCGCCTCGCCGGCGAAATAGCGGTCGGCCTCCGAGACGACGGCGATGATCGCGGCCAGCGCCTTGTGGATCTGCTGCCGGCCCATTTCCTCGCGGGTCAGCGCATAGAGCGCATCGACGGACGCGAGCATCGCACGATCGGCGTCGGTGAGTTCGCCACACTCCGGCACCTTGCCGTCGCAGTTCTTCACGATCATCGACAGCGAGCGGCTGGCAAGATTGCCGATGCCGTTGGCAAGGTCGGAATTGATGCGGGTCGCGATGCCCTCCTCGCTATAGCTGCCGTCCTGGCCGAAAGAGACTTCGCGCAGGAAGAAGTAGCGGATCGGGTCGAGGCCGAAATGGTTCACCAGGTTGACCGGATCGACCACGTTGCCGAGCGACTTCGACATCTTCTCGCCCTTGTTGAGCAGGAAGCCATGCGCGAAGACGCGTTCGGGCAGCGGCACGCCGGCCGACATCAGGAAGGCCGGCCAATAGACGGCGTGGAAGCGGATGATGTCCTTGCCGATGATGTGGATGTTCGCCGGCCAGTATTTTGCCAGCGGGCCTTCCGGGTCGGTCAGGTAGCCGGTCGCGGTAATGTAGTTGGTCAGCGCGTCGACCCAGACATACATGACATGCGCCGGATCGCCCGGCACCGGAATGCCCCAGTCGAAGGTCGTGCGCGACATGGAGAGGTCCTTGAGGCCGGACTTCACGAAGGAGATCACCTCGTTGCGGCGCTCGGCCGGGCCGATGAAGTCCGGGTTGTCCTCATAGTGCTTGAGGAGCTTGTCCTGGTAAGCGGAAAGACGGAAGAAATAGCTCTCCTCCTCCACCCATTCGACAGGCGTGCCCTGGGGTCCGTAACGCACGCCGTCGTCGCGCTTTTCCGTCTCGTTTTCCTGGTAATAGGCCTCGTCGCGCACGGAATACCAGCCGGCATAGCTGTCCTTGTAGATGTCGCCATTGGCGGCCATGCGGCGCCAGATCTCGGCGCAGGCCTCGTAATGGCGCTCTTCGGTCGTGCGGATGAAATCATCGTTCGACGCATTAAGAAGAACGGCCATATCTTTGAATTCTTTCGAATTCCGATCGGCAAGCTCCCGCGGGGAAATGCCCTCCTTGCGTGCCGTCTGCTGCATCTTCTGGCCGTGTTCGTCCGTTCCCGTCAGAAAGAACACGTCGCGTCCGTCGAGCCGCTGGTAACGCGCCATGGCATCCGTCGCGATCAGCTCGTAGGCATGGCCGATATGCGGCTTGCCGTTCGGATAGGAAATGGCGGTCGTGATGTAGAAACGGGACGTGTCGGTCATGGGTGCGTTCTGTCTTCGGTTGTGCAATGCCGCAAGGTATTAGACCATGCGGGCGGAGAGGGAAACAGCAAGTTGACTTAAAGCGAGGCGCGGATGTCGTCGAGCACGCTGATGATCGTCTGTTTTCGATCGAGATTATAGGCCTGCGCGAGGGTGATGCGCTCGTTGAGCAGCGAGGTGAGCTGGGCGAGGCGGTCGGCGCGGGAAATGTCGCCGGTAAGGGCGGCAGCGCGGGCGGCGTCGGTCACGAAATCGGTGGCGTGCTGGCAGAAGAAGGAGAAGACCGTGTCGCTGTCCTTCGCCGAAAGCACGTCGGCAAGCTTGTGCACGTCGCGGCGCGGCGGCTCCGCCGGGGCTGCGACGATGGTGCGAAAAGCCTCGACGATGTCGAAGCCGCCGTAGTTCACCAGCTTCAATGCTTCGGAAACACTGCCCCGGGCGGCGGAGAGCACATCCCCTGCCCGCGGACCCGAAGGTGCTGCGCCGAGGCTTTCCAGCGCGGCGGCAAGGTCGTTTTCCGAAAGCGGCGAGAGCGTCAACGGCAGGCAGCGCGAGCGGATCGTCGGCAGCAGTTTTCCGGGCGCGTGGGTCAGCACGAGGAACAGCGAGCGTTTGGGCGGCTCTTCCAGGATTTTCAGGATCGCGTTCGCAGCGTTGCGGTTCAGGTCGTCCGCCGGATCGATGACGATGATGCGCCAGTTGCCGGTGCCCGAGGTCTGCGCCAGGAATTTGCCGGCCTTGCGCACCTCGTCCACCGTGATGGCCGATTTTATCTTGCCGGTTTTCTCGTCTACCGGGCGGGAGAGATGCAGCAGGTTGTGCGAAGCGCCGGCCGCTAGCTGACGGGTGATGGGGGCTGCGGGCGATGGGTCTGCCATGGTCTCCGGCGCCTCGGCGGGCTCGGGATGGTGCAGAACGTGGTTTGCGAAGCGGAAGGCGAGCGTCGCCTTGCCGATACCCTGCGGTCCCTCGATCAGGATGGCGTGGTGCCCCTTGCCGGAGCGGTAGGAGCGCGCCAGGAAGGCTTCGGCCTCGGCGTGGCCGAAAAGCGTCGTCTGCTCGGCGGGATGGACCGCGCCGTCGAGAATGCCCGGCCGCTCGTCGCTCACGAGACATGCTCCGGCCGACCCTCGGCCGTGATCGGCAGCAGGGTCTCGACGATGGAAAGCACCTGCGCCGCGATCACCTCCTGCGTTTCGGTCGCATCCACCACGCGGCAGCGCAGCGGCTCGCGCTCGGCGATGTCGAGGAAGGCCTCGCGGCGTTTTTCATGCGTCTCCAGCTCTTCCTTCTCAAAGCGATCGGGCTCGGCACTCTCGCCCGCCCCGGTGCTGCGCTTGCGGGCGCGTTCCAGGCCGATGGCGGCCGGCAGGTCGAAGATGATCGTGCAATCCGGCACGACGCCGTTGATGGCCACGCGCTCCAGCGCCTCGATGAAGGGTTGCTCCAGATTGCCGGTGATGCCCTGGTAGACGCGGGAGGAATCCATGAAGCGGTCGCACAGCACGACCGTGCCTGCCGCAAGCGCCGGGCGGATGACCTGCTCGACATGATCGCTGCGCGCGGCGGCAAAGAGCACGGCCTCCATGCGAATGCCGTAGGGTTCCGCGGCCCCGGAAAGCAGAACATGGCGCACGGCCTCCGCCCCTTTGGAGCCGCCGGGCTCGCGCGTCATCAGCACGGTGAGGCCGCGTTCACGCAAGGCTGCCGCCAGAAGCCGGATCTGCGTCGACTTTCCGGCGCCCTCGCCGCCTTCGAACGTGACAAACAAACCCGGTGCGGCAGACAAATCCTACTTCCATTTCCCTGGCAATATCCGGCAAAGGCCGGAATGACTCGGGATCACTACTAACCCATGTTTCCGGCCGGCGAAACGCTTTTCGCCCCGCTTCGCCCTTTCAAATCCAGAAGAAGAAGAGTTCGATCAGCGCATCGAGCGCGCGCGCCCGCAGCGTGCCCTCGCCCACCGTGCCCGCCGTCTTCACCGGCACCTCGCGCAAAAGCTGCTTGTCGTTCCAGATTTTCAGCGTGCCGACCGCCTGCCCCGGCGTGACGGGCGCGCGCACCGGCCAGCTATAGACGACGCGCGCGACGAGGCGCTGCGAATTGTCCTTCGGCAGAAACACGTCCACCTGCTCGCCGGCGACCAGCGGCACCGTCGAGGCATCGCCGCCATAGACGCTCGCATCCGCAATGGCCTCGCCCTCCTTGAACAGCGTGCGCCGTTCAAAGGAAGAGAGCGCCCATTCGATGATGCGGCGGGATTCCTCGATGCGCGTCTTTTCGTTTTCCAGGCCGCCCATGGCGAGCAGCAGGTGCTTGCCATCCCGGTTCACCGCCGCGACGATCGAATATCCGCCCTCCTCCGAAAAGCCGGTGACGAAGCCCGTCACGCCGATATTCAGCGCCAGCAGCGGATTGCGGTTGCGCTGCTTGATCTTGTTCCACTCGAATTCCGGTTCGAGATAGTAGCGCATGTGCTGCGGGTAGGTCGTCTGCAGGTGGCGCGCGAGCAGCACCATCTCGCGCATCGTCACCCGGTTTTCCGGGTTCGGTAGGCCGGTGGAATTGGCGAAGTTCGATTTCACCAGCCCGAGCGCCCGCGCCTCCTCCGTCATGCGTTCGGCGAACGCGCTCTCCGAGCCGGCAATGCCCTCGCCCAGGATGATGCAGGCATCGTTGGCGAACTGCACCGTGACGCCGCGGATCAGATCCTCCACGCGCACATTCGATTTCAGCGAGGCAAACATGGTGGAGGTGCGCGACGGCGCGCCGCCGGTGCGCCAGGCATATTCGGTCACCGGATATTGCGTCTCAAGCGTGATGCCGCCCTCGGCAAGCGCCTTGAACACCGTTGCCATGGTCATCAGCTTGGCGAGCGAGGCGGCCGGAACGGCATCGTCCTCGGCGCGGGCGAACAGCACCGTGCCGGTTTGCGCCTCTATAAGATAGACCTGCTTCGCCTTGACGTCGAAGCCGGCTTGCGGCGCCGCGGACTGGGCGTGCGCAACGCTGATGAAAAACAGGGAAAAAACGACGGCGGCGAAAAGGCGGCGATGCATGGCGACTCCGGGATGTCGTCACACTCCCACAGCCGCCTGCATTGCGCAAACGGCTTCGGGGACGCGGGCGATCAGCCCGCGTTGTCGGCGAGTGCGGAGAGCGGCGTGAGTTTTCCGTCGATCGTCAGGAGGGCGTCGAAGGCGCCGGCGGCGTCGCGCACGCGCTCGTCCGCATAGGCGGCGGCATAGCTCGGCTCGGTCGAAAGGTCGGGCACGAAATTCGGCCGTTCCATCGGCAGCGGCCCGATTTCCGGCAGCATGACGAACTGTTCCATCGCCTGGAAGGCATCCGTCGTCGGCGTCGTCTTGGCGAGCGCCGTCATCGTGCTCTGTTCGGGAACGGTAAGCGTGCCCTCACCCACGCCCGGCAGCGCGCTGTCGTCGGCGGAGGCCACCATGACGCCCGTCGCGATCTGGCCGCCCGGATCGACCGCCGGCACGCGCGAGCCCTTGGTGACGTAAGAAGCCATCAGATAGGGCATGTCGTTGCCCTCGAGCGGCGCCTTGCCGACATATTGCACGCGCACCTTGGCCGTGCCGGTGCGCTTCATGTCGAGCAGGTCGGCAGTCTTCGAGGAAACGTCGATCACCCGGCCTTCATGGAACGGACCGCGATCGTTGACACGAACGACGACCGACGTGCCGTTCTCCATGTTCGTGACGCGGGCATAACTCGGCAGCGGGAATGTCGGGTGCGCGGCGGAAAGATGGTAGCGGTCGTAGACCTCGCCATTCGCCGTCCGGCGACCGTGGAAGGCGGAGCCGTACCAGGATGCGAGGCCGGTCTTGTTGTAACCGGGCTCTTCGCGCGGCTTGTACCACTTGCCCCGGACCTGATAGGCCTTGCCGAGCTGGTAGCGGCCGCCGCCCTTCGGCACGGCCTGCCCGTCCTCGACGACGCGCGGGCTCGCCTTCACGCCATATTCGGATTCGGAGAAATATTCCTTGCCGCGCACCTTCTTCTTGGTGGGCGCCGGTGTCGTCGTGGCACAGGCCGCAAGGCCCGCGCAGACCAGCGGAATAGCCAGCAACCGCAGGCCCATGCCAAACCGGGTCACGTTCTTCTCGAAGTTTTTATGTCCCACGCCGCTATTGTCCCCGACGGTGCGCCAGCCAACCTGCCTTGCCCCTGCAAGCCGGCCGTCAATGCCACTCAGTAAATAACAGTACGTTAATCATGCCAATAACATGGCAAAATTGCGAATGGATAGGAAGCCCGCGGCCAGCTTCGATGAATTATGGTTTCCATATGGTTAAAACGCCCGCTTTACTGTCAGCGAGTTTTGGCCACATCGGCGCGGTTCAAACCTTCAGGATGTCTGGATATGCAGCACGTCGAAGAGCTGTTCTGGATCGCGCACGCCGTGTCGGTACAGCGTGATGATCGAGCGCGCCAGAGATCGCTCCCGCGCCTCGTCGAGCCCGGGGCTCTTGGCTGCCGTCAACCGGGTGAAAACACCTTTCAGGATATCGAGATCCTGCGGTTCAAACATGCCGATATGCGTGGGGTCTCGAAGCACGTCCATCGCTGCCTCCCCTTATCTCGCATCCAGCCGACAAATCGCTTTTGGCTGCACGGGAATTCTAGGATGACAATGCGTCAGCAACAAGTCGGGAAAAGTAGCAGGGGGATGGCGGAAGAGGTGGGATTCGAACCCACGGTAGACTCTCGCCTACGCCGGTTTTCAAGACCGGTTCCTTAAACCACTCGGACACTCTTCCCCTATCGATGAAGGGTGCTCTTTTCCCGGTTTTTGGAAAAGCCGCAACACCGGGTTTCAGGCCGGTTTGCCGCCCCTTCAGGCGATGCGGCTTTTTAGCAGTTTTGCCTGTCTCGTCAATGTGGGATGACGGCCCTTGATTTGAACACAATGGCCCCCTATATCACCGTCATCGGCCTTGCTGATGAGCGCTGGAAAGCTTCTGCCGCTCGCGATGGCCGCATCACCTGATGCTTTTGACCACGGATGTACTGGCACGGGTGAACAGGTGATGATGAGGAAGGTCGGTGCGGTTTCGCCCCGGCCTTTTTTATTGCCGGAACAATCGGGCGGCGAGAACTGTTTTGATCCGTCACCAGAGGAGCCTGGCCATGGAACAGACATCCACCGCAAAACTCGCCGCAGACTATCTCCGCCTCGGCGGCCGCCGGCTCGCGAAGATCGACGACAACCATGTCAGCACGCGGCAGTGGAAACACGAGACGCGCGCGGCCGAGGCCTATTGGAACGCGCATATCGCGCCGCTCGATGAGAAGCGCCGGGACGAAGTGATCACCCATCTGCCGACGATCAACGACGTGTGAGCGCGCCGAATGCGCGCTCCCTGCCCGATATGTTGTTGAAAAGCCTCAGCCGGCGGGCGCCGGCCACATGCGTGCGCACTATTTGTTAGCAAAAAGTTACTTGCCCACACTCCGCCACGATCTTCACCATGAGATGCGGCTGCGACCGGAACCAAAGCACCGGATTCGCCATTATCGTGCCAGTTAGAAGGAGTGCACAGATGAACAAGAAGCTTGGAACAGTCCTCGCGCTGAGCCTTGCGCAGGCTCTCGCAACCACGGCTGGCGCGGCGGACATGGTTATCCGCGAGGAAGCACCGGTCTCCGTCGACCGCGGCGATCGCGACGGCGTCAAGATCGGCATGCTGACCTGCGATGTCGGCGGCGGCGTCGGTTACGTGCTCGGCTCGGCGAAGTCCGTCGATTGCGTCTTCTCGTCGACCCGCGGCGAGCATGACACCTATTCCGGCGTCATCCGCAAGATGGGCGTGGATCTCGGTTTCACCACGCAGGGCCGCATCGTGTGGGCGGTCTTCGCGCCGACGGCCGGCTACCACCAGGGTTCGCTCGGCGGCCTCTATCAGGGCGCCACGGCGGAAGCCACGCTCGGCTTCGGCGTCGGCACCAACCTGCTCGTCGGGGGCACGTCCGGCTCGATCCACCTGCAGACGATCAGCGTCAGCGGTCAGATCGGCTTGAACCTTGCCGCCACCGGCACGTCGGTGACGCTCACGCCGCAGGGCTGACACGCGAAACGGGCGGCTTCGGCCGCCTTTTTCCATCTGGATGCGCGGCGGCGATCTGCTAGATTTCGAGGCAGAAGGAGATCATCATGGTCCGGATAGCCCTCGCCTGTCTCGCCGCCCTTTCGCTTGCCGCCTGCACTGCGGGTTATTCCGGCGGCGTCGAGCCCATTCGCGGCAGCATCACCTATAACGGCCAGCCGCGCACGAAACTGACCAAGGCACCGATCGGCAGCACGTTCGAACACACGTTCAATGACCAATATGGTCGCCCGGTCGTCGAAACCTATCGCATCCAGCCGGATCGTTCGTTACTTCTCATCCACCGCTATGTGCGAATCGAGTATTTCTGACGCGACGACGGCAACGGAGACGGACCATGCTGGAAAGCACCGACATCGAACTGGAAGACGAACGGCTGAAGCAGCTCGACATTCTGGCCGAAGAGCGCGCCATGACGTCGACGGAACTGCTGGCGCACTACACCTCCGGCTCCTTCGGCTTCCATGAGGCGGTGCACACCACCTCCATCGTGCTCGATCTCGTCGATGACCAGCTGCTCCACCACCCCGCCATTGCCGGCAATACGGAATGGTTCCGCCTTGCGGCGCGCGCCAGCGAATCGCTGTTCAACCTCTACCAGGCGATGGGGGCGGCCCAGCTCGCAACCAAAGCGGCGGATGAGGGCATGCGGCCGGAAGAGCTGAACGCCAGCAACGACGACTGAAGCGCGGCGCGTTCTTTCCGATTCGCGTCTTGCGCGGGGCGGCGGGCCGCCCTACCCTATCCTCTTGAATTCCCACGGAATCAGGATAGACGCGCTTGCCCCATGCGACACCGCTGATCGCCACGCTGGTTGCCGGTATCTGCCTCGCCTTCCTCGCGGGGCTGGTCGCCCATCGTTTTCGCCTGCCGCCGATAGCCGGCTACCTTTTGGCAGGCGTGGTCATCGGCCCCTTCACGCCGGGCTTCGTCGCCGATCAGAAACTGGCAAACGAACTGGCGGAAATCGGCGTGATCCTGCTGATGTTCGGTGTGGGCCTGCATTTTTCGCTGAAGGATCTTCTCTCGGTGCGGGCGATCGCCATTCCGGGCGCGCTCGGCCAGATCGTCGTCGCGACCTTCTTCGGCCTATTGCTGGCGCTTGCGATGGGGTGGTCGGCGGGCAGCGGTTTCGTCTTCGGCCTGTCGCTCTCCGTCGCTAGTACCGTCGTGCTGCTGCGCGCGCTGCAGGAGCGCCGCATGGTGGAGACGGAAAAGGGGCGCATCGCGGTCGGCTGGCTGATCGTCGAGGACCTCGTCATGGTGTTGACACTCGTGCTCCTGCCGCCGCTTGCCGGCGTGCTGGGCGGCACGGCGCAGACCGCCGATGTCGATCCTGACCTGACGCGGGCACTGGGCATCGGCGCGGTCTGGACGGCGGTCGGGGTCACGGCGCTGAAGGTCTCGGCCTTCATCGCGCTGATGCTCGTCGTCGGCCGCAAGGTCATTCCGATGATCCTGCATTACGTGGCGCATACCGGCTCGCGTGAGCTGTTCCGGCTTTCGGTTCTGGCCATTGCGCTCGGCGTCGCCTATGGCTCGGCAAAGCTCTTCGGCGTGTCCTTTGCGCTCGGCGCCTTCTTTGCCGGCATGGTGCTGGCGGAATCGCAGCTCAGCCAGCAGGCCGCGCGCGAAACCCTGCCGCTGCGCGATGCCTTCGCGGTGCTGTTCTTCGTCTCCGTCGGCATGCTGTTCGATCCGGTCAACCTCGTCGAGCGGCCGCTGGCGATCCTCGCGACCTTCATCACCATCGTCTTCATCAAGTCGGCGGCTGCCTACCTCATCGTCAAGGCCTTCGGCTATCCGCGCACGATCGCGCTCACCATTGCCGCAAGCCTGGCGCAGATCGGCGAATTCTCCTTCATTCTGGTGGTGCTTGGCGTCGGCCTGGACCTGCTGCCGGCCGTGGCGCAGGACCTTGTCGTCGCGGGCGCGCTGTTCTCGATCCTCGTCAACCCGCTGCTCTTTATGGCGGTCGACCATTACGGCGCTAAACTGGATGCCGCTGAGGAGACGGAGGGCGGCGAGGATGCGGCCGCACAGCCGGAGGAACAGGACGAAGACGAGCCGGAGCCGACGACGCTCAGCGACCACGCGGTGGTGGTGGGCTATGGCGGCGTCGGCAGGCGCATCGTCGAGCGGCTGCGCGGGGCCGGCATTCCCCTTATCGTCATCGAGGAGCGGGCGGGCGTTGCCGAAGCGCTGCGCGAACAGGGCATCGAGGCGATCGGCGAGCCGGCCGGCAATCGCGGCGTGCTGGCGCAGGCGAACATCGCGGGCGCGCGCTGGTTCGTAGCCGCCATTCCGGACGCCTTCGCGGCCGGCACGCTGATCGAGCAGGCGCGCTCGGCGAATGGCGCACTCGCCATCGTGGCACGCGCAGCCTCCCAGGCGGAGGCGGATCATCTGCGGCAGTTCGGCGCCAATCACGTCATTATTGCGAAAGACGAGCTTGCCGCCGCCATGTCCGAGCAGTTGATTGCCTTGGACGCGGAAAAGGCGCGGCGGGCGACCGATGGCGGCAGCGCGCAGGGCGAGCTGGATCTCCCCGCACCCTCCCCGACCTGACTAGTTTTCGTGACGCAACGCCTGGACGACGCGCTCGCGGCCGACCCGGATGACGTTCTCCATGGCGCGGCGGGCGCCGTCCTCGTCCCGCTTGTCGATCTCCTCGACGATGCGGATATGGCTGGTCGAGACATCGCCGATCTTGCCGCGGTCGGCGGCGGGCGAAGAGAGCTTGAAGGCACCGACGAGCCCGGCCTCGATGAGGCTGCCGAGCGTGCGCAGGAAAGGATTGCGCGACGCTTCGAGCACCGAGAGGTGGAATTTCAGGTCCGCTATGGCAAGCGTTTCCGCCGTGTGCTCCGGATCGCCCATGGCGACGGCAAGGCGCATCATCTGGCTGATATCGGCCTCGGAGGCATGGCGTGCCGCAAGGGCTGCCGCATGCGGTTCGAAAGCCAGGCGCACTTCGGACAGATGCAGCAGAAAATCCTCGTTGACGCCGACGGCGAAGTACCAGGTGAGGATATCGCTGTCGAAGAGGTTCCACTGGGTGTTCGGCGTCACCCGCGTGCCGATGCGCGCGCGCGGCACGACGAGGCCCTTGGCGGCAAGCGTCTTCATCGCCTCGCGCAGGACCGTGCGGGAGACCTTGAAGCGGGCGGCGAGATCGGCGTCGCCCGGCAAGGTCGCGCCGACCGGATACTCGCCGGCGATGATGGCTCTTCCGAGCTCGTTGACGACCTGCGCGTGGCTGGTGCGCGTGTTCATCCCGCTGATCACGGTCTCAAGCAAACCCCTGCGCAAATATGTCCCCTCCTGCGCCCCAAAACACCCATTTTGTTCCGGAGCAGTCTGGCAGGTATAAAGTGCGTCGCCGATTCCGCAAAGTCCGTTCGCGTCATCCCGCTTTCACAATGAAAAAAGGCGCCTCTTGCGAGGCGCCCCTGTATCGTCGTGGGTCGGGAAGCTTACTTCGGCAGCTGGTCGTCGACGCCGGCGATGTAGAAATTCATGCCGAGCAGCGTGCCGTCGTCGGAGACGGCGCCGTCAGCAAGCCAATCCGAGCCGTCCTGCTTCTTGATCGGGCCGGTGAAGGGGTGCAGTTCGCCGGAGCGGATCTTAGCTTCCGCCTCTTCCGCGAGCTTCTTCACGTCGTCCGGCATGTTGGTGTAGGGCGCCATGGTGAGGATGCCGTCCTTCAGGCCGTCCCAGACCTGCTCCGACTTCCAGGTGCCGTCGAGAACGGCCTTGGTGCGCTTGATGTAGTAGGCGCCCCAGGTGTCGACGATGGCGGTCAGCTGCGTTTCCGGGCCGGCCTTGATCATGTCGGATGCCTGGCCGAAGGCCTTGATGCCGCGTTCGGCAGCAACCTGCATCGGCGCGGTCGTGTCGGTGTGCTGGGTCAGGATGTCGACGCCCTGGTCGATCAGCGCCTTGGCGGCATCGGCTTCCTTGCCGGGGTCGAACCAGGTGTTGGCCCAGATGACCTTGACCTTGAAGTCCGGGTTAATCGACTGCGCGCCGTGCACGAAGGAATTGATGCCCATCACCACTTCCGGAATCGGGAAGGAGGCGATGTAGCCGGCGACGCCCTTCTGGGACATCTTTGCCGCGATCAGGCCCTGGATGTAGCGGCCTTCATAGAAGCGCGAATTGTAGGTCGCGACGTTCGGGCCGGATTTGAAGCCGGTCGCATGCTCGAACTTCACGTCCGGGAATTTTTCCGCAACCTTGACCGTCGCGTCCATGAAGCCGAACGAGGTGGTGAAGACCAGCGCGCAGCCGGAACGGGCCATGCGCTCGATGGCGCGCTCGGCATCCGGGCCTTCCGGCACGTTTTCCAGGAACGGCGTTTCGATCTTGTCGCCGAATTCGGCCTGGAGGGCCTGGCGGCCGATGTCATGCGCCTGCGTCCAGCCGCCGTCGGTCTTAGAGCCGACATAGATGAAGCAGATCTTTGTGGCGTCCTGGGCGTTGGCGGCTGCGGCAAAGCCGAGGACGGCGGCTGAGGTGGCGAGAGCGAGAATGATTTTCTTCATTTTATCCTCTGTGGTTAGAAGTGGTTGTTTTTCTTGTTTTCCTATCGATCAGGCACGAAGGGCTTGCCGAGCGAGGCGGGCGTGTTGATCAGCGTGGTGCGCCGATTGTGCGATATCAGGACGAGCACGATCACCGTGGCGGCATAGGGAAGCGCCGACAGGAACTGCGAGGGAATACCGATGCCGAACGCCTGCGCGTGCAGCTGGCTGATCGAAACCGCGCCGAAGAGATAGCCGCCCGCCAGCAGCCGCCAAGGCCGCCACGAGGCGAAGACGACGAGCGCCAGCGCGATCCAGCCGCGCCCCGCCGACATGTTTTCCACCCATTGCGGCGTATAGACGAGCGAGAGCTGCGCACCGGCAAGCCCGGCACAGGCGCCGCCGAACATCACGGCGAGATAACGCGTGCGGATGACATGGATGCCGAGTGCATGGGCCGAGCCATGGCTGTCGCCGATGGCGCGCAGTTTCAGGCCGGCGCGGCTCTTGAACAGGAACCAGTTGACGCCGATGACCAGCCCGATCGACAGGTAGAAGATCAGGTCCTGCTTGAAGAGCAGGGGCCCCAGGAACGGAATGTCGGCGAGCAGCGGGATGACGATCGGTTGCAGCTTGATGCCCGACATGCCGACATAAGGCTCGCCGATCTGGCCGGAAACGCCGAGGCCGAGAATGGTGAGCGCGAGGCCAGTCGCCACCTGGTTGGCGACGAGCGTCAGCGTCAGGAAGCCGAAGAGCAGCGAAAACAGCGCGCCGCAGGCAATGCCGGCGAGAATGCCGATATAGGGCGAACCCGTCGCCTGCGTGGCGGCAAAGGCCAGCACGGCGCCCATCACCATCATGCCCTCGACGCCGAGATTGAGCACGCCCGACCGTTCCGTGACGAGTTCGCCGAGGGAAGCCAGCACCAGCGGTGTTGCGGCGGTGATGACGGTCAAGAGGATCGCTTCGATGATACCCATCAGTGCGCGCTCCCTTCCGTGGTCTGGCCGAACCGCGAGAAGACCAGCCGGATCTTGTACTGGATGAGCGTATCGCAGGAGAGCACGAAGAACAGCAGCAGCCCCTGGAAGACGCGCGTGACCTTGTCGGAGACGCTGAGCGTCAACTGCACCGCCTCGCCCCCCACATAGGTCAGCGCCAGGAACAGGCCGGCGGCGATGATGCCGAGCGGATTGAGGCGGCCGAGAAAGGCGACGATGATGGCGGTGAAGCCGTAGCCGGGCGAAATGATCGGCTGGAGCTTGCCGATCGTGCCGCTGACCTCCGAAATACCGGCAAGCCCGGCGAGCGCGCCGGAAAGCAGCATCGAGAACCAGATCATGCGCTTGGAAGAGAAGCCGGCGAAGCGCCCTGCCCGCTCCGACTGGCCGAGCACGGTGATCTCGAAGCCTTTCAGCGTGTAGCGCATCATGATCCACAGTCCGACGGCGGCAATGATGGCGAAGGCGAAGCCGAGATTGGCGCGGCCCGACGAGATGAGTTCGGGAAGGATCGCCTCCGGCACGAAATCCCGCGTCACCGGGAAATTATAGGCATCGGGGCTGCGCCACGGCCCGCGCACCAGCCAGTCGAGGAAGAGCTGGGCGATATACACCAGCATCAGGCTCGTCAGGATCTCGTTGGTGTTCATATGCGCCTTGAGGAAGGCGGGAATGGCGGCATAGAGCGCGCCGCCGATCATGCCGAAGATCAGCATCAGCGGCAGGACGAGCGACGAATGCCAGTCGTGGAAGACGACCGGCACGATGGCGCCCGCAATGGCGCCGGCGATGAACTGCCCCTCGGCGCCGATGTTCCAGTTGTTCGAGCGGTAGCACACCGAGAGCCCGGCGCCGATCAGGATCAGGGGTGCCGCCTTGATGGCGATCTCGTGCAGCGACCAGATGTCGAGCAACGGCTCGATGAAGAAGGAGTAGAGCGCTGCGACCGGGCTCTTGCCTATGAGCGCGAACATGATGCCGCCGGCCACCACCGTCAGCGCCAGCGCGAGAAACGGCGACAGGATGGAGAAGAGCGTCGAGGGATTCGCGCGCTTTTCAAGTTCAATGCGCATGGGCCACCTCGCTGCCTTCCGTCTTGCCGTACATGCCGCCCATCAGCAGACCGATCTTTTCGCGCGTCAGGTCGTGAGCCGGGTAAACATCGGAGAGCCGCCCTTCGCTGACGACGGCGATTTCCGTCGCCACCTCGAAGATTTCGTCGAGATCCTGGCTGATCACCAGCACCGCCGAGCCCGATTTCGCGAGATCCACCAGCGCCTGGCGGATGCGGCTCGCCGCCCCCGCATCGACGCCCCAGGTCGGCTGGTTGACGATCAACACGGCCGGCTGGCGATCGAGCTCCCGCCCGACGATGTATTTTTGCAGATTGCCGCCGGAAAGCGAACCGGCTGCCGGGTCATCGCCGCTCTTGCGCACGTCCATCGTCTCCGAAATACGCTTGGAGGCAATGCGCACGGCGGCGTGCTTGATAATGCCGAGCACGCCGCCGGCAAGGAAGGTTTTCCGATCCGACTGGTTGCGCGCCAGCACGAGATTGTCCGACAGCGGCAGGGCCGGCACCGCGGCGTGGCCATGCCGCTCCTCCGGCACGAAACCCGCGCCCATCAACCGCCGCGCCGTGATGCCGAGATTGCCGGCCGCCTTGCCGCGAATGGCGACGGCGGACGCTTCTGCCACCGGATATTCGCCGGAGAGCGCATCGAAAAGCTCACCCTGGCCATTGCCGGCAACGCCCGCGATCGCGAGAACCTCGCCGCCGCGCACCTTGAGACAGACATTCTTCAGCGTCACGGCAAAGGGCGTGCGCGCCGGGACGCTCAGATGATTGGCTTCGAGCAGCACCTCGCCTTTGGTGTTGGTGCCGGCGGCCGTTACCGAGGCGACGTCGCTGCCGACCATCATGCGGGCAAGTGATGCGGGCGTTTCCTGGCGCGGATCGCAGGCGCCGGTGACCTTGCCGTGGCGCAGCACCGTTGCGCGGTCGCAGATGCGCTGCACCTCTTCCAGCCGGTGGCTGATATAAAGCACCGAGCGGCCTTCCGCCTTCAGCTTGGCGAGCGTCTCGAAAAGCCGGTCGGCCTCCTGCGGCGTCAGCACCGAGGTCGGCTCGTCGAGGATGATGAGTTCCGGGTTCTGCAACAGCGCGCGCACGATCTCGATGCGCTGGCGTTCGCCCACCGAAAGGTCGGCGACATGCGCCTTCGGATCGAGCGGCAGGCCGTAAAGGTGCGACAGGCGCGAGGCCTCTTCCGCGACCTTGGAGAGCGAAATGCCGGGGCTCAGCGACAGGGCGATGTTTTCCGCGACCGTCAGCGCCTCGAAAAGCGAAAAATGCTGGAAAACCATGCCGATGCCGAGGCGGCGCGCTGCACTTGGGCTCGGGATGCGCACGGGCTCGCCCTTCCACAGGATCTGCCCGCTGGTCGGCGAAAGCACGCCGAAGAGCATTTTCACGAGGGTGGATTTTCCGGCGCCGTTCTCGCCCAGCAGGGCGTGGATTTCGCCGGGCCGGATATCGAGATCGATGCCGTTGCATGCGGCAAACGAACCAAAAAGTTTCGTCAGGCTGCGGACAGCCAGCAACGGGCTGCCCTCGGACGCTCCAACGGCTGACACTCTGCCCCTCTTTCCTGCGGTCTCAGCCCTTGCCGCCCATTCGGGTCGTGTCAGGGAATGAGCAACGTCGTTCCACTCGTTTTTCTTGCTTCCAGATCCGTGTGCGCCCGTCCTGCCTCGGACAACGGATAAGTCTGATTAATATTGATACGCACTTTGTTGCTTTGCACAATATCAAAGAGCGAGTTTGCACATGCATCGAGTGCATCGCGCGTCGGGATGTAGGCGAAGAGCGTCGGTCGCGTCGTGTAGAGCGAACCCTTTTGCGACAGCAGGCCGAGGTTGAAGGCATCGACCGGGCCGGAGGAATTGCCGAAGCTGACGAACAGGCCGCGCGGCTTCAGGCAGTCCAGCGACTGCGGGAACGTGTCCTTGCCGACGGAATCGTAGACGACGTCGACACCTGCCCCACCGGTCAATTCGCGCACCCGCACGACGAAATCTTCCTTGCCGTAGTCGATGACGTGATCATAGCCATGCGCCAGCGCGAGATCGATCTTCGCCTGCGAGCCGGCCGTGCCGATCACCGTGGCGCCGAGCGCCTTCGCCCACTGGCCGGCAATGAGGCCGACGCCGCCAGCCGCCGCATGGAACAGCAGCACGGTGCCCGGCTTCACCTGATAGGTCTGGAGCAGCAGGTACTGCGCCGTCATGCCCTTCAGCATCATCGCCGCTGCCGTTTCGAGCGAAATGCCCTCCGGCACCTTCACCAGATGCCTGGTCGCGACATTGCGCTCCACCGCATAGGCGCCGTCCGCCGAGGCATAGGCCACGCGGTTGCCGATGGCGAAATCCGTGACGCCGTCACCCAGCGCCGTGATCGTGCCGGCGCCCTCCTTGCCGGGAACGAAGGGAAGCTCCGTCTTGTAGAGGCCGGTGCGGAAATAGACGTCGATGAAGTTGAGGCCGATGGCGGCCTGCCTGATCTGCACCTCGCCGGGGCCGGGTGCGGCAAGCGGCACATCCTCCAGCTTCAGGACTTCCGGTCCGCCGAGACTGCGGATGACAATCGCCTTGGTCATGCTGGTTCTCCCGAGAGTTGGCTACCGCCCGAGGCTGGGAAAGGCCTGCAGGACGGCGCCGATGACATAAAGATAGAGCCCCGTCGCCACGACACCCCAGACCACCCAGGCCGGCGTATCGAAATGCAGGAGAAGCGCGTAGCCGCTGAGCAGCGCCCACAGGAAGAAGACGCCGAGATTGATCGCCCTCAGCCGCTCGACGCGCACGGGATGCAGGAAATTGATGGGCATGAAGGTGAGGAAGACCGAGACGAAGACGATGATCGACGCCGTCAGTTCGCTTGCCTGGATAACGAAGAGCGTGAACACCACCATGTTCCAGACGACCGGAAAGCCGGAGAAGAAATATTCGTCCGTCTTCATGCCCATATCGGCATAGTAGATGGCGCTGGAGACGACGATGGCGCCGGCTGCCACGAAGGACCACGGCTCGCCGATCATGCCACTCTGGTAGAGCGCAAAGGCCGGCAGCAGCACGTAGGTCACATAGTCGATGACATTGTCGAGCGTATCGCCGGACCAGTTCGGCAGCACTTCCTTGACCCGCACCTTGCGCGCGATCGGCCCGTCGATGCCATCGACGACAAGCGCCAGGCCCAGCCACCAGAACATGTCGACGAAACGGTGTTCGGCGGCCGCCACGACGCCGAGAAAGGCCAGGAACGACCCGGATGCCGTCAGGATATGGACGGAAAAGGCACGGATTTCCGCGTAGGGCACGCGCTTGTAGTTGAAAAACTTCATCGCCTTTGGCTGTCCATCCCTTGAGGGGCTTTCATCGGCCGCGGTTCGCCGAACACGCCCTCTTACGCGGTCACTGCCGGTAATATGCATTGATTGCCCGGCATCGCCAGTGAAAATCAGCTGCCTGCCGGGCGGTTCCGGCGCCTGCGCCGATTCATCCCATGGAAATTGCCTCTTTGCGGGCCTAGTCTTCCCGCAGTAGAAGCAGCCAAACCTGTGGGTAACGCTTCGCTGTCTGAGAGGTCGGTCATGAAGGAATTCGATATCGCGATCGTCGGCGCCGGCCTTGCCGGCAACCTCGCGGCCCTCGCGCTCGCCGATTCGGGGCGAAGCGTCGCGCTCATCGCCCCGCCCACGCGCGCCGCCGATGGCCGCACCACGGCGCTGATGGACCAGTCGATCGCCTTCCTGAAGGCCCTCGGCCTATGGGATGAGATCGCGCGCCATGCCGCGGCCCTCGAAACCATGCAGATCCTCGACGGCACGACGCGGCTCCTGCGCGCCCCGCCGGTCGCCTTCCGCTCCAGCGAGGTCGGCCTTCCCGCCTTCGGCTACAACATCCCGAATGCGCCTTTCCTTGAGGTGCTAAATACGCAGATCGCCGCGCGGAGCAACATCCTTCGGCTGGAAAGCGGCGTGACGGCCGCCACCGCCTTCGAGCACGGCGTCGAACTCGTGCTCGAAGATGGCGAACGCGTCGCGGCACGCCTCGTGGTCGGCGCCGACGGCAAAAAATCGAAGATCCGCGACAGCGCCGGTATCGCCGTCAGCGCCTGGTCCTATCCGCAGGCCGCCCTCGTGCTCAATTTTGCGCATGAACGGCCGCACGGCAATGTCTCGACGGAGTTCCACACGGAAAGCGGCCCCTTCACCCAGGTCCCCCTGCCCGGCCGCCGTTCCAGTCTCGTCTGGGTGCTGCCGCCGAAGGAAGCGGCGCGGCTGCGCGAACTCCCTGTCGCCGATCTCGGCCGCGCCGTGGAAGAGCGCATGCAGTCCATGCTCGGGAAGGTCACCGTCGACGGCACACCGCAGAGTTTTCCGCTCTCCGGCATGACGGCCCGGCATTTCGGCAAGGGCCGTTTCGTGCTGGTGGGCGAAGCCGCCCACGCCTTCCCGCCGATCGGCGCCCAGGGCCTCAATCTCAGCCTGCGTGACATCATGGCACTGAAGGACCTCATTCAGGAGGGCGACGACGGCGTCGGCGAGCGCTTCGATCGCAAGCGCCAGGCCGATATCCGCACGCGCACCATGAGCGTCGACCTGCTCAACCGCTCGCTTCTGTCCGATTTCCTGCCCGTGCAGTTCCTGCGCTCGGCAGGCCTGCACCTGCTTTCGGCACTCGGGCCGCTGCGCAGCATCGTCATGCGCGAGGGCATCGAGCCCGGCGGCTCGCTCAAGGCGTTTCGCGACGGTTTACGGGAACGGGTCGCCCGCAAGCAGGCCTGACTTGATCAGGTAAAGCAGGATCGTCACCGTCGCGACGGACAGCACCGTCGTGATGAGGATCGTCGCAGACGCTCGCTCCTGCCACACGCCATATTGCTGGCCGATGACGAAGACATTCGTCGCCGTCGGCAGTGCCGCAAGCAGCACGGCGGTGAACACCCAGACCGGATCGAAATTACCGGCAAGCCCGAGCACGACATACATGGTGACCGGCAGCAGCAGGAGCTTTGCCGGCACGATATAGCCGATCTCCATGGGCACGCGCTTCAAAGGCCGCAGCGCCAGCGTGACGCCCATGGCGAAGAGCGCGCAAGGGGCGGCCGCCTGTGCCAGATAGTCGATCAGCCGTTGCAGCGGCGCCGGCGGCTCGAAGCCGGCAAAGGCCGCGACAAAGCCCGCCGCCGTGGCGATGATGAAGGGATGCGTGACGATCTTGTGCACGATCCCGCCGGCAATCTGGATCGCCGGCCGCTTCTCGCCGCCGGCGAGCGCCATCAGCGCCGGCGCGACCATGAAATGCAGCATGTTCTCGAAGCAGAAGACGAGTGCCACCGGCACTGCCGCAGGTTCCCCGAAGGCCAGCAACGCCAGGCCCGGCCCCATATAGCCGATATTGCCATAGGCGGCGGCCAGTCCCTGGATCGTCGCTTCGCCGATGGTCGCGCGCCGCAGCCAGAACCCGACGGCGAAGACGAGGCCGAAGATGAGGTAGGTCGCGCTGATATTGGCGACGATGAAATCGACGCGCGTCAGCTGCTCGATCGGCGTCCTGGCCACCAGCTTGAAGAACAAGGCGGGCAGCGCGATGTAGATGATGAAGGTGTTGAGCCAGCCGAGCGCCTCGACCGGCTGCCGGGTGATCTTTGCGACCACATAACCCAGCAGGATCATGCCGAAGAACGGCAGGACCAATCCGATGATGTCAGCCATGCGCCGTCGTCGATTCCCGCTTGCCGAGGATGATGTTTCGACCTAGCCGATTTGCGAGAGAATGGGAAACGTTTGCTGGAACCAGATGGCGACCGCGCTGATATAGCCGAAGATGAAGGCAAGGCCGGTGAGAATGAGCAGCACGCCCATCGCCTTTTCGACCGTGCCGAGATGGCGGCGGAACCGCACGAGGAAACGCATGAAAGCGCCGGAAAAGCCGGCCGCGATCCAGAAGGGCACTGCAAGCCCCAGCGAATAGACCGCCAGCAGCGCCGCCCCGTCGCCGACCGTTTCTCGCGCCGCCGCCACGCCGAGGATCGCTCCCAGCACCGGCCCGATGCACGGTGTCCAGCCGAAGGCAAAGGCCAGACCCATGATATAAGCGCCCGACGCCGTTGCCGGCTTGCCGCCGCCCTGGAAGCGCGCTTCGCGGGCAAAAAGCCCGATGCGCAGCAGCCCGAGGAAATGCAGGCCCATCAAAATGATGATGACGCCGCCGATCTGCGCGAGGATATCGAGATGCCGGCGCAGCACCATGCCGATCGTCGAGGCGCCGGCCCCAAGTGCCACGAAAACCGTCGCAAAGCCGAGCGTGAAACAGAAGGCCGCGAGCAGCACCGCACCGCGCGTATCCCGCCGCACCGCCACCGCATCGTTGCCACGAAACTGCTCGACCGAGATGCCCGCCATGTAGCAGAGATAGGGCGGCACGAGCGGCAGCACGCAGGGCGACAGAAACGAGAGCGCCCCGGCCAGGAGCGCGCTCAACAGGGAAATATCGGCTATCGACAAGGGCTACTCCGCGACCGCAAGCCAGAACCGGCCGAGCCCCCCAACATGGCCTCGCCCGTTCCCGCATTTGCGCCTTCTGATATCCCCCGTGCCCCCCTCCTGCCAATCACCTTTTGGAGAACGCGGCGAAATGCAGCAAAACCTGTTTTTCGCCGCATTTTCCGGGTTGACCCGGCAAACCCTCCTGCATATGTTCCGCGCACTTCCGCGGGGCTCCATTTGCGCCGCCTGGGAGCGCGTAGCTCAGCCGGTAGAGCAACTGACTTTTAATCAGTAGGTCCAGGGTTCGAATCCCTGCGCGCTCACCACGACGTTTCCAGCAAACATTCAAGCATGGTTTCGCACGGACGTTAACCGGCGTGTTTTCCGCCGGACCCAACGGGGTTCCAGTGAGAAGCCGAACTCGATCAGTAGATCGTGTACTTCAGCAATCCCAGCGACCAGTTCACGCTGCGGTTCTCCGTATCCCGTGTCCAGGTCTGCTTCAGCGTGCCGGCGATGTCGGCGATGGTGGTTCGGGCGTCGAGTTCCTTGGTCAGGCCGTAGTCGCTGGGGGCGACCTTGGTGAGGTCGACGTCGTCGGCGACGACGATGGCGACGAGCACGTTTTCGCTCGGGCCTTCGGCTTCGAAGTCGAAGCCGTAATAGTCGTCCGGGATGGTCATCGGCATGTTTGCGGTGAGCGGCGTGATCTTCTGGGCCGATTCGTTCGGAAATATCTGGGTCGCCTTGCCGTCCTTGGCGACGTCGTAGAGGATGAGGTGGCCGCCGGTGCTGCTGGTCACGGTGATCTTGAAGACGTCGCCGTGTTTCAGGTAATCGGAGGAGAGCACGACCTTGACGTCGCCGGTCTCGGGTTTGCCGAGGATATCACCGACGGCGTCGACCGGGTCGGCCGCCACATAAGCGGTCTGCGGCGTGTTCTCGACCTTCACCTCCTCGACCTTGCCGTAGTCTGGCGTCTGTTGCTGCGTTTGCTGGGCAGTGGTGTCGGCGGTGGGTGTGGAGGCGCTGGCGCCGAGCAATGCGTAATTGACCTCCAGCTGCGGATCGAGGCCCTGGCACTGGGTCTGCGCGGCGCAATAGGTCTGCGACTGCTTCTTCACATATTCCAGCAACTCGGCATTTGAGACGATGCCGTTGCCGTTGCTGTCACCGGCGGTGATGTCGTGGCCGTTCACATAGGAGAGCGTGAAGACGCCGTGGCGCTCTTCCGGCGGCAGGCGCGTGTCGTCCCAGGCAACCTGGTAAGAGGACGCGGCACTCCAGGCTTCCACGCCGTTCTGCTTGGCGATGTCGGGCTTATCGACGACGGCGACGTCGATGCGCAGGCCGCGCATCTTCACCGCATCCACCGGCTTGGCGAAGGGACGCGGGAGGAAACGCGCGCTCTCCAGCGATTCGCCGACATCCGTCGACAGCGAACGCGAGATCGTGCCGGAATGGCAGGCGTCGATGACGATGGAGACGGCGCGGTCCTTCAGCTTGGCGAGCATCGCGTCGATCTCGTCGTCGAGAATGACATTGGTCCAGTCGCCATCGCCGGCGGCGATATCGAAGGTGGAGAGCGCCTCGTCCAGCCCGTCCTCCTCGTCCCCGCTGGCATCCTTCACCTGCAGGCCATGGCCGGAGAAGTAGAAATAGACGCGGTCGCCCGGCTGCGTGCCGTTGACGAGCCATTCGTCGATGCTGGCGAGGATCGCGGCGCGGGTCGCATCCTTGTCGAGCAGCACGCGGATCGATTCCGGCGCAAAGCCCTGTTTTTCCTTCAGCAGCTTCTCGATCAGCGGCACGTCGTTCTTCGGCCCTTCGAGGAACATCTTTTCGGGCAGCGTGGCATAGGTGCCGATGCCGATCAGCAGCGCCTTGTCGGCGGCTTCGGCGCCTGAAAACAGGCAGAGCGAAAGGAGAAGGGCTGCCGCGTAACGGATCATCAGAGCGTTTCCCGCGTATAAAGGGGTTGGATGGCGACGCTCGCCTCCTTGCCGTCGAGCCGCGTCAGAAGCGCCTGCAGCAGGGTTTGCGAGGTCACGGCACGGTCTGCGAGCACCGCGCCGATCGCATCGACCGGCTCGGCGGTCCAGATCGTGATGAGGTGGTCGGCGCCGAAGGGTTTCACGATCTCGACATCGGTCAGCTTGAACTGCGAACTGGTGGTGCCGGCCGCCTGCATGTCGAGGAACTGCACCTCGCCCGTATTGGCGAGGTTGAAGACCAGCATGTTCGGATAGCGGCCGGGCGGCGCGTCGAAGCGCAGGCGCGTGCCGGCGGCATAGATGTCCTTGACCGGCGTCAGCGAAACGGAGCCCGGATTCTGGCTCGCGAGCGCCTTCAGGAAGTCGAGCAGGACATATTTGTCGACCACGGACTGGATGCGCTCCGCATCGACATTTTCCGCCGCGACGTCGCCGTTCGGCGTGTAGAAGACGCCGCTTGCCACATCCCAGCGGAAGGGCGTGCCGGTGCCGTCGGCATTCTTCGGCTTGTCGCCCGCGCCGTCGATCTGCAAGGCGATGTTGCCGGTCCAGCCGAGGTCTTTTGCGGACTTGATGGTCTTTTCCACGACCGGCGTCGTGGCGCCGTTATCATTGTCGGCCGTCTCGGTCGTCGTGCCGTTGTTGACCGGAATGCCGCGCGTCAGCGTGACGACGACTTCGCTCTCCGAGCGCGCCACCTGCGGCATGAAGTTCGGCACCTGCAAGGCTTCCGAGCGGTTTTTCACGTTCGAGAAGATGTAGTCTTCGAGCTCGATGCGCGTGATGATGCCGTTGCCGTCGCGGTCGGCGCTGCCTTCCACTGCACGGGCGAAACTCCAGCTGAGCGCACCGCGCGGCTCGCCGTCGATGATGACCTCCGGCGTTGGCTGGCTTTCCAGCGACGCGGCCAGAACCGTCACCTGCTTGAAGTCGATGTCCTTGAGGTTGGCGCCGGCAATCGCCTCCTGCGAGGGCGGCGCGAGCTTCACCGTGACGGCGGGCGCGAGCCGGGTCTTGCCGGTGACCGAGCGGCTCATGCCGCCGGAAAAGCAGCTGTCGGAAACGAAGAGCACATGCACGCCCTTGCCTTCCGCTTCGCCGAACCAGGCGTTCATCTCGTTGTCGACGATGATTTCCTTGGAGGTTTCCTCGTAGCGGTTGCGATCGAAGCCGGGCAACTGGAGGAATTCATCGAGCCCGTCCGCCTCGTCGCCGGCGATGAGCTCGGGCATCTGCGCGCCGTGGCCGGCATAGGTGAAGATGATCGTATCGCCGGAGGCAGCCTGCGCCACCATGTCGGTCCAGGCCTTGCGGATATCGTCCTTGCGTGCCTCGGCATTGGTGAATTTCGTGACCGTGAAGCCCGCCGCGCTCATCGAGCGATAGACGTCCTCGGCGTCGCGCACCGCGCCGTCAAGGCTGACATCGTTCGGATATTGGTCGACGCCGACGACGAGTGCGAAGGTCTGCGCCGCGAAGGCGGGACCCGGCAGGGCGACGGCGAGGGAAAGCGCCAGCAATCGAGGCAGCATTTTCATCATTCCACGTCCACTTCCACGCGGCGATGCAGCTGGTTCATCGTATCCGTATCGTAGGCGCTGGCGTCGTCCGGCTTGAAGGGCTGGTCTTCGCCCTTGCCCTCGGTGGTGATCGCGCCGGCATAACCGGCGGTGGAGAGATAGGATTTCAGCGTCTCGGCGCGGGCGAGCGACAGCTTGTAGTTGGCGTCCGCCGAGCCGACGGGGTCGGTATGGCCGATCAGCTTGATCGAACCGGGCTTCATCGTCTTCAGGCATTCCGCCAGGTCTTTTGCGGCCTCGACGCCCTCGGGCGTGAAATCCGCCGTGCCGAAGACGTAGCGCACCGGCGTCGACTTCTTCTTGATCTTCACGCCGCGGAAGGAGACCTTGCAGCCGCCGCGCATGGCGAGCTGCACCGGCCGGGGCGAGGCAAGCCGCATTTCGCCCGCAAGCTTGTCGAGCCGCAGGATGTACTGCTCGTCCGGCGCCATCCAGTCCGGCGTCATGGTCTCGTTCGAGCCGTCTTCCAGCGCCAGCTGGTAGAACCGCGCGGCCTGTTCGTAATCCTTGCGCTCGCGGGCGAGATCGCCGAGCGCGTCGTAAACCTGCCAGGGGCCGCCATACTGGCGCTGGAGGTCTTCCAGTTCCTGCTGGTGATCGGCGAGTTTCCCGCCATTGCCGACGGTGGTCGCGATGCGGTTGAAGGCGGTGAGCGAGGCGACGCGGCCCGTCAGCGTGCGCTCGTTGGCGCTGCAATTGGCCGTGCTCGCGGTCTCGGCGATCGAGCGGGCCTTCTGCTCGTCGCCGGCATTGAACGCTTCGGTGACGCCGGTATAGGCATCGCAGGCCGCAGTGGCAGGTGCTGCTCCGGCCAGCGCGAAGACTGTCGACGCCAGAGCAATTCCAGCAAAAGTGCGAAGCGGTTTTGCGCCCGGTATCGCGTCAAAGCAAAGAGATCGCAGCAGCATTGTCGGTCCAGCCCTCATGTCCTCGTGGAAAAGATCAGGCAGGGATCCGAAGGACCCCTGCCCGGTTTGTCACTTGATCTCGAAGGTCACCATCTGCAGACCGCTTGCCCCGTTGTCCTTCTCGGCCTGCTTGGCGAGATTGATAGCGAGGCCGCGCGTCAGCGGCTGCTTCGAGTTGGCGACCAGTTCCTTGGCCTTTTCGGCCGTCAGTTTCTGGTCGCCGAGACCGCCGATCTTGCAGAAGGCGATCATCGTTTCGCCGGGCGACGGCGAATCGAAGGTCAGGTTACCCGTTCCCGGCTGCGGGATCAGGCGTTTTTCGCCGGCATTCAGCGTCGTCGAGCCGATCATCACATCCGGCACGATTTCCACATTGCCGGTGTCTTCGACATACATCAGCTGAAGTTCGCAGGCGTGGTTGGTGCTGAGTTCGAAGCTCAGATAATCCCCAACCTTGGCGCTTGTCGATGCCACATGCACGGCAAGTTTCACCTTGTCGGCCTGCGCCTTGTCGTCCTGCTTGTAGGCGGGCACGGCATAAGCCGTGTTGGCACTCGCCCCGGCATACTGGTCGCCCGTTGCCTGGCCCTGAGTTGCCTGGCCCTGGGTCTGCTGCTGGTAGGCGTCGTTGTTGACGGCCTGCTCCTGCTTTTGTTCCTGCTTCTGCTCGGGCTGCTGGTAGCCGGCATTGTTGTCGACCGGCTGCTGGTAGTTGTTGTCAGCCGTCTGCTGGCCCGCATTGGCGGCGTTCGCATCCGGGTTGACGCCGCGCTTCAACGGATCGAGCTGGAGAAGCGGCTGGAGCATGAAGGCATATTGCTCCTCGACCTCGACGCGCGGGATCGTGGAACCGGCTTCGAGCGTGGCAACCCAGTCGAGGCCGATGCGCAGGGCATTGACGTCGGTGAGGCGACGGATGTCGGAGGAGAATTCCTCCGGCGTCATGTCGAACTCGGCGGCAAGCTGCTCGAAGTTCAGCTCGTCCTCATACTTGTCGGCGAAGTAGGTGAAGATCTCGGCACCGCCGGGAGCCTTCAGGCTGGTCAGGCCGCCACCCGAGGTCGGCTCGGTGATGCCGAGGCGATCGAGGGCCGCGACGAAGCGGTCCGTGTCACGCTTGTAGACCTCGTTCAGTTCCTCCTGCGGCACGTAGACGGCGAGCAGCTCGTCCTGCTGGTCCTTGGAGAACAGCGTGGACGTCTCGATATGCTCGCGCAGCTGGTCGCGCTTGGACAGGATGCCGTCGAAGTGGCAGTCGAAGCACGAGCGGGCATTGATGATCTCGACGCCCTTGCCGATCGGCCGCTTGCGGAAGGAGACGATCGCCGTCGGGCCGATGTCGAGCTGGTCGCCCTTGTCGGTCGAGAGATAGTATCCTTGCATGCCGTTCGGAAGCGAGAAGATCATTTCGCCGCCGTCATGATCGAAGGGTTCCAGGCCGGCCTTCAGTCGAATGCCCTCCGGACCCGCGGGGAAGCGCTTCAGCACCTGCTTGCCGACGTCACCGGCAAAGTCATAGGACTTCCAATAGTAGCCGCCGAACGGCATGTCGTGCCGTTCCAGCATGCGGTTGTGGTCGGAAACACCCGAGGAACCATCCGCAAAGCCGGCCCGCACGATGCGGCGACGCTCGATGTTCTGGTTGACCGGCACACCGAAGCGCTTTTCGAGCTCGGCGATGTTGGTTGGCAGCTTCATGAGGCGGTTGTAGACCTTCGGCCGTGCGCCGTTGCTCATGAACCAGTCGACACGCATGATCGGCAGCTGCGTCTGCGTTGCCTTGGCAAGCGAATGAAGCTGCGCGTCGCTCGTCGGGTCTACGCCGTAGAAGTACTCGTTGATGAGGAAGTTGTAGTCGTCCTCGCTCCATTCGAGATCGCGCAGGTCGACGCGCACGAGCAGGCCGTCGGTCCCTTCGACTTCTTCCGGAAGCACGAGCTCCGGCCCGTAGGAGAGCGAGTTGAGCAGTTTCTTGAAGCCGCCGGCGAGAACCTTCATGCGCTTCAGGAAGGTCTCGTGCGATTCGCAGCTCATCATGCCGTTATACTGGTCGCGATAGCTGAAGTAGCGCATGAACGGCTGGTCGTGTTCGTCGACCTTGGAGATGTCGCGCAGCGCCAGCTCGACGAAATCGAGATATTTCAGCATCGGCCGCGAGCGCTTGGCTTCCGTCGCGGCGACCGCCGTCGGGATATCCGACTGGTTCAACGAGTTGATCCAGGTGGCGAGGCTCTGCACTTCTTCGTCGCTAGGACGCTTGCCGAGCGGCATGCGGCCGCTGGTGACGCTGGTATAGAGCAGCGACTTGGCGGCATCGCCGGGGGTCACGAAGGCCGGATTGGCGGCGATCGAGGCAAGGTCGCCTGCCGGGAAGGACCCTTGAGAGCTTTCGCCCGGGCCGTGGCAGTTGCGGCAATATTTGCCGATGAAGGCATCGGCGGCAGATGCGGATTCCGCGTTGCCACCGCCAGCACTCAGCGCCGTTTCAGGCGTCGATTCGCTGCAGACGGGCGTTTGGCTCTGCTCGACAGGTGCCTCTACAGGTATCTCGCGATCCGCAAGGAACGCGTACATGGCCTGCTTGTCCTCATCGGGCAGCGTCGAAAGGCCTTGGGCGATGCGCCGCATGACCGGATCGGACAGCGGCGAACCGGAGAGCTTCTTGCCCTCGTCGATAAGCCCCTTGGTGAAGACGGTATGCGAAGCAAGACCGCTGATGCGGGCCTTGGTGATATCGGGCGCGACCGCGCCGGTCAGGCCCTTCTCGCCCTCATAGGCGCGGGTAAGGTCAAGGCCGTAGGTCGTGGTGCGCGGCGTGTGGCAATCGCCGCAGCCGCCGACATTCTCGATCAGGTAGCGGCCGCGCTCCATCTGCGTTTCCTCGCGCGGCTGGAAGGCCTGCACGGTGAAATGGCTGCGCTTCCAGAGCGTGATCGTCGTCTGGCGGCTGAAGGGGAACGCGATCTCGTGTTCCTTCGAGGCGGCATCCGATTGCGGCAGCGAATCGATGTAGGCCTTGATGTCCAGCACGTCCTCCGGCTTCATGCCGCCGTAGGAGGTGTAGGGCATGACCGGATAGAGGTTGTCGCCGTTCTTCTTGAGGCCGACCATAACGGCGTTCAGGAAGTCCGCATTGGACCAGCCGCCGATGCCGTTCGGATGGGCGGAAATGTTCGGCGCGAAGAACTTTCCGATCGCCGTCTGCATTTCCATGCCGCCCGAAAGCAGTTCGATATTGTCGCCCGAGCCATGGCAGGCGCCGCAGCCGGCGGCGCCGAACAGGATCTTGCCGTTATCGGCATTCGCCTGGTAGGTGCCGTAGGCATCGGCCGCGAACTGGTCGATGGCGTAAGCCCCCGCGGGACAGAAGATCGCCAACGCAAGGCCGAGAGCGGCGGCAAGCCGGGCACCCGAACGGACGAATGATGTCTTGAACATGCGCATGGCTTGTTCCCTTCGCTCCAAAAGGCCGGCGAACCGGCTGGAAATCCATTTCTTTCACACAATTCCAAAAGCGAGACCGCTTGGCGCGCTTTCGCCGAAACTGCTCTACCGAAACTCGAAACGCTCGAACTCGACGCGGCGCGGCGCCTTGCCGAGTTCCCTCAACCCCTTTTCGATCGCCAGCCGCAAGGGCGGCGGTCCGCAGAACCACAGGTCCGCTTCTGCCGGATTCATGCTGGTCCCCGCCACGAGCTTCGTCGCATCGAAGCGGCCATCGACCGCCGAATTGTGCAGAACGAAGTTGAAGTTCTCGAGCTTTTCCGCCTGCGCGCGGAACGTGTCGAGGCCGATCGCCTCCGCCCCGTCGCGCACGCAGTAGACCATGTGGATATCCTGCCCCTCGTCGCCTTTCAGCCGGCTCGCCATGGCGAGGAACGGCGTGACGCCGATGCCGCCGGCAAGCCAGATCTGATTCTTGCCGCCGCGCTTGTGGTTGAAATGCCCGTAGCCGCCTTCGAGCGTCAGCGCATCGCCGACGGCGACGCCCTCGCGCAACGCCTTGGTATAGTCGCCGAGCGGCTTGATGGCGAAGCGGACCGAACCGTCCTCGTCGATGCCGGCGATGGTGAAGGGATGCGGCTCGCGCAGCCCCGCCTTGTTGACGCGGAAGAAGCCGAACTGGCCGGGCATGGCCCTGAGCTTGCGGTTGATCGGCCTTGCGGAAATGATCGTCGCGCCCTCGTGGCGCTCGACATTCACCACCTCGTAGCGGCGGGTGCGAAGCCAGGGCAGCAGTTGCGTATAGGCGTAGCTGACGATGCCGACGGCCGCGAAGAGGTTCAGGTAGGTCGCGAGGAACGCCGTGCCGTCATAGGGCCGCTTGATGAACATCTGATGGAAGGCCACCATGACGAAAAGCAGGCCGATGAAGCGGTGCGTGATGCGCCAATATTGATAGGGAATCTGGAAGCGCGTCTTCGGGATCACCTTCACGATGCTGAGGATGAGCAGGAAGACGAAGCCGTAGAAGGCCCATTCGCCCGCCGTCGCTGCGAGAATGTTCAGTCCGCTGGTGACAGCAAGGCCCTGGAAATCCGGTGCAATGAAATAATGCACCAGGATAAGACAGAGAACCGCGATGCCGATCTTGCGGTGGAACTGGTAGATGCGGTCGAGCCCGCCGAAAAGCCGCTCGATGAAGGGCGGGCGCGTCGCCATGAACTGCGCGATCCCCATGGCGACGAAGGCCATGGACGAGGCCATCAGCGAAAACGTCGTGCCCGCATTTGTATGGCTGACGGCCGGCACGGCCAGCAGGCCGGCGAAAACGATCAGGATTGTTGCGATGATGGAACCCGCAGTCAACGTATGCCCCCACAATTCAACTGGACGGTCCGAATTCCAGGGGCATGCTGGCAAGGCCCATGACGTTCGTCAACCGCATTCGTCCTATCGACGCGTGGGCGTCCGGCTTTATTCGGGTTGGTTTCGCATGCGCGGGAAGAAGGCTGGAAAAGGTCACCCAGGGAACATCAGGAGTGCGAAAACAGACGCAAAAAGGGCGCCTCGCAGCGCCCTTCAATCTGCGGTTTCAAAGGTACGACTACTTGCCAAGCCGCTTGATGTCCTCGCGCGCCCTGTCGGCGAGCGGGTGTTCGGGATGGCGCGCGATGAAAAGCTCGAGCGCGTCGCGCGTGCCCTTGGACTTCAGATTTTCATATTCCGCCTGTACGGCTTTTTCCGGATCAGACGGTCGCGCCATGATGCCGCCTGTGCCTTCTGGCGCCTCCCCGGCCGCGGCGAGAACAAGGCAGGTCGTGGCGACAATGGTTATCTTCGAGAACAATTTTAACCTCCGGTCGAATAGCATTCGGCGATCATCCGTTCTGTGCTACGAGGTGTCCATCCCATCATGGGCGGAGTGGATGTTCAAGCATCGTCAGAATCGGAGTGAATTGCGGTCTATCCAAGGCACGCAAACAAAACGTCCAGCATAGTAGGAGAATTTTGACATGACAGGCACTGGTAAGGTCATCAAGACCATCAACAAGACTGGCATAACGACCATTGACGGCGTGTTGTCCGGCTCTGCCTGGTCAGGTTCCCTGACCTATGCTTTCCCGACCTCGTCGAGCGCTTACGATTACACGGGCGAACCCAACAGCGGCTTCGGCACGATCTCCTCCCTTCAGCAGTCGGCCGCCCGCTTCGCGCTGGACACGGCCTTCGGCAATGCCGCCAACAACGGCTTTTCCGTCGAGGGTTTCACCAACCTGGCGGTCTCGCAGGGCAGCACCACGACAGCCAACCTGCGCTTTGCCGAATCCGACATGCCGTCCACGGCCTGGGCCTATTATCCCGGAAACAGCAGCCAGAGCGGCGATCTGTGGTTCGGCCGGCAGTTCGACTACCGCTCGCCGGTCGCCGGCAATTATGCCTGGGCGACGATGCTGCACGAGATCGGCCATGCGCTCGGCCTCAAGCACGGCCATGAATTCGAAGGCAGCTTCCCCGCTTTGCCCGCCAACCGGGACTCGATGGAATATTCCATCATGACCTACCGCTCCAATGTCGGCGGCCCGGCTGACGGCTACCGCAACGGCGAGTTCGACTACGCACAGTCCTACATGATGTCCGACATCGCCGCCTTGCAGCGCATGTACGGCGCCGACTTTACCACCAACGCGACGAACACCGTCTACAAGTGGAACCCCGGCAGCGGCGATACGCTCGTCAACGGCAAGGTCGCCATCGATGCGGGCGCCAACCGCATCTTCGCGACCATCTGGGACGGCGGCGGCCGGGACACCTACGACCTGTCTTCCTACAAGAACGGCGTCAACGTCGACCTGCGCCCCGGCTCGCACTCGAAGTTCAGCGACGTCCAGCTCGCCCTCCTCAACTTCGAAAGCGACACCTATTCGCGCGGCAACATCTTCAACGCCCTGCTCTTCAAGGGCGACACGCGCTCGCTGATCGAGAACGCCAAGGGCGGCAGCGGCAATGACGTGCTGCGTGGCAACCAGGCGGCCAATTCGCTCCAGGGCAATGCTGGCAGCGACAAGCTCTTCGGCATGGTCGGCAATGACAAGCTCGACGGCGGCAGGGGCGCCGACCAGCTCACCGGCGGCGCCGGCGCCGATGACTTCGTGTTCAAGAAGGGCTACGGCCGCGACACGATCACGGACTTCAAGAACAATATCGACGACATCGACCTGCGCAGCTACAATTTCGCCAGCGTCAATGCCGTGCTCAACAAGGCAACGCAGGTCGGCGACGACGTGCACATCAAGCTTGCCAGCACGGACATCCTCATCCTCGACGACTTCAAGCTGAAAGATCTCGACGCGCGCGACTTCCTGCTCTGATTTCCAGCAACAATCCGAGAACAGCACGGCCGGAACCCCTGAGGTTCCGGCCTTTTTTGTTGCCAGCGATTGCGCAAACCTGCTTCTGGTATATCAGACGATTGGACATCCGTTTTGCGACATGCCACCATGTGATATATCAACTGGGATTCGGGAATGACGGAAACTGCGGCGTCGCAAGCCCACCTCGCCTATCTCGCCCTCGAAGGGCTGATCGTCACGCTGAAGCTGAAGCCGGGCTCGCTGGTCACCGAACGCCAGCTCATCGAGCTTGCTGGCCATGGCCGCACGCCAGTGCGTGAGGCGATCCAGAAGCTGGAATGGCAGGGTTTGATCGCCGTGCGCCCGCGCGCCGGCTTGCAGATCACGGCAATCCGCCCGGAGGATCATGCACACGTCATGGCGACGCGTCGGCAGCTCGAACCGCTTGCCGCCGACCTCGTCGCCCGGCATGCGAGCGACGAACACCGCGAACAGCTCGTCGCCTGCGCGCAGACGATGACGGCCTGCTCGATCCATTCCGACATGGAGGGATTTCTCGCGGCCGACAAGACCTTCGACGAGATCATGGAGCAGGCCTGCCCCAATCGCTTCGTCACCGCCGCGCTCGCCCCCTTACAGACCCATGCGCGCAGGCTCTGGTTCGCGCGCGCCGACAACCGGCAGATGGACCGTGCTGTGGATCTGCATGTGAAGGTCATCCGCGCGATCCGCAACGGCGACGGCCCGTCGGCAGCCACGACAATGGCCGACCTGCTCGATTCGCTGTCCGCCTGAAATGAAAAAGGGCGGCCCGAAGCCGCCCTTTTTATCCCATATGCCCTTCGCTCAATCGACGAAGGCGCGCTCGATGACGAATTCGCCGGGCTTGTTGTTGGAGCCCTCGATGAGGCCTGCCTGTTCCAGCAGTCCCTTGGTTTCCTTCAGCATCGCCGAAGAGCCGCAGATCATGCCGCGATCGACCGCCGGGTCGAAATGCGGCACGCCGAGATCGGCGAACATCTTGCCGTTACTGATGAGGTCGGTGATGCGGCCCTGGAACGGGTAGTCCTCGCGGGTCACCGTCGCATAGTGGCGCAGCTTGTTGCCGACGACTTCCGCCAGGAATTCGTGGTTGCGGATTTCCTCGACGAGGTCGAAGCCGTATTTCAGCTCGGAGACTTCGCGGCAGGTATGCGTCAGGATGACGTCGTCGAATTTTTCATAGGTTTCCGGGTCGCGCATCAGGCTTGCGAAAGGCGCAATGCCTGTGCCTGTCGAGAACATGTAGAGCCGCTTGCCGGGTGTGAGCGCGTCGAGCACCAGCGTGCCGGTCGGCTTCTTGCGCATCAGCACGGTGTCGCCCGGCTGGATCTGCTGGAGATGCGAGGTCAGCGGGCCGTCCGGCACCTTGATCGAGAAGAATTCCAGTTCTTCGTCCCAGGACGGGCTTGCGATCGAATAGGCGCGGTAGACCGGCTTTTCGCCGACCATCAGGCCGATCATGGCGAACTCGCCGGAGCGGAAACGAAAGCTCTCGGGGCGCGTCATGCGGAAGCGGAACAGGCGATCCGTATAATGCTGCACGCTCGTCACCGTCTCGGCGAATACGCCGGCGGGAATGGCGGGCACGAAATCTTCGGTCTTGGCAGGTGCGTTCATTTCGGGATCGATCCTGGCTGCGTCGGAAATTCTTGACGATAGGCAGATATTACATGTTGAGCGGCAAAGGAAGGTATTCCGTTCCAATGCGCCGATTGGCCGCGCATCTCTTTTCTAACAACGCTTGGCGGTCGTTTTTATTCCGGCGCGAGCCTAAAATACGATTGCGGCGTTTCGCCGGTCGCGCTCGAAATCAGGCCCGCCGGCGCCAGCTGTAGGAACCGGCATCTTCCGATACCCGCGCCGTCGGCTGGTAGTGGTTCTCGATGCCCGGCAGCCGGTTTTCCGCAAGCCGCTTCAGCGCCGTCGCGTTGGTCACCGCAAAGCTGTCGATGCCACAGCGCAGCATCAGCGGAATCTGGTCGATCAACACGTCGCCGACCGCCCTCACCTCGCCGGTGAATCCAAGCCGCGAGCGCAGCAGCGACGCATGGCTGAAAGCACGGCCGTCGTTGAAGGCCGGAAAGGCGACGGCGACCAGCGCCAGCCGGTCGAGATGGCCTTCCAGCTTGCGCACGTCGTCCGCCGGGTTGATCAGCACGCCGAGACCGGTTTCGTCCGTCTTCGCCAGAAAATCGTCGAGACCGAGCACCGCCTTCTCGTTCGAGCCGGCCTTCACCTCTTCGGTTTCGAGGATCCAGGGATCGTCGGTCACGAAGCCGGCTTCGTTCCAGATTTTCGTCATCGCCAAACTCCTCAGGCTGCCGCGGCCGTCTTATCACCGTAGAGCGCATCCTTGAAGGGCTGCGGTCCGACGCGGCGATAGGCATCGAGGAAGATTTCGGACGGATCGAGGCGCAGGCGCAGATAGGTGTCGACGATGACCTCGACGGCATCCGTCACCTTCTCCGGCTCGAAACCGCGGCCGATGATCTCGCCGATCGAGGTGTTCTCGTCACCGGAGCCGCCGAGCGTGATCTGGTAAAGCTCCTCGCCCTTCTTCTCGACGCCGAGCAGGCCGATATGGCCGACATGGTGGTGGCCGCAGGCATTGATGCAGCCGGAAATCTTGATCTTCAGCTCGCCGATCTCGGCCTGGCGCTCAGGCGCGCCGAAACGAAGCGAAAGCTCCTGGGCGACGGGGATCGAACGGGCGTTGGCCAGCGCGCAATAGTCCAGCCCCGGACAGGCAATGATATCCGTGATGAGACCGGCATTCGCCGTCGCAAGGCCGGCCGCGACGAGGCCGCGATAGATCGGCTCCAGATCGGCCAGCGCCACATGCGGCAGGATCAGGTTCTGCTCGTGGCTGACGCGGATTTCGTCGAAGGCGTATTCCTCCGCGATGTCGGCGACCGCCTCCATCTGCACGTCCGTCGCATCGCCCGGAATGCCGCCGATGGGCTTCAGGGAGATCGTCACCATGCCGTAGTCGGGGTGCTTGTGCGGCTGCACGTTCTGCTGCACCCAGCGGGCGAATTCCGCATCCGCCTTCTTCCACTGCGCCAGGCTCGCCCAGCCTTCCGCCCGCGGCGCCAGTTCCGGCGGCGCAAAATAGGCGGTGATCGCGGCAATATCCTTTTCCGGCAGCTTCAGCTCGGTGTTCTTGAGTTCGGCGAACTCGACTTCCACCTGCCGCGCCAGTTCCTCGGCACCCGTTTCGTGCACGAGGATCTTGATGCGCGCCTTGTACTTGTTGTCGCGTCGGCCATGCAGGTTGTACACGCGCATGATCGCGGTCGTGTAGGACAGCAGGTCCTCTTCCGGCAGGAAGTCGCGGATCTTCTTGGCGATCATCGGCGTGCGCCCCTGCCCGCCACCGACATAGACGGCAAAGCCGATGCGGCCGTCGTCGTCCTTCTTCAGGTGCAGGCCGATATCATGCACCTGGATGGCCGCGCGGTCGCGCTCGGCGCCGGTGACGGCGATCTTGAACTTGCGCGGCAGGAAGGAGAATTCCGGATGCACGGAGGACCACTGGCGCAGGATTTCCGCATAGGGCCGCGGGTCGGCGACCTCGTCGGCGGCAGCACCGGCAAAATGGTCGGCCGTGACGTTGCGAATGCAGTTGCCCGACGTCTGGAGCGCATGCATCTCGACCGTCGCGAGATCGGCCAGCGCATCCGGCAGCTCGTTCAGCTTCGGCCAGTTGTACTGGATGTTCTGGCGCGTGGTGAAATGGCCGTAACCGCGGTCGTATTTGCGCGCGATATGCGCCAGCATGCGCATCTGGCGGCCGTTCAGCGTGCCATAGGGAATGGCGACGCGCAGCATATAGGCGTGAAGCTGGAGATAGACGCCGTTCATCAGGCGAAGCGGCTTGAACGCGTCCTCGGCAAGCTCGCCGGACAGGCGGCGGCCAACCTGGTCGCGGAACTGCTCAACGCGGTCGGAAACAAAGGCGTGGTCGAATTCGTCGTAGCGATACATGCAGAGATCCTCAAGCCGCCGGTGCGGCCGTCGCGGTCAAGCCGGAATAACCGGCGGCATAGACAATGGTCGGGCCTTCGGCGCGGATGCGTTCGCGCATGCGCAGCGGCCGCAGCACACCATCGACTTCTTCGACGTCGACGACGTTGACGTCAACCACTTTGTTGTCGGCCAGCGCCTGCTTGCCGGTGGCTTCGAGCGCATCGACGGCCTCCTTGTGGCGCGCCACGAAGGCGGCCTGGAGCTGCTCGTTCCAGGTGCCGGCGGCATCCAGCCAGACGGAAATGCCGTCGGAAAGGCGGTTGGCTGTCAGAACCTTGTCGGCCATGTCATGCTCCCAATACTGCTGTGCTGCGCACGCTCTCGCGGATGGCGAGCGGTGCGGAATGTTCGAAATTGGCGCCGGCGACGGCGTCGCCGATGATCACCATGACCGGACCGGAAAGCTCGTCGCGATGTTCGAGACCCGGCAGGTCCTTGAGCGTACCGTGCAGCAGCCGTTTGTCGCGACGGCTGGCATTTTCCACCACGGCGACCGTCGTCTCCGCCGGCAGGCCGGCATCCATCAGGCGCGCGGCAACGGAGGCCGCAACGGTGCGGCCCATATAGACGGCGACGGTGGCGCCGGAAATCGCAAGCCGCGCCCAATCCGGCAACACGGCGCCCGTCAGGTCGTGCCCCGTCGTGAAGACGAGCGAGGAGGCGACGCCGCGCAAGGTCAGCGGCAGTTCGAAATCGGCGGCGGCAGCAAAGGCAGACGTGATGCCGGGCACGATCTCATAGGTCACGCCCGCCTGGCGCAGGGCCGCCATTTCCTCGCCCGCGCGGCCATAGACCAGCGGATCGCCGGATTTCAGCCGCACGACGCGCTTGCCGGACTTGCCGAGCTCGACCAGCAGGTCGTTGATCTCTTCCTGAGACTTGGAATGACAGCCCTTGCGTTTTCCCACGGACAGGCGCTCCGCATCGCGGCGGCCCATGTCGACGATCGCCTGCGGCACCAGCGCATCGAAAACGATGACGTCGGCTTCCATCATCACGCGCTGGGCGCGCAGCGTCAGCAGGTCTTCGGCACCCGGGCCGGCGCCGACGAGCCAGACATGGCCGGCGGCCTTGCCCTGCGAATTCAGCAGCGTGTTGGCGGCGTAGCGGGCGAGATCGATATCGCCATTGTTGACGGCATCAGCGACGGCGCCCTGGAAGAAGCGGCGCCAGAAAACGCGGCGGGTCACGCCGCGCGGCAGCACGCGGTCGACGGCCTCGCGATAGCCGCTGGCGAGGCTCGCCAGCCGTCCGAGCGACGGAGACAGGATCTGGTCGACCTGCGCGCGGATCATCTGCGCCAGCACCGGGCCGGCGCCTTCCGTGCCGATGGCGACGGCGACGGGCGCGCGGTTGACGAGCGCGGGCGTGAAGAAATCGCAGTAATCCGGCTGGTCGACGGCGTTGACCGGAATGCCGAGGGTGCGGGTGGCGGTGGAGATGGCGCGGTCGGCGGCCGCATCGCCGGTTGCGGCGAAGACGAGCGTCGCGCCGGCAATCGCCTCGCTGGAAAAGGGTTCGCGGACGAGCACCAGGCCCTTGTCGGCGATGAAGCGGGCGAAATCGGCTTCCGGCGCTTCCGCCAGAACGACGATCCGGGCATCCGTGTTGAACAGCAGGCGGGCCTTGGCAAAAGCCTCGTCGCCCTCGCCCACGACCACGACCGTCCTGCCGCTCGTGCGGAAGAACGCCGGGAATGTCGAAAGCTTCTGCTGCGGTTCAGTCATGGTTACGTCCGTTGGGAGTGTGCGCACTATCGCGAAAAATGACCATAAACGAAAGAAACATAAATCCTGAAGCTTATGGAGGCGCGTATTGTTTTGCTCGCACCTCCCGCATTTTGAGCATAAGTCACCGGCCGCCCTTGCCTGCCCGCCGCGCCGACCGCTAAGGATGCGCCTAAGACCAACCGGGATTCCCATCATGGATCAGGCTGCCCTCGCAAAGCGCCTTCTCGACGTCATCGAATTCGACATCCTGCCGTTGACGCGCGACGGTGTCGCCGCCGGCAACAAGGTTTTTGGCGCGGCGATCCTGAACAAATCCGATCTCTCGCTGGTGCTGGCCGAAACCAACAACGAGACGGAAAACCCGCTCTGGCACGGCGAGGTGCACACGCTGAAGCGCTTCTACGAACGCGCGGAAAAGCCGGACACGAAGGACCTCGTCTTCCTCTCGACGCACGAGCCCTGCTCCATGTGCCTTTCGGCCATCACCTGGGCCGGCTTCGACAATTTCTACTATTTCTTCAGCCACGAGGATTCGCGCGACGCCTTTGCCATCCCGCACGACCTGCGCATCCTGAAGGAGGTCTTCCGGCTCGATCCCGGCGGCTACGCCAAGACCAACGCCTTCTGGCGCTCCGCCGCCATCGCCGATCTCATCGCGACCTCGGATGAGGTCGCCAAGGCGGATCTTCAAAAGCAGGATGCCGAAATCCGCGCCGCCTATGAAGGATTGTCGGAAAGCTACCAGTCCGGCAAGGCCGGCAACAGCATCCCGCTGAACTGAGTGACAGTCATGGAACCGAGCCGCGAGATTGAGCGCCTGATCGACATCATGGCGGCGCTGCGCCAGCCGGAGACCGGCTGCCCATGGGACATCGTCCAGACCTTCGAGACGATCAAACCCTATACGATCGAGGAGGCCTACGAGGTCGCCGACGCGATTGAGCGCAACGACATGGACGACCTCTGCGAGGAGCTGGGCGACCTGTTGTTGCAGGTGGTTTTCCATGCCCGGATGGCTGAGGAACGCGGCGAGTTCGATTTCGGCAGCGTCGTCGAAGCCGTCACCCGCAAAATGATTCGCCGCCATCCGCATGTCTTTGCCCGCTCGGATGCGGACACGCCCGAGGCGGTGAAGCTGCAATGGGATGACATCAAGCAGGCGGAAAAGCGCGAGCGCAAGGAGCGGCGCGCCAAGCGCGGCCTGCCGGAGGATCCGTTGCGCGGCCATCTCGGCTCCGTGCAACGCTCCTTCCCGGCGCTGGTCGAGGCGCTTAAACTTCAGGAACGCGCAGCGAAAGTCGGCTTCGACTGGTCGGAACCGGCGCCCATCCTCGACAAGATCGAGGAAGAGATCGGCGAATTGCGCGAGGCACTGCGCAATGATGACCAGGCGGCCGTCGCGGACGAACTCGGCGACCTGATCTTCGCCTTGGTCAATATCGGCCGCCATGTCGGCGCCGATCCGGAAATGGCGCTGCGCGGCACGAACACAAAGTTCCGCAACCGCTTCTCCCATATCGAGGATAGCCTCGCCGCAAACGGCGAAAGCCTCGAAGCGGCAACGCTGGAGCGCATGGAAGAACTGTGGCAGGCCGCCAAGCAGATCGAGCGCAGTTTGGGTGACGCGACGTCAAAAGAGTGACGTAACGTCAGCGTTCCCAGTCTTCTCGTGCAGTCCTCTGCCCAATACCGAGGCGGCGGTCGAGTTCGGCGGCTTCGGTTTCGGTCAGCCGCAGTTCCAGCCGCACATTGCCGTCTTCCATATCCTCGCGGTGATCGACGATCGAATGATCGTAGATCCACGGCAGCAGCTGTAGCTGCATCACCGGCACGACGATATCGCGATCGACGAGCACGCCGGAAAGCCGCTGGTTGATCTCGGCCAGCAGCGTATCGACGCCCTCGCCCGAGATCGCCGACACGGCGATGACGTTCGGCTGCGTTTCCGCCTTCTGCACGAGCGCGGCGCGCCCTTCCGGCTCCAGCCGGTCGATCTTGTTCCAGACTTCGAGGATGCGCTCCGCGCCGTCCTTCTCGTCGATGCCGAGGTCGGTGAGAATGCGAAGAACGTCCGCTGATTGCGCGCCGTTGTCCGGGTCGGACATGTCGCGCACATGCAGAATGAGATCGGCTTCCAGCACCTCTTCCAGCGTCGCGCGGAAGGCGGCGACGAGATGGGTCGGCAGGTTGGAGATGAAGCCGACGGTATCCGACAGGATAACGGTGCGGCCCTGCGGCAGCTTCATGCGGCGCAGCGTCGGGTCGAGCGTGGCGAAGAGCATGTCTTCGGCCAGCACGCCTGCCCCGGTGATGCGGTTGAACAGCGTCGACTTGCCGGCATTGGTATAGCCGACGAGCGCCACGATCGGATGCGGCACCTTCTTGCGCTTGGAGCGGTGAAGCTGACGGGTGCGGCGCACCTGCTCCAGCTCGCGCTCCAGCTTGATGATCTTGTCCTGCAGCAGCCGGCGGTCAGCTTCGATCTGCGTTTCACCCGGACCGCCCATGAAGCCCGCACCACCGCGCTGGCGTTCAAGGTGGGTCCAGCTGCGCACCAGCCGGCCCTTCTGATAGTTGAGATGCGCAAGCTCGACCTGCAACGTGCCTTCCTTGGTGGAGGCGCGGCGGCCAAAGATTTCCAGAATGAGGCCCGTGCGGTCGATGACCTTGGCGTTCCATTCCTTTTCGAGGTTGCGCTGCTGCACCGGCGTCAGCGGATGGTCGACGATGACGAGACCGGCATCGTTTTCATCGAGTGCCGCCTTGATCTCCGCAATCTTGCCGCTGCCGAGCAGCGTGCCGGGCTTCGGCTGGCTGACGGGCACGAGCGCCGAATGGGTGATGGTGAGGTCGATCGCCCGCGCAAGGCCGATGGCCTCTTCCAGCCGTGCCTCTTCCGAGCGCGCCATTGCCCCTTGATCGGACTGACCGCGTGCGCCCTTCAACACGGGGGCGATCACGACAGCGCGCATATCGTCCCGGTGCTTTTCAGCTTCCGGAACGATGGAATCCTTGTTTGAATCGGATTTTTTAATTTTCGTGGGTCCTGTCAGGAGCCGCTTTCCTCGGTCTCGAACATCTGCAACGGCTGGCCCGGCATGATGGTGGAGATCGCGTGTTTGTACACGAGCTGCGAATGACCGTCGCGACGGAGCAGCACACAGAAATTGTCGAACGACGTGACAACCCCGGTCAGCTTGACCCCGTTGATGAGAAAGATCGTGAGAGAAATCTTTTGCTTGCGAACGGTATTAAGAAAAAGATCCTGCAGGTTCTGAGAACGTTCCGCCATCGCGCCGCTTCTTTCTGATTGCCGGCCCTTGAGACCGGTTGCCTGAAAATAAATTGTCCCCTTGCCCGGCAGAAACTGCCGGACCGTCGATTTTGGTATCAAATCGCAGTCTTCTCCGCAACGGCGAAAAAGGCTTCGCGGATTTTCTGCGCCGTCATGCCGGGATGCCCGTTGGCGATGGTCACGCCATCGACGGAAACGACCGGCAGGCAGATCGTCGTGGCGCCGGTGACGAAGATTTCCCGCGCTTCCAGCATCTCCGCGACAGAGAATCGACGCTCGGTAACCGGCAGGCCAAGCCTTTCCGCGACATCCATCAGCGTCATGCGGGTGATCCCACTAAGAATACCATGGTCCGCCGGCCGTGTAACGAGGTTCCCGGCCTTGTCGACGATCCAGAGATTCGTCGCGCCACCCTCGGTCACATTGCCCTCGCCGTCCACAAAAATCGCCTCCTGCGCCCCCGCCTCCTTCGCTTGCTGGCGTGCCAGAACGTTCGGCAGCAGGCCGACGGTCTTGATGTCCACCCGGCCCCAGCGGTTGTCCTCGACGGTGATCGCCTTGATTCCCGACGCATATTTTGCCGCATTCACCGCCGGGTTCAGGCTCTTGGCCGTAACGACCAGCGAGGCCCGCACCTCGGGCGACGGAAAGACGTGGTCGCGTTTTGCAACGCCGCGCGTCACCTGGAGATAGACCATGCCGTTGACGACATGATTGCGGCGCAGCACCTGCCGCATGATTCCCGAAAGTGCGGCGCGCGGCATCGGCGGGCGGATGCGGATTTCACCGAGCGAACGATCGAGCCGGTCGAGATGGCGCGTCAGGTCGACGATGTAGCCGCGCTGCACCTGGCAGACCTCGTAGACCGCGTCCGCGAAGACAAAGCCCCGGTCTTCGATATGCACCGCGGCATCGGCATGGCGGACATAACGGCCGTTGACATAGGCGATACGCGGCATCGGAGATCCTAGAAATACTGAATGCTGACGCGGAAGAGCTGCTCGACATGGCGCACGGCCGCAGCGGCAGCGAAAAGCACGACGCGGTCCTTCGCCTTGATCTTGGTGTTGCCGTCCGGCCGGATCACCGTCTTGTCGCGGTAGATCGCGCCGATGCGAATGCCCGGCGGCAGCTCGATCTCGCGCAGCGGCTTGCCGACGAGCGGCGAGGTTTCGAGCGCTTCGGCCTCGATCACCTCGGCAGAACCCTTCTGCACCGCATAGACCGAGCGGATGCGGCCCTTGCGGACATGTTGCAGGATGCCGGAGATCGTCACGGCGCGCGGATTGATATGCGCATCGATGCCGAGCGTCTTGGTGAAATCCTGGTAGCTCGGGTCGTTGATCAGGACGAGGTTCTGCTTGCAGCCGAGGCGCTTGGCCATCACGCTGCCCAGAATGTTGATCTGGTCGTTGTTGGTGAGCGCCACGATCAGGTCGGCATCCTGGATATCGGCCTGCAACAGCATCTTCTGATCGAGCGCCGAACCATGCAGCACGACGGTATTGCGCAGCTTGTCTGCGACCGCCACGGCACGCTCGCGGTCGTTCTCGATGATCTTCAGCCGGGTCTTCGGCTGGTAATCCTCGATCGCCTTGGCGACGAAATAGCCGATATTGCCGCCGCCGGCGATGACGATGCGGGCCGCCTCCTGCTCCTCATGGCCGAACAGCGCCAGCGTGCGCCGCACATGCCCCTTGTCGCAGACCACATAAGCGAGATCGCCGGAATGCAGCTGGTCGGAGGAATTCGGCACGAAGAGTTTTCCATTGGAAAAGATGCCGGTGACGGTGGCGTTCAGGTCCGGAAAGAGCTCGCTCAGCTGCTTCAGCGGCGTCTCGACGACCGGGCAATCCTCCATGCACTCGATCGCCACCATGACGATGCGGTCGTCGGCAAAGCGCACGACGTCCGTCGCACCCGGGAAGGAGATGCGCCGCAGCACCATCTTCCCCACTTCGACTTCCGGCGAGATGGTGACGTCGATGGGCAGGTTTTCGCGCGAAAACAGGTCGGAATATTCCGGCACCAGATAGCTTTGCGAGCGGATGCGCGCGATCTTGGTCGGCACGTTGAACAGTGAATGGGCCACCTGGCAGGCGACCATATTGATCTCGTCGAACAGCGTGACGGCGATCAGCATGTCCGCCTGGTCGGCGCCGGCCTTCGCCAGCACCTCCGGATGCGCGCCATGGCCGACGATGCCGCTGACATCCAGCGTCTCGGTAATAGCGGCGATCAGCGACGGCTGCGTGTCGATCACCGAGACGTCGTTGCCCTCTTCCGAGAGCCGCTCTGCGATACCGTAGCCGACGCGACCGGCGCCGCAGATGATGACCTTCATGCCCGAGAATCCCTCAAAACCCTGAGGGCCTTATACGCCAAGCGATTTCAGTTTGCGATGGAGCGCGGAACGTTCCATGCCGACGAATTCGGCCGTGCGGGAAATGTTGCCGCCGAAGCGGTTGATCTGGGCGATGAGATAGTCGCGTTCGAACATTTCGCGCGCCTCGCGCAGCGGCAGCGTCATGATGTGCTGGTCGCCCTGCGTCGAAATCTTCGGCAGCATATCGCCCACTTCCGTCGGCAGCATGTCGGCGGTGATCGCCGTGTCCGGACCGTCGCTGCGGGCGAGAATCATCAGCCGCTCGATATTGTTGCGCAACTGGCGGATATTTCCGGGCCAGTCGTGCGCCTGGAGAACGGCCAGCGCGTCGTCGCCGATTTTTCGCGCGCGGATGCCAGCCTGCTCGCTGATCTGGCGCATGAACATGTCGACGAGGAAGGGAATGTCCTCGCGCCGCTCGGCGAGCGGCGGCACGCGCACCGGCACCACGGCGAGACGGTGGTAGAGATCCTCACGGAAACCGCCCTCGGCGATTAGGCTTTCGAGATTGTAGGCGGTGGACGAGATGATGCGCACATCCACCTTCACCCGCTTCGAGCCGCCGACGCGCTCGAACTGCTGGTCGACCAGCACGCGCAGGATCTTGTTCTGCGTCTCGCGCGGCATCTCGCCGATCTCGTCGAGATAGAGGATGCCGCCGTGCGATTCCTCCAGCGCGCCCGTCTTGCGCGACTGGCCGGGCGTGCCCTCGGTGCCGAAGAGGGCAACCTCCATGCGCTCCGGCGTGATTGCCGCGGCGTTGAGCACCACAAACGGACCGGCCGCCCGAGTGGATTTGCGGTGGATCATTCGCGCCACCAGCTCCTTGCCAGACCCGGAGGGGCCGAGGATCATGATGCGGCTGTTGGTCGGTGAAACCTTGTCGATCGTCTGGCGCAGTTGCGAGACGGCGACGGAGGTGCCGATCAGCTCGGCCGGATCGCCGGAGCGCTTCTTCAGCTCCGTCACCTCGCGGCGCAGTTTCGAATTCTCCAGCGCCCGCTCGGCGATGAGAATCAAGCGGTCGGCCTTGAACGGCTTCTCGATGAAATCATAGGCGCCGCGGCGGATCGCCGAAACCGCGGTCTCGATATTGCCGTGACCGGAGATCATCACCACCGGCAGGTCGGGATGGCGGCTCTTGATCTCGTCGAGCAACGCCAGCCCGTCGAGCTTGCTGCCCTGCATCCAGATGTCGAGGAAGACGAGGCGCGGCACGCGGTCACTGATGGCGGCCAGCGCACTGTCGCTGTCAAAGGCCGTGCGCGTCTCATGGCCCTCGTCGGATAGAATGCCGGAGACGATCTCGCGAATGTCCTGTTCGTCGTCCACCACAAGAATATCAGACGCCATGGCTCACTTCCTTGCTCTTATTGTCTGCATCGACGGCCGCCGTTTCCTCGTAGGGCAGGATCACGCGGATCATCGCCCCATGGCCGTTGTCGAAATCCGCAGGCGCGTCATGCAGTTCCAGCTGCCCGCCATGGTCTTCGATAATCTTCTTCACGATGGCGAGGCCAAGCCCTGTGCCCTTGTCGCGCATCGTCATATAAGGTTCGAGAATCCGGTGCCGGTTCTCCATCGGCAAACCCTTGCCGTTGTCAATCACATCAACGACGAACCGCCGTCCTGCGTCGTCGGGCGTCGCCCGCACGAGGACCTTGCGCTCGTCGCGCGTCACGTCGGGCGGCAATGCCTCGATCGCCTCCACGGCGTTCTTGATGAGGTTGCCGAAAGCTTGGCCGAGCATGCGCGCATCAAACAGGCCTTCGAGCGGCTCTTCGCCAAAATCCTTGCGGAAGACGACGTGGTTGTTGCCCATCTCGCGCAGGAAAACCGCGTCCTTCAGGATGTTGCGCAGGTCCGACCGTTCCTTGGTCGGTTTCGGCATGCGCGCAAAAGCGGAGAATTCATCGACCATGCGGCCGATATCCTCGACCTGGCGCACGATCGTATCCGTACACTGGTCGAAGACCGCGCGGTCTTCCTGGTCGATCTGCTTGCCATAACGCCGGCGAATGCGCTCGGCGGAAAGCTGGATCGGCGTCAGCGGGTTCTTGATCTCGTGCGCGATGCGCCGCGCCACATCCGCCCAGGCGGTCGAGCGCTGCGCGATGACGAGATCGGTAATGTCGTCGATGGTCACGACGTAGGAATCCTTGGCGTCCTTCGCCTCTTCGCGCGTCACCTGCACGTTCAGCGTCCGCTCCTTGCCGCCATGCATGATGTTGATCTGCTTGCGGTAGTTGTTGCGGTGGCGGGTGGAGCCCTCCGCCAGCACGGCCGCGATTTCCGGCGCCACATCCGTCAGCGGCTGGCCGATCAGGTCATTGGCATTGCGCCCGAGCAGGATTTCGGCGGAAAGGTTGGCGATCGTCATGCGCCCGTCGTCCTCGACGCCGATGACGGCAGCCGTGACACCGGACAGCACCGCCTCGATGAAACGGCGGCGATGATCGACCTCGTCCTTCGCGTCGAGAATCTGGTCCTGCTGGGCGCGGATTTCCGCAATCATCTTATTGAAGGTGCGCGAAAGGTTACCGACGTCGCCATCCGCCGTGCGCACGGGCACGCTAACGTCGAGATTGCCGGATGCCACGCTGTCGGCAGCACCGATGAGCTGGCGGATCGGCCGCACGATACGGTCGGCGACCGCGATCGCCGTCCAGATCGCGGCCAAAAGCACGATCAGCGCGAAGCCGAGATAGAGCACGCCGAAGGCGATTTGCAATGTCGTGCGCCCGGCCTCCAGCGCCCGGTATTCCGCCGTGTTCTCCTCCATCAGCCGCATGGAGCGCATGACTTCCGGATCGACAGTGCGGATCGTGTAGAGGAAGGCGTCGGGAATGTTGTCGAGCTTGATGATGGCGCCGACCAGGTTGGTCGTGCCCGGCGGGATCAGCGTCGGCTGCCCGGCCGCGGACGCCTTCAGCGCATCCTCCGGCACCGCCGGCAGCGGATTTTCGATCTGAATGTTCGCCTGCAGAATCGTCGAGCCATCGGCTCGCAGAAGGAAGGCGCCGAGCATGTTGCGCCCGCGCGCCTGCCGCGTCATCAACTCGATGAAACCCGTGCGGTCGAGGCTGTAGAGCTGGCGGTTGCGGTCGAGGTCGTTGGCCATCGAGGCCGTTTGGCCCTGCAAATAGCTCGCATTTTCCAGCACATAGGCCTGCGCCACGTTGAGCGACGAACTGACGATCGACTGGGTGCGGATGGAGAACCAGCGGTCGAGGCCGACATCGAGCGTGATGGAGGCGAAGATCGCCACGAGCACCGCGGGCGTGATCGCGACGATGGAGAAGAGCGCCACGATGCGCACATGCAGCCGGGCAGCGGCACGGCCGCGGCTGCGGGCACGCAGCAGCCGCAAAATCTCGCGGCCGATCAGGAACATCAGGCCGACGATGAACACGGCATTGATCGCCGCCGAGGCGATGACGACATTGGCTTCCGGCTTGATCGGCGTCAGGCCGAGCAGGATGAACAGCGAGATCGTCGCGGCAACGAGCGCACCGCCCGCAAGCACCAGGCCCGGCAAGGCGAAGGAGGCGCGCCGGTCGGCGCCCGTTCCCTTCTCATTTCCGCTCGAAAGCAGGCTCACGCCGTCCGTCATCTGCCGCATCGCTTCCCCACCGTACACCCTGAAAAGGTGCCGGCGTTGTTCTCGTGTTTTGGGAGTAGCGCCGACCGCGCGAGGAACCGGCCGCTTGTCGCACCCGGATCCATGACGATCAGGCACGCGGACCTATTCGGCCGCAAAACCCCTCTGTTACCCTCAAGCAACAGATTGTGGCCAAAATGCAACGCCGCTTGCCGTTAAGTCAAGCAGAGCGCGAACTTCTGTACACAGATACACCCAGTTCGCGAATTTTCTTGCGCAACGTGTTGCGGTTGAGGCCAAGCAGGTCGGCGGCCTTGATCTGGTTGCCGCGCGTGGCGGTGAGCGCGGCCAGAATCAGCGGATATTCCACCTCGGCCAGCACGCGGTCATAGAGCCCGGCCGGCGGCAGCCCATCGCCAAAGCTTGAAAAGTACTGCCGCATGTTTTCCTCGACCGCCTGCGAGATGGAGAGCGAGCCGCCGCGCACCACGGTCTTTTCGATCGGGCTGTCGGGAATATCGGCGCGCAGTTCCGTCTCGATGATCTCGCGGGAGATGACATCCTGCGGATAGAGCGCGGTCAGCCGGCGCACGACGTTTTCCAGTTCGCGCACGTTGCCGGGCCAGGGATGCGCCTTCATCAGCTCCAGCGCCTCCTGGTCGAAGCGCTTGGCGTCGAGCCCCTCCTTCTCGGCCTGCTGCACGAAATGGCGCACGAGATCGGGAATATCCTCCGCCCGGTCGCGCAGTGGCGGCAGGCGCAGCGGCACGACGTTCAGGCGGTAATACAGGTCTTCGCGGAAAAGGCCCTGGTTGATCGACTGCTTCAGGTCCTTGTTGGTCGCCGCCACGATGCGCACGTCGGTGCGGATGGGCGTGCGGCCGCCGACGGTGGTGTATTCGCCCTGCTGGAGCACGCGCAAAAGCCGGGTCTGCGCATCCATCGGCATGTCGCCAATCTCGTCGAGAAACAGCGTGCCGCCCTCGGCCTGCTCGAAGCGGCCGGTCGAGCGTGTCTGCGCACCGGTGAAGGCGCCTTTCTCGTGACCGAACAGTTCCGATTCGATGAGGTCGCGCGGGATCGCCGCCATGTTGATCGCAACGAACGGGCCGTTGCGGCGCTTGCCGTAGTCGTGCAGCGCGCGGGCGACGAGTTCCTTGCCGGTGCCCGATTCGCCGGTGATCATCAGCGTCAGGTCCGTCTGCATGAGACGGGCGAGCACGCGGTAGATTTCTTGCATCGCCGCCGAGCGGCCGACGAGCGGCATGCCGTCCTGCGTATCGTCGTCGAGGCGGGCGGGCTTGCGCTTCGGCTCGGAAAGCGCCCGGCCGATGATCGCGATCAGTTCGGTGAGGTCGAAGGGCTTCGGCAGGTAGTCGTAGGCGCCCTTCTCCGAAGCCTTGATCGCCGTCATGAAGGTGTTTTGCGCACTCATCACCAGCACTGGCAGGTCCGGCCTCGCCTTCTTGATGCGCGGCAATAGGTCGAAGGCGTTTTCGTCCGGCATCACGACGTCGGTGACGACGATGTCGCCCTCGCCGGCTGCAATCCAGCGCCAGAGCGTCGCAGCGTTGGAGGTAATGCGCACGTCATATCCGGCGCGGCTCAGTGCCTGATTGAGAACCGTGCGGATCGCGGCATCGTCATCGGCAACGAGGACTGTGGCGCCTGTCATCAGATATGTCCTTTGGTCTTGGGAAAGTCGTCGTCTTCGCTGACGCCGCGCGACGCCGGCATCAGCACGCGGAAGGTGGTGCGGCTACCCTGGCTGTCGCATTCCACGATGCCGCCATGGCCGCCGATGATTTTTGCAACGAGCGCCAGGCCGAGGCCGGAGCCGTTGGTCTTGGTCGTGATGAAGGGATCGAAGAGATGCGGCAGCAGGTCCGACGGCACGCCCGGCCCGTTGTCATGCACGCAGAATTCCAGCGGCAGCGAGATCTTTTCCCGCGTGCCGGCCACCGAAAGCCGGATGCCCGGCCGATAGGCTGTGGTGAGCTGGATTTCGCCGTCCGGCCGGTCGCCGATCGCTTCCGACGCGTTCTTGATGAGGTTCAGGAAGACCTGCACGAGCTGGTCGCGGTTGGCGAAGACCGGCGGCAGCGACGGATCGTAAAGCTCGGTGATCTTGATGTTGCGCGCAAACCCCGCCCGGGCGACGACCTTCACATGGTCGAGTACGGCATGGATGTTGAGCGGCACGCGATCGACCGGCCGCTCGTCGGAAAACACCTCCATGCGATCGACCAGCGAGACGATGCGGTCGGTCTCCTCGCAGATCAGCCGCGTCAGCGCGCGATCCTCGTCGATGACGGACGTCTCCAGAAGCTGCGCCGCGCCGCGAATGCCGGACAGCGGGTTCTTGATCTCGTGCGCCAGCATGGAGGCAAGCCCCGTCACCGAGCGTGCAGCACCCCGATGGGTCAATTGCCGGTCGATCTTGTCCGCCATGGAGCGTTCCTGGATGACGATCACCACCGAACCCGGCTCGGTCGTCACCGGCGCCACATAGATATCGACGAGCTTTTCCGCCCCCAGCCGCGGCGAGGAGAGGTCGACGCGATATTCGCTGACCGGCGCCTTGCGCTCGCGCACCTGGTCGATCAGCGTCAGGAGCGGGCTGCCGAAGGGAATGACGGTGGAGACGTTGTGGCGGGCGAGATGGCTGGCGCTCGCGCCGAAAAACGATTCGGCCTCCCAATTGGCAAAGGCGATGAGGCCGCTCGCATCGACGAGGATCACCGGATTCTGGATGGCATTGAGCACGGCGAGCGCCAGTTCGGGTGCTGCGGCATGCGGCTCTCCGGTCTTTCCCGTCATGCAGCCTCCCCGAGTTTTGCGGCTTCAGCACCGCGCAGCGCGGACGCCAGGCGGTCGGCGACGACATCGCTGTCGCGTGCCGTCATGATCTCCGCCTTTGCCGCGCCTGGCAGGCCCGGCGCAAAACGCTCCAGATACCAGCCGACATGTTTTCGCGCATGGCGCAGCCCCGCCTCGACGCCGTAGAAATCGAGCATCATGCGGTAGTGCTCCACCGCCACCGCAGCAATCTCTTCGGTCGATGGATGCGCGCACGCGCCGGCAAGCACCGCGGGATGCCAAGGCCGACCCTGCGCCGAGCGGCCGAGCATCACGGCATCGGCCCCGGAACGCCGCAGTATCTCCTCAGCGTCCGCCGCCGTTTCCACATCGCCGTTCGCGACGAGCGGGATCGAAAGAACATCGCGAACCGCGCGGATCGCGTACCAGTCTGCCCGGCCTTCGTAGAACTGCATGCGCGTGCGCCCGTGCACCGTGATCATCGCCGCACCCGCCGCCTCGGCGCGCTGGGCGATATGCGGCGCATTGATCGAATCGTGATCCCAGCCAAGCCGCATCTTCACCGTCACCGGCACCTTCACCGCGTTGACGGTCGCCTCGATCAGGCCCAGCGCGTGGTCCGGATCGCGCATCAGCGCGGAACCGGAATAGCCGCCGATCACCTTCTTGGCGGGGCAGCCCATATTGATGTCGATGATATCGGCGCCCTCGCCCTCGGCGATCTTCGCCGCTTCCGCCATCCAATGCGCCTCGCGGCCGGCAAGCTGCACCATATGCGGCCGGATGCCGCAATTGCGGATGCGCGACCAGCTTTCGCGCGCGTTCAGCGCCAGTTCGCGGCTCGCCACCATCTCCGTCACCACCAGCCCCGCGCCAAACCGCCAGGCGAGATCGCGGAACGGCAGGTCCGTCACGCCAGAAATCGGCGCCAGCACGACCCGGTTCCGGAGGGTCCGGCCGCCGATCGCAAGGGGCGCTGACAGGGTGGGGATCGTCAAATGCTCATCCTTCAAGCAGGTCATCTCTCTGCACTATTTTTAGCCATTGTTGTCGTTCTTGCCAAGCCGCAATCACATCGGACCGCAATTTTCCGCAGGACGCTGGAATTGCGCCTTCCTTCCGGCTAAACCAACCAAAACGCTTTGAAATGGGAGATGTAGAACCGAAATGCTGGCGGAAAAGACGCTATCCTGCGGCGTGGTGATCGTTGCCGCCGGGCGCGGCGAGCGGGCGGGCAGCCACGCCGAAGGCCCCAAGCAGTACCGCCGCATCGGCGGAAGGCCGGTCATCTCCCATACGCTCGATCTCTTTGTCAATTGGCAGCCGGCCCGGCGTATCGTGGTCGTGATACACAAGGATGACGAGGCGCTGTTCGAGACGGCCCGCGCCGCCGCCCTCCCCGCCGGCGACCGCCTTACCGTCGTACACGGCGGCGCGACGCGCCAGCAATCCGTGCTCGCCGGCCTCGAAGCGCTCGCCGACGAGGACATCACCCACGTCCTTATCCAGGATGCCGTGCGCCCCTTCGTCGAGCCCGCCATCCTGGAGCGTACGCTAATCGCCTTCCACAACGGCGCGCGTGCCGTGCTGCCCGCCGTCGCCGTGGCCGATACGCTGAAGCGCGCGGATGCCAACGGTAATGTCGCCGAAACGGTCTCGCGCTCCGGCCTCTTCGCCGCCCAGACGCCGCAATCCTTCCACTTCGCGACGATCCTCGAAGCCCACCGCCGCGCAAGCGTCTCCGGCCACAGCGATTTTACCGACGACGCCGCCATTGCCGAATGGGCGGGCGTGCGCGTGCATCTCGTCGAAGGCAGCGCCGGCAACGTCAAGCTTACATTGCAGAAGGATATCGCCATGGCCGACCAGCGCCTTTCCCACGGCCTGCCGGATGTGCGCACCGGCAACGGCTACGACGTGCACCAGCTCGTCGAAGGCGACGGCGTGACGCTCTGCGGCATCTTCATTGCGCACGACCAGAAGCTCTCCGGCCATTCCGACGCCGACGTGGCGCTGCATGCGCTGACCGACGCCCTGCTCGCCACCTGCGGCGCAGGCGATATCGGCGACCATTTTCCGCCGTCCGACATGCAGTGGAAGGGCGCCGCCTCGCGCATCTTCCTCGAACACGCCGCGGCTATCGTGCGCAAGAACGGCGGCACGATCATGAATGCCGACGTCTCGCTGATCGCCGAAGCCCCAAAAATCGGCCCGCACCGCGAGACGATGCGCAAAAACCTTTCCGACATGCTCGGCATCTCGCTCGATCGCTGTTCGGTCAAGGCCACGACCAACGAGAAGATCGGCTTCGTCGGCCGGCGCGAGGGCATTGCGGCCATCGCCACCGCGACCGTCGTCTACAGGGGAACCGACGCATGAGCATCTGGCCGAAGGACATCGAAGACACCGCCCGCGGCATCGTCGCCGATTTCACCGAGCGCAAGCTCTTGATCGCCACCGCCGAATCCTGCACGGCGGGCCTCATTGCCGGCGCCATCACCGAAATCTCCGGCTCGTCCAGCGTCTTCGACCGCGGCTTCGTCACCTATTCCAACGAGGCGAAGCGCGAGATGATCGGCGTCGCCAACGCGACGCTGAAGGCGCACGGCGCCGTCTCACGAGAGACCGCCCTCGAAATGGCCCAGGGCGCCATCGGAAACTCCGGCGCCAACATCTCCGTCGCCGTCACCGGCATCGCCGGCCCCGGCGGCGGCACGGAGGAAAAACCGGTCGGCCTCGTCCACCTCGCCGCCGCGCGCACTGGCTACGAGACGCTGCATCGGGAAATGCGCTACGGCGATATCGGCCGCAGCGCCGTCCGGCTTGCGACGGTGCGCACCGCGCTGGAAATGCTGATCGAGATATCGCAGGGTTAATTCGGGCAGAGCGAATAGATGTTCATGGCGAAATTCGCCTCATAGAGCGCCGTGTCTCCCCAGAAGGCCTGGCCCGCTGGAAAATTCTTCGCGAGGAACGCATCGACGAGCGCCCTCTGCTTTTCGGCGAGCGCTTTGTACTCCGGTGTCTTGCGCTTTTCGCTCACGCATTTCGTGAAATCCGGTATGGGGCTTGACCGCTCCACGAAAAGCGCCTCGAAATCGCTGGAACTCAAGGCCTTGCCGATCTCGACAGCACCGATCTTGCGGGCCGCCTGTGCGGACAGCACGATATCGAACGTCTCGACATGGAAGAAATCACCGAGGCGCCGGTCCTCGTCGCCGAGTTCAGCCCCCTCGACGGTGTAGGCCTTGCCGACAAGCTTGTAGCCGCTCACCTCGAAGGCTAGACGCGCCGAGACCTTCACTTTCAGCGCCTTCTCGCGCTCCGGCTTCTGGTCCTTGAAGAGCGGAGGCTGCAGCGTCTCCGTGTCCACGATGCGCATTTCGCCGCCGACGTCGATCGCCGCCGGATCGGATGAATAAGCATGGCGCGCGTTGTAGAAGGCCAGCATTTCCGCTTCGCGGGTGGGGAAGAAGGCGCGATCCAGATAAACCGGATTTCGAGGCAAGCCATCCTCTCTGCCCTGGATTGTCATCTTCACATCCGGCCCGATACGATAACTGCCGGCGAGCGGCCGGTTCTGTTCGTCGAGAAGAAGAATGTAGTCTCCCGGCGCTTCCTGCGCGGCCGCAGGCGTGCAGATGAAGGCGATCAGGACGAAGGGAGCGAACCGGGTGATCATGCCCCGGTAACGGACGAGCCGATCGAAAAATTCAGCCGGCAGTATAGATCGCCGCCGCCCGCTTTTCGAAAGCGTCGGTGAACATGCGGAAGGCGCGGTCGAACATCGAGCCCATCAGCGCGCCGAGAATGCGGCTCTTGAACTCGTAGTCGATGAAGAAATGCACGTTGCAGCCGCCATCCGGCAGCGGCTCGAAACGCCAGCGGTTGTCGAGATAGCGGAACGGCCCGTCGAGATATTTGACATCGATCGCGCGCTCCGCCCGGTTGAACAGCACCTGCGTGGTAAAGGTCTCGCGGATCGCCTTGTAACCGACCGTCATGTCCGCGACGAGCAGTTCCTTGCCGTCGCGCTCCTTGCGCGAGCGCACGGCGAGCCCCTCGCAGAGTGGCAGGAACTCCGGATAGCGCTCGACATCGGCGATGAGGTCGAACATCTGGTCGGGCGTATGGGGAACCGGGCGGCGCGTTTCGAACTGAGGCATGGAGGGCCAATTAAGCGGGAGCGCCCAGAAGATCAAGAAGACAGCGCATTTCCGCGTGGCTTTTCAGCTGCAAAACCGGAACGTCCGGCCCATGCCTTTGCAACTGCAGGAGAATTTGTGGCACCGTGCGCTTCTCGAAATTCCAGATATACGACAGGAATTCTCTGTCGGGTATTTGTTCGAGACAACCTTCGGCCATCTCCGGTCGGGTTTTGCCGGAATACCGGAAACCTCGCCTCGTCACGCCAAGCAGACATCTCCAGCGAGGAAGGCGGACCCAGATCACCATATTCGTGCGCGGCAGTCTCAAATCGAACGTCGATTGTCCGGTCCCATCCATGAGCCAGCGCGGTCGCGCGACCGTCTCCGTGATCAGCACCCTCTCTTCGGCCTTGTCGCGCTTCACCCAGCCCGGCAACCAGTAGAAATCACGGTCCATTGAGACATAGGGTAAACCAAGACGTTCGCACAGGCGGTTTGACAGCGTGCTTTTCCCGCCACCCGAGCACCCGATGACCAGAACACGGTGGGCAGACTTCAGCCGCTCTGCTGCTTCCTCGATCGAAACATAAACCGTCATCGCCACCCCCCGAAACGAAAAGCCCCGCCTTCTTGCGGGACGGCGGGGCTTAAAGGAAGGTGGCGGAAAAGTCTATTCCGCGGCAGCCAGAACCTTGCGCTCGCGGGCGGCGCGAAGCCTTGCGAAATCGTCGCCGGCATGGTGCGAGGAACGCGTCAGCGGGCTCGACGAGACCATCAGGAAGCCCTTGCTGTAGGCGACGGTCTCATAGGACTTGAATTCCTCCGGCGTCACAAAGCTCATGACGGCGTGGTGCTTGCGCGTCGGCTGGAGATACTGGCCGATGGTGAGGAAGTCGACATCGGCGGTGCGCAGGTCGTCCATCAGCTGGAGCACTTCGTTGCGCTCCTCGCCGAGGCCCACCATGATGCCCGACTTGGTGAACATGGTCGGGTCCAGTTCCTTCACGCGCTGCAACAGGCGGACGGAATGGAAGTAGCGCGCACCCGGACGAACCGTCAGGTAATTGCCCGGCACAGTCTCCATATTGTGGTTGAAAACGTCCGGCTTGGCGGCGACGACGCGCTCCAAAGCACCGGGCTTCTTCAGGAAGTCGGGCGTCAGGATTTCGATCGTCGTCAGCGGCGAAGCGGCACGGATTGCCCAGATCACCTTCTCGAAGTGCTCGGCACCGCCGTCGGCGAGGTCGTCGCGATCCACCGAGGTGATGACGACGTGCGACAGGCCCATCTGCTTGACGGCCTTGGCGACGTTTTCCGGCTCCGCCATGTCGAGGGCGTTCGGCTTGCCTGTCGCCACGTTGCAGAAGGCGCAGGCACGGGTACAGATCTCGCCCATGATCATGAAGGTGGCGTGTTTCTTGTCCCAGCACTCGCCGATGTTCGGGCAGCCCGCCTCTTCGCACACCGTCACCAGCTTGTGGGAACGCACGAGATCGCGCGTCTCCTGGTAGCCCTTGGAAACCGGCGCGCGCACGCGAATCCATTCCGGCTTGCGCAGCACTTCCGTGTCCGGCCGGTTGGCCTTTTCCGGATGGCGCACCCGCTTGGCATCGGGCGAAGGATTTGTGCGGTCGAGAATCGTGACCATGTCGTTTCCACTTTCCTGGCGGGCTCAAGCGCCTGCCCTGCGGACCCTGAAAGAGTGAGCCCGCCTCATGTGGAGGCGGGCTTTAGCACGTTCAAGCGTTCAGCGCACGCCCATAGGCATCCAGCACGCTTTCCTTCAGCGTTTCGGAAATCGTCGGATGCGGGAAGATCGTGTGCATCAGCTCTTCCTCGGTCGTTTCGAGGTTCATAGCGATGACGAAACCCTGGATCAGCTCGGTGACTTCCGCGCCGACGAGGTGCGCGCCGAGCAGTTCACCGGTCTTCTTGTCGAAGATCGTCTTGACGAGGCCCTGGTCTTCGCCGAGCGCAATGGCCTTGCCGTTGGCGACGAAGGGGAAGCGGCCGACGCGGATGTCGCGGCCCTGTTCCTTTGCCTTGGCTTCCGTGAGGCCAACCGAGGCGACCTGCGGATGGCAATAGGTGCAGCCCGGAATCTTGGACTTGTCCATCGGGTGCACGTTCGGCAGGCCGGCGATCTTCTCGATGCAGATGACGGCCTCGTGCTCCGCCTTGTGGGCGAGCATCGGGGGACCTGCGACGTCGCCGATCGCGTAGATGCCCGGCACGTTCGTCTTGCCGTAGCCGTCGATGGCGATGAAGCCGCGGTCGGTCTTCACGCCGATCGTTTCGAGACCGATATTTTCCACGTTGGCCTGCACGCCGACAGCCGAAATCATACGGTCGGCGGTGATCTTCTCGACCTTGCCGTCCTTCATCTCGACATGGGCGGTGATCGAGTTGGCGCCCTTCTCCACCTTGGTGACCTTGGCCTCCAGATGGATCTTCATGCCCTGCTTTTCGAACTGCTTCTTGGCGAGCGCGGAGATTTCCGCATCCTCGACCGGCATCACCGTCTTCATCACTTCTACCACCGTCACATCGACGCCGAGCGTGCGGTAGAAGGAGGCGAACTCGATGCCGATGGCGCCCGAGCCCATGACGAGCAGCGACTTCGGCATTTCCTCCGGTTTCATTGCTTCGAAATAGGTCCAGATCAGCTTGCCATCCGGCTCGATGCCCGGCAGTGCGCGCGGACGTGCGCCAGTCGCGATGACAATGTGCTTTGCGGTGTAGGTGCCTTCCGGCAGCACGTTCTTCGGCAGCGGCGCCTGCGGCTGCTGGATGGCCTTCGTCGTCTTGGACACGACGATCTCGCCGGGTTTGGTGATCTTGGCTTCACCCCAGATGATGTCGACCTTGTTCTTCTTCATCAGGAAGCCGACGCCGCCGTTCATGCGCTGGGCAATGCCGCGCGAGCGGGCGACGATCGCCTTCAGGTCCGGCGTCACCGAGCCTTCGATCTTGATGCCGTAATCGCCCGGATGCTGGGCGTAATGGAAGATCTCGGCCGAGCGCAGCAGCGCCTTGGTCGGAATGCAGCCCCAGTTGGAGCAGATGCCGGCGAGGTGCTCGCGCTCGACGATGGCCGTCTTCAGGCCCAACTGGGCGGCGCGGATCGCGGCGATATAGCCGCCCGGACCCGAACCGATAACGATGACGTCGTAAGTCTGAGCCATGTCGTTTCCTGCCTTGTCTCTCGCGCGGGCCAAACGCCGCGTCTCTTGTTCTCTTCGTTTACAATCCGAGCATCATGCGCACGACGGGCTCCAGCCCGCGGCCAATCGCCCGCGTGTTTTCCGCATCGAGATGCACGCCGTCGAGCGGCGTCGTCTGCGCCACCGAACCGGCATCGAAGAAGCCGCAGCCGGTCTCGTCCGCAAGGTCCGCATACAGCGTCGCCAGCATCGCCGATTGCTCGACGCCGCCGGCAAACATCGCCGCGAAAGCGGTGTTCGCCGTCTCGCAGATCGGCGGCGGCGAGACGAGCAGGATCTCCGGCCCCTCCTGCCCGCCGAACGACCAAGCATGGTGGCGCACCAGATCCACCAGCCGCTCCATGCCCTGCACCGCGCCGAAGGCCGTGCCGCAGATCGTGGGCTTCATGTCATTGGCGCCGAGCAGGATGATCACGAGATCGATCGGGTCGTGGCTGTGCAGGATCGTCGGCAGGATGCGCGCGCCATTGCGGTCGCAGTCCGCCAGGTGATCGTCATAGGCGGTGGTGCGGCCATTCAGGCCCTCGGCAATGACGGTGACCTCCGGCCCCAGCGCCTTGGCGAGCACGCTCGGCCAGCGATCCTCGAAGGAATGCCGGTCGAGCGTTTCCGCACTGTAGCCCCAGGTGAGACTATCGCCGTAGCAGAGAACCGTTTTCATGGCCGCACTCCGCTATCAGACGAGCATCCCCATCGGGCTTTCGATGTAGCGCTTGAAGGCGCCGAGCAGTTCGGCTCCGAGCGCGCCGTCGACGCAGCGGTGGTCGGTGGAGAGCGTGACCGTCATCGCGTTGACGATAACCATCTGGCCCTTCTTGACCACGACCCGCTCCGTGCCGGCACCGACCGCCAGGATCGTCGCATGCGGCGGGTTGACGACGGCGGCGAAGTTCGAGACGCCCATCATGCCCATGTTGGAAACCGCAGTCGTGCCGCCCTGGTACTCTTCGGGCTTCAGCTTGCGTTCCTTCGCCCGCTTGCCGAGGTCCTTCATCTCGTTGGAGATGGCCGACAGGCTTTTCAGTTCGGCCTTGCGGATGATCGGCGTGATCAGGCCACCCGGGATCGACACGGCAACGCCGACATCGGCATGCTTGTGCTTGACCATGTTGGTGTCGGTCCAGGAAACGTTGGCATCCGGAACATCCCGCAGGGCAAGCGCCATGGCCTTGATCACCATGTCGTTGACCGAGAGCTTGTAGGCCGGCTTGTCGTCCTTGCGCGGGGCGGAATCGTTGATCTGGGCGCGCAGAGCCAACAGCGCATCGAGTTCCACATCGACCGACACGTAGAAGTGCGGGATCGTCTGCTTGGATTCCTGCAAACGCTTGGCGATCGTCTTGCGCATGCCGTCATGCGGCACGAGCTCGTAGGAGCCCTGCTCGAACAGCTTGAGCACGGCCTCTTCCGACATGCCCTTGGGCGCTGTGGCAGGTGCGGCCGAGGCGGCAGCAGCCGGGGATGCGGCAGCGGCAGGCTTTGCACCGCCGGAGGCGACCGCCTTTTCCACGTCGCTCTTCACCACGCGGCCATGCGGACCGGAACCGGTGATCGCTTTGATGTCGATGCCGGCATCCTTGGCGATGCGGCGGGCGAGCGGCGAGGAGAACAGTCCGTTGCCGTCCTTTGCAGGCGCCGAAGCAACAGCAGCCGGCGCCGCGGCAGCGGCTGGCGCTGCGGCGGCAGCAGGCTTTTCGGCTTCCTTCGGCGCTTCGGCCTTGGCTTCCGCCTTCGGGGCCTCGGCCTTTGCCGAACCACCGCCGGCAGCGGCTGCCGACACATCTTCACCGTCGGCGGCAAGGATGGCGATCAGGCTGTTGACCTTCACGCCTTCCGTGCCCGCCGGAATGACGATCTTGGCGACAACGCCCTCGTCGATGGCCTCGACTTCCATCGTCGCCTTGTCGGTCTCGATCTCGGCGATGACGTCACCGGATTTCACGGTGTCGCCTTCCTTGACGAGCCACTTGGCGAGGTTGCCCTCTTCCATGGTGGGCGAGAGGGCGGGCATCGTAATGTTGATCGGCATGGATGCGCCCTCCCCTTATTTGTAGCAGACGGTTTTGACCGCCTGGACGACTTCGCCGACATTCGGCAGCGCCAGCTTTTCGAGGTTTGCGGCATAGGGCATCGGAACGTCCTTGCCGGCGATCGTCAGGATCGGCGCATCGAGATAATCGAAGGCCTGCTGCATGACGCGGGTCGCGATCTCGGTGCCGACGGAGGACTGCGGGTAGCCTTCCTCGACGACGACGAGACGGCCAGTCTTCTTGACCGATTCGATCACGGTCGGCAGGTCCATCGGGCGGATGGTGCGAAGGTCGATCAGTTCGACGTCGATGCCGTCTTTTTCGAGCTCCGCAATCGCCTTCAGCGCATAGGTCATGCCGATACCGAAGGAGACGACGGTGACGTCGCTGCCCTTCTTGTGGATGCGCGCCTTGCCGATCGGCAGCACGAAATCGTCCAGCTTCGGCACCTCGAACTGCTGGCCGTAGAGGATTTCGTTTTCGAGGAAGATGACCGGGTTCGGGTCGCGGATCGCAGCCTTCAAGAGGCCCTTCGCATCGGCAGCCGTGTAGGGCATGACGACCTTGAGGCCCGGAATGTGGCTGTACCAGGCGGCATAGCACTGCGAGTGCTGGGCCGCGACGCGCGCCGCTGCACCGTTCGGGCCGCGGAAGACGATCGGGGCGCCCATCTGGCCGCCCGACATATAGAGCGTCTTGGCGGCGGAGTTGATGATCTGGTCGATCGCCTGCATGGCGAAGTTGAAGGTCATGAACTCGACGATCGGCTTCAGGCCCGTCATGGCCGCACCGACGCCGACGCCGGCAAAGCCGTGTTCGGTGATCGGCGTGTCGATGACGCGGCGGTCGCCGAATTCCTGGAGAAGGCCCTGGGTGATCTTGTAGGCACCCTGATATTCGGCCACTTCCTCGCCCATGACGAAGACGTCCTGGTCGCGGCGCATTTCTTCCGCCATGGCGTCACGCAGCGCTTCGCGCACCGTCGTCATCACCATTTCGGTGCCGGCCGGAATATCCGGATCGGCGGCAGCTTCGGTCTTCGGCGCAGCCGGAACGGGTGCTGCGGCAGCCGGTGCCGGCTCGGAAGCCTTGGGCGCCTCGGCTTCCGCCGGCTTTTCGGCGGCCTTCGGTGCGGCAGCGGCATCGGCGCTTTCGCCGTCCTGCAGCAGCACGGCGATCGCCGTGTTGACCTTGACGCCCTCGGTGCCGGCGGCGATCAGGATCTTGCCGATCACGCCTTCATCGACGGCTTCGACTTCCATCGTCGCCTTGTCGGTTTCGATTTCGGCGATCACGTCGCCGGACTTGACGGTGTCACCCTCGTTCTTGACCCACTTGGAGAGCGTGCCCTCCTCCATGGTCGGAGACAGGGCAGGCATGAGAATCTCGATTGGCATTTTTCGTCCCTCCCCGGATTTACAGCAGGATGTCGGTGTAGAGCTCGGATGCATCCGGCTCCGGATCGGCCTGCGCAAAATCGGCGCTGTCGGCGACGATGTCACGGACGTCCTTGTCGATCTTCTTGAGATCGTCTTCGCTTGCCCACTTGTTTTCCAGAAGACGGGCGCGCACCTGCTCGATCGGGTCGTGCTCGGAGCGCATCTTCTGCACTTCGTCCTTCGAGCGATACTTCGCCGGGTCGGACATGGAGTGGCCGCGATAGCGGTAGGTCTGCATTTCGAGGATGACCGGACCCTTGCCAGCGCGGCAATGTTCCACGGCCTCGTCGGCGGCAGCCTTCACCGCGCGCACATCCATGCCATCCACCTGGAAACCGGGGATGTTGAAGGACGCGCCGCGATGCGAGAAATCGGTCTGGGCGGAGGCGCGCGAAACGGACGTGCCCATGGCGTAGCGGTTGTTCTCGATCACGTAGACGACCGGCAGCTTCCAGAGAGCCGCCATGTTGAAGCTCTCGTAGACCTGGCCCTGGTTGGCAGCGCCGTCGCCGAAATAGGCGAGCGAAACATTGTCGTTGCCGCGGTAGCGGTTGGCGAAGGCGAGACCCGTGCCGAGCGAAACCTGTCCGCCGACGATGCCGTGGCCGCCGTAAAAGTTCTTTTCCTTGGAGAACATGTGCATGGAGCCGCCCTTGCCCTTGGAAAGGCCGCCGCGACGTCCGGTCAGTTCCGCCATCACGCCGCGCGGGCTCATACCGCAAGCGAGCATATGGCCGTGGTCACGATAACCGGTGATGACCTGGTCACCTTCCTTCAGCGCCAGTTGCATGCCGACGACGACAGCTTCCTGGCCGATATAGAGGTGACAGAAGCCGCCGATGAAGCCCATGCCGTAGAGCTGGCCGGCCTTCTCCTCGAAACGCCGGATCAACAGCATCTCGCGGTAGGCTTTGAGGTCGTCTTCCTTGGAGAATTCGGCGATGGTGCCGCCGGTGAAGTCTTTTTTGACAGGCTTAGCCGCTGTCTTGCGGCTGGACGTGGACGCGGTTTTACGCGGAGCCATGCGTTCCTCCCTATGTTTGCCTCTTGCTGGAAACCATAGGGGAGAAATTCCGCATCAGCAATGCCATAAATGCATGGCTTATATTCTTTGTAAGTCACTGATTAGTAATGGAGATTTACGATTAACCTGATTTCAGTTAATCCATACTCCTAGTGGAAAATCACGATTTCGTCGGCTCTGGACATGTTGAGATAGGAGCGCGCTTTTTCATCCAGCATGTCGCGCTCCAGCGAGCCGTCGCTCATCAGAGCCACTTCTTTTTCCAGGATTTGGCGCTGACGCACGAGTATGTCCAGGCGCGCCTGACGCTCCACTCTCTGCCGTTCGAAATCCTCCATCCCCCTGAGGCCGAAATCGCCGTGCACGGAATGATAGCCGAAGTAAGAAAGGAATGCGACCGTAATTACCGGCAGGGTAAGCCGGCCGAATTTCCGCTTTTTATGATGTTTGGTCCACATGCAAGTGCCCCGATACGCAATACGGATTTTATACTAGCGCCAAGGGGTTAACCGATCATTGACCATGATGGGCGGGGCGCGGAAAAAGCCGCGTGGCCTGCAGCGCCGCGTGCGCGCCGCATGGATCCTCGGGTCAAGCCCGAGGATGACGGAAGAGAGGTGGTGAGGACAAGAAGTAGGAGAGAGAACTCGTCGAGAGATCGGACTTGAGGAGGCCAGAGGATAGTCTCCACATGCCCGCGATACCTAGGCGCGCACGGAACACTGCGCCGCATGCCGCACCGTTCGCTGGAAGGGAAAGCCGTCCCTCCCCTCCGTCATCCTCGGGCTTGACCCGAGGATCCACGCCACAGCCGCGAGTGACATCGGACACGAATCCACCGCACAAATGGACTCTTCTCCCCCCTCAAAAAACAAAACCCGCACCTTGCGATGCGGGTTTCGCCATTTTGGAGAAACTGTTTGTCGATCAGCCGCGCAGGATGCCACGGCCGGCGAACTTCGCCTGCGGGCCGAGCTGCTCCTCGATGCGGATCAGCTGGTTGTACTTGGCGGTACGGTCGGAGCGGGCGAGCGAGCCGGTCTTGATCTGGCCGCAGTTCGTGGCGACGGCGAGGTCGGCGATCGTCGAATCCTCGGTCTCGCCCGAGCGGTGCGACATGACGGCGGTGTAGCTCGCCTTGTGTGCGGTCTCGACGGCGTCGAGCGTCTCGGAGAGCGAGCCGATCTGGTTGACCTTGACGAGGATCGAGTTGGCGACGCCCATCTTGATGCCGTCGCGCAGGCGCGCCGAGTTGGTGACGAACAGGTCGTCGCCGACGAGCTGGACTTGTCTGCCGATCTTGTCGGTCAGCGACTTCCAGCCGTCCCAGTCGTCTTCCGCCATGCCGTCCTCGATCGAGAAGATCGGGTATTTTGCGGCAAGCTCCGCCAGGTAGTCGGCCATGGCTTCCGGCTCCAGCGTACGGCCTTCGCCTTCGAGCACGTATTTGCCGTCCTTGAAGAATTCGGTCGAAGCGCAATCGAGCGCGATATACATGTCTTCGCCGGGCTTGTAGCCGGCCTTCTCGATCGACTTCATGATGAAATCGAGGGCGGCAGGCGCGGATGCCAGACCCGGCGCAAAGCCGCCTTCGTCACCGACATTGGTGTTGTGGCCGTCGGCAGCGAGCTGCTTCTTCAGCGTGTGGAACACTTCCGAACCCATGCGCACGGCATCGCGGATGTTGTCGGCGCCGACGGGAACGATCATGAATTCCTGGAAGTCGATCGGGTTGTCGGCATGCGCGCCGCCATTGATGATGTTCATCATCGGCACCGGCAGGATGCGGGCGTTCGGGCCGCCGACATAGCGGTAGAGCGGCAGGTTGGCGGCTTCAGCGGCAGCCTTGGCGACGGCGAGTGACACGCCGAGGATGGCGTTGGCGCCGAGGCGGGCCTTGTTCGGCGTACCGTCGAGCTCGATCAGCGCCTGGTCGATCAGGATCTGGTCTTCGGCTTCAAGCCCGCCGACCGCTTCGAAGATTTCGCCGTTGACGGCTGCGACCGCATTTTCGACACCCTTGCCGAGGTAGCGCTTGCCACCGTCGCGCAGTTCGACGGCTTCGTGCGCGCCGGTCGAGGCGCCCGAGGGAACGGCGGCACGGCCGAAGCTGCCATCTTCCAGATGCACGTCCACTTCGACGGTGGGGTTGCCGCGGCTGTCGAGAATCTCGCGGCCGATGATGTCGATGATAGCGGTCATGGATATCGTCCTGTTTCTGGGTTTATAAATCGATTAAAATCTCTCTTAATCGATGATGCGGAAAATACAATGGCTGAGCCGCGCCGAGCGGCAACGGATGACACGCCTCTGTGTCATCCGTTTGAAACCGTCACGCCTTGGTGATGTCGTCGAAGGCGATGAGCTTTTCGAGAAGCCGCGGCATGTCCTTCAGGTGCACCATGTTCGGGCCGTCGGAAGGCGCGTTGTCCGGGTCCTCATGCGTCTCGATGAAGAGACCGGCAACGCCAACGGCAACGGCAGCGCGCGCAAGAGTCTCGACGAATTCGCGCTGGCCGCCGGAGGAGCCGCCCTGCCCGCCCGGCTGCTGCACCGAATGGGTCGCGTCGAACACGACCGGCGCGCCCAACGAGGCCATGATCGGCAGCGAGCGCATGTCGGAGACGAGCGTGTTGTAGCCGAAGGAGGCGCCGCGTTCGCACAGCAGCACGTTCGGATTGCCGCTCTCGGTGAATTTCGCCAGCACGTTCTTCATGTCCCAGGGCGCCAGGAACTGGCCCTTCTTGACGTTGATCGTGCGGCCGGTCTTGGCGGCGGCGATGAGCAGGTCCGTCTGGCGCGACAGGAAGGCGGGGATCTGCAGGATGTCGGCCGTTTCGGCGACGATCGCGCATTGTTCCTCGGTGTGAATGTCGGTCAGCACCGGAAAGCCGAAATCCTTTTTGAGGTCGGCAAAGATTTCCATCGCCTTTTCAAGCCCGATGCCGCGCTTGCCGGACAGCGAGGTGCGGTTTGCCTTGTCGAAGGAGGACTTGTAGACGAGGCCGAGGCCGAGCTTGTCGCAGAGTTCGACGAGCGTGCCGGCGATCATGTACGCGTGGTCGCGGCTCTCCATCTGGCACGGGCCGGCGATCAGCGAAAAACGCTTGTCCTGGGCAAAGGTGACCTTCTTGGCGCCTTCGCCGACGACGACTGTGGTATTGGCTTTCATCTTATTCTCCGAAGACAAAAAGGACGCCCTGCCCCGGTGCCGGTGGCACGAGAAGGCGGTTGTCCCGTTGATGGAAGGTGACACCGCGCTCCGTCAGCAGGCGGTGACATTCCGTTAGATTTTCTACCGTGAAGACGACCGCGCGTCCCTTGAGGCCGCGGTCCGTGCCGGCAAGCGGCGAAAGACCGTAAAACCCTTCGAGCCCCGCATCGTTCAGCACCGTGATGCGGCCGCGCGGCGTATCGACGGACATGCCGAAGGACAGAGCCTCGACCTCGCGCTCGTCCGCCGCTTCCTGCACGAGATACTGGAAATCGGTCGGGTTCTGCTCCGAGAGCACGACCTCAGACAGCGAGATCACGCCGTTTTCATGGCTTTCCAGCGCCTTGCGGTCGGATGGCAGCGGCAGGATGCGCTGCGAGGCGAAGAAGAAGAAATCCGGGCTGCGCAGGTCGGCGGCAAAGGCCAGGCGGAAACTGCCGGTCGCCGACGTGCCGTCGGGCAAAAGCATGTCGCGGGAAAATTCCAGAACCTCGCCGCCGGAAATGCCGGACGACGTGTAGCGCTGGTCGTCCTCCCAGGCGTCACCGCTGGCCATGGCGATGGCAGAAAAACCTTCGCTAGCGCGGCGGAAGCGAAAGGCCTGGTCGCGCGCGACGAAGACATTGCCGCCGCGGGCGGCTTCCTCGCATTCCTCGCGATTGGCGATGCCGAGCGGCTCCAGATAGCTGCCGTCGGCGAGAAAAACGCAACAGTTTTCCGTGCCGAACGGGTGGCGGGCATCCTTGGCGACGGTGAAGCCGAGCGCCGTCAGGCGTTCACGAGCAATTCCGAGGTCGGACACCGGCAGCACCAGATGATCGATCGGGCGGGGCGTTCTCGAACTCACGGTCATGGGTAAAAATCCGGTCGTGTTTCAGGCGCCTCGTGCTTTGCCTGCTTTCCGCCCGCAATGCAAGCACCAGCGCCGCGCACGGCCGGCCGCTGGAACTTTTCCGTCGCCCGGCCATTCCGGTAGACCCCTCTTGACCGGAGCACTCCCATTCTCAAGAACAACGAAATCACCCGGCAGCGCGATCTTCACGAGTCACGCCCCGTCTGGGCCGGTTCGCCGCGCATTACGCTCCGCACGCACCAAAAGCCCGCCCGCGACACCTATGACGTCATCATTGTCGGCGCCGGCATTTCCGGCGCGCTGATGGCGCATGCGCTGGCGAACGGGCGCCGCTCCGTGCTCGTCGTCGACCGCCGCCGCCCCGTACATGGCAGCACGCTGGCAAGCACCGCGATGATCCAGCACGAAATCGACATTCCCCTGCATGTGCTCACCGGCATGATCGGCGAGGAAAAGGCGCGCCGCGCCTGGCAACGCTCGGGACGCGCGGTCGAGCAATTGACGCGCATCGTCGCCGACCTCGACCTGTCCTGCGGCTTCGAGCGCAAGAAAACGCTGTTTCTCGCTGGCGATGAATATGGCAGCCGCGCCCTGCGCACCGAACTCGACGCCCGCCACGCCGCCGGCATCAAGGCGGATTTCCTCGACACCGCGGCACTTCGGGACGGTTTCGCCATAGACCGCACCGGCGCGATCCTCAGCGATATTTCCGCCTCCGCCAACCCCGCCCAGATGGCCGCCGGCATCCTGCGCGCCGCGGTGTCGCGCGGCGTGGAGGTGGTCAGCCCGCTCGAAATCACCGATGTGCGCTCGACGACCCAAGGCGTCTTCCTCGCCACCGCCGACGGCAAGATCATCTCCGCCGGCCATGCCGTCTTCTGCTCCGGTTATGAATTCCTGGAAGCCGTCGCGCACAAGGACCATGCCATCATCTCCACCTGGGCGATCGCCACCCCGCCGGCCATCGACCTGCCCGACTGGCTGAAGGAATGTATCGTCTGGGAGGGTGCCGATCCCTATCTCTATCTTCGCCGCTCCCGCGACGGCCGGCTGATCGCCGGCGGCGAGGACGAGGAGGACGAAGAGGCTTTCGCCTCGCCGCAGAAGCTGAAGAACAAGGCGAAGACGATCCGCAAGAAGGCCGAAGCCCTGCTCGGCTTTTCGCTGCCGGAGCCCGACTATTCCTGGGCCGCGCCCTTCGGCACCACCCGCACCGGCCTGCCGCTCATCGGCCGCGTCCCCGGCATGGACAATGTCTTCGCCGTCATGGGCTTCGGCGGCAACGGCATCACCTTCAGCCAGATCGCCGCCGAGATCGTGTCGTCGGAAATCGCCGGCCACGGCGATGCGGATGCCGACCTTTTTGCCATCCGCAACGCCGATTCCTGACGATCGGCAGGATCACCGGCGCGATATTCCCCTTCCGTCGAATGGTTGGGTGCGCAACCGGCCGCGGCCGGTGTGATCGTCAGGAGCGGAAGCGCTTGCGATATTCCCCGGGCGTCAGCCCGAGGATGCGGGCGAAAACCTTCCGGAACGCGCCGGGATCGACATAGCCGACATCGACTGCCACGCTCTCGACCGAACGCGTGGTGAATTGCAGCATCTCCTGCGCCTTTGCCACGCGCAGCCGCTGGCAATAATCGGTCGTCGTCAGCCCCGTCGCTTTGCGGAAACGCCGCAGGAACGTACGCGCCTCCAGCCCCGCGTGCGCGGCAAGCCCATCGAGGCCGATCTCCTTCGCCTCGCTCGCCTGCAACCAGTGCTGCACCTTCAGGATCGCCGCGTCGCCATGCAGCAGGCGCGGCGAGAAGGTGCTGTAGTAGCGTTGCTCGCGGCCCGGCGGGTCGATGACGAATTGCCGGGCGATCTCCAGCATGATCGTCGGCCCGAGAAAGCGGTCGATGAGCTTCAGCCCGAGATCGACCCAGGCCATCACGCCGCCCGCCGTGAAAATATCGCCGTCGTCGTTGAGCAACCGGTCCGTATCGACATGCACATCCGGAAAGCGCAGCTCGAACGTCTCCGCGATCACCCAGTTGGTGGTGATCGTGCGGCCGGCCAGAAGCCCGGTCTCGCCGAGCAGAAAGGCGCCGGCGCAGATCGAGGCGAGCTGGATGCCGGAGGCGTGGCATTCGCGCAGCCAGGCGGCGAAAGGTGCCGCATCCTCCCGGCGGATCGGATCGCCAAGTGCGGGCGGCAGCACGAGCACACAGGGCCGCGACGCCCCGTCGATAATGCCGCTGGCGTCGATGCGCACGGGTGCGCCGTCCTCCAGCCGCCAGTGGCTGACCACCAGCGTCGGCCCCGCCCGCACCTTTTCGCCCGCCAGTTCCGTTGCCGAATTGAAGAGATCGGTCATGCCGAGCACGGCGGCCATCTGCACGCCGGGATAAAGCACCAATCCGATCTCGGCCGCGTCTGCCATGTCACTTTCACCCTGTATTATGTCGGTATCGCCAATGGCGAGAGATGGCAGGGCAGAGGCACAATGTCCATGACATCAAGCAACAGGGAAAGGACACCCCATGAGCAAACGCGCCGTCATCATCGTCGACCTCCAGAAGGACTATCTCGCCACCGGCAATTTCGCGCTGACCGGCATCGACGCCGCTACCGCCAATGCGGCCCGCGTCGTCGAGGCGGCGCGCGGCAAGGGCGACCGGATCGTGCATGTCCACCACGTCGCCAAGGATGCCGATTCGCCGCTCTTCGCCCCCGGCACGGATGGCATCAACCCGATCCCGGCTATCAGGCCGCAGGAGGGCGATACCGTCATCGTCAAGAATTATCCGAACTCGTTTCGCGAGACGACGCTGCAGCAGGCCTTGCAGGCTGACGGCATCGAGGAGGTGGTGGTCGTCGGCGCGATGAGCGACGTCTGCATCGACGCGACGGCCCGTGCCGCCGCCGATCTCGGCTACGGCCTCACCGTCGTGCACGATGCCTGCGCCACGCGCGACAAGGCCTTTGGTGATTCGGTCGTGCCGGCCGCCCAGGTCCATGCCACGATCATGTCGGCGCTGGAATTCGGCTACGGCAAGGTCACGACGACCGCTGATTTTCTGGGTTAAGCCCGAAAAAACCCGGTGAAAACCGTCACCTCCGCCCTCGGCGGGGGTGGCTGCCGCCTGTCCGCCGACGCGCTTCAGGCCGCTCCAGGGCGGCCCGTCATTCCCGTGTCATGTGACAATGGTGTTTCTTCTCGCGTGAATGAACCCGGCTGCCGCCAGCATGGCCCGGCGCCCTTCGGAGTACGCGTGAATGGACATGGCTCAGGCCTTCGCCCTTGCCTCGGGCGCTCTCGTCGCCACCAATGCCGCAAGCATCCTCATTGCCGGAAGGCGGCTGAAGGCCGTCGATGCCGCCCCGCCGGAAATCGAGGAAAAGCCGCCGGTGTCGATCGTCGTTCCCGTGCGCGGCATCGAGAATTTTTCGGCCGAGACGCTCGCCCGCGCCTTCCGCCTCACCTGGCCGGACTATGAACTGCTGTTCTGCGTGGCGCATGCCGGCGATCCGATCCTCCCGGAAATCGAGAAGACGGCGGCGGCACATCCCCATGTCGCGGCCCGCATCCTGATCGGCGACGACCGCATCAGTGCCAATCCAAAACTCAACAATTGCGTCAAAGGCTGGCAGGCGGCGCGCCATGACTGGGTGGTGCTGGCCGATTCGAACGTGCTGATGCCGCCGGACTACATTCAGCATCTGATGGGCGGCTGGCGGATCGATTCGGGCCTCGTCTGCTCGACGCCGCTCGGCTCGCGCCCGGACGGGTTCTGGGCGGAGGTGGAATGCATGTTCCTCAACACCCAGCAGGCGCGCTGGCAATATGCCGGCGAAGCGATCGGCCTCGGCTTCGCGCAGGGCAAGAGCATGCTATGGTATAAGCCGATGCTCGATGCGAATGGCGGCATCCATGCTCTGAATGCCGAAATCGCCGAGGATGCGGCCTCGACGAAGCTCGTGAGCCGCCTCGGCCTCAAGGTTCACCTCGTCTCCTCGCCCTTCGAGCAGCCGCTGGGGCGGCGCACCGGGCAGGAGATCTGGTCGCGCCAGTGCCGCTGGTCGCGCCTGCGCCGCGTCACCTTCCCCGGCTTCTTCACCCCGGAAATTCTTCTGGGCGCCCTGCCGCCGCTGCTGCTGGCGCTGGTCGCGGCATTGATCAGCGACGCGACGCTCGCGCCCGCCGCCCTCCTGGTGCTCGCCGCCATCTACCTGCCGGAAGTCGCCCTTGCCATGGCCAAGGGCTGGCGGCTTTCCGTCTGGTCGGTGCCGGCGATGATCGTGCGCGATTGCATGATGCCGGCGGTCTGGCTGCGCAGCTGGGTCGGCGGCAATATCGACTGGCGCGGCAACACGATGACGATCGGCACGACCGTCTGCGAATTGAAGGAAGCGCCGGCGGGCTCGTAACCCGTCAGGCCTTTACCCGCAGACCGTCCAGCAAGGTCCGGAACCCGCGGACCGCCCGCTTCGACGTCTCTTCCGGCGTCTCGGACTTGGCGATCCAGAGTGCTGCATGGCTGCTCGCCCCGTTGATCAGGCGAGCGGCCGTTTCCGTATCGATATCGGCCATCACGCCGTCGGCCTTCAGCTGTTCGATGCTGTGGCTGAGCGCCGCGATGCAGCCGTTGCTCGTCGGCCATTGCGAGACGTCGCCGAGCACCGCCGGCCCGTCGCGAAACATGATGCGCTGGATTTCCGGCTCCAGCGCCATCTCGATATAGGCGACGCATTCCTCGACGAACCCGTCCCATCGGCTCGGCGCCCCGGCCGAAATCGTGTGCAGCCGCGCCGTCATCTCCGCATCGATCTGCTGGATGACCGCCTGGAGCAGCCCCTTCTTGTCTCCAAAATGATGGTAGAGCGCGCCGCGCGTCAGCCCCGCCTCCGCGGTGAAATCATCCATCGACGCCTCCGCATAACCGACGGTGCCGAAGGCAAACCGCCCTGCGGCGATCAGCTTGGCTCTCGTTTCGGCGATCATTTCCTCGCGCGGCTTGCGCATGGCAGCTCCATTTTACATACGCCGCGTATTTTATTTGACATACGCTGCGTATGCAACTACCTCTTCGACATACGCCACGTATGTAAGTGGCTGACCATTCATTTGCGAGGAGCAGGCCATGGCCAACCCGTATAAAGAGATTTTCAGCGTCCCAGGAACCGTGGGCTTTTCCGCCGCGGGCTTCCTCGCGCGCCTTCCCATCGCCATGGCGCCGATCGGCATCGTCGCCATGCTGTCGCAGACGCGCGGCGAATATTGGCTCGCGGGCGCCGTCTCCGCCACCTTCGCGCTGACCAACGCCCTCATCTCGCCGCAGGTCTCCCGCCTTGTCGACCGTTACGGCCAGGCGGCGGTGCTCACCCCGGCAACCATCGTCTCGGTCGTCGCCTTCCTGCTGCTGATTGCCGGCACCAACCAGGGCTGGCCGGTCTGGACGCTCTTCGCAAGCGCCTTCCTCGCGGCCGCCATGCCGAGCATCCCGGCCATGCTGCGCGCCCGCTGGAGCGAGATTTTTCGCGATCGGCCCGAGCTCAACACCGCCTTCGCCTTCGAATCGGCAGCCGACGAGCTGGTCTATATCGCCGGCGCTTCGCTGTCGGTCGGCCTCGCTGTCGCGCTGTTTCCCGAAGCCGGCATGCTGATCAGCACCGCCTTCCTCGCCGTCGGCAGCTTCTTCTTCCTGCTGCAACGCGGCACGGAACCGCGCATACAATATGTCGCCGGCAGCAAGCCGCAGAAATCGGCGATCCGCCTGCGCCCGGTGCAGATCATCACGCTGGCGCTGATCTTTGTCGGCTCCACCTTCGCAACCGCCGAGGTGAGCGCGGTCGCCATCACCAAGGAACTCGGCCAGCCGAATGCCGCAAGCCTCGTCATCGGCGTCTATGCCATCGGCTCCTTCGTCGTCGGCCTCGTCCTCGGCGCGCTGAACCCGAAGATGGCGCTGCAAAAGCAGTTGTTGATCGCCGTCGCCGTGCTGGCGCTGACCGCCCTGCCGCTGCCCTTCGCCGGCTCGGTGCCGTTGCTGGCCGTCGCCGTCTTCGTGAGCGGCATCGCCATCTCGCCGACCTTCATCACCGCCTTCGGCCTGGTCGAGCGCCGCGTGCCCGGCGCGATGCTGACGGAAGGCGTCACCTGGGTCACGACCGGCATCGGCATCGGCATGGCACTGGGCGCCTTCGTCGCCGGCTGGGCGGTCGATAATTTTGGCGCACAGAACGGCTTCTGGGTCTCCGTCGCCGCCGGCATCGGCGCCCTCACGACCATCAGCCTCGGCCAGCGCACGCTCGCCGGAGAGGATTGCGACGACAGCGTCTGCCCGCTGGCGCAAGCCGCCGGGTAACCCTGCCCCTGAACATAAAAAGCCCGGCCTGCGCCGGGCTTTTTCGTTTGAGCAATGGCGTCAGATCACCTGGCCGCCCGACACCTCGATGCGCTGGCCGGTGATCCAGCGGTTGTCCTCCGACAGCAGGCTCGCGATCATCGGGCCGATATCATCCGGCACGCCGACCCGGCCCAGCGCCGTCATGTCGGCGAACACCGTGTTGAGATCCGGCATGTCGCGCACCGCGCCGCCCAGGAAATCGGTCTCGATGGCGCCCGGCGCGACCGAATTGACCGCAATGCCGCGGCTGCCGAGCTCCCTGGCGAGGTAGACGCTGAGGATTTCCACCGCCCCCTTGGCCGCGGCATAGGCCGAGAAGCCGGGATAGGAGACGCGGGTGAGGCCCGTCGACAGGTTGACGATACGCCCGCCATCGGCAATCAGCGGCAGCAGCGCCTGCGTCAGGAAGAACACGCCCTTGAAATGCACGTCGACCAGGCTGTCGAACTGCGCCTCCGTCGTCTCGGCAATCGCTGCCATGTCGCCATGGCCGGCATTGTTGACGAGATGGTCGAAGGTCTCGCGCTGCCAGGTCTCGACGAGCGCCTTGCGCAGCGCTTCGACAAAAGCTGCGAAGCCGGCGACCACGCCGGTATCGAGCCGCAGCGCGACGGCCTTGCGGCCCAGCGCCTCGATTTCGGCGACGACGATGCGGGCATCCTCCTCGCGGCTCCGGTAGGTGATGATGACGTCGCCGCCGCGGCGGGCGATGCTGAGGGCCGTGTTGCGTCCGAGGCCGCGGCTGCCGCCGGTGACGAGAGCGATCTTGGTCATGGGAAACTCCTTCGGTTGGAATGGCCGATTGATACCAATCACCCCCGCCCCTGGCGTTACCGGAAGCTCGCCGATCCTTGCCTGATTCTCCAAACCGATTTACGCGGGCGTCGGACGCCGCTAGGATGCCGGCATGACAGAGACGCTCCTTGCCACCGTCCGCCGCTATGTCGAGGCCAATGCCGATGCCACGGGCATCGCCCGCACGCCCGTGCCCGGCCTCACCACCATTCGCACCACGCAGCCGACCGGCCTCGACTATATGATCGCCCGTCCGCTGGTCTGCCTCGTGCTCCAGGGCAGAAAGCATGTGACGATGGGGGCAAACAGCTTCACGTTCCACGCCGGGGATTCGTTGCTGATCACCGCGGACGTGCCGACCGTCAGCCAGATCCTGCAGGCAAGCCCCGACGCGCCCTACCTCTCGCTCGTGCTGGACCTGAACCCCGCGGTCATCGCCGAACTCTGCGTGGAGATGCAGGCAACCGCCGCGCCCGGCGGACTGGCGATACGCTCCGCTCCGACGGACAGCGAGGTGAGCGATGCGGCGCTTCGCCTGATGCGCTTGCTCGATCGTCCGGCCGCCGTGCCGGTGCTGCATGCGCAGCTCGTGCGCGAACTGCATTACTGGTTGCTCGAAGGCCGCCACGGCGCAGCCATCCGCCAGCTCGGCTATCCGGATGGACAGGCACAGCGTGTGGCCCGCGCAGTCGCGCTGCTGCGGGCGGAGTTCGCCCAGCCGTTGCCGGTCGACAGGCTCGCCGCCCTCGCCGGCATGAGCCCGTCCTCCTTCCACCAGCATTTTCGCAACGTCACCTCGCTCTCGCCCCTGCAATTCCAGAAGCAGTTGCGGCTGATCGAGGCGCGGCGGCTGATGCTGTCGCAGGGCGCCAATGCCAGCACCGCCGCCTATGCCGTCGGTTATGAGAGCGTGCCGCAGTTCACGCGCGAGTACCGCCGCATGTTCGGCCTGCCGCCGGCACAGGAAACCCAGACAGCCCGCAGCCTCACGCTGGAACCGGCCTGACGCAAAAAGCCCGGCACAAGGCCGGGCTTGTCATTCTCTCATATCCGGTGTCAGACCAACCGGCTCTGCTCCAGCGCCGCTTCCACGAAGCTCGCGAAGAGCGGGTGCGGGTCGAGCGGGCGGCTCTTCAGTTCCGGGTGATACTGCACGCCGATGAACCACGGATGATCCGGATATTCCACGGTCTCCGGCAGAACGCCATCCGGCGACATGCCGGAGAACACCAGGCCGCAACCTTCCAGCCGATCCTTGTAGTCGACGTTCACTTCGTAGCGGTGGCGGTGGCGTTCGGAAATATCCGTCGAGCCGTAGATGTCGGCGATCTTCGTGCCGCCCTTCAGCGAGGCGCGATAGGCGCCAAGCCGCATCGTGCCACCGAGATCGCCGGATGCCGAGCGCTTTTCTAGCTCGTTGCCCTTCACCCATTCCGTCATCAGGCCGACGACCGGATCGGCGGTCTTGCCGAATTCGGTGGACGAGGCCTTCTCGATGCCGGCGAGATTGCGCGCCGCTTCCACGACCGCCATCTGCATGCCGAAGCAGATACCGAAATAGGGCACCTTGCGCTCACGGGCAAAGCGCGCCGCATTGATCTTGCCTTCCGAACCACGCTCGCCAAAGCCGCCTGGAACGAGGATGCCGTGCACCTTCTCAAGATACGGCGCCGGGTCTTCCTTCTCGAAGACCTCCGACTCGATCCATTCGAGCTTGACCTTGACGTGGTTGGCGATGCCGCCGTGGTACAGCGCCTCGATCAGCGACTTATAGGCATCCTTGAGGCCGGTATATTTGCCGACGATGGCGATCGTCACCTCGCCTTCCGGCGTCTTGATGCGATCGGAAACCGTCTGCCAGGCTTCAAGCCGCGGCTTCGGCGCGGGTTCTATGCCGAAGGCGGCGAGCACTTCGTCGTCGAGGCCTTCCTTGTGATAGGCGAGCGGCACGTCGTAGATCGACGCGACGTCGAGCGCCTGGATGACGGCGGTCGCACGAACGTTGCAGAACAGCGAAAGCTTCTTGCGCTCGGCTTCCGGGATTTCGCGGTCGGCGCGCACCAGCAGGATATCCGGATGGATGCCCATCGCCTGCAACTCCTTGACGGAGTGCTGCGTCGGCTTGGTCTTGAGTTCGCCTGCGGCCGGAATGTAGGGCATCAGCGTCAGGTGGACATAGACAGCCGTGCCGCGCGGAAGATCGTTGCCGAGCTGGCGGATCGCTTCCATGAAGGGCATGGCCTCGATGTCGCCCACCGTGCCGCCGATCTCGCAGATCACGAAGTCGTAGTCATCATTGCCTTCGGTGACGAAGTTCTTGATCTCGTTGGTGACGTGCGGGATGACCTGCACGGTCGCGCCGAGATAGTCGCCGCGGCGTTCCTTGTCGATGATGTTCTTGTAGATGCGACCGGTGGTGATGTTGTCGGTCTTGGTGGCCGAGCGGCCGGTGAAGCGCTCGTAGTGGCCGAGGTCGAGGTCGGTTTCCGCGCCGTCGTCGGTGACGAACACCTCGCCGTGCTGCGTCGGGCTCATGGTGCCCGGATCGACGTTCAGATAGGGGTCCAGCTTCCTGAGGCGCACGCGATAACCGCGGGCCTGAAGGAGAGCTCCGAGTGCAGCGGCGGCAATGCCTTTTCCGAGGGAAGAAACCACGCCGCCTGTGATGAATACATATCGCGCCATGGGAGTCACCGGATACCTTTTCAAAATCGATTCCGCCACCGAAAAATCACCTTGGGCGTGATTTCGGAAGACGCAATCGTCGTTTTACACAAGAAGAAGGCCGGTTGGATTTCGCCAACCGGCCGGTTTGTTTTTCAGCCCCTGCGGCTTACTGGCCGCTCGGGACGCCGGAGTTCTGCTCCGTACCCGTTGCACCACCGGTCGTGCCGGTGCCTGTCGTCGTGTTGCCCGTGCCGGTCGTCGTGTTGCCGGTGCCCGTACCCGTGCCGGTCGCAGCGCCACCTTCGGTCGGAACGGTGTCGGTGCCGGTCGTCGCAGGCGTCTGGTTGTTGTTCTGCGTGCCCTGGTTCTGCTCGGCCCCGCCGAGCGCATCGAGAACGCCGCCCGTGCCGGTCGTGCCCGGAATACGGTCGAGAATGTCGGTCGGCTGCGTCTCGTAACGGGCGAGGATGCCCATGCCGAGCGCCAGCACGAAGAACAGTGCGGCCAGGATCGCGGTGGTGCGCGTCAGGGCATTGGCTGTGCCGCGGGCCGACATGAAGCCGGAGCCGCCGCCGATGCCGAGGCCGCCGCCTTCCGACCGCTGGATCAGCACGACGCCGATCAGCGCGACGACGACCATGAGATAGATGACGAGCAAGATGGTCTGCATGTTTCAGGATCCCGGCCAGACGGCCCAAATTTCAGGTTTGCGGCTCAATATACCAAGCCGCGCACCATTCCAAGCCCTTACCGGCCAATCCGCCCGCCCTTTTGCGGGCAGGCTATTGGCGTCTCAGGCCGTGAGTTCTTCGTATGCCCGGTAGATGGCAAGGAAGTCGTCGGATTTCAAGCTCGCGCCGCCGATCAGCGCACCGTCGACATTGGCCACACCCATCAGTTCCTTGGCATTGCCCGGCTTCACCGAACCGCCATAGAGAATGCGCATCGTGGCGCCCTCGCCGGCAAACCGCGCCGTCAGTTCCGCGCGCATGAAGGCATGCGCCTCCTCGACATCGGCCGCCGTCGGCGTCAGCCCGGTGCCGATCGCCCAGACGGGTTCATAGGCGATCACGGTGTTTTCCGCCGTCGCACCATCCGGCACGGAGCCGGCAAGCTGCGTCTTCAGCACGTCCAGCGTCTTGCCGGATTTGCGCTCGTCGCCGGTCTCGCCGATGCAGACGATGGCAACGAGGTCGTTCGCATGGGCGATCTCGGCCTTGGCGCGCACCAGCGCGTCGCTTTCCTTGTGGTCCGTGCGGCGCTCGGAATGGCCGACGATGACATGGCTGCCGAAGCAGTCGGCGATCATCTCGGCCGAAACATCACCCGTATGCGCGCCGGAGGCCTTTTCGTGGCAATCCTGCGCGCCGATCAAGAGTGGGCTGTCGTCGCAGAGCGCGGTCGCCACGTAAAGCAGCGTCGCCGGCGGGCAGATCAGCGTCTCGACCTTTTCGGAAAGCGGTCCCTTCACGCCTTCGGCCATCGCCTTGATCTGGTCGAGCGACGCGCGCGTGCCGTTCATCTTCCAGTTCCCGGCAACGAGCGGGGTTACGTCCGGTGTCATGAGGCCTCCCTGTCCTTAAAGATTGTTGGCTTGCGGCGTAGCAAATCGAAGCCTACTGCGCAAACAGCCAGTTGAGCGTTTCGCGCCAATCGGTCATGCGCACCGGCGTGCCGTGGCCGCCGGTCTGGAACAGCACGAAGCGCGCCGGCACGCCCGCCTTCCTGAGCTTGCGGAACACCGCAATCTGGTCGTTCGCCTGGTAGACGCTATCGCTGTCGCCATGGGTGAAGAAGACCGGCAGCTTGGCCTTGAAGGCCGCGGTCTTGGCATAATCGCCATCCGCCGCCCCGCCCATTAGCACCATGCCCGAGAGGCTTTTTACCGCCACAGGATCGCGCGCGACGCGGGCGCAAATAAAGCTGCCCATCGAGGCGCAGGCGAGGATGACCGGCGCATCCGGCGAGAGCGCCTTGGCCGTGAGGATGAGGCCGGAAATGCGCGCGGCCCCCTTGTCGTCGAAGGAGGGCACGCTTGCCGCGTAGTAGACCCCGCCACCCCGCACCGCGAGGTTTTTGAGCCGGTTGAAATTGCCGCCGAAATTCCAGTCATTGTTGCCGAGCCGCCGGTCGCCGCCGCGGCCGTGGATGAAGATGACGGTGAAGGCCGCCCCCTCGCCCTTGCCGGTCATCGCCACGTCGATCGGCCCCGCCGGCGTGTCGAGCGTCGCGTTCTTCTGCGCCGTCTTCACCGCCGTCGAGACATAGGCCGATTTCACCCGGCGCTCCGGCACCTGGTCGCGCCCGTTGATGTCGCGCATCTCCTGGTAATCGACGACGCTCAGCGCGCCGTCGTCCGACGTCTCGATCACCGTGCCATAGCCGAAAAGCTCGTCCTTCCAGGGTTTCAGCGCCAGCGCCGCAGCGTCCTGAACCGCAAGCGCGGTGAAAACCGCGGCGAAAACCAGCCGGCGAAGGCAATGAACTGTGGACTGAGGCATGAACTGTCGCTCCCTGGGGCTGGCGATACTTGCCATCCGCCCGCGCGCAACGCAATCCTCGCCCAGCGGTTGGCGCGGCCCGGCATCGCGAAAACCCACGGAATCTGGCAGAGTCGCGAGTGATTCGCCCGCGACCTCATTTGTGCCAAACCCCGATCTTCCCGGATCGGCGGGAGAAAATGGCAAACGGAACAAAATCTGAACGGCCCATGCAAGACGACAGCAACGACCTTTTCGCCAACGTTCCCCCCCAACCCGCCGCAGCGTCCCCTGCACCGGCGGAAAAGCCGGCTGCTGCCCCGCCGCGCGAGGCGCGCGCCGTGCAGCCCATCAGCGAAGGCTCCGGCGGCTATGATGCCTCGGCGATCCGCGTGCTGGAGGGCCTGGAGCCCGTGCGCATGCGGCCCGGCATGTATATCGGCGGCACGGACGAGAAGGCGCTGCACCACCTCTTCGCCGAAGTCATCGACAACTCGATGGACGAAGCGGTCGCCGGCCACGCCAACTTCATCGACGTCAACCTCGACGCCGAAGGTTTCCTGACCGTCACCGACAACGGCCGCGGCATCCCGGTGGAAAACCACCCGCAGATGCCGGGAAAATCGACGCTCGAAGTCATCCTCACCGTGCTGCATGCCGGCGGCAAGTTCGACGGCAAGGCCTATGAGACCTCCGGCGGCCTGCACGGCGTCGGCGTCTCCGTCGTCAACGCGCTCTCCGACCATCTCGAAGTCGAGGTCGCCCGCAACAAGAAACTCTACCGCCAGCGCTTTTCCCGCGGCAAGCCGGTCGGCGGCCTGGAAGAACTCGGCGACGTGCACAACCGCCGCGGCACCAAGGTGCGCTTCCACCCCGACCCGGAAATTTTTGGCGCCCACGCCCGTTTCGATCCCGGCCGCGTCTTTCGCATGGCCCGCTCCAAGGCCTACCTGTTCGGCGGCGTCGAAATCCGCTGGAGCTGCGACCCGTCGCTGCTGCTGGAAGGTTCGGAAACGCCGGAAAAGGCGGTCTTCCATTTCCCCGGCGGCCTGAAGGATTATCTCCAGGCGACGCTCGGCAAAGACTACACCGTCACCCGTGAGATCTTTGCCGGCAAAAGCGAAAAGTCCGGCGGCCATGGTTCGCTGGAATGGGCGGTCACTTGGTACGGCGGCGATTCGCTGATCCACTCCTATTGCAATACCATCCCGACGGCCGATGGCGGCACGCACGAGGCGGGCCTGCGCATCGCGCTCACCAAGGGCCTCAAGGCCTATGCCGACCTGACACAGAACAAGCGCGCCAAGGACATCACCACGGACGACGTGATGATTTCCGCGGTCGGCATGCTGTCGGTCTTCATCCGCGAGCCGGAATTCGTCGGCCAGACGAAGGACAAGCTCGCGAGCGTCGAGGCCCAGCGCATCGTTGAAAACGCATTGCGCGACCCCTTCGACCACTACCTCGCCGACAATCCGGGCGAAGCGGCCAAGCTGCTCGAATGGGTGATCGAGCGCGCGGAAGAGCGCATGCGCCGCCGCAAGGAAAAGGAAGTCAGCCGCAAGACGGCCGTGCGCAAGCTGCGCCTGCCCGGCAAACTGGCCGACTGCTCGCAGAATTCCGCCGAGGGCGCCGAACTCTTCATCGTCGAGGGCGATTCGGCCGGCGGCTCGGCCAAGCAGGCGCGCAACCGCGCCAACCAGGCCATTCTTCCGCTCCGCGGCAAAATCCTCAACGTCGCCAGTGCCGGCCGTGAAAAGCTCGGCGCCAACCAGCAGATTTCCGATCTCGTGCAGGCGCTCGGCTGCGGCACGCGCACGAAATACCGCGAAGAGGACCTGCGTTACGAACGCGTCATCGTCATGACCGATGCCGACGTCGACGGCGCGCACATCGCCTCGCTGCTCATCACCTTCTTCTATCAGGAGATGCCGGATCTCGTGCGCGGCGGCCATCTCTTCCTCGCCGTGCCGCCGCTTTACCGCCTCAGCCAGGGCGGCAAGACGCTTTACGCCCGCGACGACCCGCACCGCGAGGAGCTGATGCGCACCGAGTTCAACGGTCGCGGCAAGGTGGAAATCGGCCGCTTCAAGGGTCTCGGCGAGATGCTGCCGGCGCAGCTCAAGGAAACCACGATGGACCCGAAGAAGCGCACGCTCTTGAAGGTCGCAATCGACGACGTCGACTTCGAAGGCACGCGAACCGCCGTGGACGACCTGATGGGCACCAAGCCGGAAGCCCGCTTCCGCTTCATCCAGGAGCGCGCCGTCTTCGCCGACAACCTCGATATCTGAGGCGGTGCAGCCGCCTCAAAGTGCGACCGCACCCATGGTTTTCGTGTCGAAATCCGCCCAGCCGTCACCATAGAGGCCGTGCACCGGCACGTCCTCTCCCGCCTGCGCCTGCCATCTGAAGAACGTCATCGCCGCCTCGTGCACGTCCGTCAGACTGGAAACGGTGTATCGTCCATCGTCGAGCGCGTGAATAAGCTCATCGAGTTCGACAAGCCGTTCGGCAATGGCAGCGGCGTGCCGTGCCAGCAGCGCATATCCCGGCAGGCTGATTAACAGGAGCACGAGCAGCGGCTCGTCCGGGGTTTCCGGCCATTGCCCGGCACGCATCGCGTCCGTGATTGCCATGGCATGCGCACCCCCGATCGAATCAGCCCGTAGCACATCCAGCCGTTCCGGCATCCGGTAGTCCGGCAAGGTTCGCGTTGCCCGGAAAGGCGCTGCGTGCACCCGATAGACGACCGTGGCACCAACCATATCGGCAAGCGCCAGCCGCCACGGCTGAAAATCCTTCCACCATTTCCTGTCGTAGAACCGCTCGATCGAGAGCCTGAGCAGGGGCGCACTCGCCGCTTGCTTTTCCGTCCCCATCCTGAATTCCCTTGGCCTCAATTTCATCCTGACGAAGGCACCCGGCAAAAAATTCTGCCATGCCGGCGAAAAGCGCGTGAGCACCTGCAAGCCCCCGGCACGCTTCGCGCCTTATTTTCGCGGCAATGCCTGCCTCTAACCGGCAGCAACGAAGGCGGAAAGGACGGCCATGAAAGCTGCGCTCATCGTCATGACGATCATGGGCTGCGACGACAGCGCGACCCAGTGCCACTATATCGATACGGTCGGCAAGAGCTGGCAGACCGTGGCGCTCTGCGACGCGCAGGCCGAAACCTACATCAACCGCCACCAGGACAAGAACTATCCGGTGATCGTCGCCGTCTGCGAAAGCTCCGGCGACCGCATGACCGCGGATGTGGCAAAGCCAACGCCCGAGGCCAAGCCCGCCGAAACCGCGACCACGGCCGAAGTGCCCACGCCGGCCGAAACCGCCGAGGCCAAGCAGGGCCTCGCCGCCCGAACGCTGAATTTCGTGAAGAAAGCTATCCCCGACAAGACGGCGCTAAAGAACGCTGTCACCACGCCGGTGCGTTATGCCGAAGACGGCTATTCCTGGGTGGTGAAACGCTTCGCCGACTGATCAGGCCGCTTCGCGCGCTGCAATGAGCGCGTAGCTGCGCGCCGTCTGGCGTTGCTCGGCGATGGCCAGCCGCTCGACCAGTTCCAGCATGGACTGGCAGGACGCATTGCCCGCCGCCCGCGCGCGGGAAAGCAGGTGCTCGGACACCGAAAGCCCGTCATCCTCGCCCTTCGCCTCGCGGCGCCAGAGCATCGTCGCCTCGGCAAAGAGCGCGCTGATATCCCGGCCGAGCCCGGCCGTTTCATAAAGCGCCCGCACCGCCGCCTCGCGGCCATCCGACAGGATGGAGCGCACGCGCCGCTCCGCCTGCCCCGAAAGATTGGTGATCGCCGAGGCGAAGAACTCGACGCGGCCGGTGCAGAGCGCATGCATGAGGAACACGGGCGTCAGCCGCCCGGTCAGGCGCAGGTGCTCGACCAGGGCCGGCATTTCGGCCGCTGCCACCTCGCCCACCATGCCGATCGTCGCCACGTCGCAGGCTTCGCGCGTGATGCGCTCGACGCGACCCGTGCCGACCGCGGCCTGGATGAGACCGAAGCCGGCCAGCGCCGTGCCGATCTTTTCGACCAGCGCATGGCGTGCATCGCTCGGCAGATCTTCTCGGTCGAGCAGCAAGGCGCGAATTTCCGCATCGTCGCCGAGACGGTCTGCGATGCGCGTCAGGCTGCGCCGCGAGACGACCGCGCCTTCGTTCTCCAAAAGGGCCAGCACATCGGGCACCTCGCCGATCTCCGCCAGCGCTGCCGAAACGGCGCGCGAGACGAAGGCGCGGTTGGCGATCAGCATGCGCGTCACGTCATTGCCCTTGGCCGCCAGATCGACGAGATCGGCATCCGTCAGCAGCGACGAACATAGAATGATATGGGCGGCGATTTCCGGCTGGTCCTCCGCCAACGGCAGGATCACGGCCCGCGGCGCATCCTCGCAGTCGGCAAGCGCTTCGGCGAGTGCAAGCCGCACCTTCGGCGCCGGGTCGTCGAGCAGGAAGATCATCGCCATCTCGGCGGCGCGGCGATCGTCCGCACAGATTCGCGACCGTGCGTAAGCGCGCGCCAACACACTGGCCGCCTTCGCCCTGTCGGCTGCCCGGGCTGTCTCGACCCAACGGAGGAAAACATGAACGATCAATGGACGCCCCAAACGCCTGCACCACAACTGCTACGAAAAACACGCTAGCGGCAAAGTGTTTAAGATTGGTTCACCATATCCGTTAACCGGATGGTCGTTGCCAGGAGCGGGCGCAAAGCCCTATGAAAAGGCATGGAAAAGCTGCCCCACGCCCTGCTTGAGACCGCCCCGCCCGCGGCAGAACGCGGCGCGCTGGTTTATGCTGGCGACTCAGGCATCGAAAGTCGTTTTGTCGTTGTAAACCCCGACGCCAGCCTCGAAACGCTCCGCCATGCCATTGCAGGCGGTGCCGCCGGCATCGCCCTCACCGGCTGCTGTACGGGTGCCGACATCCAACGGCTCGCGGTCCTGCTCTCCGTAGCCGAAGCGGAAGAAAACCTCGCGGAAGGCAGCACCCCGATTATCGCGATCACCGACGGCATCCTGCCGGCGCCCGTCTCGCCGCAAGGCTTCTCCGACAAGTCCAGCCGCCTAGCCGGTCTGGTTTGGGACCAGAGGGGCCTTGTAAAAACCCTCGCCGTAGAATCGACCCGCACCGAAAGCGGCGAATGGCCCCCCACCTTCGCCGCAGCCCGCGCCGCCGTCCTGCTCACCGCCGCATCCGCCGGCATCCCGGCCTACGATTCGGCCTCGGACCTCGCTGGAGAGCTTTTCGCAACGGATTGCGACCGCTCGCGCGCCGACGGCTTCTTCGGCCGCCTTGCAAGCGACCCGGCACAGATAGCCATCATTCAAACAGTATACGCACGTGGCCGTGGATCCTCGGGTCAAGCCCGAGGATGACGGAGTGTGTGGGAACGCCGGCGAAACAGCATCGTCATGCAAGGACGACGGCATTGCGGGGGAACAGCGGGCAAAACAGCACGGTCGCGCGGGATGCACCAAGGGCGTTGGGGATGTCGATAGGTGCGCTACCCCGAGATAGGGCACCACCTCTCCTCCGTCATCCTCGGGCTTGACCCGAGGATCCACCCTCACCCAGCCTTCGGCCGCCCCATGGCGAAGACATCCGCCCCGCCGTCGCAATAGTCCATATAGCCCATCCGGCCAAGCGGACGGGCGACCGCCATGTCGATCCTGCCGTCGCGCAGGATTTCCGGGCTGATGTGGATGCCGACGACCTGGCCGAACACCACCCAATTGTCCGATTCCCGCCCGTCGAGATCGACCGGCCGCAGGATCTGCGTCGCGCGGCATTCGAGCGCCGCATAGGCCTCGCCGACATGGGGCGCATCGACGAGACGGCCGGTGACCGGCGTGAGCTTGGCGATGTCGAATTCATCGACGCCATAAGGAACGGCGACCGAGCTCGCATTCATCTCTTCGGCCAGATGCCGGCTCGCCAGCGAGCAGGTGAAGATGCCGGTCGCTTCGATATTCGTCACGCTGTCCTTATGGCCGCTCGACGAGAACATCACGAGCTTCGGCCGGTCGCTGACCGCATTGAAGAACGAATAGGGCGAGAGGTTCAGCCGCCCATCCGCCGCCTTCGTGCCGATCCAGCCGATCGGCCGCGGCGCGACGATCGCCTTGAAGGGATCGTGTTTCAGGCCGTGGGCGTTGTCCGCGGTCTCGTAGAACAGCGCGTCAGGTCTCATCGCCCACCCATGTGACGATCTCGGAAAGCGCCGGCCGCGGCCGTTCGGTCGGCGGTACGGTCGGCGTGCCGATATGTATGAAGCCGGCGATCTTCTCGCCCTCGTTGACGCCCAGGATCGCATAGGCGCGCGGGTCGTAGGCATACCACTCGGTCAGCCAGTTCGAGGAGAAACCATGCGCGTTGGCCGCCATCACCAGGTTGAGGCAGACGGCGCCCGCTGACATGAGCTGCTCCCATTCCGGGATCTTGAAATGCGGTGCGGCTCGGCTGACGACGGCAACGACGACCGGCGCGCGGGTCAGCCGCGTGTTTTCCACCTTCACCATCTCGTCGGAAAGCTCCGGCTTGTCGCCGATCGCGATCTTGGCGAGCGCCTCGCTGATGCGCCGGCGCTCCTCGCCGCGATAGACGATGAAGCGCCAGGGGGCGAGTTTGCCGTGGTCCGGCACGCGCGAGGCGAGCGTCAGCATCGCCTCCACCTCGCCCTGCGAGGGGCCGGGTTCGCCCATCTGGAAGGCAGGGATCGACCGGCGGGTCGAAAGATAATCGATCAGCTTGATTTCGGTTTTCATCGGGAGGGAGTTCCAATATCTTGGCCCGCGGATGCGGCCTTGAAAATGCCATTAGCCGGGTCTTCAAGTGGAGCCTTACAGTCAGGAAGTCAACCGTCCCCATGCGCATGCCGCCCCATTCCACCCGCCATGTCGGCATTGCCGTGAGCCTCGCGATCGTGACCCTTCTCTCGTCCTTCGCACCGGCTCGCGCGCAGGAATCGCTGGACAGTTTCTCCCAGATCGGCACGCCGCTGAAGAGCGGCAAGCTCACCTCGTTCAACCCGATCGTCACCGGCGAGGCGACGCCCGACAACCTGCGCGACGTGACCTGCGAGGCGCTGCTGACCAAGGACGGCAGCCCCATGCAGCATGGCCTCACCTGGCGCGTCTTCTCGCCCATCCCGGGGGCCGACGGCAAGCTGCCGCTGCTCGCCACTTCCGAGGGCGGCTCGGCCGCCTTCCAGCTGGTGCCCGGCGAATATTTCGTCAACGTCGCCTTCGGCCGCGCCGGCGCGACGAAGAAGCTGCTGGTGCCTACGGACGGCGATGTCGACAAGCAGGTCATGGTGCTCGATGCCGGCGGCATCATGCTGAATGCCGTTTCCGGCTCCGACGTGCGCATTCCGCCGAAGGAATTGAGCTTCTCCATCTTCGCCGCCGAAGTGCGCGAGGATGGCGAGCGCAACCTCGTCGTCGCCGAGGTGAAGCCGAATTCCGTGGTGCGGCTGAACGCCGGCACCTACCACGTCGTCTCCGACTACGGCACGGTGAACGCCGTGATCCGCGCCGATATCCAGGTCGAGGCGGGCAAGCTGACGCGCGCGACGATCCAGCACCGTGCGGCGAAACTGACGCTGAAACTCGTTTCCGAACCGGGCGGCGAGGCAATCGCCGATACGGCCTGGTCGATCCTCACCTCTTCGGGCGATACGGTCAGCGAAAGCGTGGGCGCCTTCCCGACGCTGGTTCTGGCGGAAGGCAGCTACATCGCCGTCGCCCGCAACAAGAACCGCATCTACCAGCGCGATTTCGCGGTGAAGGCCGGCGTCAATACCGATGTGGAAGTGCTGCTCGATGAAAACGCCAACGAGCAGAAGGCCGCCGCCGAGGATGTGGTGGACTAGCCTGCCCGCCGCATGAAGGGTTTCGGCTTCGGCATCGGCGCCATCGCGAAGACGGCTTCGTAGAGCCGCGCCATGATGTTCTTGCGGTCGCCCGCATCGAGCTCCGCCCAGGGAATGACGCCGCCGATGCGCGCGGCGATCGTCGAGCCGGAGAGTTTCTGGAACTCGCGGATCAAGAGCGACAGCCTGAGCGTCATCGAGACCTTGCTCGCCAGGTGGAAGAGCCGGCCGTTCTGTCCCTCGAAGAAGACGGGAATGACGTTTGCCTGCGCGGACTGGATGAGCTTTGCTGGAAACATCTTCCACGGCAGGTCTTCCGCCCGCCCGAACACCTTCTTCGCCGTCGCCACGCCGCCCGCCGGGAACACGATCACCGTCGTGCCCTCCTTCAGGAGCCGCACGGCTTCCGCCCGCGTCTTCATGTTGAGCGCCAGCGCCTCCTTGGTTTCCTCGAAGGAGACCGGCAGCGCATAGGGCTGCATTTCCGGCACTTTGAGCAGGTCGTTGTGGATCATCACCTTGAACGGCCGGCCGAGTTGTTCGGCCAGCGCCAGCACCGCAATGCCGTCGCCGATACCAAACGGGTGGTTGGCGACGATGACGACGGGGCCTTGCGGCAGGTCCGGCGGCGGCCAGGAGCCCTGCACGCGCAGCCGCACATTGATGAGTTCCAGCATGTCGCCGAAGACCCGCGCGCTGTGCCCGACGATGGATTTGCGCCAGATGTCATAGAGCCGGGCGTAGCGGTTACGACCGGCGAGACCTTCCATGGAGCGGATGAACCATCGTTTGAGGCGCGGATCGTTTTCGTTGGCGTAGGAGAGTTCCTTGAACCGCACGGTATTCCCCAAAAAGATAATCCCGCACTAGCTAGCACGGGATCATTACAGTTTTCCGACAATCCGCGTAAACGCTCACGCCTTGCCGAGCTTGCGCTTCAGATCCGGGGCTATGGCTTCCAGCGTCAGCGCCGCGATCGCCTCATCGAGCGACATCGCCGTCTGGTTCTGCGAACCCAGGCGACGGATGTTGACGGAGCGTTCCTCCGCCTCCCGCTTGCCGCAGACCACGATGACAGGAACCTTGCTGACCGAATGCTCGCGGACCTTGTAGTTGATCTTCTCGTTGCGGAAGTCGGTCTCGACCGTCAGGCCCGCCTCGCGCAGAAGGTCCGCCACCTCGCGGCCATAGTCGTCGGCATCCGAGGTGATGGTCGCGACCACCACCTGCATCGGCGCGATCCACAGCGGCATGTGGCCGGCAAAGTTCTCGATGAGAATGCCGAGGAAGCGCTCCATCGAGCCGCAGATCGCGCGGTGGATCATCACCGGCTGCTTCTTGTCGGAGTTCTGGTCGATGTAGAAGGCGCCGAAGCGTTCCGGCAGGTTGAAGTCGACCTGCGTGGTGCCGCACTGCCATTCGCGGCCGATGGCGTCCTTCAGCGTATATTCGAATTTTGGCCCGTAGAACGCACCCTCGCCCGGCAGGATGCCGGTCTTGATGTTGTTCGACTGCTGCTGGATCGTGTCCAGCACCTGCTTCATCACGCCCTCGGCCCGATCCCACAAGTCGTCGGAACCGACGCGCTTTTCCGGACGCGTGGAGAGCTTGATCGTCACCTCCTCGAAGCCGAAATCCTTGTAGACCGAGAGGATGAGGTCGTTGATGCGCAGGCATTCCGCCGCCATCTGCTCGTCGGTGCAGAAGACATGCGCATCGTCCTGTGTGAAGCCGCGCACGCGCATCAGTCCGTGCAGCGCGCCGGACGGCTCATAGCGATGCACATTGCCGAATTCCGCAAGGCGAACAGGCAGTTCGCGATAGGACTTCAAGCCATGCTTGAAGATCTGCACATGGCCCGGGCAGTTCATCGGCTTCAGCGCGAAGACGCGCTCGTCGTCGGTCTCGTCGCCGGCGACGGTCACCTTGAACATGTTGTCGCGATACCAGCCCCAGTGGCCAGACGTCTCCCAGAGCGACTTGTCGAGCACCTGCGGCGCGTTCACCTCTTCATAGGTGCCGGCGAGACGACGGCGCATATAGGCGACGAGCGTCTGGAACATGCGCCAGCCCTTGCCGTGCCAGAAGACGACGCCCGGCCCTTCCTCCTGGAAATGGAACAGGTCCATTTCGCGGCCAAGCTTGCGATGGTCGCGCTTCTCGGCTTCGGCGAGGATGTGCAGATAGCTGTCGAGCTCCTCCTGCGTGCGCCAGGCGGTGCCGTAGATGCGCGTCAGCATCGGGTTGTTGCTGTCGCCGCGCCAATAGGCGCCCGCGACCTTCATCAGCTTGAAGGCCGTGCCGATCTGGCCGGTTGCGGCCATGTGCGGACCGCGACACAGGTCGAACCAGTCGCCCTGGTAGTAGATCTTGAGGTCCTGCCCCTCGGGGATCGCATCGACCAGCTCGACCTTGTACGTCTCGCCCTTGGCGGCAAAGACCTCCTTGGCCTTGTCGCGCGACCACACTTCCCGCGTGAACGGCTTGTTCCTCTGGATAATCTCCTTCATGCGTTTTTCGATCTTCGGCAGATCGTCCGGCGTGAAAGGCTCGTCCTTGGCAAAGTCGTAATAGAAGCCGTTGTCGATGACCGGACCGATGGTCACCTGCGTGCCCGGCCAAAGCTCCTGCACCGCCTCCGCCATCACATGGGCGGCGTCGTGACGGATAAGCTCCAGCGCGCGATCGTCCTCGCGGGTGACGATCTCGATCCGGCCGTTCGAAACGGTCTCGGAGAGATCGCGCAGCTCGCCGTCGAGTGCAATCGCAATCGCCTTCTTGGCGAGCGACTTGGAAATTGCCTCGGCAACATCACGCCCGGTCGAGCCCGCGGGATATTCGCGGACCGAACCATCGGGAAAAGTGAGGGAAACGGTTGCAGACATGAAAGAATCTCCTATCCAGTCCCGCCAACGAATGCGGGTGGTATGCGAGGGTAAAGCCGGAATGCCGGCGCGTGCGTCGCGCGGTATAAGGGGAAATGGGGGCGATTGGAAGGGGATCTTGGTCGAGAGCACTCAGAACGCGACATCGATCGAGATAAAATATCGCTACAAGCGATTTTCTATTTGACTTTGAGCGCAATATGGCACAATAGTTAGTTGTGATGATTGCTCATACTGAACCCGACAATATGCCGGGGCCTGGAGCCCTGTGGAGGTCGTAGATCTCCGATTCAATCCTGTTGTCTGGCAAGGGCCGTGGCCACGTGCTGCACCCTCCGGGCTCGGGTGCAGCATGTTCGAGGTCAAACGTCGCTGAACAGTTCCCTGTTTCTACGGGCACCGGCAATTTCGCTGGTGGAAACGTGGGAGAACTTGAGAATGAGCAACAATGGTCGTCACCAGCGGCGGCGTCGCATGGTTTTGGTCTTTAAGACCATTACCGCATTAGGGCAGCTTGCGTATCTTATTGCCCGCTTTTGGTTCTGGATAACAGACCGACAATGAGCGACGACCTCGAAATAGCTCCAAGGAGAAAGTCATGAAGAAGAATCGACGCCCAATGATTAATGATGCTCTTCGTTTACTTCGCCTCTATCTTGGTTTGTCACAAAAAGAGTTAGCGAACGTGCTTGATATTTCACAGTCCATGGTATCGGAAATCGAAAGCGGGACTAAATCCGTTTCTATGGAACTCTTGGAGCGGTATAGTGAAAATTTTGATGTTCGAATGTCGCAGCTGCTATTTTTTGCCGAGGAGCTAGAAGGCGAGCCAGTTAAAACAAGAGGAAAACTGATCATCGCTAGCCACGTTTTGTCTTTACTGGAAAAGCTCTCGCCAAAAGAACTTAGTCATGCTCCGTAGACGCAGCCGACACGATGTCGAGCGGTATGAACTGGGTAGATCGCCCTTTGCACAACAGCCTACCCAACGCGACATTGCAGCTCTAGTTGGAGAAACGAGAGACGATCTTCGCCGGCTGGTAAACTACAAAGATCAGTTTATCGTCAGACGCCACAAAAAGGTCGGTAAAAAGCAGAAACTTCGTGATTTAAGATATCCAGTTTCCAGCTTGCGGCGCGTCCATGAAAGACTAAAATTCCATTTAAATAAAATCAAACAGCCAAGTTACCTTTTCAGCCCAAGGAAAAATCGAGGGCAGCGCGACAATGCTGCTCTTCACCTTGATCAGGATCAATATTTAACGCTTGATTTGAAACAGTTCTATCCGTCGACAACGTCGGAAATGCTGAACCATTGGCTCCAAACCGACTTGCGTATGTATCCGGATGTCGCGAGGCTAATTACGCATCTTTGCACGATTGATGGCCGAGTTTCCATGGGATCTCCACTCACTCCAGTTCTGTGCACCCTCATTCACCGAACAATGTTCGATAAAATCGCCAAACTTTGCGAACAAAGCGGCTTTCGATACTCGGTGTGGATCGATGATTTAACTATCTCCGGCAGGTTCGTTACTGGCGAGACTGTAAAACAGATCCGTGAAATCGTGCAGGAAGCTGGCCTCAATTCTCATAAGATTCGGTATCGTACAGGGAACAGACCGGTTTTCATAACTGGTGTCGGTGTTGTTGGAGCGAAATTGGTCGCACCAAACGCATTAAATTTGAAAATCAAGGAATTATGGAGCAGCTTCTATAACGCCGAGACTACAGAAGAATCACAAAATTGCATTCAAGCTCTACTAACCAATCTTGGAACTGTGCGTTATATTGTAGGTAAAGAATCTGAATCTGGAAGAAAAGCCTCTGATCAGATGAACTCTTTACGGCAGAAACGCGCAAAAATACATCGGAAGGCTTCAGAAGAGGCCCGGCTGCGTCGCAAAAATTTGAGGGATCACGATCCAGTCGCTCTTTTGGATGCACCTTTTTGATTTAACAACGTAGCGACGACTGGCCGGACGATCCGCTCTGCCCCCGTCAGCCGAGCATCGCCGCGAGGCCGTTGACGGTGTTGGCGTTGCGCAGCGTGCCGATGCCGAGTTTCTTGGTCGTCAGGTGTGAGAGCAGTTTCGTCTCGCTCGGCTTGCCGCGAAAGTCGATCCAGAGGTCGCCGTCGACGAGGGCGAGGCGCAGTTCCGGGGCGGCCAGCTTTTCGAGTTTTTCGAGGGCTGCGGAGCCGAGCGGTTCGCGCATCACGCGCACGCAGACATTGGCGCCGTCATCGCCCGGAAAGGGATTGCCGACGGCAAGCCGTTTCCAGGCGTCGGCGCGGCGCAGGATGATATCGACATGTTTGCCAAATGTGTCGCGGAACGCCGCTTCCAGCCGGTTTTCCAGCGTGGCGAGGGCCGCCGCCTCCGCATCGAAGACGAGGTTGCCGGTCGCGACCAGCGTGCGGGGATTGGCAAAGCCGAGCGTTTCCGCCATCGCCTTCAGCTCCGCCATCACGACGCGGCGGCCGGGGCCAAGCACGATCGAGTGCAGGAGGGCGACATGGCTCGTCATGCGCGCCAGAAATCCTGTGGCGCAGCGTGCGCGGCGTCGCAAAAATCCATCGGCACGGTCACGGCCTTGCCCCTTCCCGGCTTTTTGCCACGCGCCACAGCCGCCACGGCGCCCACCAGCGAAAGCGGCTCTCCAGCGCCTCCGGCACGGGATCGAAGCCATGCGTGCCGCCGGGGCCGCAGCGGGCGACGCGGAACAGCGCCAAAAACCCGCCCTGCCACAGGCCGTGGCGGGCGATCGCCTCGTAGCCATATTCCGAGCAGGTCGGCAGATGCCGGCAGCCATGGCCGATGAAGCCAGAGAGTGTCAGCTGGTAGAGCCGGATGAAGCCCATGCCGGCAAGGCGGCCCGGCGTGCGGCGGAACGGCCCCGGCCAGTTGCGGCCCCTATACGCGAGCCGCGCGCCGGCGTGCCGGCAATCCGGGGCGTCGCACACCGCGCCTCACCCCGCCTTTTCCAGCCGCTTCGCCTCGATCTGGCCGATGGCATCCACCACGGCATCGAAGGTCAGCATGGTGGAGGCGTGGCGGGCCTTGTAATCCTTGACGGGTTTGAGGAAGCGCATATCCTCGAAGCGGCCGTCCGGCCCCTCGCCGTCCGCCTTCAGCATGGCGAGCATTTTTTCGCGCGCATCGCGGATTTCCGCGCTCGTCGCCCCGATGACATGGCGCGCCATGATCGAGGAGGACGCCTGGCCGAGCGCGCAGGCCTTCACCTCATGGGCGAAATCGCTGACGCGGTCGCCATCGAGCTTCAGGTAGATCTTGACGCGCGAGCCGCAGAGCTTGGAATGGGCGCCGGCCTCGGCATCCGCATCGGCGAGCGTGCCGATGCGCGGGATATTGCCGGCGAATTCCAGGATGCGGCTGTTATAGATATCGTCCATCATGGCCCTGTTTTTCGCATTTTTTGCGGAATCTTCAATGATCCGAGGAGATTATTCCGGTGTCGTCGGTAAAAAAGCATGCCGCGTCGCATCACGCCTCTTTCGCAGCCGTCGTTCGATACTATATGATAACTCGTATTGGGGTGAGCGTTTTGCAAGGCGCAAAACATTCACCTGTTGATTGGGAAACCGTGCCGGACGGTCTAGTGCACTGAGAAGCCGAGACCCGAAAGCCCCGGAGCCCGCCGACGGAACCCAAGCCTGCAGGGTTAGGCGAATGGCCAGTGGCGAGTCCGATATACAGGTCAGGTAGCCTGCAGAAAGGTCATTGGGTCCATGGACGCCATAGTCACCAATTTTCCGCGTGTCGACGATCCGTCCGGCCGCCCCTCGCAGAAAGAGGCGGAGGATGCCGTTCGCGTGCTGCTTCGCTGGGCGGGCGACGATCCGGAGCGCGAGGGGCTGCTCGACACCCCTGCCCGCGTCGCAAAATCCTATCGCGAGCTTTTTTCCGGCTATGACCTCGCCGCCGAGGACGTGCTCGGCCGCACCTTCGAGGAAGTTGCCGGCTATGACGACATGGTGCTGGTGAAGGACATTCCGTTCTTCTCGCATTGCGAACACCATATGGTGCCGATCATCGGCAAGGCGCATGTCGCCTATCTGCCGAATGGCCGGGTGCTGGGTCTCTCGAAGATCGCCCGCGTCGTCGAAATCTTCGGCCGCCGGTTGCAGACGCAGGAAACCATGACGGCGCAGATCGCGCGCTCGATCGACGAGACGCTGAACCCGCGCGGTGTGGCCGTGATGATCGAGGCCGAGCATATGTGCATGGCGATGCGCGGCATCCAGAAACAGGGCTCGACAACGCTCACCACCACCTTTACCGGTGCCTTCAAGACCGAACCGACCGAACAGGTGCGGTTCATGACGATGATCCGGAGCTAGGCGACAAGCCGGCTCCGCGCGACGGAGCCGACCGCCATGACGATCACCTTCAAATCCCCCTCCAAGGACAAGGCCGAGCTCGAAACCGGCCCGGACTTCACCCCGCGCTTCGACGAACACGGCCTGGTGACGGCGGTGGTGACGGATGCGAAGGACGGCGAATTGCTGATGGTCGCGCACATGAACGCCGAATCGCTGGCGCTCACCGTGGAGACCGGCATCGCGCATTACTGGAGCCGCTCGCGCAACTCGCTCTGGAAGAAGGGGGAAACCTCCGGCAACCTCCAGACGGTCGTGGAGCTGCGCACCGATTGCGACCAGGATGCCGTGTGGCTGAAAGTCTCGGTCGCCGGCCATGACGCGACCTGCCATACCGGGCGCCGCTCGTGCTTCTATCGCACGGTTTCGAACGGCCCGGAGGGCGCGGTGCTGACCATTACCGGTGGCGAACCGCAGTTCGATCCGGCGGCGATCTACGGTAAAAATTAAGCATCTGCGCGGATTCCGTTCAGTTCCGGCACGGATTCACCAATTGGCAACCGGTCGGGACGCCTAATGCACGCCATGGCGGCCTCTATCCCCGCCACGGATCAGGACCATGGAACCCAATCGCTGTAGTGCGTCACGACCGGTTTCCAACGCCGCCCCGCAGGGGACGACGATCCGACGGGCAAGCGCCCGCCTTCCGTTTCGACAGGACGCACACGGGAAACACCGCAGACGGGTTTTTCTCGCCAAAGTTCCCCGCGTCACAGTCTGCATCTATCCTGTCATTTATTGTGTAGCGGATAGGCCCGAGGCTCTGGAACTGATTGCTTCGGCGCGAATTCCTCTTCGTAACGGAGGCCCGGCATGCTGAACTGGAGTTTCAATCGTAGTCTCGTAACGGCGGATGCATCAGATCCGGGCGGCCCTTCCATGAACGACATGTCTCACATTCCCGCGCCGGCCCAGCCGCGCAAACCCAAGATCGCTCTGGCGCTGGGCGGCGGTGCCGCCCGAGGCTGGGCCCATATCGGCGTGCTGCGGGCGCTCGACGAGGAAGGTATCCCCGTCGGCATGATCGCCGGAACCTCGATCGGTGCTCTCGTCGGCGGCTGCTACCTCGCCGGCAAGCTCGACGAGCTGGAGGCCTTCGCCCGCTCGCTCACCATGCGGCGCATCGCGAGCCTCCTCGATTTCACCATTCGCGGCTCGGGCCTGTTCGGCGGCATGCGGCTGACGAAGCGCATGCAGGAGCATCTGGAGAACCTTTCGATCGAGGATCTCGACCGGCCCTTCGTGGCGGTCGCGACCGAGGTCAACAGCGGCCATGAGGTCTGGATCAACAGCGGCTCGCTGATCACCGCCATCCGCGCTTCCTACGCCCTTCCCGGCATTTTCGAGCCGATCAAGTGCAACAACCGCACGCTGGTCGATGGCGCGCTGGTCAATCCGGTGCCGGTCTCGGTCTGTCGGGCGCATGAGGAGCCTCTGGTCGTCGCCGTCAACCTCAACTACGACCTCTACGGCCGCTCGGCGGTCATCAAGCACAGCGCAAGCCAGCAGAAGATCGACGATCACAAGCAGGAAGACAGTGCTGCGCGCCTCGGGCTGACGAGCGTCATGGTGCAGTCCTTCAACATCATCCAGGACCGCATCTCCCGCGCACGCCTTGCCGGAGACCCGCCGGATCTCTCGCTGCATCCCAAACTGTCGGATATAGGCCTTTCGGAATTCCACCGCGCCGGCGAAGCGATCGACCGCGGCTACCTCGAAGCCAAGGCGCGGATCTTCGAGATCAAGCGCATGCAGGAAGCCGTGCTGATGCGCTGAGCGCTTTCAGCAGCCAAAGACACGTGCGGGCGGAGCGATTGAACATCGGTCCGCCCGAAATCGTTCCGGGTCTGGCGACTAGCCCGAGATATAGGCCTTGATGGCTTCCGCTTCGTGCTTGATCGCCCTTATATGGGACTTCACCACGTCGCCGATCGAGATGATGCCGACAAGGCGCCCTTCCTTTTCCACCGGGATATGGCGGGCACGCAGCTTGCTCATCATTTCCATGAGACCTTCGACGGTCTGGTTCTCGTCGCAGCGATGGACGTTGCCCCACATGATGGAGGAAATGGGTTTGTCCAGGCATTCCGCCCCGTTGCGGGCGACGGCGGCGACGATGTCACGCTCGGTCACAATGCCGGCGATGCGGTCGTTGCGATCGACGATGACGATGGCGCCGATATGGTTTTCATGCAGATAGACGGCAGCCTGCTTGACTGTGAGCTGCGGGCCGCCCGTTACGACGTTGCGGCCTTTTTCGTCCAATATCGTCTTTACATACATGCGTACCTCCCGTGTGCATCATAACGCAGAGAGGCGGGACACCCGCGCAGGGATGCCCTGCCAGTAACCGGCGCGACATCCGCTTCCTCCCGCGTGATACCGCTCCCGTTCCGGTGTGCATGTGCGAACCGGAACACGTCCATGGTGCGCCACGATAGAGGCGATTGCAAGACCGCTAATGGACTATCGTTAATCCCGGCGGCTTTCGGCGACCGCGACGTCGAACAGCGGGAAGAACAGGAAGCCGAAGAGGAAGCCGCCGATATGCGCTTCCCAGGCGATCGCGCCGCCGGCAACCGAGCCGAAGATCTGGCCGAAGCCGATCAAAAAGTTCGTCAGGAACCAGATGCCGGAAAAGACCAGCACGGAGCGGTTGGAAAGCGCTTCGGGGATGGTCAGGCGGCGGTTGAGATGGGCGAACTGCCGGCTGATGCGGCCGCTCGGCGAGAAAACGAAGCGGGCCGCAGCCCCCATCAGGCCGGACACCACGCCGGACGCGCCGACGACGAGAATCATCGCCCCCCAATGCAGAGCCGCGTGAAAGGCGACGGCGGCAATGGCGGAAAGACACCAGAAGAGAAAGAAGCGCCAAAGGCCGATGCGCCGCACAACCGGCGCGCCGAAGGCGACCATCCAGAAGGCATTGAAGATCAGATGCTCCCAGCTGCCATGCAGCAGCGAATAGGTGACCGGGCTCCACAGCCAGCCGAGATCCTGCTCGGAAAAGGGAATGGAGTAGCGACCGGGGATGAAGGCGAAGTGCAGGAGGACCAGTTCGTCCGCCTGGGCCGAGATCAGATAGGTGCGCACGACATGGATAACGGTGAGCAGGGCCAGGATCGCGACGAGGCTGCCCGGCAGGTTGAATGCCGGCTCCCGCTTGCGGAGGTCCATCCCGCCGCCCTGCACTCCACCGCCGTCATCCGTCATGACCGATCCACCAAATTCATAAAATACGAGTCGCGCTTATACAGAGAAAAGAAAGGCCGTGCAGCTTTCGCTGACGGCCGGTGCCCCCAATCCCCGGGGCTGAAATGATGTGCAGTAAACCATTCCCTCGTGGAGGGATGACCGGATGTTCCTCCAAGCCGGCCGACGATGCAATCGAAAGCATTGGTTAACCTTAACGGCGCTCTGGCACGAAACTCGCTCCTCTCTTCGAAAAACCACCGTACGCACGGCCTTTCGTGCCGGAACGGAACAGAATCGATTGGAAGCGCGCATGCAGACGAAGGCCGTCACGGCACTTTATGATTACTGGACACGGCAGCGGGGCGAGCGCGCCGTGCCGCTGCGCAGCGCCATAGAGCCCGCCGACATTGCGCCCATCCTGCCCGATGTCTTCATTCTGGAACACAACAGGTTGGACGATCCCCGCTTCCGCCTCGCCGGCACGCGCCTCTGTGCGCAGTTCGGGCGCGAGCTCAAGGGGTCTGGTTTCGACAAACTCTTTGCGCCGGACCTGCGCAATCGCGTCGCCCGGATCACGGAAAATGTGATGGCGCATGCGGCACCTGCCGTCATGCAGATCGCGCTGGTCGACGGCAGCCTGGACACGACGGAGGCGGAAGTTGTGCTGTTGCCGCTCGCCACCAAGGGCAAGGCGGCAGACCGTATCATCGGTGCCTTCGCGCCCCTGCCCGGCCAGCGGCAGCCGCTTTCGGCCTTCCGCTATGCGACGCTGGGCGCGCTTTCGGTCATCGATCCGAGCCGGGCGAAGAATCTCGGCGGCAACCGGCCGGCGGTGCCGATGCCCACCTCGATCATGGCGGTCCGTCCGGCCGGCCTCGGCCAGACGATGAGCCGCGTGCTGCATCTCAGGATCTTCGAGGGCGGTCGCCAGGGTGACGATGGGTGAGGCAGAAACGCCGGACTACAACCCGGAACGCCTCTAAGTTGTCGAAATGCACGCGTGTAACGACTTTTCAATGTGGGGGAAAACCTTCTGTTAACCCCGAAAGATTAAGAGTTGGAAAGAGATAAGATCATCAGGCACGCGCGCACATGTATTCCTTCCAGCAAGCATCGCCCGCCGTCCGGAAACCGCAGCCCGATCAGCGCAGCTTCCAGCGCGTCTCGGTGAACCTGCCCGGCCGCCTGATGCTGGCCAATCACGAAGAATATGAATGCACCGTGCTCGACATGTCGCCGGGCGATGCCAGCTTCATCTGCCTGGGCCGCCCGCGCATGGGCGAACGCATCATCGCCTATGTCGATCATCTCGGCCGCATCGAGGGCACGGTTGCCGCCCTCAGCGACGCCGGCTTCGCAATTCTCCTCAACGCAACGGACCGCAAGCGCGAAAAGCTTGCAGCACAGCTCACCTGGATCGCCAACAAACACGAACTGGGCCTGCCGGAAGACCGCCGCCACAACCGCCTGACGCCGCGCAACACCAGCACCGACCTGACGCTCGACGACGGCCGGCGCTACCCCTGCCGCATCATCGACCTTTCGATGTCCGGCGCGGCTGTCGATATCGACGTGCGGCCGGCACTCGGTACGCCCGTACAGCTCGGCCACATGAAGGGCCGCGTCGTGCGCCATTTCCAGGAAGGCGTCGCCATCGAATTTTCGTCCGTGCAGTCGAAGGATGCACTGACCGCATTCCTGTAGCATTTCGGGACGACCACAGGTCGTATTGTACCATGAGGGCCCTGCGGGGCCCTTTGCTGTTTCAGGACGAGACAGCGCGCCCTTCTCAAAAATAATCGCAAAATATTTTTGGCCGCCAAAAGCGCCTTCGACCCCCTTCGCACGACGAAAGGGCCTTTGTAGCCCCATTGCCCGTAGAAATGCCGGCCCTCGTCCGATGTGCTCCAACGGCATCGCTCCCCATTATCGCACAGAACGGCATGTTGACCCCGGCCGGAAATTTCTTTGGAATCAAGAGATTGCGCCAGTCGCGCTGGGATCGGTCCAAACGGAAATTCATTCAAATTTTAATCAAATACATTTCAAGTACAACTCAAATTCATCTCGAATTTTATTCTTGTTTTATACTTATACCACCTTGATTTGAACTAAGTTATACTTCCGGTTTTCGCGCAAGCTCAAAACATCCCTGTCATTGTGACCTCATCGAACGGGGACACACACAATGAAAAAAACGATCAAGACAGGGACGTTTGCCTTTCTCTTCTCTCTGGCTGCCGCAGGCGCCGCGATGGCGCTGCCGGCCAACATTCCGCTGGCGGGCAGCACCAACCAGCCCATCGGCCACTACGAATTCTGCAAGCAGTACAGCGACGAATGCGGCCCGACCGGCAAGGACAGGGGACCTTTGGCGCTGACGCAGGAAAGCTGGAAGACGATCCTCAACGTCAACTACACGGTCAACACGGACGTGCAGCCGCTGACCGACATGGAAATCTACGGCGTCGAGGAACAGTGGACCTATCCGGACACCGTCGGTGACTGCGAGGACTATGTGCTCCTGAAGCGCAAGCGCCTGATCGAAGCCGGCATTTCGCCGTCGAACCTTCTGATCACCGTCGTGCTCCAGCCGAACGGCGAAGGCCATGCGGTGCTGACCGTGCGCACCGACCGCGGCGACTTCGTGCTCGACAACATGCGCAACAAGGTCCTGCTCTGGTCCCAGACCGAATACCGCTTCCTGAAGCGCCAGTCCTCGGCGAATGCCGGCAAGTGGGTGAAGCTGCAAGACGGTCGTGCCGACGCCGTCGGTAGCGTCAAGTAGTCCCCGGCGCCAGCGCGGCGCCACATGACGAGATTGCCCGGCGGCCCCGCCGGGCAATAAAGGGCCCGGTCAGTCCCCCAATCCCCGTCCCGACCATGGCCCTGCGGCCGGTTCTGCTGTCCCGGAACCGGCCGCTTTCTTTTTCAGCACCCCACCCCTGCCCGATCTCAACCGAAAATTAACCCTGTTCGCAGACGCTCCGGCAAAGGTCGCCGTCCCTTGAAACCGGCCCCGACCAGGCACAGCGAGGGATGCGAGATGACAGTGGCAGCGACCGGCAGTGACGAACACGCCCCCCTGCTTTCCAACCGCCTGCTGACGCGCCTGACGATTTCCGTCGCGGTTCTCGCCGGCCTGACCGTCGCCATCAGCCTTGCCGGCCGCATGCTTGGCGAACGCATCGCGCTTGCCGGCCATACGGAAAGCGCCCAGCCGGTGGATATCGTCATCGGCCAGGACCAGATCCGGCTTCCCGCCAACACGATCCGCTTCGAGGAGCAGCGCCAGACCGGCCGCGCCGAACGGGTCGATCTCTACCTGACCTGGCCCGAAATGAAGGGCTATTCCAATGCCGAGCGCGTAAAATTCAACGATGCCAGCCGCCCCGAAAACCTGATTTTCCTCAATCTTTCGCAAAGCACCATGTCGAAGGACATGTCCGGTCGGCTGGAACCGATATACAGCCACCTCTTCGACGACCGGCCCGAGCCCGGCCCGGCCGGCCTGACCCTCCAGCCCCTGAAGGACACGTCCGGTTATGGCGGCGAAGTCTTCTTCACCGGCGTGCTGCCGGACGGCGCCGATTATGCGGTGCGCTGCATGATGCCCGCCGACCCGTCGCAATCGACGAGCGCCGACTGCCAGCGCGATATCCACATCGGCCGCGATCTTTCTGTGCTTTATCGTTTTTCGAGCAGACTTTTGCCGCAGTGGCAGGCCATGGAGGCGCGCGTTCGCGACTATCTCGGCCAGTCCTTCATCGAGGACGGCCATCCCTCGTCCGCCCGCCTGAACCGATAAACCCCGTCGATAAAACCCGGCCAATCTCAGAAACCAATGATTCATCATAAACCGATTGGTAACGCTATCCCACTACTGTGCTGGGAACGGTCGTTCCGGGAAGTCCACCTCCGGATCACATGTGCAATCCAAGCATGAAGAGTAGCCTAGTGTCCCGTTCCGTATTCCTCGATTTTCTCCCCCGCTCTTGTCAGGCAATTGCCACTGCGGCGAAAGGTCTGGTGATCGTGGGGATGGTCGCCACCGTAGCCGTCGCGACCCCGGCCGAGGCCAATCCGAAATATTCCGGCATCGTCATCGACGCGAAAACCGGTAAGGTACTCTACAGCGAAGACGCCGATGCGCTGCGTTATCCTGCTTCGCTCACCAAGATGATGACGCTGTACCTCACCTTCGAGGCGCTGGAGGCCGGTAAGATCCGCCTCAACACCCGCGTTCCCTTCTCGAAGAATGCCTCCAGCGAACCGCCGACCAAGCTCGGCGTGGGCACCGGCAACTCCATCACCGTCGAGCAGGCCATGCTCGGTCTCATTACCCGTTCGGCGAATGACGCCTCCACGGCGCTTGCCGAATTCCTTGGCGGCTCGGAAGAGCGTTTTGCCCGCATCATGACGCAGAAGGCGCGTGCGCTCGGCATGACCCGCACGGTCTACCGCAACGCGAACGGCCTTCCCAATACGGCACAGGTGACGACCGCGCGCGACCAGGCTCGCCTGGGCATCGCGCTGCGCCAGCACTTCCCGCAATATTATTCCTATTTCTCGGTGCGCAGCTTCCGCTTCGGCAAGCAGACCATCAACGGCCATAACCGCCTGCTCGGCAGCGTGCGCGGCGTGGACGGCATCAAGACCGGCTACACCCGCGCTTCCGGCTATAACCTCGTGACCTCGGCCGTGGCCGATGGCCGCAGCGTCGTCGGCGTCGTCATCGGCGGCCGTTCAGGTGCGGCCCGCGACCAGCAGATGCGCAAGCTCATCGCGACCTACATGCCGAAGGCCTCGCGCCGCGGCGGTGGCGACCTGATCGCCGAAACCAAGGATGCGCCGACGCTGACCGCCGAAGCCGTGACGAAGAAAACGGCGACCGCGTCGCTCGCCGGCGGCCTCGACCTGCCGGAAAACGGGCCGATCCCGACCTATCGCTACAAAGAAGCCCGCATCGAGACGGCCTATGCCGCGACGGCGGATGAAGGCTCGGAAGTCGTCGGCAAGCGGGCGCTCGCCGCCACGCTGAAAATCCAGCGCGACAGCGCCGTTCCGCCGGAAGACCTCACGGAACAGGGCGACACCGGCGGCGACGTCGACAAGCTCACCACCTCTTCCACCGTTGCCGCCGTCGCATCGGAATCCGTGCCTTCGGGCTGGGTGATCCAGATCGGCGCAACGCCCGACCGCGGCCAGGCGCAGGACCTGCTTTCCAAGGCGAAGGACCAGGGCGGCAAGGCGCTCTCCAGCGCACAGCCCTTCACGGTCGCCGTCAACAGCGGCAGCCAGCAGCTCTACCGCGCCCGCTTCGGCGGTTTCGACGGCCAGGATCGCGCTGCCGCAGCCTGCAAGGTGCTGAAGCGCAAGGGTTTCGCCTGCTGGGCCAGCCAGCAGTAAAGACGATCGAAGCGCGCCAGCGTGTTCGGCGCGCTTTCAAAACACTACCGCCTTGCGCCCGCAACGGCCACCGGACAGGTTTTGCATACCGGAGGCTGCGGGGCGAAGGCAGGCGGATACCGTGAAGACGGTTCTGCCATCCTCGATTTGGTATTGCGTACGAGGCAGATCATGGCGATGAACGAAAACCAGTTCGATGTCCCCCCGGAAGCGCGCGACGAAAAGCGCAAGTCGCTGAAGGGAACGCTTCACCCGCTGCACGAGGCGGCGATGCGGATCGCGGATATCGGGCTCGGCCGTTCACGCAACAAGACGAAGGATCTCGTCGGCATGCTGCTCGCGCACGGCGCCCGCGCCTGGCGCTCCGGGCAGCCCGCCGCCGGGATCCATCTCCATGTCGGCGTCAGCGGACGTCGCCATCCGGTACGCTTGCGCATCCGCTGAGCGCCAAAAATCGCTTAGAGAAGTCCGAGTTCGGCCAGTTCGCGCCGAAGCTCCAGCGGCAGGTCGGCGGTGCCGTCGCCCATGTTCTTCAGGTCACGCGGCGCATCGTCGTCGGTGAGATAGCGCCAGCCTTGAAAGGCGCGGCGCGGCTGGTATTCGGTCTCGATGACCTCCGGTCCCAGCACCAGTTCGCAGCGCGAAATGCCGTCGACATCGGTAAAACTCTTCAGGCCCAGCAATGGCTGGCGCGCCTGCACCTGGCCCTTGATCACCCAATAGAGCGAACCGCCGTCGAGCAGCTCCTGGTCGCGCTTGGGGATCATGCGCGTGATATGGCTGGAATGCGGCTCCATGCCAGCCGCGATCGCGATCAGCGAGCGTTCGGACACCCATTCGCGCAGATCCTCGATCGAGTCCGCGCCAACACAGAGTTTGATGAGATGCAGGGCCATGGCTCTTTGAACGCTCTTGCGGCGGCCGGGTCAAGGGGCCGCCGCGTCGCACTCCACAGGGAAGAAGCGGGAAGCCTCAGCACTCCACCACGTTGACGGCGAGGCCGCCGGTGGAGGTTTCCTTGTACTTCTCGTTCATGTCGACGCCGGTCTGGCGCATCGTCTCGATACAGGCGTCGAGCGGCACGAAATGCACGCCATCGCCCTTCAGCGCAAGCGAGGCCGCGGTCACGGCCTTGACGGCGCCCAGCGCATTGCGCTCGATGCAGGGCACCTGCACGAGGCCGGCAATGGGATCGCAGGTCATGCCGAGATGGTGTTCCAGCGCGATTTCCGCGGCATTTTCCACCTGTTCCGGCGTCCCGCCCATGACGGCGGCAAGGCCGGCGGCGGCCATGGCGGAGGCGGAGCCCACCTCCCCCTGACAGCCGACTTCGGCGCCCGAGATCGAGGCATTGTGCTTGATGATGCCGCCGACGGCCGCTGCCGTCAGCAGGTAGTCGCGAATGCCGTCCTGGTCGGCATCCTCGTGGAAATGCAGGTAGTAGCGGATGGTGGCGGGCACGACGCCGGCCGCACCATTGGTCGGCGAGGTGACGACGCGGCCGCCCGCGGCATTCTCCTCGTTGACGGCCATCGCGTAGACGGAAAGCCAATCGTTGGCGAGCAGCGGGTTCGCCTTGTTGGAGCGCCACTCCTCCTGCAGCTTGTCGTGGATCGAGCGAGCGCGCCGGCGCACCTTCAGGCCGCCCGGCATGATGCCCTCGTTTTTCAGGCCACGGTCGATGCAGCTCTTCATCGCGCCCCAGATGCGGTCGAGGCCGGAATCCAGCTCCATGCGCGACATGGTCGCTTCCTCGTTCGCCCGCTTCATCTGGGCGATCGTCATGCCGGAGCGCCCGGCCATTTCCAGCATCTGCTTGGCGGAGGCGAAGGGGAACGGCACTTTCTTGTCGCCGGCCCGCGCCTTGCTGGCCCGCATCTGTTCGAGTTCGGTGTCGGTGACGACGAAGCCGCCGCCGACGGAATAGTAGATGCGCTTCAGGAGCAGCCGGTCGTCGCGGTCGTAGGCAGAGAAGGTCATGCCGTTGGCATGGCCCGGCAGCGGGTTCTTCTTGTCGAAGATCAGGTCGGTCTTCGGCTGGAAGGCGTAGCCGGGATGGCCGGGTGGCGTGATGCGGCCGGTGCGCTCGACCTCGCCGATGATGGCGTCCATCCGGTCCGGATCGACCGAATCGGGCCGTTCGCCCATCAGGCCGAGCACGACGGCGCGGTCGGAGCCGTGGCCGACGCCGGTATAGGCGAGCGAGCCGTGCAGACTCATGCGGATGGTCGCGACCTGCGCGCCGGCCGGGCGCGGCCAGTCGGACGAGAGGATGAGGTCGAGAAAGCGGTTCGCCGCCGACATCGGTCCCATCGTGTGGGAGCTCGATGGCCCGATCCCAATCTTGAAGACATCAAATACCGAAAGAAACATTCCCGGACTTCTCCTTGCCGCGGCAGGCCACGCTTTGATCCTTGAAGCTACGTTATCATGCGCCGCGCATAAGGCGATCTCCCGACATCGGGTTTTACGTGCGCGACATTGCCTGCAGGATCGGACGATAAAAACAAAAACAGCGCGCCTGGGAGAGCGCGCTGTTTATGTAAGGACGATGGCCCGGTGTTTTCAGATGCCGCCGAAGAGATAGGCGATAACCAGGACTGCGCCAAAACCAAGGACTGCACGGGCGGTGACGCCCCAGCAGGATTTCTGAACAGTGCTTTCCATGATTTCCCCGATTGGAAGAATGTCGCGATGGCGTGTTCGGCCCCGCATGGCGCCCTGTTTAATGAAGATTTCATGAAACCGCAATCGCGAAAAATGGCGAAACCAAGGCTCCGGGCACATAGGAGCCCCGCGCAAAATGCATGACCTGTCGCAAAATCAGACAGTTATCCTTTCGTGCTGGCTTTTGAGGCCGCCGTCATTCCGCCCAAGGTCTAAACAGGCCTGCGGCGGCGCTTGCAAAATGCGCCATCCGTGGCAAAACGCTCAGCCATGAGCACACCCGATCTCGTCGCCCTCGCCATCTTCATCCTCCTGTGGACGGGATATTCCTGGATCACGGAACGGGCAAAGCTGTTCGACCGCGTCAGCCTCACAAGGGCGATGAGTTCGCAGCGCGCGGTGTGGATTCGCAATGCCATGCACCGCGACCTGCGCATGATCGACACGCAGATCATGGCCGGCCTGCAGAACGGCACGGCCTTCTTCGCCTCCACCTCGATCTTCGCGCTCGGCGGCTGTTTCGCGCTGCTCGGCGCGACCGAGCAGGTCTTTGCGATCTTCAGCGACCTGCCGCTGGTCTTCCAGGGCAGCCGCGCCGGCTTCGAGCTGAAGGTCGGCGGCCTTGCGGTGATCTTCGGCTACGCCTTCTTCAAGTTCGGCTGGTCCTACCGGCTGTTCAACTATTGCACGATCCTGCTCGGCGCCATCCCGATGAGCGGCGACGTGCACAAGGACCCGGCCGGCGCGGACCTCGCCGCCGACAAGGTGATCCGCATGAACATCCTTGCGGCGAAACATTTCAACATGGGCCTAAGGGCCATCTTCCTGTCGATCGGCTATCTCGGCTGGTTCATCAGCCCCTATCTCTTCATCGCGACGACCTTCGGCATCATCATCGTGCTCGTCCGCCGGCAGTTCTATTCGGAAGCGCGCCTCGCCGTGCTGGAACGCCTGGACTGACGAGAGCTTCCACCGGCCACCTTTCGGCCATCCGCCCGGCGCAAGCTTGGCGTGACATTCTCCCATGGACCAAAGCAATGCAGCGACCCCGAACCATGACGACGACGGTGATTGACGGCAACGTGGCAGAAGGAAGCGCCGCAACGCGCCGCGTGCCACGCATCCCGTTGATCGACCAGCTCCGCGCCATCGCGCTGATCGCCATGGCGATCTATCATTTCACCTGGGACCTCGGCTTTTTCGGCTATATCGCGCCGGAGACCGCCACGACCGGCGGCTGGAAGATTTTTGCGCGGGTGATCGCCGGCAGCTTCTTGTTCCTCGCCGGTTTCAGCCTCGTGCTCGGCCACGCACAGGGTTTTCGCCCGCGGGCGTTCTTCATCCGGTTCGGCAAGATCGGGCTGGCGGCGGCAATCATCAGCGTCGCCACCTGGTTTGCCTTCCCGGACACCTTCATCTTCTTCGGCATCCTGCACGCCATAGCGGCCGCAAGCCTCATCGGCCTTCTTTTTGTGCGCCTGCCGGTCGTCGTCACGCTGCTGGTCGCCGCTGCGGCCGTCGCCGCTCCCTTCTACCTGCGCGCACCGTTGTTCGATCACCCGGCGCTCTGGTGGGTCGGGCTCTCGGTCAACGTGCCGCGCTCGAACGACTACGTGCCGCTGCTGCCGTGGCTGGCGCCGGTGCTGCTCGGAATTGCGATGGCCCGGCTTTTCGTCGCCAGCCCGCTGCCGGAACGGCTTGCGGGCTACGGCGCTACGACGAAAGTCTGGTGGAAAAGCCTGCTGGAAAAAGCCGGCCGCCACAGTCTCGCCATCTATCTTATTCACCAGCCCGTGCTGATCGCGCTCGTCTACGGCTTTTCCCTCGTGGTGCCGGCGCCTGCGGCCGACCCCGTCGAGAGCTACACCAAGAGCTGCGTCAGCGCCTGCGTCAACGAGCGCGGCGCCCGCTTCTGCCAGAGCTTTTGCGGCTGCACGCTCACCCGGCTGATGGAGCAGAATCTCTTTGCCGACCTGAACCGCGGCGCGATCGACGTGACGAAGGACGAGCGCATCGGCGCGATCTCGTCGCAATGCACGGCAAATGCCGAAACGGAAACCGAGCTGAAGGAATAGGATCATGAATGCCTATCGCATGAAGCCTCTCGCCTTTCCCTGGCCGCCGCTGATTTACGGCGCGGCCATAGCGGCGGCCTTCCTGCTGCAGGCGTGGTTTCCGCTGGCGGTTTCCGACACGAATATCTGGATTGCGCGCGCGGCCGGCGGCGCGCTCATCGTCACGGCGATCGTGCTGGATGTCTGGGCCATGCGCACGCTGCTCGACAGCCACACGACGATCATGCCGAACCGCTGTTCGACCCATCTCGTGACCTCCGGCCCTTACCGCTTCACCCGCAACCCGATCTATCTCGGCTATACGCTGGCGACGGCCGGCATGGGCCTTGCCATGCTCAATCCCTGGTGCCTCGTCACGGCGACGGTCGCCGCCGTCGTCACCAGCATCGTGGCGATCAAGCGTGAGGAACTGCACCTGCTTTCGCGCTTCGGCATCGATTTCGAGCGCTATTGCACCGGCACGTCGCGCTGGATCTGAATGGGGATTAAGTGCCGACGCCGATCTCGGCCAGGCGCGTCAGGCACGCTTCCTCGACATTGTCGAGTTCGGTCAGCGTTTCCTCGATGTCACGCCGCTTCTGGCGCAACTCCTCGCGCTTTTCACTGACCTTCGCCATCAGCAGTTCGAGCTGCCCGACTTCACCCGGCGGGTCCTTGTAGACGCGGATGATGTCGCGGATTTCCGCAATTGTGAAACCGATGCGGCGCCCGCGCAGGATTTCCTGGATCAGACGACGGTCGGCCGGGCGGAACAGACGCGTGCGGCCGCGGCGCTCGGGATGGATCAGCCCCTCGTCCTCGTAGAAGCGCAGCGTACGGGTCGAAACCCCGAATTCGCGCGTCAGCTCGGTTATGGTATAAAACTTGTCCACGCCTGCTCCGATCTCGTCTGAGCGGGCATTTTATTGACTTTTACGTATAAGTCAATTTTTTGCCTATCTTATCGCAAACCACCACGTCGCAAGCCCGAGAAACGCAAAGAACCCGACAATGTCAGTGACCGCGGTCACGAAGACGCTGGAGGAAACCGCTGGGTCGGCGCCGGCGCGGTCGAGCAGCATGGGGATCGTGATGCCGGCGAGCGCTGCGGCGCACATGTTGATCAGCATGGCGACCGCGATGACGCCGCCGATATTGATATCGTGGAACCACAGTGCGGCGACGCAGCCGATCACGATACCAAAGGCGACGCCATGCAGCAGGCCGACACCGGCCTCGCGTCGCACGACGCGCCAGGCGTTGTGGATGTCGAGGTCGCGGGTCGCGAGCGCGCGCACCGTCACGGTCATGGTCTGCGAGCCGGCATTGCCGCCCATGCCGGCGACGATCGGCATCAGCACGGCAAGCGCCACGATCTCCTCGATCGTCGCCTCGAACAGCGAAATGACGGAGGCCGCGAGGAAAGCCGTCAGCAGGTTGACCAGCAGCCACGGCGCGCGGGAGCGTACGGTCTCGATGGTCTTGTCCGACAGTTCTTCATCGCCGACGCCGCCGAGGCGCATCAGGTCTTCCTCGGCCTCTTCCTGGATGACGTCGACCACGTCATCGATGGTCAGCACGCCGACGAGGCGGCCGTTCTCGTCGACGACGGCGGCGGAGAGAAGGTCGTACTGCTCGAAGAGCTGGGCGGCCTCTTCCTGGTCCATCTCGGCCGGGATCGGGTGGTTCGTCTCGCGCATGATCGCTTCGATCTTTGTATTGCGCGAGGTGCGCAGCACGCGGTCGAGATCGATGGCGCCGAGCAGGCGGAAGGTCGGGTCGATGACGAAGATCTGCGAAAAGCTCTCCGGAAGGTCGGCATCCTCGCGCAGGTAGTCGATAGTCTGGCCGATCGTCCAGAACGGCGGCACGGCGACGAACTCGGTCTGCATTCGCCGGCCGGCCGTGCTTTCCGGATAGTCGAGCGAGCGGCGGAGCCGGATCCGTTCGGTGAACGGCAGCTTGGAGAGGATTTCCTCCTGGTCCTCCTGGTCGAGGTCTTCCAGGATGTAGACGGCGTCGTCCGAATCCATCTCGCCAAGCGCCGCGGCGATCTGGTCGTTCGGCATATGCTCGACGATGTCGAGTCGGATCGCCTCATCGACCTCGGTCAGGGCCGCAAGGTCGAAATCGTCGCCCAGCAGCGAGACGAGCTGGCGGCGCTGTTCGGGCTGGATCGCCTCCAAGAGGTCGCCCATTTCCGATTCATGCAGGCGCGCGACGTGGCGGCGCAGAAAGAGCAGGTCGCGATCGGCAATCGCCGCGCCGACATACATCAGGAAATCCGAGCGGATCGAGCCGTCCTCGGCGTAGATGTCCTCGCCGTCGAAGGTACTGTGTTCTGCCTGTCCCTTATGGATGCGGTGGTCGTCGCCGGTGTTTTCCATCGGGCCGCTCCTTGCGTCGGGATCGTCCCACCTGGCGCGCCGGCCGAGCAGAAACGACAGGGATTACGTGCAGGGTTTCCTCGAAGCGCCCCTCGCCGGGCGCGCCGCTCACCATCGTGCTAAAGCAAAGCGCGCGGTCGGTCCATCACCGAAAGCGGCAAAAGCCGGCGTGGGACAAAAATTTCGCAAGCTGTTGCAATTTCATGAAAATCACACGATTCGCGGCGCCCGGAAGCACCCGGGATTTCCCGCCTGCCGCAAACAGGCTAGGGATGGGAGCCCAGACACAGCCGGAGAAACCATGGCGATCCTTCCCATCCTGCGCTACCCCGATCCGCGTCTGCGTTCGCCCTGCCGCAAGGTGGAGCTGTTCGATGCGCGGCTGGCGACGCTCGCCGACGATCTCGCCGCCACGATGCGTGCCGCCCCCGGCATCGGCATCACCGCTGCCCATGTCGGCGTGCTCGAACGGCTGACGGTGATCGAGCTTGAAGGGCCGGGCTCGCTCCGCACCTATGTGAACCCGGAAATCGAATGGTTTTCGCCGGAGCTGCAACGCCACACCGAGGGTAGCGTCTCCATGCCCGGCATGACGGACGAGGTGGAGCGCCCTGCCCGCATCCGCCTCACCTATCAGGACCTCGCGGGCGTCACCCACAGCGAGGAAGCCGACGGCCTGCTCTCCGTCTGCCTTCAGCACGAGATCGACCAGCTCGACGGCATTTTCTGGATCGACCGCCTCTCCCGCCTGAAACGCGAACGCCTCGTCAAGAAATACAACAAAAACAAGGGCTGACGCTGACACGGGAAGCCGGCGTCGGCAAGGTTCGGGCGGGCCTTGAAACGGCCCCAATTGATTCCTTGTCAATGCGCGACAACAAGCCCAGTGTGATGGCTTCAGCAGCCATTGCCACGGGCGCTGTTGTTTGAGGGTTGGTTACCCTGGCCCCAAAAGGAAGGAGGACGTCATGTCTTCCGATGCCAAACTTGCCGCTATTTCCGAAACAGACATGCAGACGATCCAGTCGGTCCTCTTCCGCGCCGGCTACGACATGGGCTCCGGAATCGGTGACGACTATAAATACAGCGCGGCCGCACTTCTGTTGATGCAGAAGGTTCGCGCCGAAGAGACATCCGCCGTAGCGCTCGAAGCCTATCTCGACGACCGGTTCGGCCGCTCCGCCAAATACAAGGTGCTCTTTGCGCCGCTCCTTCCGCGCTACGCGATCCAGGGCTTGCCAGCGGTCGCCAAGGCGCTGATGCGTCCGATCGAAAAGCGCCGCCGCACCAATCTCAAGGGACTGAAAAGCTGGGAGAACGAGGGCGGATCGACCAGCGGAGCATAGACATGTCTTCCCGTTTGACGATGTCGATCCTGCTCGTCGTGTTCTCGATCGGCCTCATCTGGTCCTATCGCCCGGACCAAAGCAGATATGAACGACTGAACCCCGCGGCGCTTCGCCAGCCGATTTCCGCGCAACAGGAAAGCGATGACGGAAATGACGGAACGAACGACTGAAAAGGAAATTACCTTCGCCCACGCCTTCACGCTGGATTCCCTCGTGGAAGCGTTGCAGGCGGGAACCTATCGCCTCGTCGTCGACGAGGAACTGATCGAAGGCCTCAGCTTCCCGGCCTACAGGCGGGTCGCCACGCATCTGGAAATTCCCGCGATCGCCATCGCCAGGGGAAAGCGCCAGTTCCTGCAAGTCACGTCGAAGGAGATAGACGAGGCGCTCGCCGCGGACGCGGGACGACCGCCGGATGGGCCGCGCTTCGTTCCCTGATGGGAGGGCGTCAATCAGCATCAAAGGCCCAAAACAAAAAAGACCCGCCGAAGCGGGTCTCTTTTTTGGTGCGGTCGAGAAGACTCGAACTTCCACGGGTTGCCCCACAGCGACCTCAACGCTGCGCGTCTACCAATTCCGCCACGACCGCATCGTGGTAGGCGTCGTCTTGCGGCGACGGAGGTGCATGTAGCAAAAGCATTTGGGGTGCACAAGGCTGATACGAAAGAAAAATGACGGAAAGCGAAACAATTTCAACAGGTCCTGTGCAAAGCCCCGGAAACCCCTGAAATCCTTGCATGATCGCCCCTATATCTGGCAGAACGGAACGAAAAGGACGGGCCTCATGCAGCGGCAGGACATCTCCATTTCCCTTCTCGCGGTTCCCGGCTCGCCGCCGGTGCGCTGGCGCATCGCGCCGGACCTCGTTGCCTATGACGAGGCGGTCGAAACCATGGAAAAAGAGGCCGCCGCGATCGCCAATGGCGAGGCCGACGAACTCGTCTGGCTGGTCGAACATCCGCCCCTCTACACCGCCGGTACGAGTGCCAACGCCACCGACCTCATGGCGCCGGATCGGTTCCCGGTGTTTTCCACAGGCCGCGGCGGCGAATACACCTATCACGGCCCCGGCCAGCGGGTCGTCTATGTCATGCTGGATCTGAAACGCCGCCGGCAGGACGTGCGCGCCCTCGTGGCGGCGCTGGAGGCGGTGGTGATCGACGCGCTCGATTCGATGAACGTGCGCGGCGAGAGGCGCGAGGATCGCGTCGGCGTCTGGGTGCGCCGGCCGGAGCGCCCGGCCCTTCCGGATGGTTCGCCGGCCGAGGACAAGATCGCGGCGATCGGCATCCGGCTGCGCCGCTGGGTGAGCTTTCACGGCTTCTCGCTCAACGTCGATCCGGAACTCGAACATTTCTCCGGCATCGTACCCTGCGGCATCCGCGGCTATGGCGTGACGAGCCTCGTCGATCTCGGCCTGCCGGTCATGATGAGCGACGTCGACATGCGCATCCGCGATTCGTTCGAGCGGGTGTTCGGCGACACCGTTTCGGAAGCGGACTGTCAGCCCAGGAGCCTTTCGCAGGCATAGATAATCGCATAGCCGTGCAGCACGATGGCGGCGTAGAGGCCGAAGCCGGCCAGCAGGCGCTGCGGCGCCGTCATTGGATCGAGCGCCCGGCGCGGCTTTACGCCACCGGCACCGATCAGGCTCAGCACGGTGAAGACCGCAAGGCCAGCAGTCAGGAGCTGGAGTGGCAGTCCGATCCGCCAGCCAACCCAGAGGATGGCCAATGTCACGAGAAAACTCACGACAAGAAGGCTGAGGCGCGTCGAACAGACCTGCCTGAGCAGCTGCCCGCCGTCGAACCTGTGCATCGGCAGCAGGTTCAGCAGGTTGAAGGCGCCGAGGATCAGGAGGAAGACGAGCAGCACGCCGCTCGTCGCCGGGCCTGCCGCATCATGCAGCGCCACCAGCGGCGGTATCAGGAAGGCCGACATGCCGGCCCCCATAAGGGCGCAGACCGCAACCTCGAAATGGGAATTGTACGGTCGCCCGCCGACCGCGATGCCACCGAGCAGCGGCACGAAGATCATGCGCACCCGCTGGTGCCCGAAGGCCCGATAGGCCGCCATGTGGCCGAGTTCGTGCAGCACGATCACCACGGTGAGCATGGTGGACAGCAGCAATCCGCGCGGGCCGAGCCCGAAGAACGGCCAGAGCAGCAGCGTCGAGAGCACCGCAAGGCCCACCTGCGTCAGCGGGTGTTCGAGAACGCCATGCACCTCGCCCTTGCCTGTCGCCAACCACCGGTCGAGCGCCTTCATTTCACGGCGCAGCTGGATGTAGCGGAACAGCAGGAAGGCGATGCCGCGATAGCGGTCGGTCTGCTCGACGGTGAGCGCCGTGCCGCCCGGAACCGCGCGCAGAAAACGCCGCTCCACATAATTCCGCCAGAAGGAGGCATCGAGCGCGCTGTCCTCGACCACCCGCGTTTCGCAGGCGATGCCGTCGGCATCCGTCGCCTCGCTGACCGAGAGCGTGCGCGTGATCGGATCGCCGCTGCGGTCGGGATAGGAAAAGGTCTGCTTCACGCGGTCGCCGGCCAGCCGTTCGCTGGACATGACCGAGGGATGCCAGTCCGCCTCTGCACCGAGCGGGCTGACCAGGGCGGCGATGCGGCCCGGCGGCGCGTGGAAGATGCGGGTGAGATGGAGGGTGCGCCTGCCGACCGGTGCTGCGATCAACAGCCAGATCAGCCCGAGATTGATCGTCAGAAGCAGGATCACCGAAAACGATGTCGACATGCCGTCCTCCCCGACCGTCATGGCAGGCAGAAACGACGCTAACGGCAAAGTCCTAACAAATGTTAAGAACCGGCCTCACGCAAAATCCATGATGACTGCGTCGACGGCCAGGCTCTCGCCGGGCTTGGCATGGATCGACCCGACCGTCAGGTCGCGCTCGGCCCGCAGCACGTTTTCCATCTTCATCGCCTCGACGACGGCCAGCGTCTCGCCCGCCTTCACCTCCTGCCCCTCGCTGACGGCGATCGACACGACGAGACCCGGCATCGGGCAGAGCAGCATCTTCGACGTGTCCGGCGGCAGTTTTTTCGGCATCAGCGCGTCGAGTTCGGCAAGGCGCGGCGTGAAGACGCGGGTGCGCACGGAAAGCCCCTGCCAGTCGATGCGCAACCCGTTCGCGAAAGGCCGGAGCTGCGCCGTCACGCGACGTCCGTCGATCGTGCCGCGCCAGACCGGTTGGCCCGGCCGCCAGTCGGTGGCGACGGCATCGTCGGCGGTGAGCGCTTGATAGGCATCGCCGATCTTCACCACCCAGTCCTTGCGCGCCGGCATTGTCGGGCGCAGCCGGTCGACATGGTTTGCGCGGCGCTCGGTATCGACGAGATGGGCAGACAGCGCGACGCGAGCAAGGATGGCTGCCTCCTCCGCGTCCGGCGCCACGGGCGCAAAACCGTCCAGATATTCCTCGGCGATGAAGCCGGTGGAAAGGCGGCCCTCCCGCCAGCGCGGATGGCGCATCAGGGCGGCGAGGAAGGGCACGTTGTGCTCGATACCGTCGACCGTAAAACCATCCAGCGCATCGCTCATCGCGTCGATCGCCTGGAGCCGCGTCGGCGCCCAGGTGCAGAGCTTGGCGACCATCGGGTCGTAATACATCGAAATCTCGGCGCCTTCGTAGACGCCCGTGTCGTTGCGCACGATCGCCTCACCGCTCTTGCCTTCAACGGGCGGGCGGTAGCGGGTGAGCCGGCCGATCGAGGGCAGGAAATTGCGGTACGGGTCCTCGGCGTAAAGCCGGCTTTCCACCGCCCAGCCGTTCAGCGTGATGTCGGCCTGCGCCAGCGCCAGCTTTTCACCGGCGGCAATGCGGATCATCTGTTCGACGAGATCGATGCCGGTGACGAGTTCGGTCACCGGATGCTCGACCTGCAGGCGCGTGTTCATTTCGAGGAAATAGAAATTGCGCTCGCGGTCGACGATGAACTCCACCGTGCCGGCGCTCTGGTAGTCGACAGCCTTGGCGAGCGCCACGGACTGCTCGCCCATCGCGCGCCGCGTCGCCTCGTCAAGGAAGGGCGACGGCGCCTCTTCCACGACCTTCTGGTTTCGCCGCTGGATGGAGCATTCGCGCTCGCCGAGATAGAGCGTCGTGCCATGGGCATCGGCCAGCACCTGGATTTCGATATGGCGCGGATCGACGATGTATTTCTCGATGAAGACCCGGTCGTCGCCGAAGGAGTTTTTCGCCTCCGAGCGGGCGCGCTCGAAACCGTCGCGCACCTCGGTTTCGTCCCAGGCGATGCGCATGCCCTTGCCGCCGCCACCGGCGGACGCCTTGATCATCACCGGATAGCCGATCTCGCCGGCGATGCGCTCGGCATGCGCGCCATCCTCGATTACACCGAGGAAACCGGGAACGGTCGAGACCTTTGCCGCATTGGCGAATTTCTTCGATTCGATCTTGTCGCCCATGGCGCAGATCGCCTTCGGCTTGGGGCCGATGAAGACGATGCCCTCCGCCTCCAGCGCCTCGCAGAAGCTAGCGCGCTCGGAAAGGAAGCCGTAGCCCGGATGAACGGCCTGCGCACCCGTTTCCTTGCAGGCGGCGATGATCTTGTCCGCGACGAGATAGCTTTCCGCGGCCGGCGCCGGGCCGATATGCACAGCCTCGTCGGCCATCTCGACATGCAGCGCGTCGCGGTCGGCATCGGAATAGACGGCGACGGTGGCGATGCCCATCCTGCGTGCCGTCTTGATCACGCGGCAGGCGATCTCGCCGCGATTGGCAATCAGGATTTTCTTGAACATGCTTTCCTCCGGCAGTCTCTACAGCGAGTCTTAGTCACTCAACGGAAAGCTCTCAAGGCACCTCAGTCAAAGGCGATGTCCGCGGCCACCTTGCGGGTCCGGTGCTCGCGCCAGATGATGAAAAGACCGGAGGCGACGATGACCGCGATGCCGAGCCATTTCGACGGCGTCGGGAAATCGCCGAAAATCGCATAGCCGAGCACGGTCGCGGAGATAATCTCGAAATACTGGAAGGGGGCCAGCAACGAGAGCGGCGCCATGCGGAACGCGCGCACGACCAGCATATGCGCATAACCCGACAGCGCGCCGAGGATGACGAGCAGCACCAGTGCGAAGGCGGATGCCGGCAGCGAGGGCGCAAAATCGGCGATGCCGGCCGAGTGACCGGCGAACAGGGCCACGCCCATGAAGATCGTGCCGCCGAAGCCGGCGATCGTCTGCATGGTCAGCGGGGAATCGGCGTCGCCGATGGCGCGGTTCATGAAGAGGTAGATCGAATAGAGGAAGGCGCAGGCGACCGGCAACAGCGCGGTCCAGCCGAAGAGCACGAAGCTCGGCTGGATGACGATGAGCGCGCCGCCGAAGCCGACGACGATGGCCAGCCAGCGCCGCCAGCCGACCTTGTCGCCCAGGAAGGCCGCGGACATGGCGGTGAGGATGAAGGGCTCGACGAAATAGATGGCGAACACGTCGGCAAGCGGCATGTATTTGACGGCCGCGAAGAACAGCAGGCTTGCCGCGCCGTGGATGGCGCCGCGCAGCAGGTTCAGCCACGGGCGTTTCGGCCGCAGCGTGGCGCTGCCGGCGGCCGTGAAGACCAGCGGGATCGTGCAGACGACCTGGAAGAAGAAGCGATAGAAGGTCACCTGCCCCGGCGACATGTCGGCGAAGGTCGCCATGTATTTGGCGATCGCATCCATGCAGGGAAGCAGCAGCATGGCGACCGCCATGAGCATCACGCCTTGCATGGTGCCTCCGCCCGCCTGCTGGTTGGTGCCGGTTGCAGCGTTCATGATGCGACTCCCTCGTTCTCCCCTGCATAGCTCTTTTCCGCCGGCAGGCAATGCCGGAAATCCAGCCCCTGAAGGCCGGCGTGCGGGCGGCGCGAAGCGGCGCATTTGAGGTAGAATGCAATCCCGCATTGCCTGTAAACTCGCCTGATAAGAAATGGAGGCCGTGATGACCTTTCCCGGCGAAAACAACACCATCCCCTTCCCCTCGGGCCGCGCCGACGGCGATACGCTCGGCGGGCGGATCTGGCGTGCGCGCGATGCGCTGGCCTTGTCGCTCGAAGGCCTCGCCTCCCGCCTCGGCCTGCCGGAAGACACCGTCAGTGGCTGGGAACGCGACCACGCCGAGCCCGACACCAAGGCGATGTTCATGCTGGCCGGCGTGCTCTCCGTCTCGCCCTCCTGGCTGATCGCGGGCATCGGCGAAGCGCCGGCGGACCCGTCCGGCGACGAGCACCTGCATCCGCTGCTGCGCCAGCTCAACGAGGTCCACCGGCTTCACGACCAGACCGGCAAGGCCATCGCCGCGCTGGAGGCAGAGATTGCCAATTTGATCAAAAAAGATCAGGGCTGACTTTTTTCCATTTGCCGCACTTGAGGCCTCGGGCCGGCTCTGCAATGGTCCGCCCGAAAAGAATCCGCATGAGGAGAGACGAAGATGGACGTACGCGCCGCCGTTGCCGTTCAGGCCGGAAAACCGCTGGAAGTCATGACCGTACAGCTCGACGGCCCGAAGGCCGGCGAAGTGCTGGTCGAGGTCAAGGCCACCGGCATCTGCCACACGGACGAATTCACCCTGTCGGGCGCCGACCCGGAAGGCCTCTTTCCGGCGATCCTCGGCCATGAGGGCGCCGGCATCGTCGTCGATGTCGGCCCGGGCGTCACCTCGCTCAGGAAGGGCGATCACGTCATTCCGCTCTACACGCCGGAATGCCGCGAATGTTATTCCTGCCTGTCGCGCAAGACCAATCTCTGCACGTCCATCCGCGCCACCCAGGGCCAGGGCCTGATGCCCGACGGCACCTCGCGCTTCTCGATCGGCAAGGACAAGATTTTTCACTACATGGGCTGCTCGACCTTCGCGAACTATACCGTGCTGCCCGAGATCGCGCT
>NZ_JBPEHL010000012.1:0-232165 GCF_051201095.1 Shinella sp. BE166 | reverse complement strand
TCGGATGCGGTGTGCAAGAAGATGTCGGGCCGCATCATCAACATCCACCACTCGTTCCTGCCGTCGTTCAAGGGGGCCAACCCCTACAAGCAGGCGTTCGAGCGCGGCGTGAAGCTGATCGGGGCCACGGCGCACTACGTCACCGAGGATCTCGACGAAGGTCCGATCATCGAGCAGGACGTCGCGCGCATCACCCATGCGCAGTCGGCGGAGGATTATGTCTCGATCGGCCGCGACGTGGAGAGCCAGGTTCTTGCCCGCGCGGTGCATGCCCATATCCACCATCGCGTGTTCATGAACGGCAACAAGACCATCGTCTTCCCGCCGAGTCCCGGTTCCTACGCGTCCGAGCGCATGGGCTGATATCCGCCTCCGCATGGCCGTCCTTCCGCGCATGGCGGGACGGCCCGCAGGAGTGCCCACCGGGTTTATAAAAATATCCAGTCCGGAGAACCGCGCGAAAGCGTTGCCTCTGGGAATTGGAAAATGGTGGCTTCGCTTTCGCGCGGCCCCAGGCGTTCTTCGGAGGTGGTCTCGCCTCCTTCAGGCGTGGTGAAAGCTTCGCTGCACGGCTGGCGACGAGCCAGACCGCTTGCATGGCGGACCCAAACCGACCCCGCGACCCGGGGAAGGGGGAAGCCTTTCACGCCACAGGGTGATTATCCCCACAGCGCGTCCCGCGCCTCTTCCGCTTGCTGCCGCACGTACCGGCATCCACGAAAGCGCCTCCTCCCGCCCGCATCGACACGTTACGCGATCCGTCCGGCGGCGGAAGGATGCTCAGGATAGGGGAGGTTTTGGGGGTGGGGAAAATGGGGAAGGCGAATTTCTCGGAATGGTGCGGGGAACCCCCCTCTGGCCTGCCGGCCATCTCCCCCACAAGGGGGGAGATTGGATGGAGCAACGTCCCGCCCATCACAGAGGGTAGAGTGTGGGCGCTGTTCAAGCCTCTTGCCGATCTCCCCCCTTGTGGGGGAGATGCCCGGCAGGGCAGAGGGGGGTGGCTACGCTGACTACAGCCCGAAGGCATCCTTGAACTGATACCACCACGAACCAACGGTCGAATACTGAGCGCGGAACATGCGGCCGCCGGGGAAGGGGATCCACGGCAACTTTTCGAACTGGCTGAAGCGCGAGAGGTCGCCGTCGATAGCTTCCGAGAGGATGCGGCCGAAGAGGTGGGAGCCGGTAACGCCGTGGCCGCTGTAGCCGTGGGCGAAATAGGTGTTCTTGCCGATCTTGCCCATCTGCGGCACGCGGGAGAAGGAGAGGGCGAAATTGCCGCTCCAGGCGTAATCGATCTTCACGCCCTTTAGCGACGGAAAGACCTTTTCGAGGTTCGGGCGGATTTTTGCGCGCACGTCGGCGGGGTCGGTGCCGCCATAGACGGTGCCGCCGCCGAAGATCATGCGCTTGTCGGCCGACAGGCGGAAATAATCGAGGATGTAGCGCACGTCCTCGACGCACATGTCGGAGGGGATGAGCGCGTCGGCGCGCTCGCCGAGCGGTTCGGTCGCGACCATCTGGGTGGAGACCGGCATGACGCGCGAGACGAGTTTCGGCACGACATGGCCGAGATAGGCATTGCCGCAGAGCACCGCGACATTGGCCGTCACGCTGCCCCTGGCCGTGTGGATCACCGGCTTTTCGGCCTCGTGCTCGACGCGGGTGACGGGCGACTGTTCGTAGATCACGCCGCCGAGCGATTCGAGCGCCTTGGCCTCGCCGAGCGTGAGGTTGAGCGGGTGCATGTGTCCGCCGGTGGTGTCCAGCATGCCGCCGACATAGGCGTCGGTGTTGACGAGCTTGCGGATCGCCGCCTTGTCGAGCATCTGGTGGTCGTCCATGCCATAGCTCTTCCAGAGCGCCTTCTTGTGCTCCAGGTCCTTCATATGGGCGGGCGTATAGGCGGCGTAGATGTTGCCGACCTTCATGTCGCAATCAATGTCATATTGCGAGACGATGCGGCGGATGATCTTGCCGCCCTCCTGCACGAGGCCGCCGACGAAGGCGCCGGCCTGGTCGCCATAACGGCGCTTGATGGTGTCGAGGCTGGCATTGAGGCCGTTGACGATCTGGCCGCCATTGCGGCCCGACGCGCCCCAGCCGATGCCCGCACCTTCGACGACCACGACCTTGTAGCCCTTTTCGGCAAGGTGGATGGCGGTCGAGAGGCCGGAATAACCGGCGCCGAGCACGGCGACATCGGCGGTCACCGCGCCTTCGAGTACTTTCGGCGTGCGCACGATGTTGCGGGAGGCGGCGTAATAGCTGTCGGGATAGGTGCCGTTGCCGGCATAGGATTCATTCGTGGCCATCAGACGATTTCCAGGTAGGCGCTGAATTCGAAGTCGGTCACCTGTTCGGCGAAACCGGCGATTTCCTGCCGCTTGCAGGCGATCAGCATGGAGCGGAGATCCGCGTCGAAGATTTCCGAGACGATCGAGCCGTTCTCGAAGGCGGTGACGGCGGAACCCCATTCCGAGGGGATGCGCGGCAATTGCGAGAGATAGGCGCGGCCCGAGACCGGTGCCGGCGGCTCCCACTTGTTGCGGATGCCGACCAGGGCCGCACCGAGAATGCCGGCCATGACGAGATAGGGATTGGCGTCGGCGCCGGCGACGCGGTGCTCGATGCGGCGCGCCTTGTTGCTGCCGCCGGGAATGCGGATGGCGGCGGTGCGGTTCTCGTAACCCCAGGAGACGGAGGTCGGCGCGTGGGTGTCGGGGCGCAGGCGGCGGTAGGAGTTGAAATGCGGTGCGAAGAGCAGGGTCGATTCCGCCATGCCGCGCGTGAGCCCCGCGACGGCGTGTTTCATGATGTCGGAGCCTTCCGCGCTGCCATCGTCGAAGACATTGTTGCCGTCGGCGTCGATCAGGCTGAAATGCATGTGCATGCCGGAGCCGGAGCGCATGCCGTAGGGTTTTGCCATGAAGGTGGCGGCAAAACCGTGTTTGCGCGCGATGCCCTTGACGATGCGCTTGAAGAACAGCGCGTCGTCGGCGGCCTTCAACGGATCGTCGGAATGCATGAGGTTGATTTCGAACTGGCCGATGCCGTTTTCGGCGACGGCCGAATCCGCCGGCACGTTCTGGCGCTCGCATTCCGCATAGACATCGGAAAAGAACTGGCCGAAATCGTCGAGCTCGTCGATCGACAGGATGGCGTCGGAATCCAGCCGCTTGCCGGTATAGGGCGAGATCGGCGGCTGGGCGTGGTCGGGCTCGGCGTCGATCAGGTAGAATTCCATCTCGGAGGCGACGACGGGGCGCAGGCCGAGCTCGTGATATTGCCGGACGATGTTGGCGAGCGCCTGGCGGGGGTCGGCGAGGAACGGCTCGCCGTTTTCCTTGAACAGCCAGAGCGGCACGACGGCGGAGGGTTTCAGCGTCCAGCTTACCGGAAGAGCCCCGCGGCCGGTGGCGGCGCAGATGCCGTCCATGTCGCCCGAGGCGAAGACGTGGCTGGAGCCGACGATGTCCTCGCCCCAGACATCGACGCCGACGATGGACAGCGGCATGCGGATGCCGCCCTTCAGCACCTTTTCCGCCTGGCCGACGGGCACGCGCTTGCCGCGCAGGATGCCGTTGAGGTCGCAGACGACGGCTTGAATGCTCTCCACGCCGTCGGCGGTGATCAGCCAGTTGGATTCTTCGCTCGGGGTCATCGTTTTTTCCATATCACATAATTATTTTTGTGATCACATTTCGAAAATATGCACACTTTCTTGTCGTCGGTCAAGCTGCTAGAACCTGTTTCGAGGGATAGGATAACATCCGCAAGCCGGTGACAGGAGGGATGGATTGGGCAATTTGGCGCTTGAGCCGCTGGACCGGCCGGACGGCATGACGACGCATGAATATGCGCATCGTCGGCTTCGTCAGGCGATCATGGTGGGCTCGATCCGGCCGGGCGAATCGCTCACCATCCGCGGCATCGCAGAAGCCATGGAAAGCAGTCCCACACCTGTGCGCGAGGCGCTGCGCCGGCTGAGCTCCGAAGGTGCGCTGAGGGTGCTCGACAATCGCCGCATCATGGTGCCGCGCATGACGGCGGACCGGTTCGGCGAGCTCGTCTCCTTGCGTTCCGTGCTGGAGCAGCATGCGGCGCGGCGCGCGGTGCCTCATATCACCGAGCGCCGCATCGACCGGCTGGCCGAGATCGACAAGGCGCAGGACGAGGCGATCCGGCGCAAGGACAATGCGACGGCGCTGCTCTTGAACCAGGAATTCCATCGCACGCTCTACAGCGCCAATCCTGAGCAGGTGATCATGCCGATGGTGGAGAGCATCTGGCTCCAGCTCGGCCCCTTCCTCGGCATCGCCATGGAACATGTCGCCCAGCTCTATTTCGTCGATCGCCACGTGGAAGCCATCGAGGCGCTGCGCAAGCGCGACGAGGATGCCGTGGCGGCGGCGATCAAGGCCGATATTTCCGAGGGCATCGGCGGTTTCGAGCGGGCGGCGATCGAGAACCTGCTGCGGCTTGCCGGGCAGTCGGTGACCTAGTCGACGGTCACGGCATCGCCGCGGCTTATGCGGCCCGGGCCGGCCACCTTCGCCAGTACGCCGAAACCGCCGCCGCCATGTTTGGCGATGGTGTGCAGCACATCCTTGTCGAAGGGGATGCCGGGCTGTCCGAGCGCCGTGAAGGCGCAGCGGGTGCAGGGTTCGGTGATTTCGACGGTGGCGTCGCCGATCCGCAATGCTTTTCCGATCAGCCGCTGTTCGACGAAATCGATGTCGTTGTCGTCGGTTTGCACGAGAATGTTCGGGCGGAAGCGCCTGGTGTCGATGATCGCTGTCGGCAGCAGGGCCTGCAGGCGCGCGAGCGATGCGGTGGTGAGGATGTGCAGGTGGCCGCGGTCGTAACGCGGTGCGGCGTCCGCCCCACCGAAGGGCCGGAAACGGACGGGAAAGCCGAGGTGGTCCGAGGCCGTCTTGTCGGCGGGCGGCGAGGGGACGGGATGCCATGTCGTGCCGTCCTGGCTGATCTCGGGGCCGTCTGCGCCCAATCGGGATTGCAGGCCCGGGACGGGTCGCCAGCGCCGTTCGCTTTCCGGTGCGGCGACTGCGGCGCTGTCCGCGTCGAAGAGGCCCCACTGCCGGTCGCCGGCAATACCGCTGTCGTCGAGGTGGGCGGTTTCCAGCCTTTCGCCGGTCAGCGAACTGACCGGATAGCGCCAGAGTTCGCTTGCCGTGCCAAAGCGCATGCCGTGTCCTTTCCGGGTGTCTCGTCGTGGCGTGAGGCTATCGCCCCGGCCGCCTGCGTCAAGGCGCTTTGCCGCAAGCAAGCGGCTTGCATCCCGCATTCGGGCCATGCAATGGATCAGGGACGTGAATGTGGACTAGGGGCAGCACATGAAGACGGATGTCATTGTTCTCGGCGCAGGCGTGATCGGCATTTCGACCGCGATCCATCTGGCACGGCGCGGCAAGTCGGTGGTGCTCGTCGATCGGCGTGGTGCCGCGGAAGAGACCTCCTACGGCAATGCCGGCCTGATCCAGCGCGAGGGCGTCTTCCCCTATGGTTTCCCGCACGATTTTGGCGCGCTCTTTCGTTATGCGCTGAACAATACGATCGACGCGCATTACCACCCCTCGGCCATTCCCGGCATCATTCCGTTCCTGGCGCGCTACTGGTGGCATTCCGGCTTCCGCCAGCACCAGAGCATCGCGCATCTCTATGCGCCGCTGATCGAGAACTCGATTTCCGAACATGCCGACCTGATCGCGGCCTCCGGTGCCGACGATCTCATCCGCAAGGATGGCTGGATGAAGGTGTTTCGCACGGAAAAGGCGCGCGATGCGGCCTATGCGGATGCGGAAAAGCTGTCCGCCAATTTCGGCGTCAACCACCAGAAGCTGACGACGGCGGAGGTGGCCGCGGCCGAACCCTCCATCCGCGCGGAACTGACCGGCGGCCTGCGCTGGACCGATCCCTGGTCGATCCTCGATCCGCAGAGCCTGATGAAGCGCTACCTTGCCTATTTCCAGTCGCTCGGCGGCACGCTCCAGTCGGGCGATGCGGCGACGATCGAACATGTGCTCGAAGGCGAGGGCTGGCGCATCGCCACGCCCGAAGGCCCGCTCGAAGGCAAGGAAGTGGTGGTGGCGCTCGGCCCCTGGGCCGATACGGTGACGCGCAAGCTCGGCTATCGCTTCCCGCTCGCCGTCAAGCGCGGCTACCACATGCATTATGGGGCGGAAGAGGGCGCGCATCTCAACAACTGGGTGCTCGATGCCGAGCGCGGCTATTTCCTGGCGCCCATGCAGCGCGGCATCCGGCTTACCACCGGCGCCGAATTCGCCAAGCGCGACACGCGCAAGACGCCGGTGCAGCTGCGCCGGGCGGAAAAGGTGGCGCGCGAATTCTTCCCGCTCGCCGAGCGGCGCGACGAGGAACCGTGGATGGGCTGCCGCCCCTGCACGCCGGACATGATGCCGATCATCGGCAAGGCCCCGCGCCATTCCGGCCTCTGGTTCGCCTTCGGCCACGCCCATCACGGCATGACGCTGGGGCCTATCACCGGGCGCGTGCTGGCGGAAAAGATGCTGGGCGAGCGCACGGTCATCAATATCGGTCCCTACCGGCCGGAGCGGTTCATCGCCTGATGGAGGTGATGTGAGGGCAACGCACTCTATCCTCCGTCATCCTCGGGCTTGACCCGAGGATACACGCTTCACGGCACGCCTGGAGTTTGTGGCATGGATCCTCGGGTCAAGCCCGAGGATGACGGAGGGGAGGTGGGTGGTCTCGTTGGGGGTCGTTTTAGGCCGCAGGCAATCACCTAGCGCCTGATCCGCGTCGACAGGATGATCGACGACAGCGTGCGTTCCACGCCCTCGATTTCACCGATGCGGTCGATCAGGTGGTCGAGTTCGGCGATTGATGTGGCCTCCACGATGGCGATCAGGTCGAAGCTGCCGCTGACGGAATGCAGCGTGCGCACGGCGGAGATGGCGTGCAGTTCGGTCGTGATGCGGGCCAGCGTTTTTGGCGCGATGGTGATCAGCACATGGGCCTTTACCATGCCGCTCTCGTAGGCGTCCGAAAGCTTGACGCCGTAGCCGGCGATCACGCCGTCGCGCTCCAGCCGGTCGATCTTTGCCTGAACGGTCGTGCGCGACAGCCCGAGCTTGCGGGCGATGGTCGCGGTCTGTTCGCGGGCGTTTTCGCTGAGGATGGCGAGAAGCTCGCGATCCTTGGCGGCTAGCGTCGTTATGCTCATATCTGTCGTCGTTCTGCCGATATCGATGATGTATTATGCCAGATATGGCGCTTTAAATCGACACCTCCCGCCGGCAAAATAAGCGCATCAATTCATGCCGGAGGGAAATCACATGAAGGACATCGTCGTCATCGGCGCAGGCAAGATCGGCTCGACCATCGCGCGCATGCTGGCTCACAGCGGGGATTACAGCGTCACCGTCGCAGACCGCTCGGACGAGCAGCTGGCCGCCGTCGAGCGCCACGCCGCTGTCTCGACCAAGGTCGTCGATATCGCCGACGCTGCCGCCATGAAGGACCTGCTGACCGGCAAGTTCGCCGTGCTTTCCGCCGCGCCGTATCACCTGACGGTCGCGATCGCCGAAGCGGCAGCCGCTGCCGGCGTGCACTATCTCGACCTCACGGAAGACGTCGAATCCACCCGCCAGGTCAAGCGCATTGCCGAGACCGCCAAGACCGCCTTCATCCCGCAGTGCGGCCTGGCACCGGGCTTCATCTCCATCGTCGCCAACGACCTCGCCAGCCGCTTCGATTCGCTCGAAAGCGTGCGCATGCGTGTCGGCGCGCTGCCGCAGTACCCCTCCAACGCCCTGAACTACAACCTCACCTGGAGCACGGACGGCGTCATCAACGAATATATCGAGCCCTGCGAGGCGATCGTCGAAAGCGCGCTGATCGAGGTTCCGGCCTTGGAAGAGCGCGAAGAATTCTCGCTCGACGGCGTCACCTATGAAGCCTTCAACACGTCGGGCGGCCTCGGCACGCTCTGCGAATCGCTGAAGGGCAAGGTGCGCACGCTGAACTACAAGACGATCCGCTATCCCGGCCACGCCGCGATCATGAAGGCGCTCTTGAACGACCTCGGCCTGCGCCATCGCCGCGAAGTGCTCAAGGACATTTTTGAGAACGCCCTGCCGACCACCACGCAGGACGTCGTCATCGTCTTCGTGACCGTTTCGGGCCGCAAGGGCGGCCGCCTGATCCAGGAAACCTATGCCAACAAGGTCTACAGCGCGCCGATCGCCGGCGTCCTGCATTCCGCCATCCAGATCACGACGGCCGGCTCGATCTGCGCCGTGCTCGACATGCTCGCCGACGGCACGCTGCGCGCCGAGGGTTTTGTCCGCCAGGAAGAAATTGCGCTCGAAGCCTTCCTCGCCAACCGTTTCGGCCACTACTACGCCCAGGAAAACCACGGCGCCCGCGCTGCCTGAGCCGAAAAACCTCTTTCAGACGCCCCGGCACCGTCCGGGGCGTTTTGTCATCTGCGGCATACTCCGCGGGGAAGAGAGACGCCCGGCAAGGGCGCGAACCATAAAAATGGGGCCTCACAAGAGGCCCTTTTTCTTTTGCGGTCAGGCGACATTCGGCCGCCAGGCGATGACGCCCTCGGTTCGCGACCGGACGGCGGGTGTCGCGAGGCAAGTGGCGACGGCCTCGTAGCCGCGCGCGCCTGGATGGGGTGCGACGAGGAAGGGCACGTCGTGATTGGCCGGGCAGAACAGGATGCTTTCATCGGCCGCCACATCCTCGAGATCGAGAATCGCGGAGGAGCGGGTGAGCAGGAAAAGCGGCGGTCTGCCGGCGCGGCGGCTGCGCAGATAGGAGCGCACGGCTTCCTGCGTGGCGTGATCGGGCGCGGCAAGGAAAAACCCGCCGCAGACGGGCTGCTGGCGGGTTTTGTTTGCATAGGTCGCGGCTCAGGCGAGCTTTGCGCAGGCGTCCGCGATGCGTTTCAGCGCTTCCGTCAGCTCCGCTTCCGAGGTGGCGTAGGAGATGCGGAAGAAGGGCGAGAGGCCGAAAGCGGAGCCGGGCACGACGGCGACATGGGCGTCTTCCAGGAGATAATCCGTGAAGTCGCTGTCGGCCTCGATGCGCTTGCCCTTGGGGGTCGTCTTGCCGATCACGCCGGCACAGCCGGAGAAGGTGTAGAAGGCGCCTTCCGGGGTGCGGCAGGCGAGGCCGGGGATGGCGTTCAGCGCCGAGACGACGAGGTCGCGGCGTTGCTTGAAGCTCGCCTGGCGGTCCTTCAGGAAGTCCTGTGGGCCGTTGAGCGCTTCGACCGAAGCCGCTTGGCTGACGGAGGAGGGGCAGGAGGTCGCCTGGCTCTGGATCACGGCCATGGCCTTGATCAGCGCCTTCGGGCCGCCGGCATAGCCGATGCGCCAGCCGGTCATGGCATAGGCCTTCGAGACGCCGTTGATGGTCAGCGTGCGGCTCTTCAGGCGCGGTTCGATGGCGACGGGAGTGACGAATTGGAAGCCGTCATAGACGATGTGCTCGTACATGTCGTCGACCATCAGCCAGACATGCGGATGTTTCAGCAGCACGTCGATGAGCGGGCGGTAGTCGGCCTCGCTGTAGGCCGCGCCCGAGGGGTTGGACGGCGAGTTCAGCAGCACCCAGCGGGTTTTGGGCGTGATCGCCTTTTCGAGCTGGTCGGCCTTCAGGCGGAAACCGGCTTCGGCGTCGCAGGGGATCAGCACCGGCACGCCGCCGCAGATTTCCACGATGTCGGAATAGGAGGTCCAGTAGGGCGTCGGGATGATCACCTCGTCGCCCGGATCGATCGTCGCCATGAAGGCGTTGAACAGGATCTGCTTGGCGCCGGTCGCGACGGTCACTTCGTCGAGCGCGTAGTCGACGTTGTTTTCACGCCGGAATTTTTCGGCGATCGCCCTCTTGAGGTCCGGCGTGCCGTCGAGCGCGGTGTATTTCGTCTCGCCGCGGTCGATGGCGGCCTTGGCGGCTTCCTTGACGTTGTCCGGCGTGTCGAAATCGGGTTCGCCGGCGCCGAGGATGATGACCGGCAGGCCGTCCTTCTTCATGGCGCTCGCGCGGGCGCCGATCTGCAGGATTTTTGAGACGCCGATGGCGGCGATGCGCGAGGCGGGCGTAAAGCCCGCCTCCTCGATTTTGCTTGCGACGGTCATGGCCGATTACTCGATGTCGAAGGAGACGCCCTGGGCGAGCGGCAGGGCCTTCGAATAGTTCACCGTGTTGGTGGCGCGGCGCATATAGGCCTTCCAGGCGTCGGAGCCGGATTCGCGGCCGCCGCCGGTTTCCTTCTCGCCACCGAAGGCGCCGCCGATTTCCGCACCCGACGTGCCGATGTTGACATTGGCGATGCCGCAATCCGAACCGTCGACCGAAAGGAAGCGCTCGGCTTCCTGGACGTTCAGCGTGAAGATCGACGAGGAGAGGCCGGCGGCGACCGCGTTATGGTCTTCCAGCGCCTTGTCGAAGTCGGAATATTTCATGACGTAGAGGATCGGCGCGAAGGTCTCTTCGAGAACCGGGCCGGCCTGCTTCGGCATTTCGACGATGGCGGGCTTGACGTAATAGGCCGTTTCCTTGCCGGCTTCGGTGACGCGTTCGCCGCCGGTAATAGTGCCGCCTTCGGCCTTGGCGGCTTCCAGCGCCTTCTGCATGCCGTCAAAGGCCTGCTTGTCGACGAGCGGGCCGACGAGGGCCGAGGTTTCCAGCGGGTTGCCGACGGAAACGCTGGTGTATGCCTTCTTCAGGCGCGGCACGAGCTGGTCGTAGACGCTGTCATGCACGAAGAGGCGGCGCAGCGTCGTGCAGCGCTGGCCGGCGGTGCCCATGGCGCCGAAGGCAATGGCGCGCAGCGCCATGTCGAGATCGGCCGACGGGCAGACGATGCCGGCATTGTTGCCGCCGAGTTCGAGGATCGAGCGGGCAAAACGCTTTGCGAGGCGCGGGCCGACTTCCTTGCCCATGCGGGTGGAGCCGGTGGCCGAGACGAGCGCGACCTTGGTGTGGTCGACGAGGACTTCGCCGATGGCGCGGTCGCCGATGAGGACCTGGGAGAGGTTCGCCGGGGCTTCGCCGAAGCGGGCGAGGGCGCGCTCGAAGATCGCCTGGCTGGCAAGCGCGGTCAGCGGGGTCTTTTCAGAGGGCTTCCAGACGGTGGAATTGCCGGCGACCAGCGCCAGCGCCGTGTTCCACGACCAGACGGCGACCGGGAAGTTGAAGGCGGAGATGATGCCGACGACGCCGAGCGGATGCCAGGTTTCCATCATGCGGTGGCCGGGGCGCTCGGTGGCGATGGTGAGGCCGTAGAGCTGGCGGGAGAGGCCGACGGCGAAATCGCAGATGTCGATCATTTCCTGCACTTCGCCGAGGCCTTCCGACGTGATCTTGCCGGCTTCGATGGAGACGAGGCGACCGAGATCGGCCTTGGCGGCGCGCAGTTCCTCGCCGAGCAGGCGCACGAGCTCGCCGCGCTTGGGGGCGGGCACGAGGCGCCATTCCTTGAAGGCGTCATGGGCGGCTTCGATCGCCTTGGCGGCGTCGGCGGCCGAGACGGTCTTCAGCCTGGCGATCTCCTCGCCGGTGACCGGGCTGTAGGAGGCCATGTCGCCGCCTTCCCAGGCGGCGCGCGGCACGCCGAGCTTGTCGAGAAGGGTTGCGGTTTCCTGTTTCACGTCGACTTTCGTCATGGGTATTCTCCCTGGTGTCTTATTAAAAGGTCATGGCGCCGAGCAGGCCCGGCGAGGTGATGGTCTTCAGCCCGGCCGCCAGCTTGCGCAGGTCGTCCGGGGTGTATTTGTCGTAGAAGGCCTGGTTCTTGCGGCCGATGGCGTGTTCCGCGCTGAAGCTGCCGCCGAATTGCTCGACCGCGACGGTGAAGACCCAGTCGCGCAGGTCCATTTCGAAATCGGGGTCGGTAAGCCGCGGATCGTCCTTCGCGACGACGAGGTTGAAGTGCACGCCGCCATCGCCGATATGGCCGAAATCGCAGATCGTCACGTCTTCGAAGTGATCCGGCATGTCCGCCTTCATATGGGCAAGGAAGGGCATGATGTCACCCCGGCGGAAGGACAGATCGAAGGCGATCAATCGCCCACTATGTTTCACGCCTTCCGACAGCGCATGGCGCAGCGCCCAGATCTCGTGCGGCGGGCCGACGAAGGCATCGGCGAGCGGCGCGTCCTCGCGCTCCCAGATCGCGGCGAGCACCTCTTCCAGCACCGCATCGAGCGGCTGTTCGCCCTCGCGCGGGGGAGTGGAGCGGGAGATTTCGGCGAGGATCGCGAAATCCGGCACGATGCCGCCCTGGAAGGGATTGCGCAGCGAGGGCACATGGTCGAGCGCGGCGCGCACCGCATTGCCGGACATGCCCTCGAAGGCGGAGAGGTAGCTGCCGAGCGCGTCTTCCATGGCGACGAGCAGGGTCGCGACCTGTTCGTCCGAGGCGGGAACGAGGAGCGCGGTTGCGGACTGCTTTGGCGCGGGTTCCAGGTTCAGCACGCATTCGGTGACGATGCCGAAGGCGCCGGAGGTGCCGATGAAGAGCTGCTTCCAGTCGACGCCGGTATTGTTCTTGCGCAGGCCGGAGGAGAGGTCGAGCACAGTGCCGGCCTCGTCGGCGAGCACCACGGTGAGGCCCAAAGTGTTGCGGCGCACGTCGCCGTAGCGCAGGAAGCGCGAGCCGCCGGTGTTCGTGGCGATCATGCCGCCGAGGCGGGGATCGGCGCCGAGGTCGATCGGGAAGAACAGGCCGCTCTCCTCCAGCTTGCCGTTGAGATCGGAGAGGCGCAGGCCCGCGCCGGTCTTGACCGTGCGGTTCACGCGGTCGAGCTCGAACAGGGCGGTGAGGCGGTCGAGGCTCAGCACGCCCTGGCCGCCGCTTGCATCCGGCGTGGAGCCGGAGACGAGGCCGGTATTGCCGGATTGCGGGATGAGGGCGATGCCGTTTTTCACGCAGTAGGAAACGGTGGCGGAGGCTTCCTCCGTCGAGGCCGGGCGGGCGACGAAGGCGGCGCGGCCCTTGTCGTAGCGCGCGCCGGTCTCATAGGCAGCCATGTCGCCGGGCGCGGTGAGAAGACCCTTCTCGCCGAGCAGGCTTTTCAGCGTTTCGATATGGCGTGCCTCGACCATGGCTTGTCCCTTATTCCGCAGCGGCCGCCATGTTGACGATGCCGAGGCACATTTCAAGCGAGGCGCGCTGGATGCCGGCATAGTGGGCGAATTCGTCGAGCACCGTCGCGCCGAGATCGCGTTCGAACATCACCTGGTTGGGGCTTGCGACGAAATCCTGCGCCGCGTCGTCGCCGAGGTTCGACTGGAAGATGCCCGCGGCGCTGACCGGCAGGAAGTCTTCGTAGACGATCGGGTCGAAGCGGATGAGGCCGGCTTCGATGGCGGTTTCGAGATCGGCCTTGCGGCCGGAGACGCTTTTGCCCTTTTCGGTCAGCGAGTAGCTGAAATAGCCGAGGCCCGCCTTGCGGATGCCGTCCCAATCGTCCGGGAAGGCCTTGAAGACGTCGGCAAGGGCGGCCTCGTACTCGGCGGCGTTGGAGCCATCGGCGGCCGGGCGCACGCGGGCGCGGGTGTCGTTGAGCAGTTTGTCGTAGAGCGCGCGGCCCTTCGGCGTCAGCGCCACGCCGCGCTGCTCGATCTCGCCGAAGCGGGCGGTGTGCGAGCCTTTCTGCCAGCTACCATCGGCGCCGATGAAGGAGACGGCCTCTTCCAGCGCCTTGAACGAGGTCTGGCGCAGCAGGATCGGGCATGTGCGGGTGGGCGGGCCTTCGACGATCGCCTTCGGCGCGATGCCCTCTTCCGGCATGCGGGCCTGCACCTTGTCGATGTCGAGCGTGCGCGGCGTCAGGTGGTTGATATGCGGGCCTTTGAAGGAGACGACGTCGGCGATGAGGCGGTGCGCATCGTGCAGGCGCTTGTACATGTCGGTGCTGACGATGGCGTGGTCGTGCCAGCGGAAGGTTTCGAGCACTTCGCTCACAAGGCGGGCGGCATCGGCGGCATCGAGGCCGCCGTCACGCTCCGCCTTCTCGACGAGCGCGACGGCTTCGTCAGTGAAGATTTTTCGCGCTGCAAGCACCTCGGCGGCCTCATGGCGCAGCGCTTCGTCGGCGATCAGATCGAGACGGAGCAGCGAGGTGAAGACGCGGAAGGGATTGCGGCTCAGGCTTTCCGCGCCGACCGGGCGGAAGGCGGTGGAGTGGACGGGAACGCCGGCGGTCGACAGGTCGTAGTAGCCGACCGGAAACATGCCCATGACGGCGAAGACGCGGCGCATCATGGACAGCTCTTCCCGCGTGCCGAGGCGGATGGCGCCGTGGCGCTCTTCGGAAATGCGGTCGAGCGAGTCGGTCGCTTCCAGACGATCCTTCAGCAACGGATCGGTGGCGAGCGTTTCCGCATTCACCGTGGCGACGAGGGACATCAGCGTGCCATAGGCCGGAACCTCGTCCCGGTACATGGCGGACATGGCGGCGGAGAAATCCGAGCGGATCTTGTCGGCGGAAACGTGCGAATTTGCTTTCATGGGAAGCGGTCTCATCTGTTTAAACGCAATTCCGGACGGAAAACCGTTTCACACTTTTCCTGGAATTGCTTTACAAGGGGGGAGGCCCTGTTCATTCTCAAAACGGATCATTACCCTATCGTTTCCTTGAGCGATTGCGACCGTTCTGACTATGTTGATGCGAGGAAAGAATGAAGCTCAGTCGAAGGCTGATCCCGGACGTCACCACGCTGCAGGCGTTCGAATGCGCCGCGCGCCATGGCTCCTTCACGCAGGCCGCGCACGAGCTGAACCTCACCCAGAGCGCCGTCAGCCGGCAGATCAAGGACCTGGAGGAACAGCTTGGTGTGCTGCTGTTCGAGCGCGTGCGCCAGCGCGTCGTGCTGTCGGAGGACGGGCGGCGTTTCCTGCCGGAGGTGCGCAAGCTCTTGCACCAGACGGAAGAGACCATGCTGCGCGCCATGGCGTCGGCCTCCTCCGAACACAGCCTCTCCATCGCGACGCTGCCGACGTTCGGCAGCCGCTGGCTGACGCCGCGCATTCCGGCCTTCCTCGCCCAGCATCCCGGCACGATCGTCAACATCGCCTCGCGCTCCGCGCCGTTCGATTTCGACGAGGAGAATTTCGATCTGGCGATCCATTACGGCCAGCCGGTCTGGGCGCGGGCGGCCTGTTCCTATCTGTGCAGCGAGGTCATCCTGCCGGCGGCAAGCCCGGAGCTGCTGGAATCCTGGAACCTTTCCGAGCCGAAGGATCTGGAGACCGCGCCGCTGCTGCATCTCGCGACACGGCCGAAATTGTGGGCGCAATGGTTCGAGTTGAATGGCGGCGCGTCGGACACGGCCTATCGCGGCCACCGCTTCGACCAGTTCGCCATGGTCATCGAATCGGCCGTCGCCGGGCTCGGCTTCGCGCTGCTGCCGCGTTACCTCATCGAGCAGGAACTGGCGAGCGGCCGGCTCGCGGTGGTCTTCGACCGGCCGATGGAGACGCAGAACAGCTATTACCTCGTGCTGCCGGAGGGAAAACTCGAAAACCCGCTGAGCCAGGCTTTTCGCGCGTGGATCGCCAAGGAAGTCCCCTGAGCAGGGGTGTCATGCGGGCGGGGCATGACCCCGTTCGCAATTTTTGCTTTAGTCCCGGTGCCGCATCGCCGATGGTGCGGCCAGAAAATTCTCCTCCGGAAAAGACAGACGCCCATGCTCAACGACCCGCGCTCCCATGGCCTTTGGGAGATGACCGCTCCGCCCGCACCTGAAACCGTTGCCTTTTCCGGAAAGGCGGAGGCGGATGTGGTGATCGTCGGTGGTGGCTATACCGGCTTTTCGACGGCGCTGCACCTGGCGGAGCGCGGCACGCGGGTCGTGCTGCTTGAAGGGGCGGAGATCGGTTATGGCGGCTCGGGGCGCAATGTCGGCCTCGTCAATGCCGGCATGTGGGTGATGCCGGACGAGCTGCCCGGCGTGCTGGGCGAGCTGCATGGCGGCCGGCTGCTGGAGCTTCTCGGCAATGCGCCGCGCGCGGTGTTCGACCTCGTCGAAAAACACGGCATCGACTGCGAGATCAACCCGGTCGGCACGCTGCATTGCGCGGTCGGCCAGTCCGGCCTCGACGAATTGAAGCAGCGCGCCGAGCAATGGGCGCGCCGTGGTGCGCCGGTGCGGCTGCTCGATGCGGCCGAAACGGCGGTGAAGGTCGGCACGGACGCCTATGCCGGGTCGCTGCTCGACCTGCGCGCCGGCACGATCCAGCCGCTCGCCTATGCGCGCGGTCTTGCGCGGGCGGCGATTGCGGCCGGGGCACAGGTTTTCACCGCAAGTCCGGTGACGGGCGCGGAGCGGACGGGCAAACGCTGGACGGTCAACACCGCGCGCGGCTCGGTGACGGCGGACTGGGTGGTCGTCGCCACCAATGCCTATACGGTGGCGCCGTGGAACGAGGTGCGCGCCGAACTGCTGCACCTGCCCTATTTCAACTTCGCCACCGTGCCGCTTTCGGCCGAGATGCAGGCGAAGATTTTGCCGGAAAAGCAGGGGGCGTGGGATACGAAGGAGATCCTCTCCTCCTTCCGCTTCGACAAGCGCGGCCGGCTGGTGTTCGGCAGCGTCGGCGCGCTGCGCGGCACGGGCACCGGCATCCACAAGGCCTGGGCGCGGCGCGCGCTGAAAAAGCTGTTTCCGGAGATCGGCGATATTGCCTTCGAGGCGGAATGGTACGGCAAGATCGGCATGACCGCGGACAACCTGCCGCGCTTCCACCGCCTTGCCGAAAACGTCATCGGCTTTTCCGGCTATAACGGCCGCGGCATCGCGCCTGGCACCGTCTTCGGCCGCACGCTGGCGGAACTGGTTTCCGGCGAAATCGCGGAAAAGGACCTGCCCTTGCCGGTGAGCGAACCGGAGGCGCAGTCTTTCCGCTCGGTGCGGGAAGGGTATTACGAGCTCGGCGCGCAGATCGCGCACTTTGCCGGCGCCCGCATTTAAGACCTCTCCGCAATGAAAAAACGCCCGGTCGAAGCCGGGCGTTTTTGTTTTTCATCCATAGTTGGCGATCGAGTGCGCCCCACCCACGACGTCATCCTCGGGCTTGACCCGAGGATCCACGCCGCGGGTGCCATATGGATCCTCGGGTCAAGCCCGAGGATGACCGAGGAGAGGATGTGCGACGCTCCGCTTGGCGTTTTGCTGTCAGTGCTTGCCGGGCAGGCGTGGCAGCAGGATCGTTAGGATGCCGAGCAGCGGCATGTAGGAGCAGACCTTGTAGATGAAGTTGATGCCATGCGTATCGGCGAAGCCGCCGAGGACCGCGGCACCGAGGCCGCCGGCGCCGAAGGCAAAGCCGAAGAAGATGCCGGCGATCATGCCGACGCGGCCCGGCACAAGCTCCTGCGCGAAGACGACGATGGCGGAGAACGCCGAGGAGAAGATCAGGCCGATCAGCACCGTCAGCACGCCCGTCCAGAACAGGTTGGCATAAGGCAGCATCAGCGCGAAGGGGATGACGCCGAGGATCGAGAACCAGATGACGAAGCGCGTGCCGAAGCGGTCGCCGATCGGGCCGCCCATGAAGACGCCGACGGCGGACGCACCGAGGAAGAGGAACAGCATGAGCTGCGCATCGCGCACGCCGAGGCCGAAATTCTCGATCGTGTAGAAGGTGAAATAGCTCGAAAGGCTGGAGAGGTAGACGTTCTTCGTCGTGGTCAGCAGCACCAGCACGGCGAAGGCCCACATGACGCGGCCGCGCGCCAGCGGCAGCTCGCGGCTGACGGCCGGGCGGCCGGCGGCAAGGCGGCGTTCGCCGGCATACCAGTTGCCGACCCAGGTGAGCAGGACCATGCCGACCAGTGCGACGGCGGAGAACCAGGCGACGCTCGTCTGGCCGAAGGGCAGCACGATGAAGGCGGCGAGCAGCGGGCCGATCGCCGTGCCGGCATTGCCGCCGACCTGGAACATCGACTGCGCAAGACCGTGGCGCCCGCCCGAGGCAAGGCGCGCGACGCGCGAGGATTCCGGATGGAAGATCGCCGAGCCGAGGCCGATCAGGCACGCGCCGAAGACCAGCATCGGGAAGGAATGCGCATAGGCGAGCAGGATGAGGCCGACGAAGGTGCTGCCCATGCCGACCGGCAGCGAGAAGGGCATCGGCCAGCGATCCGTGACGATGCCGACGGCCGGCTGCAGGAGCGATGCCGTGACCTGGAAGGCCATGGTGAGCAGGCCGATCTGCACGAAGTCGAGCGCGTAGTTCTCTTTCAGCAGCGGGTAGAGCGACGTCAGCAGCGACTGCATGATGTCGTTCAGCATGTGGCAGACGCTGACGGCGACGATGATGGAATAGGTGGTGCTGGCAGCGGCCCGGGGCGCTGCGGGAACGACAGTGGACATAATGGCCTCGAATGATCCGCCCGGTATGGCGACTTTTGCCGCTCTCATACAAGGATTGCCTGCGGCCTGCTTTTGTGCTGAGGTCCATTTCTTACGCGAGTGGGCCAAAGATGGAAAAACTCACCCAGGAGCGCCTGCGGGCGCTCGACGACGATCACATCCGCACGCATTCGCAGATGGAACAGTCCAATGAGGACGTTCTCATCCGCAGTTCGGAGATTCCGGGCGGTTATGTCGTGCCGCCGCACCGCCACCGGCGCACGCAGTTTCTCTGCGTCTTTGCCGGCGTCGTGCTGGTCGGCACGGAGCGCGGGCGCTGGATGATACCACCCGGCCATGCGCTGCTCATCCCACGCGGGCTCGAACATTCCGTCGAGATGTACAGCGATGTCAGCATGCGCTCGGTCTATATCTATTCGCCGGAAGGGCTGGCGGCGTCGCTGGAGCCGACCGTGCTGGAGGTGACGGACCTTGCCCGCCAGTTGATCACCGAGGCGGTGCGGCAGGGACCGGTTCCCGAGGAGCGCGGACGGGCGGAACTCGTGATGGCGCTGCTGCTCGACGAGATCGGCCGCCTGCCGGAACGCCGGCTCGGCCTGCCCTTTCCGGCGAGCGGGCGGCTGGCCGAGCTTTGCCGCGATTTCGTCGAGCAACCGTCGCCGACGGCGAAGATCGACGACTGGGCAAAACATCTCAACATGAGCCGGCGCACCTTCACGCGGTTCTTTCGCGAGGAAATGGGCGTGAGCTTCGTCACCTGGCGGCAACAGGCCTGTCTGTTCGCCTGCCTGCCGCGGCTTGCCGCCGGCGAGCCGGTGACGCGGGTGGCGCTCGACACGGGCTATGAAAGCGTGCCGGCCTTCACCACCATGTTCAAGCGCATGCTGGGCGCCTCGCCGCGCGCATACCTCACGAGCCGCGCAGCGGCTTAGGTCTCAAAAAGACCGGCAAAGGACGCGTTTCGGGGACTGTTTTCCGCCGGCTTTTGGGATTAGGAAGGGGTGCGGGACCCAAATCGGGCCGCAAACCGGGAGCGGATGCCGCACGGGAGACGGAATTTGAGAAAACTACTGGTCATCGGGATCGGCGCGGGCAATCCCGAGCACATGACCGTTCAGGCGATCAATGCGCTGAACCGGGCGGATGTGCTCCTCATACCGACCAAAGGCGACGAGAAGGCCTTTCTCGCCGACGCGCGCCGCGAGATCTGCGACCGCTTTCTGACCAACCCCGCCTGCCGCATCCATGACTACGCCGTGCCGGTGCGCCGCGCCGACGGTTCCTATGAGGACGGCGTGCACGACTGGCACCGCGCCATCGCCGCCGTTTACGAGCGCACGCTTCTAAACGCGGTCGGCGAGGACGAGACGCTCGGGCTGCTCGTCTGGGGCGATCCGATGCTCTATGACAGCACGCTGCGCATCGTCGAGCATGTCCGCGCCGCCGGGCGCGTCGCCTTCGAGACCGAAGTTATCCCCGGCATTACCAGCATGCAGGCGCTGTGCGCCAGCCACGGCATCGCGCTGAACCGCATCGGCCTGCCCGTGCAGATTACCACCGGCCGAAGGCTTTCCGAAGGCTGGCCGGAGGGCACGCGCGACGCGCTCGTCATGCTGGATGGCGTGCAGGCCTTTCGCACGGTGGAGGATGCGGAGGCGGACATCTGGTGGGGCGCCTATCTCGGCACGCCGCACGAAATCCTGCTCTCCGGCAAGCTCGCGGAGGTATCGCAAACCATCAGCGAAACGCGCCGCGATGCGCGCGAAAAACACGGCTGGATCATGGACACCTACCTGATCCGCCGCCCGGCGACCGAGAGCGAGGAGGGCGCGGCATGACGGCGACCCTCGCCCTTGAGCGCACCGCCCTCCGCCGTGGTGCCTGTCCATCCATTGCCACCCCAATGCAGACAGGTGACGGCCTGCTGGTGCGCCTGCGGCCTGTCGCGGCTGCGCTCACCGCGCGGGACCTGCATGCGCTTGCCGACCTGGCGCGCGCACACGGCAACGGCCTGATCGAGATCACCGCCCGCGGCAATTTTCAGCTTCGGGGCCTGAGCGCGGATACGGTGCCGCGCCTTGCAGAGGGCCTTGCCGCCTCCGGCATCGTGCCGCAAACGGGTGTCGCGATCGAGGTGCCGCCGCTTGCCGGCGTAGATCCGTCCGAAATCACCGATGCGACGCCCGTTGCCGAAGCGCTTCGTCGCGCCATAACGGGCGCCGGGCTCCGGCTTGCGCCGAAACTTGCCATTGTCGTCGATGGTGGCGGCCAGCTTAACCTTGGCGATATGGTTGCCGATATCCGGCTCGACGCCGTTTCGCAGGCGGAGGGATTTGCCTGGCGGCTCTCGCTGGGCGGAGACCGGACGACCGCAAAGGCCGTGGCCCTGCTCTCCCCTGAAGCTGTCATCGACGGCACCATGACGGTCGTCGAAGCCCTTGCCGCCATCGGACCGACCGCACGAGGCCGCGACCTCGATCCGGAGGCGCTGGGTGCGGGTCAGGTGCCGCTTGCTCTTCCCGCCGCATCGTCGTTGCATCCGCTCGGCCTTCACGATATCGGCGGCGAAACCGTGCTCGGCCTAGCGCCCGCCTATGGCCAGATGCATGCCGACCATCTCGCTGCCCTTATGGACGGGCTTTCGGCCTGCGGTGCCGTGGAATTCCGCCTTGCGCCGCATCGCACGCTTCTGGTCCGCGGCCTCTCCGAGGCGACGCTTGCCGCTGCTCGGGCGCATGCGGATCGTGAAGGTTTCTGGAGTTCGGCCGATGCGCCGGGCCGCGCGATCTCGATCTGCGCCGGGGCCGCCGGCTGTGCATCCGGCACTTTCGACACCCATGCGGCGGCCGACGCTATGGTGGCCCATGCGGGTGCCCTGCTGGATGGTTCCGTCGACGTGCACATTTCCGGCTGCCCGAAGGGTTGCGCCCATCCGGCCAGCGCCGCCGTCACGCTTTGCGGCACGGCGGCCGGCATCGGCCTCGTCGCGCCCGGACGGGCTGGCGACGCCCCTGAGGCAACGGTTTCCCCCGAAACGCTGGAGCCCGCGATCCAGCGCATAGGCACCCTCTTGCGCGCGCGCCGTGCGGAAAACGAGACGGCCAAGAGTCTGCTCGACCGCACCGCGCCCGCGACCCTCGCTTCCGCATATCAAGGCCTCACATGACCGAGTACGACTACATCAAGGATGGCAACGCCATCTATGAAAAATCCTTCGCCATCATCCGCTCGGAGGCCGATCTGTCGCGCTTCTCCGAGGCGGAGGCCGATGTGGCTGTGCGCATGATCCATGCCGCCGGCCTGGTCGAGGCGGCGCCGCATTTCGTCTTCTCGCCGGATTTCGTCGCCTCTGCGCGTGGCGCGCTTCAGGCCGGTGCGCCGATCTTCTGCGATGCCGAAATGGTCGCGCGCGGTGTGACGGCGGCACGTTTGCCGGCGAACAATGAGGTCATCTGCACGCTGCGCGATCCGCGCACGCCCACCCTCGCCGCGGAAAGCGGCAACACGCGCTCGGCGGCGGCCATCCGGCTCTGGCTCGATCGCATGGCGGGCTCCGTGGTGGCGATCGGCAATGCGCCGACGGCACTCTTCTACCTGCTCGAACTGCTCCGCGAAGGCGCGCCAAAACCGGCGGCGATCCTCGGCATGCCGGTCGGCTTCGTGGGGGCGGCGGAATCCAAGGATGCGCTGGCGGAAAATTCCTATGGCGTGCCCTATGCCATCGTGCGCGGCCGCCTCGGCGGCAGCGCCATGACGGCGGCCGCGCTCAATTCGCTGGCGAGGCCGGGACTATGAACATGGTGGCGACGGTGACGGGACGACTTTTTGGCGTGGGCACAGGGCCGGGCGATCCGGAACTGCTGACATTGAAGGCTGTGCGGGCGATCGGCGAGGCGGACGTGCTCGCCTATTTTGCCAAGGCCGGCCGCACGGGCAATGGGCGGGCGATCGTCGAGGGCCTGTTGAAGCCCGGCATGGTGGAGTTGCCGCTCTACTATCCGGTGACGACGGAAATCCACAAGGACCACGACGACTACAAGAGCCAGATCACGGCCTTCTACGATGCCTCCGCGGCGGCGGTCGCCGAACATCTTGCTGCGGGCCGCACGGTGGCGATTCTTTCCGAAGGCGACCCGATGTTCTACGGTTCCTACATGCACCTGCATGTGCGGCTTGCCGATCGGTTCCCGACGGAGGTCATCCCCGGCATCACGGCGATGTCCGGCTGCTGGTCGCTGTCGGGCCTGCCGATCGTGCAGGGCGACGACGTGCTCTCCGTGCTGCCGGGCACGATGGGCGAAGAGGAGCTGTCGCGCCGGCTCGTCGATACCGAGGCCGCCGTCATCATGAAGGTTGGCCGCAACCTGCCGAAAATTCGACGGGCGCTGTCGAATGCCGGCCGGCTGGGCGAAGCCGTCTATGTCGAGCGCGGCACCACGCCGGTGGGCAAATCCATGCGGCTTTCGGAAAAGCTCGATGACGTGGCGCCCTATTTTTCGCTGGTGCTCGTGCCGGGCTGGAGCGGGCGCGAATGAGCGGAAAACTCTTCGTCATCGGCACCGGCCCGGGCAATCCGGACCAGATGACGCCGGAAGCCGGGCGTGCCGTCGAGGCCTCGACGGAGTTTTTTGGCTACTTCCCCTATATCGATCGGCTGAATCTGAGGCCGGACCAGATCAAGGTTGCCTCCGACAACCGCGAGGAGCTGAACCGGGCGCAGGCTGCACTGGAGCGGGCGGCGGCGGGCGTGAATGTCTGCGTCGTGTCGGGCGGCGATCCCGGTGTTTTTGCCATGGCAGCGGCGGTCTGCGAGGCGATCGATGCGGGGCCGGAGGACTGGAAATCAGTCGATCTCGTCGTTGTGCCGGGCGTTACCGCCATGCTGGCGGTCGCGGCCCGCATCGGTGCGCCGCTCGGCCATGATTTCTGCGCGATCTCGCTTTCCGACAATCTGAAACCCTGGGAGATCATCGAGAAGCGGCTGCGTCTGGTGTCGGAAGCCGGCCTCGTCATCGCGCTCTACAATCCGATCAGCAAGGCGCGGCCCTGGCAGCTCGGCCGGGCCTTCGAGATCCTGCGTGAGGTGCTGCCGGCGGAAACGCCTGTGATCTTCGGCCGCGCTGCCGGCCGGCCGGATGAGCGTATGCTGGTCATGCCGATCGGCGAGGCCGAGGCGGAGCGCGCCGACATGGCGACCTGCGTGGTCATCGGCTCGCCGGAAACGCGAGTAATCGCGCGCCCGGACCTGCCGGACCTCGTCTATACGCCGCGGTTCCTGAAGGATGCCAGCAGATGATCGACGAGCCGCAGCGCGTCCTCGACCGTCTCGGCGCGATTGCCTTCGCCGCCCCCGGCCCGGTCGACGAGCACGACGGGCAGGCCGAGAATGCGCGCGGCGACGATCTTGCCATGGGTGGCGTCGCCGCCGGAATTCTTGCTGACGATCACGTCGATGCGGCGTTCACGGAGAAGCGCGACCTCCGCCTCCACGGCGAAGGGGCCGCGGGCGAGCAGGTATTCGACATGCGGCGCGTCCAGCGGCGGATCGACAGGATCGACGCTGCGCACGAGATAGTGGTGCTGCGGGGCGGCATCGAAGGTTTTGGCCTCCTGCCGGCCGATCGCCAGCAGCACGCGGCGGGGTTCGTCGCCCAAGGCCGCCACGGCCGCATCGGTCGAGGCGACGCGCGTCCAGCGGTCGCCGTCGGTTTCGTCCCAGCCGAGGCGTTCCAGCCGCAGCAGCGGCACGCCGGTCGTGCTGCTCGCCACGCGGGCATTGGCGGAAATCTGCCGGGCGAAGGGATGCGTGGCGTCGATCAGGAGATCGATGGCTTCGTTACCGAGATAGACGGCAAGGCCCTCCACGCCGCCGAAACCGCCGCTGCGCACGGGCACGGGCTGCGGGGCGGGATCGAGCGTGCGGCCGGCGAGCGACAGCGTGACGGCGAGGTCCTGCCTTTCGGCAAGCCGGCTTGCGAGATCGCGGGCCTCCGTCGTGCCGCCCAATATGAGGATGCGTCGCTTGTCCACGCCTGATCAGTCCCTTTCGGCCGCCCCGTGGCTTTCCATCGTCGGGATCGGCGAGGATGGTCTAGCGGGTCTCGGTGACGAGGCCAAGACTGCGATCGGCGCGGCCGAGATCGTCTTCGGCGGCGCGCGGCATCTGGAGCTTGCCGATGCGGCGATCCGTGGGGAGCGACAGGTCTGGCTCAGCCCGTTCGAGCGCTCCGTCGAGGCGGTGCTTGCGGCGCGCGGCCGGCCCGTCGTGGTGCTCGCTTCCGGCGATCCGTTCTTCTATGGCGTTGGCGTCACATTGTCCCGGCGCATTGCGCGGGCGGAGATGCGCGTCTTCCCGGCGCCCTCGGCCTTCAGCCTTGCGGCGTCGCGTCTGGGCTGGGCCTTGCAGGAGACGGTCTGCGTCTCGCTGCATGGCCGGCCGATCGATCTTATCCGCCCGCACCTGCATCCCGGTAGCCGGATTCTGGCGCTGACGTCGGACAGCGACGGGCCGGCGGCGCTGGCGGCCCTGCTGGCGGAAAGCGGCTTTGGCGGCTCGACGCTGACCGTTCTCGAAGCGCTCGGCGGCGCGCGGGAGCGGGTGAGCAGCCATCGGGCGGACCGGTTTGCCCTCGTGGATGCGGACATGCTGAATGTCTGTGCCGTGGAGGTCGCGGCCGGGCCTGATGCACGGGTGTTGGCCTTTACGCCGGGGCTCGACGACGGGCTTTTCGAGCATGACGGCCAGATCACCAAGCATGAGGTGCGGGCGCTGACGCTCTCCGCCCTTGCGCCGAAGCGTGGGGAACTGCTGTGGGATATCGGTGCCGGTTCGGGTTCGATCGGTATCGAATGGATGCTGGCCGATCCGTCGCTGCGCGCCATTGCGATCGAGGGGCATTTGGAGCGCGCTGCCCGCATCCGGCGCAATGCGCAGAATTTTGGCGTGCCGGGCCTCTCGGTCGTCGAGGGCGTAGCGCCGGGGGTGCTTTCCGGGCTTGCTGCGCCGGATGCCATTTTCATCGGCGGCGGCGGCAGCGAGGCGGGGGTGATGGAGGCGGCGCTGGACGGCCTGAAACCCGGCGGGCGGCTTGTCGCCAATGCGGTGACGACGGAGATGGAGGCGGTGCTTCTCGCGCATCACGCGCGGCTCGGCGGGTCGTTGATTCGCGTGGATATCGCGCGCGCATCGCCCGTTGGAAACATGACGGGCTGGCGACCGACCATGCCGGTCACGCAATGGCGCTGGCTGAAGCCGGCTAAACATATTGAGGATTGAGACATGACCGTCCATTTCATCGGCGCCGGGCCTGGTGCTGCCGATCTCATCACCGTGCGCGGGCGTGACCTCATCGGCAAATGCCCGGTCTGCCTCTATGCCGGCTCGATCGTCTCGCCGGAGCTTTTGCAATATTGCCCGCCCGGTGCGCGCATCGTCGATACGGCGCCGCTCTCGCTCGACGAGATCGAGGCGGAGTTTTTGCGCGCGGCGGATGCGGGGGAAGATGTGGCGCGGCTGCATTCCGGCGATTTGTCCGTCTGGAGCGCCGTTGCCGAGCAGATCCGCCGGCTGGAAAAGCATGGGCTGAGCTACACGATGACGCCGGGCGTGCCCTCCTTTGCGGCGGCGGCGGCGGCCCTTGGCCGGGAGCTTACCATTCCAGCGGTGGCGCAGAGCCTCGTGCTCACCCGCGTCTCCGGCCGCGCCTCACCCATGCCGAACCGCGAGACGCTGGAAAATTTCGGCGCGACGGGGGCGACGCTTGCCATTCATCTGGCGATCCATGCGCTGGACAAGGTCGTCGAGGACCTGACGCCGCTTTACGGGGCCGATTGCCCGGTGGCGATCGTCGTCAAGGCGTCCTGGCCGGACGAGCGCGTGGTGCGCGGCACGCTCTCCGACATCGCGGCGAAGGTCGCCGAGGAGCCGATCGAGCGCACGGCGCTAATCTTCGTCGGCCGCACGCTGGCCGCGGAGGATTTTCGCGAGAGCTCGCTCTACGATCCCGCCTACCAGCGCCGTTTCCGCGGCCGCGGCGAGTGATTATTCGGCGGCGGCCATCGATGGCGCCGGCACATAGTTGAGCACCGGGCCGAGCCAGCGCTCGACCTCCGTCACGGACATGCCCTTGCGCCGCGCATAGTCCTCCACCTGGTCGCGTTCCACCTTGGCGACGCCGAAATAGTAGCTTTCGGGTGAGGCGATATAGAGGCCGGAGACGGAGGAGCCGGGCCACATGGCAAAGCTTTCCGTGAGGGTGACACCGATTACCTTCTCTGCATCGAGCAGGCGGAAGAGCGCCGTCTTTTCGGTGTGGTCGGGCTGTGCGGGGTAGCCGGGAGCGGGGCGGATGCCGGCATAGGGCTCGCCGATGAGGTCGGTGGGCGCAAAGGTTTCGTCCGGCGCGTACCCCCAGAGTTCCTTGCGCACGACCTCGTGCATGCGCTCGGCGAAGGCTTCGGCGAAACGGTCGGCGAGCGCCTTCACGAGGATCGAGTTGTAGTCGTCGTTTGCGCGCTCGAAGCGTTCGGCGATGGCGATCTCGCCGATGCCGGCGGTCACGACGAAGCCGCCGAGATAGTCCTGTTTGCCGCTGTCCACCGGGGCGACGAAGTCGGAGAGCGCGACGTTCGGGCGGCCGTCGCGCTTGGAAAGCTGCTGGCGGAGCGTGAAGAAGGTGGCGAGTTCCCTGTTGCGTGCCTCGTCGGTAAAGAGGCGGATGTCGTCGCCGACGCTGTTTGCCGGCCAGAAGCCGATGACGGCTTTCGGCGTGAACCATTTTTCGGCGATGATCTTTTCCAGCATGGCCTGGGCGTCGGCGAAGAGCTGGCGGGCGGCGGGGCCTTGTTTCTCGTCGTCGAGGATTTTCGGATAGACGCCCTTTAGCTCCCAGGTCTGGAAGAAGGGGGTCCAGTCGATATAGCGGGCGAGGTCGGCGAGGTCCCAATCCTGCCAGACGCGCGTGCCGAGGAAGGACGGCGTCTTCGGCTGGTAGGCGGACCAGTCGGCCTTGAAGGCGTTGTCGCGGGCCTTGCCGATTGGCAGGCGCTGCTTTTCCGCTTCGCTGCGGGCGTGGGCGTCGGCGACCTTGCGGTATTCCGCCTTCAGCGTTTCGACATAACCGGGCTTCATGTCGGCCGACAGCAGGCTACCGACCACGCCGACGGCGCGGCTGGCGTCGGTGACGTAGACGGTCTGGCCGCGGTCGTAGCGCGGGTGGATCTTGACGGCGGTGTGGACGCGGCTTGTGGTGGCGCCGCCGATGAGGAGGGGGATGTCGAAGCCCTCGCGCTCCATTTCGGTCGCGACATGCACCATCTCGTCGAGCGAGGGGGTGATGAGGCCGGAGAGGCCGATGATGTCGACCTTTTCGGCCTTCGCCGTCTCAAGAATCTTCGTTGCCGGCACCATGACGCCGAGGTCGATGATCTCGTAATTGTTGCAGGCGAGCACGACGCCGACGATGTTCTTGCCGATATCGTGCACGTCGCCCTTGACGGTCGCCATCAGGATCTTGCCCGCACTCTGGCGTTCGCCGCTGCCGCCGTTGGCGAGCTTTTCGGCCTCCATGTAGGGCAGCAGCACGGCGACGGCCTGTTTCATCACGCGGGCGGATTTCACCACCTGCGGCAAAAACATCTTCCCCGCGCCAAAAAGGTCGCCGACGACGTTCATGCCGGCCATCAGCGGACCTTCGATGACGTGCAGCGGGCGCTCGGCGTTCTGGCGGGCTTCCTCCGTGTCGGCCTCGACGAATTCGGTGATGCCGTTGACCAGCGCGTGCTCCAGCCGCTTTTCGACGGCCCAGTCGCGCCAGGCGAGGTCACGCTCCTTGGCTTCCTTGCCTGCCGCACCCTTGAAGCGCTCGGCGATTTCCAGCAGGCGTTCGGTGGCGGTGCCCCCGCCTTTGGGCTGACGGTTCAGCACCACGTCCTCGCAGGCCTCGCGCAGGTCGGCCTCGATCGTGTCGTAGACGGCGAGCTGGCCTGCGTTGACGATGCCCATGTCCATGCCCGCTTGGATGGCGTGGTAGAGGAAGACGGCGTGCATGGCTTCGCGCACCGGCTCGTTGCCGCGGAACGAGAAGGAGAGGTTGGAGACGCCGCCGGAGATGTGGACGTGCGGCAGGGTGGAGGTGATTTCACCGGTCGCCTCGATGAAGTCGACGCCGTAGTTGTCGTGTTCCTCGATGCCGGTCGCAACCGCAAAGATGTTCGGGTCGAAGACGATGTCTTCCGGCGCAAGCCCAGCGACTTCGGTCAAAAGCTTGTAGGCGCGGGTGCAGATATCCACCTTGCGCGCCCTGGTGTCGGCCTGGCCGGTCTCATCGAAGGCCATGACGACGACGGCGGCGCCGTAGGCGCGCACGAGCTTGGCGTGGTGCAGGAAGGCCTCTTCGCCTTCCTTCAGCGAGATCGAGTTGACCAGCGGCTTGCCCTGCACGCATTTCAGGCCGGCCTCGATCACCTCCCATTTCGATGAGTCGATCATCAGGGGAACGCGGGCGATATCCGGCTCGGCGGCGATCAGGTTGACATATTCCGTCATGGCCCGGGCGGAATCGATCAGGCCCTCGTCCATGTTGATGTCGATGATCTGCGCGCCGTTCGCCACCTGGTCGCGCGCGACGTCGAGGGCGGCTGCGTAGTCGCCGGCGGTGATCAGCTTGCGGAATTTCGCCGAGCCCGTGACGTTGGTGCGCTCGCCGACATTCACGAAGGGAATGGCGTCGGTCAGCGTGAAGGGTTCGAGGCCGGAGAGGCGCATGTGGCGCGGGATGTCCGGGATTTCGCGCGGCGCGTGGCGCGAAGCGGCCGCGGCGATGGCGCGGATATGGTCCGGTGTCGAGCCGCAGCAGCCGCCGACGATGTTGACCAAGCCATCGCGCATAAAACCCTCGATCTGGGCGGCCATCTCGTCCGGCGTCTCGTCATACTGGCCGAAGGCGTTCGGCAGGCCGGCATTGGGATAGGCGCAGACGAAGGTTTGCGCGACCGAGGAGATTTCGGCGAGGTGGGCGCGCATGGCGTTGGCGCCGAGCGCGCAGTTGAGGCCGATGGAGAAGGGATCGGCATGGCGCACCGAGTTCCAGAAGGCTTCCGGCGTCTGGCCGGAAAGCGTGCGGCCGGAGAGGTCGGTGATGGTGCCGGAGATCATGACCGGCAGGTGGATGTCTTTTTCCTCGAAGACTTCGCGGGTGGCGAAGATCGCCGCCTTGGCATTCAGCGTGTCGAAGATCGTCTCGATCAGGATGATGTCGGCGCCGCCGTCGATGAGGCCGCGGACCTGCTCGGCATAGGCGGTGCGCAGGTCGTCGAAGGTGACGGCGCGGTAGCCGGGATTGTTGACGTCCGGCGAAATGGAGGCGGTGCGGTTGGTTGGGCCGAGGGCGCCGGCGACGAAGCGGCGGCGGCCGTCCTTTTCCTGCGCGCGCCGGCCGGCGCGCCGCGCAAGGCGCGCGCCGTCGCGGTTCAGCTCGTAGACCATGTCCTCCATGCCGTAATCGGCCTGGGCGATGGTGGTGGAGGAGAAGGTGTTGGTTTCGAGGATATCGGCGCCGGCAAGCGCGTAGCGATAGTGGATGTCCTCGATCGCGCCGGGCTGGGTCAGCGTCAGGAGGTCGTTGTTGCCCTGCTGGTGGCAGGCGCAGTCGCCGAAACGGTCGCCGCGGAAATCGTCTTCCACCAGCTTCAGGGTCTGGATTTCCGTGCCCATGGCGCCGTCGAGCACCAGGATGCGCTCGCGGGCGGCGGCCCGCAGGGCGGCGAGAACCTCGCTGCCGTCGCGGCGTGGCAGTTCGGGGCCGAACAGGGTGTCCAGGTGCGAATTGGCCATGGCAAAGCCCTCCGGTGTCATCATACTCCACCGGAGATCACATAAAGATATCTTTATGTCAATATGTCTTTATGCGTTAAGCCGTCAGTGCACCGCCCCGCGCGCGCCGGCAAGCGAGGCGAACAGCGCCCTCAGACGCACGATATCGGGATCGATGCCCTCGTAGCGCGCGAGCTTGCGCACTTCCTTCAAGGCTTCGACGGCAAGATCGGCGCCGCGCGGTTGCCAGAGCAGCCAGGAAATGAAAATGGATTCCGGCTTTCCGGTGCCGGAGAGGCCGTGGTCGGTATTGGCAAGCATTGTTTCCCCAATCGGTGAATTGGGGGATGACCGGACGCACGCATGCGGGAGCAGGCGCACCCTTGGGACACCCCGCCCATGGACGTTACAGCTGTCAGGGCAGGTCTCCTGGCTTGCGGGTCGTCGCCCCTGTCTCGCCTTCCCGGTGTAAAAACCAGTGGCATCCTTCGACAGAAACTCGCCGTTCACAGTTGCGGGGGCAGCGCCGGTCTTGGTGCTCCATCTGGAGCATCGCACCGGCTTCCCTCTTAGCCTCCGAGCCGTTTCGACTCGGAAGACCCTGACGGCGCCAAGCTGGCGTGGCGGGGCTGCCAAGTCAATGGCGGGATCGGCGTTCGCAAGAAGACCGGAACTTTTCCCCATGTCATGCATTTGGCATCCGCCTGTCCTATGCGCTCGTGCGGCCCCATCCGGGTCGTGCGATTCACCAAAACCACAAATGAGGGTCGATGCTGCGCCATCCGGTCATGTTGACATGTTGCAAGTCTCTGTCCTTGCGGCTAAAAAATGCCGTTTTCATGCACCACGCGGCCAGGATGCCAAGCAGCGTGTCGCCTGAGCCATGTCCATTCCATTCGCGCCATCCGGGCGCCGTATGGTCTCATGGCTGATCGCGGCACCGAGATGAAGCCTGCCCGCAACAAACCGTTCGGCGCAAAGGCCGTTGCCGGATGGTTCCATATGGCCGGATCCAGAATCAGAAACATGCCCCTTCACAATACGCCGCAAGCCCTTTCGCGCGACGCCGACGCCAAGCAGATCGATTATAACGATTCGATCCGCGCCACCTATCTGTCGCTGGAGGAGCTCGCCGAGTGCGGTGAAGCGCTGGCGCGCGACAAGACCGCGGCGCTGCCCGGCTTCCAGCCCTTCGAATTCCGTGCCCGGCACAAGGAAAACGAGAAGGAGATCTTTCGCGTCTACCAGGCGACGGCCAAGGATGTCGAAGCGGGCGCCCAGATCACGCCTGCCGCCGAATGGCTGCTCGACAATTATTATGTCGTCGAAGAGGCGATCCAGGAGGTCCGGCGCGACTTCCCGCGGCGGTTCTATCGCCAGCTTCCGACCATCCAGATCGAAGGGCAGGTGGTGCCGCGCACGCTGGCGCTCGCCTGGCTCTATGTCGCGCATACCCATAGCGGCGTCTCGCATGAGGGCCTGACCTCCTTCGTGCAGGGCTTCCAGAAGCTCGATGCGCTGAAGATCGGCGAACTCTGGGCGCTGCCCTCCTTCATCCGCTTCGTGCTGCTCGAAAACCTGCGGCGCATATCAAGCCGCGTCGAGCGCTCGCGAAAAATGCGCTTCAAGGCGAACGAGGTCGCCGACGAGCTGATCCGCCTCAACGATCCGGAAAAGTGCATCGCGCATCTCCAGTCGATGGAGAGCTTCGTCGAGGACAATACCTTCGTCATCCAGCTGCTCTATCGCCTGCGCGATGGTCTCCAGGCCTCCGGCGCGGTGATCCAGTGGCTGGAGCGCAAGATCGAAAGCCGCGGCACGGACCTGGAAGAACTGATCGTCGCGGAGAACAACCGGCTTTCCTCCGGCAACGTGACGATGAGTTCGCTGATCAAGAGCCTGCGCTCGGTCGACGACACGGAATGGCCGGTCTGGTTCGAAAGCGTCAGCCGTCTCGACGAGGCGCTGCGGCAGGGTTCCGACTATAGCGACCTCGATTTCGGCTCGCGCAACAAATACCGCAACACGATCGAGCGTTTCGCCCGCCGCTCCGGCAAGACCGAGCTGGAAGTGACCGAGATCGCGCTGGCCATGACGGCGGAAGACGCCGCGGCCAATGCGGACGATCCGGAATATCAGGCCAACGTCGCCTCCTTCCTCGTCGGCAAGAAGCGCAAGCTGCTCGAAAAACGCATCGACTACAGCCCCTCGATCGTCCAGCGCGTCGTACGCTTCGGGCGCCGGCTCGACTGGTTCGCCATTGCCGGGCCGAACATCATCCTGACCCTTCTGGCGATGATCGCGGTCTATTATTTCCTCGATCAGCTCGACATTCCGGACGGCGCCTGGCTGATCATGCTGATCCTCTTCGCGCTGCCGGCCTCCGAAGGGGCGACGGGCCTGTTCAACACGCTCGTCACCTTCTTCGTCACGCCGTCGCGCCTCGTCGGCTATGAATTCAAGGACGGAATTCCGGAGGATGCGCGCACGCTTGTCGTGGTGCCCTGTCTGATTTCCAAGCGCGACCATGTCGACGAGCTGGTGCGCAACCTCGAAGTCCACTACCTCGCCAATCCGCGCGGCGAGATCTATTTCTCGCTGCTCAGCGACTGGGCCGACAGTTCGTCCGAGGAATCTCCCGCCGATCTCGATGTGCTCGACTATGCCAAGCGCGAGATCGCCACCCTTTCGGCGCGCTACGCCTATGACGGCCGCACGCGCTTCTACCTGCTGCACCGCCGCCGCCTGTTCAACCCGTCCGAAGGTTGCTGGATGGGCTGGGAGCGCAAGCGCGGCAAGCTGCACGAGCTGAACCTGCTTTTGCGTGGTGACGGCGACACGACCTTCCTGCCGGGCGCCAATATCGTGCCGGCGGACGTGAAATACGTCATGACGCTCGATTCCGACACGCGCCTGATGCGCGATGCGGTGACGAAGCTCGTCGGCAAGCTGCACCACCCGATCAACCGCCCGGTCATCGACGCGGACAAGGGCGAAGTCACCGCCGGCTACAGCATCTTGCAGCCGCGCGTGACCCCCTCGCTGACGACGGGCAAGGAAGCCTCGACCTTCCAGCGCATCTTCTCCGCCGACCGCGGCATCGACCCCTATGTCTTCACCGTGTCCGACGTCTACCAGGACTTCGTCGGCGAAGGCACCTTCACGGGCAAGGGTCTCTATCACGTCGACGCTTTCGAGGCGTCCGTGAAGGGCCGCATCGAGGAGAACTCGGTGCTCAGCCACGACCTTCTCGAAGGCTCGCTGGCGCGCTGCGCGCTGGTGACGGATGTCGAGCTGGTGGAGGATTTCCCGACCCGCTACGGCGTCGAAACCTCGCGCCAGCATCGCTGGGCGCGCGGCGACTGGCAGCTTCTGCCCTATATTTTCGGCCCGTCGAGCGGCATTTCCATGCTCGGCCGCTGGAAGATGTACGATAACCTGCGCCGCAGCCTCATCCCGATCGGCTGGCTCGTCGCCTCCGTCATGGGCTGGTACTATATGGAGCCGCGCCAGGCGCTGATCTGGCAGCTCGTGCTGATCTTCCTGCTCTTCGTCGCCCCGACGCTGTCGCTGATCTCCGGCGTCATGCCGCGCCGCAACGACATTGTCGCGCGCGCCCATGTGCATCGCGTCTTTTCCGATATCCGCGCGGCCAATGCGCAGGTGGCGCTGCGCATCGCCTTCATCGCCCATTCGGCGGCGCTGATGGCGGATGCGATCGTGCGCTCGCTCTATCGCACCATGGTCAGCCGCAAGCTGATGCTGGAATGGCGCACGGCCGCGCAGGCCGACAGTGCTGCGCGCGGCGGCATCCTCGCCCATTACAAGTCCATGTGGCAGGCGCCGGCGCTGGCGGTGCTGTCCGTGGCGCTCGCCATGATCTCGGACACCGGGCTTCCCTATATCGGCATTCCCTTCGCGCTCGTCTGGGCGCTCTCGCCGATGATCGCCTGGTATGTCAGCCAGACGGCGGAGACCGAAGACCAGCTCGTCGTCTCCGACTATGTGGCGAGCGAACTGCGCAAGATCGCGCGGCGCACCTGGCGTTATTTCGAGGAATTCGTGACCGCCGAGCAGCACTACCTGCCGCCGGACAACTTCCAGGAAACGCCGCAGCCGGTGCTCGCCGAGCGCACCTCGCCGACCAATGTCGGCGTCTATCTGCTCTCGGTGATCTCCGCGCGCGATTTCGGCTGGATCTCTTTCGAGGAGACGGTGCGCCGTCTTGAACAGACGATCGCCACCATCGACGGCATGCCGAAATATCGCGGCCACCTCTACAACTGGTATCGCACCAACACGCTGGAAACGCTGGGACCGCGTTACGTGTCGGCGGTCGACAGCGGCAACCTCGCCGGCCACCTCATCGCCATCTCCTCCATGTGCCGCGAATGGGCGGAGGCGCCGTCGGCGCATCTGCAGGGCAGCCTGGACGGCATCGGCGACGTCGCCTCGATCCTTTCGGAAACGCTGGCGCAACTGCCGGACGACCGCAAGACCGTGCGGCCGCTGCGCCGTCTCATCGAGGAGCGCATCGCCGGCTTCCAGAATGCGCTCGCCGCCGTCAAGCGCGAGCATGAATTCGCCTCCATCCGCGTCATCAATCTCTCGGTGCTGGCGCGCGACGTCAACAAGCTGATCGTCAACCTCGACCACGAGATCAAGTCGGCCGAGAGCGGCGAGCTCGTCAAATGGGCGGGCGCGCTGGTTGCGACCTGCGAGGCGCATATTGCCGACAGCGTCTTCGACCTCGGCAGCATCGAGCCGTTGCGCGACCGCTTGGTCGTGCTGCGCGACCGTTCGCGCGACATCGCCTTCTCGATGGATTTCGGTTTCCTGTTCCGGCCGGAGCGCCGGCTGCTGTCGATCGGCTACCGCGTCGAGACCAACGAACTGGACGAGGCCTGCTACGACCTGCTCGCCTCGGAAGCGCGCCTGACCAGCCTCTTCGCCATCGCCAAGGGCGATCTTCCGACCGAGCACTGGTACAAGCTCGGCCGTCCGGTCGTGCCGGTCGGTTCGCGCGGTGCGCTGGTCTCCTGGTCCGGCTCGATGTTCGAGTACCTGATGCCGCCGCTCGTCATGCAGGAGCGCCAAGGTGGCATCCTGAACCAGACGAACAACCTCGTCGTGGTGGAGCAGATGAACCATGGCCGCCGGCTCGGCACGCCCTGGGGCATCTCGGAAGCGGCCTTCAACGCCCGCGACCATGAGCTGACCTACCAGTACACCAATTTCGGCGTGCCGACGCTCGGCCTGAAGCGCGGCCTCGGCCAGAATGCGGTGATCGCGCCCTATGCCTCGCTGCTGGCGGCGCAATATGCGCCGAAGGAGGCGCTGGAAAACCTCGAACGTCTGCGCAAGCTCGGTGCCCTCGGCGTCTACGGCTTCCATGATGCCGTGGATTTCACGCCGACCCGCGTGCCGGAGGGCAAGACCTGCGCCGTCGTGCGCAACTACATGGCGCACCATCACGGCATGTCGATCGCCGCGGTCGCCAATGTCGTCTTCAACGGGGCGCTGCGCGAACGTTTCCATGCCGACCCCGTCATCGAGGCCGCCGAGCTGCTGCTCCAGGAAAAGGCGCCGCGCGACATTCCGGTCATTAATGCCAAGCGCGAGCCGGAAACCGTCGGCAGCACGCAGGCCGACCTGCTGCGTCCGGAAATCCGTATCATCAAGGAGCCGTTCAACAAGGAGCGCGAGACCGTCTTCCTGTCGAACGGCCACTATGCCGTGATGCTGACGGCGACCGGTGCCGGCTATTCGCGCTGGAACGGCCAGTCCGTCACGCGCTGGAAGCCCGATCCGACCGAAGACCGCTGGGGCTCCTTCCTGTTCCTGCGCGATACCGCGACGAACGAGTGGTGGTCCGCTACCGCCGAGCCGAAGCGTATCGAGGGCGAAGTCACTAAGACCCAGTTCGGCGACGACAAGGCGGAGTTCATCAAGACCGTCGGCACGCTGACGAGCGAGGTCGAATGCATCGTCGCCACCGAGCACGATGCCGAAGGCCGCCGCCTGACGCTGCTCAACACCGGCACCGAGGACCGCTTCATCGAGGTGACCTCCTATATGGAGCCCGTCATTTCGACGGATGACGCCGACAGCGCCCATCCGATGTTCTCGAAGATGTTCATCAAGACGGAGATCGGCAAGCGCGGCGACGTCATCCGCGCCGAGCGCCAGAAGCGCAATCCGAACGAACCGGACATGGTGATCGCCCATCTCATCGTGGACAATGCCGGTCCCTCGCGCCGCACCGAGATCGAGACCGACCGCCGCCGCTTCATCGGCCGCGGCCGCTCGCTGACGACGGCGGCCGCCTTCGACGCCGGCGCGCAGCTTTCCGGCACGGACGGCTTCACGCTCGATCCGGTCATGGCGCTGCGTCGCGTCGTGCGCGTGCCGGCGGGCAAGAAGGTCAAGGTCATCTTCTGGACAATCGCGGCGCCCAGCCGCGCCGAAGCGGACGCCGCCATCGACCGTTACCGCCATCCGGACGTGTTCAACCACGAAATGATCCATGCCTGGACGCGCTCGCAGGTCCACATGCGTCATGTCGGCGTGACCTCGCAGGAGGCCGCAAGCTTCCAGATGCTCGGCCGCTACCTGATCTATCCGGACATGCACCTGCGCGCCGATACCGGCACCATCCAGACGGGGCTCACCGCCCAGTCGGCGCTCTGGCCGCTGGCGATCTCGGGCGACTTCCCGATCTTCGTTTTGCGCATCAACGACGATATCGACCTCGATGTCGCCCGCGAGGCGCTGCGCGCGCAGGAATATCTGCGCCACCGCGGCGTGACGGCCGACCTGGTGATCCTCAACGAACGCGCCTCCTCCTATGCGCAGGACATGCAGCACGCGCTCGACCAGATGTGCGAAAATCTCCGCATGCGCGGGCAGTCCGATGGCGTGCGCCAGCATATCTTCGCCGTGCGCCGCGACCTGATGGAGGTTTCCACCTGGCAGGCGCTGCTTGCCACGGCGCGCGCCGTCTTCCATGCCCGCAACGGCTCCCTTTCGGACCAGATTGCCCGCACGGTCGCGCTGTTCTCCACGCCGCGCGGTGACGAGGAGACGAGGGCCGACGCAGCCTTGCCGAAGCCTGCCGCATCCCCTGCCGGCGAGCCGGTGACGATCGATGGCGACGGCCTGACCTTCTGGAACGGTTTCGGCGGTTTCAACGGCGAGCGCCGGGAATATGCCATGCGGCTGCGCGGCGGCGAAGCGACGCCGCAACCGTGGATCAACGTCATTTCCAACCAGCATTTCGGCTTCCACGTCTCGGGCGAGGGCGCCGGTTTCACCTGGAGCCGCAATTCGCGCGATTTCCAGTTGACGGCCTGGACCAACGACCCGGTGATCAACCGCCCGGGCGAGGCCTTCTACGTGCGCGATCGCGATCGCGGCACGGTGATGACGCCGTTCGCGGCGCTGTCGCGCAAGCCGACGGTGAAGTTCGAGACCTGGCATGGCCTCGGCTACAGCGCCTTCCGCAGTTGGGAGGACGGCATCGAGCTCGATCTCGTCCAGACAGTCGATGCCGAGGAGCCGGTCAAATATTCCCGCCTCGTCGTGAAGAACACCGGCGAGACGGAGCGCAGCCTGACGGTCTACGGCTATGTCGAATGGGTGATGGGCAACAATGCGGCAAAGACCGCGCCCTTCGTGCTGACCAGCCATGACGAGGAGGGCGGTGCGCTCTTTGCGACCAACCCGTACAGCTTCGATTTCGCCGGCCGGACCAGCTTCTTCGCCGTCGATGCGCCGCTTGCGGGCTTTACCGCCAAGCGCCGCGAATTCATCGGCCGCGGCGGCGATGTCGTGCTGCCGGGGGCGGTGGTCAGCGGACAGGCGCTCTCCGGCTCCGCCGACGGGATCGGCGATCCCTGCGCGGCGCTCGCCGTCGACATCACGCTGAAGCCGGGCGAGAAGCGCGAACTGATCTTCGTGCTCGGCGACACCGAGGATGCGGACGGTGCGCGAATGCTGGCGGACAAGAGCCGGACGGCCGATTTCAATGCGGTCATGAAGGCGGTTCGCGGCTATTGGGACGATTTCACCGGCACGCTGCAGGTCAAGACGCCGGATGCCGCCCTCGACCGCATGGTCAACGACTGGCTGCCCTACCAGGCGCTCGGTTGCCGCATCCTGGCGCGCACCGCCTTCTACCAGGCGAGCGGCGCCTATGGCTTCCGCGACCAGTTGCAGGACACGCTGGCCTTCATCCTGCATCGTCCGGAACTCGCCCGCGGGCAGATCCTGAACGCCGCCGCGCGCCAGTTCGTCGAAGGCGACGTGCAGCATTGGTGGCTGCCGGACAGCGGTGCCGGCGTGCGCACCGCCATCTCTGACGACGTTGTGTGGCTGGCCCATGCGGTCGAATATTATTGCCGGGTCACCGGGGATAATTCGGTGCTCGACGAAAGGCTCGCCTTCATCGAAGGCCAGCCGCTCGCCGAAGGGCAGCACGATGCCTTCTTCAAGCCGGGCCGCTCGGCGGAAGAAGCGCCGCTCTACGACCATTGCGCCCGCGCGCTCGATCTCGCGCTTCAGCGTACCGGCGAGAACGGCCTGCCGCTGATGCTCGGCGGCGACTGGAACGACGGCATGAACCGGGTCGGCGAAGCCGGCCGCGGCACGAGCGTCTGGCTGGGCTGGTTCCTGGCCGGCACGCTGCGCGGCTTCATCCCGATCGCGCGCACACGCGGCGATCACGGCCGCGCCGACCTCTGGGAAGGCCATCTCAGCCGTCTGCGGCAGGCGCTGGAAACGGTCGGCTGGGACGGCGCCTATTATCGCCGCGGCTATTTCGATGACGGCACGCCGCTCGGCTCGGCCGGAAATGCCGAATGCCGCATCGATTCGATCGCGCAGAGCTGGAGCGTGCTCTCCGGCGAGGGCGATGCGGACCGCGCGCGCCAGGCGATGGATGCGGTCATGGCTGATCTCGTCGATCGGGAAAACGGCATCATCCGCCTGTTCACCCCGCCCTTCATCGAGACCCCGCAGGACCCCGGCTATATCAAGGCCTATCCACCGGGCGTGCGGGAAAACGGCGGGCAATATACCCATGCCGCGACCTGGGTCGTGCTGGCGCTGGCCCGCCAGGGCCGGGCCGAAGACGCCTGGACCTGCTTCAACCTGTTGAACCCCGTCAACCACGCCAAGAACCCGGAGGCGGCCGAACTCTATCGCGTCGAGCCCTATGTCGTCGCAGCCGATGTCTATGGCGAAGGCGAGCGGACGGGGCGCGGCGGCTGGACCTGGTATACGGGCTCAGCCGGCTGGCTCTACCGGGCCGCCGTCGAGGGCATTCTCGGCATCCGCCGGGAAGGTGGCCGTCTCTTCATCGAGCCGGTGCTGCCCGCAGCCTGGAACGGCTACGAGGCGACGCTCGTTATCGACGGCCGCACGCTGGAAATCCGCGTCGAGCGGGGCGGCGACGGTGGATGGCAAGCAAGTGTGAACGGAACTGTCATCAAATCTTCAAACGAGGGTTATTTGGTCTGATCCACCCCCATCGTGGACCAGAGCAGACATGACTGACAGACATGGACCGGGGGGCGCAGTGCCGCAGACACGCGACACGCGCCTCGACGTCTTCCGGGCGCTTGCCCTCCTGACGATCTTCGTCAACCACGTTCCCGGCCAGTACCTGGAACACCTGACGCACAAGAATTTCGGCTTTTCCGATTCGGCGGAAGCCTTCGTGCTGATTTCCGGCATGTCGGTCGGACTTGCCTATGGCGGGCGGTTTGCCGTCGGCGAGCGGTTGGCGGTGACCCTTCGCATCCTGCGCCGCGCGCTGACGCTCTATGTCGCGCATATCATGACGAGCGTCATCACCTTCGCGATCTTCGCCGGCGGCGCGCTGTGGTTCTCGCGGCCGGACCTCTTGTCGGAAATCAACCTGCGCGCCGTCGTCGACCGCACGGAGCAGGGCGTCGTCAGCATGGTGCTGCTCGGCCACCAGTTCGGCTACAACAACATCCTCTCCATGTATGCCATGCTGTTCCTGATGCTGCCGGGCTTCCTGTGGCTCTACCAGCGCAGCGTACGCCTGCTGATCGCCGTCTCCGGCACGATCTGGCTTTGCGCCGGGATCTGGCGGATCGCGCCCTCGAATTTTCTCGACGACGGCTATTGGTTCCTCAACCCGCTGTCCTGGCAGTTCCTCTTCGTCATCGGCTTCGTCGGCGTGCTGCGCGCCAAGGGCAAGGGATTTTCGCGCAATCCCGTGCTGCTGGCGCTCTCGGCGAGCTATCTCGTGGTCTCGATGCTGTGGGTCGTGCTTGCCTGGTGGAACATCGACTTTTCCTATGGCCTGCCGGCGGTGCTGACGGGCTTCGACAAGACGTTCCTGTCGACGACGCGGCTGCTGCATGTGCTGGCCGGCGCCTATCTGGTGGCGACGATTCTCGTTCTGTCGAACTGGGCGGCGCTGCCGATCAGCCATCCGCTGGTGGCGGTCGGGCGGCATTCGCTGGCGGTCTTCATCTTCGGCACCATCCTCGCCATGGCGGGGCAGGTGCTGATGTTCGTGACCGGCAAGAACCCGATCCTCGGCACGCTCTATACGCTCGCCGGCATCGCGCTGCATCTCGCCTATGCGCGCTATCTCGACTGGCAAGCCTCCATCACCGGCCCCAACGCAAAACGGCAGGGCATGCGTGCCCTGCCGGTCGAAGGGGGCGATGCCCCGAAGTGATGACGTCGATCAGGCGGCGGTGTGGCTCTTGCGCACGTCGTCGTCCGTCAGGATGCCGCTTGCCCGGAGCAGCGCGGCAAAACGGCCGTTGCTCTGGCTGAGATCGTTGAACGTGCCCATCTCGGCGATCTGGCCGTGATCCATGAACACGACGAGGTCGGCCTCGCGCACCGTCGAGAGGCGGTGGGCGATGATGAAGGTCGTGCGGTTGCGGCGCAGCTGGTCGATCGCCGACTTCACACGGGCCTCCGTCTCCACGTCGAGCGCGCTGGTCGCCTCGTCGAGCACGAGGATCGGCGCGTTCTTGAGGATGGCGCGGGCGATCGCGATGCGCTGGCGCTCGCCGCCCGACAGACGGTTGCCGCGCTCGCCGACATGTGTCTCGTAGCCGCTCTGGCGCGAGGTAATGAAGTCGTTTGCCGCTGCCGCCTCGGCCGCCGCCTCGATTTCCTCCTGCGTCGCACCCTCGCGGCCGAGACGGATATTGTCGGAGATCGAGCGGTTGAGCAGGCCCGCATCCTGGAACACGGTGGCGATCGACCGGCGCAGCGACTTGCGCGTCACCGTGCCGATATCGACGCCGTCGATGAGGATCTGGCCGGAACGCGGCTCGTAGACGCGCTGCAGCAGGTTGACCAGCGTGGTCTTGCCGGCGCCCGTCGGGCCGACGATGGCGACGGTCTGGCCGGCTTCGACGGTGAAGGAGACGTCGCGCACGCCCTGGGTGGCATTGGCGAAGTCGAAGCAGACATTGCGGTACTCGACCCTGCCCTTGACGTCGCCGAGTTCGCCGGCCGTCGACGGCTCTTCGCGGTCCTTGACGGCGTCTTCCAGCGTGAAGAAGTCCTCAAGCTTGGCGCGGGCCTCGAAGATCTGCGTGGCGAAGGCTTTCATCTGGTCCAGGCGGCCGATGAGCAGGCCGGCAAAACCGATGAAGGCGATGACGTCGCCGACGCGGATTTCGCCGCGCTGCACCAGCACCGTGCCGATGACGAGGATGGTCATCATCGAAATCGTCGACGCGATGCGGTTGAGCGCGCTGGCGATCGCCCACCAGTCGAGCACCGGGAACTGCGCATTGATCAGCCGTTCGGCAAAGCGCTTCAGTTCGCGCGTCTCGGCCTCGATGCGGTTGTAGCTGTGCACGACCGAAACGTTGCTGATGGAGTCCGACACATGGGAGAAGACGGTGTGGTAGTGGTTTTCCACCGAAGCCTGGCCCTCGCGGGTGCGGTTCATCACCACCTTGCCGATGATGACATAGAGCACGCCGAGCACGACCAGCACCAGCGACAGGCGATAGTCCATCACGAAGGCGGTGGGGATGAGCAGCACCAGCGCGATGGCGGTGGCGAGGTGCGTGCGCATGAATTCGAGCCAGAGGCCGAACAGCGTTTCGCAGGCGCGCAGCAGCGTGTGCAGGGCGTTGGAGGTGCCGCGCTGGCTATGCCAGGAGAGCGGCATGGAGATGATGCGGCCGAAGGCTTCCGTCAGCAGGCTCGCGCGCCGGCCATGGGCCAGGCGGTCCGCCTCGCGGGCGACGAGCACATAGGCGAAGGTGTTGAACAGGCCGAAGCCCGCCCACATCAGGAGCATCGGCGTGACGTCGCCTTTGGAGGAAATGGCGTCGATGATGCGACCGAAGAGGATCGGCTCGGCAATGGTGATGACCGCGAGCACGATATTGGCGACAACCACCGAACCCACACGAATCTTGTAGACCCCCAGATAACTGAGAGCTCTTGCATAGACCTGAAACAAAGACACGGAATAAGGCCTTTCCGGCGATACCTGTTGTGCGGTGCAGCGAAAGCACCCGTTTTCTTTGCAGTGCGCTGTTAATCAGCGGAAGGGGCAAAAGTTCGTGAACGGCGTGCAAATTTCATGACTCACATGAAATGTTGCGTGATTTTCAGTTTTGCGCGTCACGACGTCCCTTAGCCGATTGATTTTCATCATGCGATCCTGCCAATTGTATGCGGGGCAACATGAATGGGACATGACTGGTCAAAAGAGGGCCAGCTTCATTTCTTCTGGATATGGAATGGGCGCATAAAGTGCAGGGCATATGAAAATCAACCTGCTGGTACAGTTTCTTGCGCTGATCGACGAATTGCGGGGCCGGGAAGAGACGACGGCCGAGTTCGAACGTCTGCTGACGCATTACGGCTTCGACTATTACGGTCTCATCCAGGCGCCGAAGCCGGTGGAGAGCCCGTCGAGCCTGCTGCTCGCCGGCCGCTGGCCCAAGGGCTGGCCGGAAACCTATCTGCGCAAGCGCTACATGCAGGTCGACCCGACCGTGCGTTACCTCGGCCATGCGCAGGCGGGGTTTCGCTGGAGGGATACGCTCGGCGCCTTCCGCCTCAGCCCGCATCGCAAGCGCATGGAACGCATGATGGTGGATGCGCGCCAGAACGGGCTGGAGGACGGCTACATGTTCCCGGTGCACGGCCGGCGCGGCCTGCTCGGCAGCCTCAGCCTCGGCGGCAGGCCGGTCGAGCTGGAAAGCGTCGAGATCGGGCTTTTCGACAGCATCGCCCGGCAACTCTACTGGAAACTGCTGCTGGCGGCCGATCCGGAAGCGGCTGCGCGGCTTTCGGCTATCGTCGACGTGGAATTGACGCGGCGCGAAATGGAGGCGCTGAGCCTGCTTGCCGAGGGCATGACCTCGCATGACATCGGCCGTGTGCTCGGCATTTCCAGCCATACGGTCGACTGGTACATGAACGGCATCCAGGAAAAGCTCGGCGCGCGCAACCGGCACCACGCGGTCGCCATCGCCTTCCGGCTCGGGCTCGTTTCCTGAGCCTTAACGGCGCAATTCTTTTGCCGGATGACGACTCCAAAATTGAACTTTGAAAATAACCCGCTAATAATTCTCTTCGCGGGTGCAGCAATTCCCGTTTTCAAGTCATGAGGAGTCCGACTTGCCCATTTCCAAGATCCTTGTCGCCAACCGGTCCGAAATCGCCATTCGCGTGTTCCGCGCAGCCAACGAGCTCGGCATAAAAACGGTGGCGATCTGGGCGGAAGAGGACAAATTGGCACTGCACCGCTTCAAGGCGGATGAAAGCTACCAGATCGGCCGCGGCTCGCATCTTTCCCGTGACCTCGGGCCGATCGAGAGTTACCTGTCGATCGAAGAGGTGATCCGCGTCGCCAAGCTTTCCGGCGCCGACGCCATCCATCCGGGCTATGGCCTCCTGTCCGAAAGCCCGGAATTCGTCGATGCCTGTGACGCTGCCGGCATCATCTTCATCGGCCCGCGGCCCGATACGATGCGCCAGCTCGGCAACAAGGTGGCCGCGCGCAATCTCGCGATTTCCGTCGGCGTGCCGGTCGTGCCGGCGACCGATCCGCTGCCGGACGATGCCGATGAAATCCATCGGCTTGCCGAAAGCATCGGCTATCCCGTCATGCTGAAAGCCTCCTGGGGCGGCGGCGGGCGCGGCATGCGCGCCATCCGCGACCCGAAGGACCTGCTGCGCGAGGTGACGGAAGCCAAGCGCGAGGCGAAGGCCGCCTTCGGCAAGGACGAGGTCTATCTCGAAAAGCTCGTCGAGCGCGCCCGCCACGTCGAAAGCCAGGTGCTGGGCGATACGCACGGCAATGTCGTGCATCTCTTCGAGCGCGACTGCTCCATCCAGCGGCGTAACCAGAAGGTCGTCGAGCGTGCACCAGCGCCCTACCTCAACGAGGCGCAGCGCAAGGAGCTTGCCGATTATTCGCTGAAGATCGCGCGTGCCACCAACTATATCGGCGCCGGTACGGTCGAGTACCTGATGGATGCCGATACCGGCAAATTCTACTTCATCGAGGTCAATCCGCGCATCCAGGTCGAGCACACCGTCACGGAAGTCGTGACCGGCATCGACATCGTGAAGGCGCAGATCCACATCCTCGACGGCGAGGCGATCGGCACGCCGGAATCGGGCGTGCCTGATCAGGCGGACATCCGCCTCAACGGCCACGCCCTCCAGTGCCGCATCACCACGGAAGATCCGGAACAGAACTTCATTCCCGACTATGGCCGCATCACCGGCTATCGCTCGGCCTCGGGCTTCGGCATCCGCCTCGATGGCGGCACGGCCTATCCGGGGGCGGTCATCACCCGCTTCTACGATCCGCTGCTCGTGAAGGTCACGGCCTGGGCGCCGAACCCGGTGGAAGCGATCACCCGCATGGACCGCGCGCTGCGCGAATTCCGCATCCGCGGCGTGGCAACGAACCTCACCTTCCTTGAAGCGATCATCAGCCACGAGCAGTTCCGCAACAACACCTACACGACCCGCTTCATCGACACGACGCCGGAGCTGTTCCAGCAGGTGAAGCGCCAGGACCGCGCGACGAAGCTGCTGACCTACCTCGCCGACGTCACCGTCAACGGCCATCCGGAGGCCAAGGGCCGCCCGAAGCCGCCGGCGGATGTCGCCAAGCCCGTCGTGCCCTTCATCGAAGGCACGGTCCAGGCCGGCACCAAGCAGAAGCTCGACGAACTCGGCCCGAAGAAATTCGCCGAATGGGTTCGTGGCGAGACGCGCGTGCTGATGACCGACACGACGATGCGTGACGGCCACCAGTCGCTGCTCGCCACCCGCATGCGCACGCATGACATCGCCCGCGTCGCCGGCACCTATGCGCGCGCGCTGCCACAGCTCTTCTCGCTGGAATGCTGGGGCGGGGCGACCTTCGACGTCTCCATGCGCTTCCTGACGGAAGACCCGTGGGATCGTCTCGCCCGCGTGCGCGAAGGCGCGCCGAACCTGCTGCTCCAGATGCTGCTGCGCGGCGCCAACGGCGTCGGCTACAAGAACTATCCCGACAATGTCGTGAAATACTTCGTGCGCCAGGCAGCCAAGGGCGGCATCGACGTGTTCCGCGTGTTCGACTGCCTGAACTGGGTCGACAACATGCGCGTCTCGATGGAGGCGGTGGCGGAAGAGAACCGGATCTGCGAGGCGGCGATCTGCTATACCGGCGATCTCCTGAACTCGGCCCGCCCGAAATACGACCTCAAATATTACACGGCGCTCGCCGCCGACCTCGAAAAGGCCGGCGCGCATATGATCGCGCTGAAGGACATGGCCGGTCTCCTGAAGCCGGCGGCGGCGCGCGTGCTGTTCAAGGCGCTGCGCGAATCCACCGACCTGCCGATCCACTTCCACACGCATGATACGTCGGGCATCGCGGCCGCGACCGTGCTGGCCGCCGTCGAATCCGGCGTCGACGTGGTGGATGCGGCGATGGATGCGCTTTCCGGCAACACCTCACAGCCCTGCCTCGGCTCGATCGTCGAGGCGCTGAAGGGCACCGACCGCGATCCGGGTCTCGATCCGGAATGGATCCGCCGCATCTCCTTCTACTGGGAGGCCGTGCGCTTCCAGTACGCCGCCTTCGAAAGCGACCTCAAGGGGCCGGCCTCGGAAGTCTACCTGCATGAAATGCCGGGCGGCCAGTTCACCAACCTCAAGGAACAGGCCCGCTCGCTGGGGCTTGAGACCAAGTGGCACAAGGTGGCCCAGGCCTATGCCGACGCCAACCAGATGTTCGGCGATATCGTCAAGGTGACGCCGTCCTCCAAGGTGGTGGGCGACATGGCGCTGATGATGGTCAGCCAAGACCTCACCGTCGCCGACGTGGAAAACCCGGCCAAGGACGTCTCCTTCCCGGAATCGGTCGTCTCCATGCTCAAGGGCGATCTCGGCCAGCCTCCGGGCGGCTGGCCGGCAGCACTCCAGAAGAAGGCGCTGAAGGGCGAGGAACCCTATACCGCGGTGCCGGGCTCGCTGCTGCCGCCGGCCGATCTCGATGCCGAGCGCAAGGCGGTGGAGGAGAAGCTGGAGAGGAAGGTCGACGACTTCGAGTTCGCCTCCTACCTGATGTATCCGAAGGTCTTCACCGACTATGCGCTGGCCGCCGATACCTATGGGCCGGTGAGCGTGCTGCCGACGCCGGCCTATTTCTACGGCCTGTCGCCGGGCGAGGAGCTGTCACCCGAGCTGGAAAAGGGCGTCTCGCTCGTCATCCTGCACCAAGCGCAGAGCGAGCCGGATGCGCAGGGCATGGTAAAAGTGTTCTTCGAGCTGAACGGCCAGCCGCGCCTCATCAAGGTGCCGGACCGCAACCGCGCGGCGACGTCCACGGCGCGGCGCAAGGCAGATATCGGCAATGCCGCCCATCTCGGCGCGCCGATGCCGGGCGTCATCTCGACGGTCTCGGTCTCGGCCGGCCAGGCGGTCAAGGCCGGCGACGTGCTGCTCTCCATCGAGGCGATGAAGATGGAAACGGCGCTGCATGCGGAGAAGGACGGCACGATCTCGGAAGTGCTGGTGAAGGCCGGCGACCAGATCGACGCCAAGGACCTGCTCATCGTTTACGGTGCCTGATACGTCAAACGTCGCTTGAAAGCCAAACCTGGATATGGGATGGGACGACCCATCCCATATCCTTGTTTTGTCTTGACGCAATTTCGGACGCAAAACCGCTGCACACTTTTGCTGAAATTGCTTTTAATACAGGCTTTCCATGAGCTTCGTCATTCGCACCGCCGATCTCGGCGACATTGCCGCTTTCACCGAAATCTACCGCGAGTCCGTGCTGAACGGGGTGGCGAGCTACGAGATCGACCCGCCCTCGCTGGACGAGATGGCGGCGCGCTTCCAGGCGATCACCGACAAGGGTTATCCTTATATCGTCGCCATCGAGCAGACCGGGCTCATCCTCGGCTACGCCTATGCGTCGGCCTTCCGCACGCGGCCGGCCTATCGCTGGCTCGTCGAGGATTCGGTCTATCTGGCGCCGGAAGCGCGCGGCAAGGGCGTCGGCAAGGCGCTGCTGGCGGAGCTCATTCGCCGTTCGACGGAGCTCGGCTTCCGCCAGATGGTCGCCGTCATCGGCGGCGCCCATCCGGCCTCGATCGCCGTGCACGCGGCGGCGGGTTTCGAACATTCGGGCCGCATGACCGCCACCGGCTTCAAGCACGGCCGCTGGCTCGATACGGTCTTCATGCAGCGCGCGCTGGGTGACGGCGCGGAAACCGAGCCGTCTTCGGCGAGCTATCCGGGCACGATAGCGTAAACGGCACCCCCCCTCTGCCCTGCCGGGCATCTCCCCCTCAAGGGGGGAGATCGAATCGTGGAAACGCCTCGCCCGGCACGAACATTGCGAATCGGATACTGCCCCCACGCCCATCCAATCTCCCCCCTTGAGGGGGAGATGCCCGGCAGGGCAGAGGGGGGTGGACCCGGCGGTGCGATGTGGCGGTTACGTCTCGATGAGCCGCAGCACCTTGTCGAACACCTTGAGCACCTGGTTGAGCTCATGGCCGCGCTTCAGAATGGTGCCGTGCTGGTTGACGACGCTGTAGGCGCCCTGTTTGGCGGCAAGCTTGGGGTTTTTCTCGATGCGGTAGAGCGGCATTTCGCCCGAACGCTTGAAGACGGAAAACACCGCCTTGTCGCGCATGTGGTCGATTGCGTAGTCGCGCCATTCCCCTTCGCCGACCATGCGGCCGTAGACCCAGAGGATTGCATCGAGCTCCCGTCGATGGAAGGTTACAGGCAGCGGATCCCGGCTGCTCTTATATTCCCTAAGGTCGACCACGACATTGGAAGCCTGCAAATCCGGCTGATCAGTCATCGAATCTCCGCACCTCGTCTGTGACGGCTGGGTGACAGTGTGCCTGACCAAAACGGAAATGCAAGGCGGATGGGCGAAGACTTGCGTTTTCGCAAAAATCCTTCTCGCCGCAATTCAGACAAACAGACGCCCAATTTACGGGAGAAAGTCCGCCAGTCGCAGCCTCTACCTGCCTGCTGCCTTGTGCGGGAAGCAGGTATTGTCGGGGTGCGTCTGTCGAAGTTGCCCAGTATTCCGTTGCCGGTAGCTTCGTCTCGGTCCGGTCCGTCTTTCTTCGAACCCTCAAGCCCCAGCCCCTCGAAGAAGCCGGACCGGACCTCCCCCCAAAAGGGGGAAAAGACATTCATCGCGAAGCTTTATCACCCGTCAAAACGGTCGCGCCGAGAATCGCGCCCGGCGTATCGGCCGTGCGCATGCGCTGCAAAAGCACGGCGCAGCCGCCGGATTTCTTTTTCTTCTTCAGCATGTCGGCCGGTAGGACCAGGTTGGTCTCCTTGCCTTCCCACATGCCGATCGTTTCCATGTCGGTGACGGCGTGCCAGTAATTGACCCGCTTGCCGCGGTTTTCGCCCTTGTCGATGTCGATCGTGCGTTCGCGCTCGAAATAGGCGATGACGATATTGGCCTTGCCCTCGCCGGGGCCGACGCGGATGCGCAGCTCATCGTTCTTCACCTCGACATCGACCGGTACGTTGAGCCCCTTGCCCTCGTTCGGCATGGCGCCGATGCGCGAGCGGATGCCGGAAATATCGGCGCCGTTGATGTGCTCGCGGCCGTTCAGCACGGCCTGGGGCGTATAGACGCCGCTGCGGCCGAACATGCGGGCATAGGCATATTGCCGGTCGGTATTGTCCTTGGAGGCGAGCGTGTCGGCCCAGCCGAGATAGTTCCAGTAGTCGACATGGTAGGAGAGGGCGACGACCTCGCCTTCCTGCGCCAGCGCGGCGAGCGCCTTGTCGGCCGGCGGGCAGGAGGAGCAGCCCTGGCTTGTGAAGAGCTCGACGACACCCTTGGGCTTGATGGATTGCTTGGTGACGGATTCCTGGGCATGTGCAGCCCCTGCGCCGGCTCCGAGCGCAAGCAGGATCGCCAGACATTCCAGTATGTGCGGTCTCGGCATGATCATTTCCAATGGAGTGGCGGCGGGTGGCCAGCCATTTGAGCCCGTCATACGCGCTTGCCGGTTCAACAGGAAGTCACGATGGAGTGAGACTCATAGCTGAGAAAAACGCTCCGGAAAACGAAAAATGCCGGGGTTTTGGCCCCGGCATTTCGCATTTTGACGCTGAAAACGATCAGGCGGCGAGATCGCGCAGAACGGTCTGGAGAATGCCGCCATTGTTCATGTAGGTCACCTCGTCGAGCGTATCGATGCGGCAGAGGAGGGGAACCTCCTTCACGGTGCCGTCGGCATAGGTGATCCTGGCGATCTTCTTTTCGCGCGGCTTGATGTCGCCTTCGAGACCATCGATCGTGACGACTTCGTCACCCTTCAGGTCGAGCGTCGCCCAGGTCGTGCCGTCCTCGAAGACGAAGGGCACGATGCCCATGCCGACGAGGTTGGAGCGGTGGATGCGCTCGAAGGACTGCGCCACCACGGCCTTCACGCCGAGCAGGTTGGTGCCCTTGGCCGCCCAGTCGCGCGACGAGCCGTTGCCATATTCGACGCCGGCGAAGATGACGAGCGGAACGCCCTCGGCCTTGTACTTCATGGCCGCGTCGTAGATCGACATCTCTTCCTTGGTCGGATAGTGGATCGTGTAGCCACCTTCCTTGCCGTTCGGGCCGAGCATGTGGTTGCGGATGCGGATGTTGGCGAAGGTGCCGCGCATCATCACTTCATGGTTGCCGCGGCGCGTGCCGTACTGGTTGAAGTCGGCCACGGCGACGCCGTTGCCCGTGAGATACGCACCGGCAGGCGACGCCGCCTTGATCGAACCGGCCGGGGAAATGTGGTCGGTTGTGATCTTGTCGCCGAACAGGCCGAGGACGCGCGCGCCCTCGATGTTCTTGAGGCCCGAGCCGGTCTTGCCCATGCCGACGAAGTAAGGCGGGTTCTGCACATAGGTCGACTGGTCGTCCCAGGCATAGGTCTGGCCCGCCGGCACCTGCACGGCCTGCCAGTTCTCGTCGCCCTTGAACACGTCGGCATATTTCGCGGCATAGAGCGCGCGGGTGACGTATTTCAGGATGAATTCCTGGATTTCCTGCGAGGTCGGCCAGATGTCCTTGAGGTAGACGGGGTTGCCGTCCTGATCGTCGCCGATCGGTTCCTTGGTGAGGTCCTTCTGCACCGAACCGGCCAGCGCGTAGGCAACGACCAGCGGCGGCGAGGCGAGGTAGTTCGCCTGCACGTCCGGCGAGATGCGGCCTTCGAAGTTGCGGTTGCCGGAGAGCACGCCGGCGGCAATCAGGCCCTTGTCGTTGATCGTCTTGGAGATCGGCGCCGGCAGCGGGCCGGAATTGCCGATGCAGGTCGTGCAGCCGAAGCCGACGAGGTTGAAGCCGAGCTTGTCGAGATCTTCCTGCAGGCCGGACTTGGCGAGATATTCGCCGACGACCTGCGATCCCGGTGCGAGCGACGTCTTGACCCACGGCTTGGTCTTCAGGCCCTTGGCGACCGCGTTGCGGGCGAGAAGGCCGGCAGCGATGAGGACCGACGGGTTGGACGTGTTGGTGCAGGAGGTGATGGCGGCAATGGCGACGTCGCCGTGGCCGATATCATAGTCGGTGCCTTCGACAGCGTAGCGGTTCGAAAGCTGGCCCGGCTTCTTGTAGTCGGTGTCCATCGAGCCGGCGAAGCCGGAGGCGATGTTTTCCAGCGGGATGCGGCCTTCCGGACGCTTCGGGCCGGCCATGGCGGGCACGACGTCGCCGAGGTCGAGTTCCAGCGTGTCGGTGAAGACGAGGTCGGCTCCGTCGCCGTCACGCCACATGCCCTGGGCCTTCGAATAGGCTTCGACCAGCGCGATGCGCTGTTCTTCGCGGCCGGACATGGTGAGGTAGTTGACTGTTTCGCCGTCGACCGGGAAGAAGCCGCAGGTCGCGCCGTATTCCGGGCCCATATTGCCGATCGTCGCGCGGTCGGCGAGCGTCATGTTGTCGAGGCCGGGGCCGAAGAATTCGACGAACTTCGAGACAACGCCCTTCTTGCGCAGCATCTGCACGACCATCAGCACGAGGTCGGTCGCGGTGACGCCTTCCTTGAGCTTGCCGGTCAGCTTGAAGCCGATGACCTCGGGCAGAAGCATGGAGACCGGCTGGCCGAGCATGGCGGCTTCCGCCTCGATGCCGCCCACGCCCCAGCCGAGAACGCCGAGGCCGTTGATCATGGTCGTGTGGCTGTCGGTGCCGACGCAGGTATCCGGGTAGGCGATGATCTCGCCGTCTTCTTCCTTGGTCCAGACCGTCTGGCCCAGATACTCCAGATTGACCTGATGACAGATGCCGGTGCCCGGAGGAACGACGCGGAAGTTCTTGAAGGCCTGCTGTCCCCACTTCAGGAAGCGGTAGCGCTCGCCGTTGCGCTCGTATTCGAGCTCGACGTTGCGGGCGAAGGCGGTCGGCGTGCCGAATTCGTCGACGATGACGGAGTGGTCGATGACGAGGTCGACGGGAACGAGCGGGTTGATCTTTTCCGGATCGCCGCCGAGCGACACCATCGCGTCACGCATGGCCGCAAGGTCGACCACGGCCGGAACGCCGGTGAAGTCCTGCATCAGCACGCGGGCCGGGCGATAGGCGATCTCGTTTTCGACCGTGCCCTTGTTGGTCAGCCATTCGGCGACGGAAAGGATGTGCTCCTTCGTAACCGACCGGCCGTCCTCGAAGCGCAGCAGGTTCTCCAGAAGCACCTTCATCGAGTAGGGGAGCTTCGAGACGCCCGCGAGGCCGTTCGCCTCGGCCTTGGGCAGGCTGTAATACACATAGTCGGTGCCGTTGACCGTAAGGGTCGAACGACAATTGAAGCTGTCTAGGGATTTGGACACTTTATACCCCGTTCCGTCTGGTCGCCAGAAAACTGACGTACGAACGCCCGTGCGCGTTTAGCGCGAATGGGATGCGGGTGCGGCCATTTCCGCTGTCCGTACGCGAGAATCATTCCCGTGTTCGGCGCTTGGATGAAATTCACGCCGACCGCTGGCGTGTTGCGGGCGTTATAGATAATTTCCACCAAACGTTCCAGAGCGCTTATAGGCAAATCGGGACAATTTTTTTGCGTTGCGACCAAGGTCGTAAAAGGAAAGTGAACAGCCATGCGGCTCGTGGCCGAGGGATTGAGCGCCACGCGCGGCGAGGACCTGATTTTCCAAGATATTTCCTTCGAAATCGCCGGCGGCGAGGCGCTTGTCGTCAAGGGGCCGAACGGGTCCGGCAAGTCGACGCTGCTGAGGGTTCTGGCGGGTCTGCTTCCGGCGGAATCCGGCACGGCGAAGCTGCTTGCTGCACCGCACCCGGTGGAGCGGCTCGGCGAGGCCTGCCACTATCTCGGTCACCGCAATGCGATGAAGCGCGAGCTTACGGTCGATGAGAATCTCGCCTTCTGGAAGGACTTCTTCGGGGATTTCCCCGGAGGCGTGGGTGTGGAGGTCGACGAGGCGGTCGAATCAGTCGGCCTCGGCGGCATCGCGCACCTTCCCTTCGGCTATCTCTCCGCCGGCCAGCAGCGCCGCATGGCCATGGCGAAATTGTTGGTCGCCTGGCGGCCGGTGTGGATCCTCGACGAGCCGACGGCGGCGCTGGATGTTGCGGCCGAGAAGATGTTTGCGGGGTTGGTGACGGCGCATCTTGGCAGCGGCGGCATCGCGATTGCTGCGACTCACCAGCCGTTGGGGTTGGAGGGGGTGAAGGAGTTGCGGATGACGGGGTTTGCGGGCGTGGCGGAGACAGTGTGGTGATGCCTATGCGCTTCGCGACCCCCCTCTGCCCTGCCGGGCATCTCCCCCTCAAGGGGGGAGATTGGCAAGAAGCACGCTGGTTGCCCGGTTTTCCTGGCCTAAGTTTGGCGAGACGTCGCAACGATTCGATCTCCCCCCTTGAGGGGGAGATGCCCGGCAGGGCAGAGGCGGGTGAGCCACATCTGAAACGCCCGAGGATGCAGGCATGATCGCCCTCCTCGCCCGCGACCTCAAGCTCTCCGTCCGCGCCGGCGGCGGCGCCTTGATCGGCGTGCTGTTCTTCATGACGGTCGTCGCCGTCATTCCCTTCGGCGTCGGCCCGGATCTCAATCTCCTCGCCCGCATCGGCCCCGCCATCCTCTGGATCGGCGCCCTGCTCGCCTCGCTGCTTGGCCTCGACCGGCTGTTCCAGGCCGAACGCGAAGATGGCTCGCTCGACCTGCTCCTGATGCAGGAGACGCCGCTGGTGCTCACGGTGTTCGTCAAATGCATCGCGCACTGGCTCGCGACGGGCCTGCCGCTCGTCATCGCCGCGCCGCTGCTCGGCCTGTTCATGAACATGGACGAGACGGCAATCGCTGCGACGACGCTGACGCTGCTCGCCGGCACGCCCGCCATCACGTTCATCGGCGCGGCGGGGGCGGCGATCGCCGTGGCGCTGCCGCGCGGTGGGCTGCTCGTCTCCATCCTCGTGCTGCCGCTCGCCATTCCTGTGCTGATTTTCGGCGTCAGCGCGGTCTATGCGGCGATCCAGGAGCCGGCGCCGTTCTTGCCGCCGTTTCTCATTCTCGTCGCCCTCAACCTGCTCTTCGCGGTCATCGGGCCGGTCGCAGCCGCCGCGGCACTCAGGCTTTCGAGCGACTGACACGAATGTGATTGCGGCAGATCAATTGAAGATGCCGGGCTGACACGTTAAAGAACCATCATGAGCGAACCGAGCCTTGCCATCCGAAAATTCAGTGATCTCGCCAACCCGACGCGGTTTCTGGCGCTGGTCGCCATCGTCTGGCCCTATCTTGCCGGGCTGACGCTCTGTCTGTTCGCGGTCGGGCTCTATCTCGCCTTCACCACGGTCGGCGATTACCAACAGGGCGAGACGGTGCGCATCATGTATGTGCATGTGCCAGCCGCCTGGCTTGCTATGATGTGCTACACGGTGATGGCGCTATCCGCGCTCGGCACGCTCGTCTGGCGCCATCCTCTGGCCGATGTCTCCGCCAAGGCCGCCGAGCCCATCGGTGCCTGTTTTACGCTCGTCGCCCTCATCACCGGCTCGCTCTGGGGCAAGCCGATGTGGGGGACGTGGTGGGTGTGGGATGCGCGGCTCACCTCCGTCTTCGTGCTGTTCCTGATGTATCTCGGCCTGATCGCGCTCAACCGCGCCATGGACGACCCGACGCGGGCCGCCAAGGTCAGCGCCGTGCTGATCCTCGTCGGCTTCGTCAACATCCCGATCATCAAGTTTTCCGTGGAATGGTGGAACACGCTGCACCAGCCGGCGAGCGTCATCCGCCTGGATGGCCCGACGATCTCGGCCGAGTTCCTGCGCCCGCTGCTCGTCATGGCCATCGCCTTCACGCTGCTGTTCTTCACGCTGCACATTCTCGCCATGCGCAACGAAATCCTGCGCCGCCGCATCGCCGTGCTGCGCCGCCATGCCGCGCGCGCCGCCGGCCGCGAGGGAGATGCCGCATGAGCCACGCCTTCTACGTCACGGCCTCGTATATCGCCGCCTTCTCCGTCAGCATCGGCCTGATCCTCTGGGTCTGGCTCGATCATCGCAGCCGCCATCGCGAGCTCGAACGGCTGGAAGCGGCCGGCGTGCGGCGCCGCTCGGCACGCACCGAGGACGCCCGATGAGCGAGACGGAAAGCAATGCCGAAGGCACGGGCACCCGCACGCGCGTCATTCTCGCCGCTCTGCCGCTGGCGATTTTCCTTGGCCTTGCGCTGATCTTCTGGACGCAGCTCAATTCCGGCCGCGACATTTCCGAAATCCCCTCCGCGCTGATCGGTACCAAGGCGCCGTGGCGTGATCTGGAGCCGCTCGCCGGCGCCGTAAAGGATGGTCTGCCGATGCCGGCGCTGACCGCGGAAGGCGCCAAGGGCAAGCTGACGCTCGTCAATTTCTGGGCGTCCTGGTGCGTGCCCTGCCGGCAGGAGCACCCGGTCATCCTGTCGCTCTCGAAGGACCCGCGCCTCAATGTCGTGGGCGTCAACTACAAGGACGGCAGCGAAAATGCGCTGCGCTTCCTCGGCGAACTCGGCAATCCGTTCTCAGCCATCGGCCTCGATCCCGTCGGCAAGATGGCGATCGACTGGGGCGTCTACGGCATTCCGGAATCCTATCTCGTCGGCCCGGACGGCACGATCCTCTACAAGAAGGTCGGCCCGTTCGACGAGAACAGCCTCAAGAACGGGCTCTTTCCAGCCATCGAGAAGGCGCTCGGCGCGCCTGCAAGCTGAGGCTCAGGGCGCCTTGCCCTCTTCCGGCGGCTCGATGGAATGGCGCATGATCAGCGGCATCTGCGAGAGCGTGAAGAGGATGGTGATGGGCATGGTGCCCCAGACCTTGAAGGCGACCCAGAAATCCGTCGAGAAGGAGCGCCAGACCACTTCGTTCATCACCGCGAGGAAGAGGAAGAACAGGCCCCAGCGCAACGTCAGCTTGCGCCAGCCCTCGTCCGTCAGCTTGAAGGCGGCGTGGAAGACGTAGCCGAGCAGGGATTTTCCGAAGAACAGTCCGCCGAGCAGGATGGCGCCGAACAGCGTGTTGACGATGGTCGGCTTCATCTTGATAAAGGTGTCGTTCTGCAGCCAGAGCGTCAGCGCGCCGAAGACGAAGACCACGATGCCGGAGATGAGCGGCATCATGGGCAGAGTGCGGGTCAGGATCCACGAGACGATCAGCGCCAGTGCGGTCGCGGCCATGAAGAGGCCGGTGGCGATGAAGATCGGCCCGCCCATTTCGGCAAGCACGGGAAATTGCGCGGCCAGCCATTCGCCGCGGGAATTGGCGAAGAAGAAAACGACGAGCGGCCCCAGCTCCAGCACCATCTTGAGGAGGGGGCTGACCTTCTCCTCGGCCTTGGCCGGCACTTCCAGCGTTGCCTTGCTCATGCTTCAACTCCTGCGATCGCCTGCGCGAAATCCTTGGCCTCAAAGGGTTCGAGATCGTCGACCCCTTCCCCGACACCGATGAAATAGACCGGCAGCTTGTGTTTGGCGGCAATCGCCACAAGGATGCCGCCGCGGGCCGTACCGTCCAATTTTGTCATGATCAGGCCCGTGACGCCCGCAACGTTGCGGAAAATCTCGACCTGGTTCATCGCGTTCTGCCCGGTGGTAGCGTCGAGCGTCTGGAGAACGGTGTGCGGCGCGTCCGGATCGAGCTTGCCGAGCACGCGCACGATCTTTTCCAGCTCCGCCATCAGCTCCGTCTTGTTCTGCAAACGGCCGGCGGTATCGACGATCAGCACGTCGCTCTGCTTCAGCTTCGCCTGTTCGTAGGCCTCGTAAGCCAGTCCCGCCGCATCGGCGCCGAGTTTGGAGGAGACGATGTCGGAGCCGGTGCGCTCCGCCCAGATTTTCAACTGTTCGATCGCCGCCGCGCGGAAGGTGTCGCCGGCGGCAAGCATGACCTTTAGGCCCGCGCCGGAAAGTTTGGCGGCGAGCTTGCCGATCGTCGTCGTCTTGCCGGTGCCGTTGACGCCGACGACGAGGATGACATGCGGCTTGTGGTTGAGGTCGAGTTCCAGCGGCTTGGCGACCGGCGACAAAACCTTGGTGATCTCGCTTGCCATGATGCGCGAGACGTCGGTGCCGGTCACGTCCTTGCCGTAGCGCTCGGAGGCGAGCGTGTCGGTGATGCGCAGCGCCGTTTCCACGCCGAGATCGGCCTGGATCAGCAGGTCTTCGAGGTCCTGCAACGTCGCGTCGTCGAGCTTGCGCTTGGTGAAGAGGCTGGTGATCTGGCCCGTCAGTTGCGAGGAGGTGCGCGACAGGCCCTCGCGCAGGCGCTGGAACCAGGTGCGCTTTGGCTGCTGTGCGACGACCGCCTCGACCGGCGTGCGCTCGGCGGTGGCAAAACCCTTCGGCAGGACCGGCGTTTCAGCCTTCGGCTCGATGCGTGCCGCTTCTTCGAGCACGGGGTCCTCGGCTTCGGCGGGGGGCTCCTCGACCGGTGCGATCTCGTCTTGCGCTGCCGCGGGTTCTTCCTCGACGATTTCTGCGACCGGCTCCGCGGCAGCTTCTTCCTCGATGATCTCTTCTACTGGCGCGAAGGCCTGTTCCTCGATCGCTTCGGCTTCCGGAGCGACGTCGTCATCTGCGGGTCCGCCGGCCGTCTCGATTTCAGCCGGCGAGACGGGGTCTTCGGCGACCGGCAGGGCGGGGGCGTGCGGGAGCGGGTAGATATCCGGCTCGGCTTCGGCCGGGACGTGATGGGGCGCCTCGGGATTGGCGGCCTCCGCTTCTTCGAGCAGGGCATCGCGCTCTTCGGCGATGGCTGTCTTCGGCGTCTCGATCACCGGTTCCGGCACCGTCTCGATGAACTGCGGCTCGGCAAGCGGCGCCTCCGTCTCCGGCTCGGCGGCGGTGTCTTTTCCGAATGTAAAAATCTTCTTGATAAAGCCGAAGGCCATGAAATGTGTCCGCTAGTTGCGAAGGGAGGCGGTACCGGCAAGGATCGCTGGCCGCATCGTCAGGTGTTTTCCATTGTGGCCGGTGATGGTCACCGGCACAAGCGCACGAGGCTTGAGGCCCGCGGCGTCGACGAGCGTAAAATTCTCGGTATGGGCGAGACCGTTGTTCTCGACCAGGATTTCCTGTGTGCTGCCGACCATCCCTTCGAGATGGGCCTCGTGCAGGCGTTTTCCAACGTCGCGCAGGCGGCTGGCACGCTCCTTCACGAGCGCCCGATCGAGCTGCGGCATGCGCGCGGCGGGCGTGCCGGCGCGCGGGCTGTAGGGGAAGACGTGCAGGTGGGCGATGCCGCAGTCCTCCGCATGCCGCGCGGCATTGGCGAACATCTCTTCCGTCTCCGTCGGGAAACCGGCGATCATGTCGGCGCCGAAGCTCGTTTCCGGACGCAAGGTTTTCACGCGCTCGCAGAAGGCGACGGCGTCGGCGCTGGAATGGCGGCGCTTCATGCGCTTCAGGATCATGTCGTCGCCATGCTGGAGCGAGAGATGCAGGTGCGGCATGAAGCGCGGCTCGTCGGCGATCAGGTCCCAGAGGTGATCGTCCGCCTCGATGCTGTCGATCGAGGAGAGGCGCAGGCGGCGAATCTCCGGCACCTGTTTCAGCAGCGACTTGGCGAGCTGGCCGAGGCTCGGCTTGCCCGGCAGGTCGCCGCCGTAGCTGGTGGCGTCCACGCCGGTCAGCACGATTTCCGAATAGCCGCCCTCGACGAGTTTTCGCGCCTGCTCGACGACGGCGCCCATCGGCACGGAGCGGGAATTGCCGCGGCCATAGGGGATGATGCAGAAGGTGCAGCGATGGTCGCAGCCGTTTTGCACCTGCACGAAGGCGCGCACATGGCCGTCGATGAGTTTCACCATCTGCGGCGCGGTCTCACGCACGCTCATGATGTCGTTGACGCGCAGCTTTTCTTCCGCCGAGACGCCGAAATCCGGCAGCGCGCGGTAGGCGGCGCTTTTCAGCTTCTCCTCGTTGCCGAGCACGGCGTCGACTTCCGGCATTTCGGCAAAGGTGTGCTTCTCCGTCTGCGCGGCGCAGCCGGTGACGATGATGCGGGCATGGGGATTGTTGCGCCGCGCGCGGCGGATCGCCTGGCGGGCCTGGCGCACGGCCTCGCCGGTGACGGCGCAGGTGTTCACCAGCACGGCATTGTTGAGCCCCGCCTTCTCGGCCTCGGCGCGCATCACTTCCGATTCGTAGGTGTTGAGCCGACAGCCGAAGGTTATGACCTCGACGCCGCTCAAAGGGCGGCCGCCTCGGCATCGTCCCGGCGGAAGGCGCCGGTCGTGGGGTCGAGCGTGCCGGACCATTCCCATTCGGCGGGCCCGGTCATGATGACGTGGTCGTCGTTGCGCCATTCGATCTGCAACGTGCCGCGGTTCGGGCTGCTGGCGACGGTGATGGCCACCTTGCGGCCGGTGCGGCCCGTGCGCGCGCCACTGACACCGGACGCGCAAGCGGCGGAACCGCAGGCGAGCGTCAGGCCGGCGCCGCGCTCCCAGGTGCGGGTCGTCATAGAGGTGGTCGAGGTGACCTGCGCCAGCGTGATGTTGGCGCGTTCCGGAAACATCGGGTGGTTTTCCAGCAGCGGGCCGAAGCGTTCGAGATCGTAGGACATCACGTCGCGGTCGACCCAGAAGACCGCATGCGGGTTGCCCATCGAGGCGACGGAGGGCGAATGCAGGATCGGCGCGTCGATCGGGCCGATCTGCAATTCGATGCGGCTGGTGTCGTAGAATTCCTCGGCGAGCGGAATCCGGTTCCACTCGAAGATCGGCTTGCCCATGTCCACCGAGATCGTGCCGTCCTCATGCTCGACGGCGTTGAGGATGCCGGCGACGGTCTGGAAGGTGAAAATTTTCTTGCCCGTCTCGGCGGCGAGCGCCTGCACGACACAGCGCGTGCCGTTGCCGCAGGCCTGCGCCTTCGAACCGTCCGAATTCAGGATGTCGATCCAGGCATCGGTGCCGTCGACCTTGGGGTCGTGGACCGCCATGATCTGGTCGAAGCGGGTGGCGGGATCGGCGTTGAGGGCGATGGCCGCGGCGGGCGTCACGACATCGGCGCGGCCACGCATGTCCACGACCAGAATCTTGTTTCCCAGCCCGTTCATCTTCGCGAAATCGACCGTCTCTGTCATCACGTCTGCCCGTCTCGGGCCGAAAGGCCCCTTTGGGGGCTATATGGCGGAAAAGCCCGCGGATTTCCAGTGTCTTGCATCAGGCCGTGGCGGCGGGAACCTCGAAGACCTCGCCGGGCCGCAGCGCGCGGAAGCGCTCGCGGGCGATGCCGGCTGCGTCGAGGGCGGTTTCGAGTGCTGCCAGCGGTTCGTCCACGCCTTCGTTGGTCAGCCGGAACGTGCCCCAATGGTGGCCTGCCACATAGGCGGCGCCCGATGCCGCCATGCCCTGCACCGCCTCGTCGGGGTTCTGGTGCTGCGGGCGCATGAACCAGCGTGGCTCGTAGGCGCCGAAGGGCAGGTTGGCTAGGCGGATTTGCCCGTGTTTCTCGCGGACCGCCCGGTAATTGATGCCCTGGTGAAAGCCGGTATCGCCGATATGGTAGATCTTTCCGCCCGGCGTTTCGATGAGGAAGGCGGACCATAGCGCCATGCGGCGATCGCCGAGGCCGCGGGCCGACCAGTGGTGGCAGGGCTCGCAATGGAGGGTGACGTCAGTCGTCAGGGGCGTGCTGCCGCCCCAGTCCATGGTCGTGATGCGCCCTTCGCCGACGACCGGTCCCATGATCCTGTCATTGCCGAGCGGCGTGAAGATCAGGCAATTGTCACGCTCGGCCAGCGCCTTCAGCGTCGCGAGGTCGAGATGGTCGTAATGATTGTGCGTGACGAGCACCACGTCGATCTTCGGCAGGTCGGCGAGCTTGATGCCCGGCGGATTGACGCGCTTCGGCCCGGCAAAGGAGAAGGGGCTTGCCCGGTCGCTCCAGACGGGATCGGTCAGGATGTTGAGCCCGGCCGTCTGGATCAGCAGGGCCGCATGGCCCGCCATGGTCACGACCAGGCGTTCGCCCTCGACACGCGCTTCCGGCACGGCCGGCGGAAACGGGCTCGGCCAATCGGCGGGCCAGGCCGCGCGCCCGCCGCCGAACTGCCAGCGCATCAGCTCGAAGAAATTGTTCGGCTCCTCACCGTTCGGATTGAAGAAATGCGTGCCGTTGAAATGGTCGCTGACCGGGCCGTCATAATACCGGTTCGCCGCCAGGCTGCGGCTCGCAAACGCGCCACCCGCGAGCATCGTGAGGGCGCCTATACCGGACCATTTGAGAAACTTGCGACGGTTCATTGACGGAAGATAAGCGTCCACACCCTTTGCTGCAACGGGTCGCCGCGGGCTCGCGGAAATGTGACGAGAGGCGGGATTTGCCCGATGTCCTTGACTTTCCGGCCCCGATGGGGTTTAAGCCGCGCCATCTGCGACAAGTGAGACGACTTGAAGCCACCGACCGGGACCCAAAGCGGTATAAACAGATCCCGGAGGTCAACACCCGACAGCGCGATGCGCCCTCGGGTGCTTTTTGGCTTTGCGTCTTGTTTTTGTCACCGATGGCACCGACGTTTCCGCTACTTGCGGAAACAAGAAGGATGACGTGATGTTTGAAACACTCCAGGACCGCCTTGGCTCCATTCTGAATGGACTGACAGGCCGTGGCTCGCTTTCCGAGGCCGATGTCTCGGCGGCGCTGCGCGAGGTCCGCCGTGCGCTGCTCGAAGCGGACGTGGCGCTGGAAGTGGTGCGCTCCTTCACCGATGCGGTGCGCGAAAAGGCCGTCGGCGCGGAAATTCTGAAGTCGATCAAGCCCGGCCAGATGGTCGTGAAGCTCGTGCATGACGAGCTGATCTCGATGCTCGGCTCCGAGGGTGTGTCGATCGACCTCAATGCGGCGGCCCCCGTCGTCATCATGATGGTGGGTCTGCAAGGCTCGGGCAAGACCACCACCTCGGGCAAGATCGCCAACCGGCTGAAGACGCGTGACAAGAAGAAGGTCCTGATGGCCTCGCTCGACACGCGCCGTCCGGCCGCGCAGGAGCAGTTGCGCCAGCTCGGCGTGCAGGCCGGCATCGATACCTTGCCGATCATCGCCGGCCAGTCGCCGACCGATATCGCCTCGCGCGCCGTGCAGGCCGCAAAACTCGGCGGCCATGACGTCGTCATCCTCGACACCGCCGGCCGGACCCATATCGACGAGCCGCTGATGATCGAGATGGCGGAGATCAAGCGGAAGTCCAATCCGCATGAAATCCTGCTCGTCGCCGACGCGCTGACCGGTCAGGACGCGGTCAACCTCGCCCGCAATTTCGACGACCGCGTCGGCATTACCGGCCTCGTGCTTACCCGCATGGACGGCGACGGCCGCGGTGGTGCGGCCCTTTCGATGCGCGCCGTCACCGGCAAGCCGATCAAGCTGATCGGCGTCGGCGAAAAGATGGGCGAGCTGGAGGAATTCCATCCCCGCCGCGTCGCCGACCGCATCCTCGGCATGGGCGACATCGTCTCGCTGGTCGAGATGGCGGCGGAAAATATCGACGCCGAGAAGGCGGCCGCCATGGCCGCCAAGATGGCCAAGGGCAAGTTCGACCTGAACGACCTCGCCGACCAGCTGCGCCAGATGCAGAAAATGGGCGGCATGGGCGGCATCATGGGGCTGATGCCCGGCATGGCCGGCATGAAGGACAAGATGTCCGCCGCGGGCCTCGACGACAAGCTGTTCGGCCGCCAGATCGCCATCATCAATTCGATGACCAAGGCCGAGCGCGCCAATCCGGACCTGCTCAAGCATTCCCGCAAGAAGCGCATCGCGGCCGGTTCCGGCACCGATGCGGCCGACATCAACAAGCTTCTGAAGATGCACCGCCAGATGGCGGACATGATGAAGATGATGGGCGGCAAGAAGGGCGGCGGCATGATGAAGCAGATGATGGGCGGCCTTGCCGGCAAGATGGGCCTCGGTGGCCTTGGCGGCGGCATGGGCGGCATGCCCGATCTGTCGAAGATGGATCCGAAGCAGCTCGAAGCGCTCGCCAAGCAGGCGGAAGCGGCCGGCATCAAGCCCGGCAGCATGCCGGGCCTGGGCGGCGGCGGTCTTCCGGGCCTCGGCGGCGGCGGGCGTCTTCCGGGTCTTGGTGGCCTGCCGGGCCTTCCCGGCCTGCCGAAGAAGAAGTGAGGGGTTGAGGCATGACGATCGATCCGAAGGTCAAGCAGCAATTGGGAGAATACCGGCAGTCGATCGACAATATCGACGCTGCTCTTGTGCATATGCTCGCCGAGCGCTTCCGCTGCACCCAGGCGGTGGGCGTGCTGAAGGCGACGCATGAACTGCCGCCGGCCGACCCGGCGCGCGAGGAATACCAGATCGAGCGCCTTCGCCGCCTGGCGAAGGATGCCAATCTGGATCCGGATTTCGCGGAGAAGTTCCTGAACTTCATCATCCACGAGGTGATCCGGCACCACGAAGCCATTGCCGCTGAACACAGCGGCGCAAACCATACCCCTGCGTAAACCAAAACGTGGGTTCACCACTTTGAAGGAGAAAATGACATGGCACTGAAAATTCGTCTCGCCCGCGGTGGCTCCAAGAAGCGTCCGTACTACCAGATCGTCGTTGCCGACGCCCGTTCGCCGCGTGACGGCCGCTTCCTCGAGAAGGTCGGTTCGTGGAACCCGATGCTCGGCAAGGACGACGCCAACCGCGTGCAGCTCGACGCCGACCGCATCAAGGAATGGCTCTCCAAGGGCGCCCAGGCGACCGACCGCGTCGCCCGCTTCCTGGACGAAGCCGGCGTCGTGAAGCGCGAAGCCCGCAGCAACCCGGAAAAGGCAAAGCCCGGCAAGAAGGCGCTCGAGCGCGCTGCCGAGAAGAAGCAGAAGGAAGAAGACGCCGCTGCTGCTGCCGCCGAATAATCGACGGCGACATTCTTTTGAAGCGGGCGGCGTGTTTCATGCCGCCCGTTTTCGTTTGGAGCGGGACGCGGAACATCGTAAAGCGATTTCGCGCAGCAGAAGTTTCAAGGAACGCACGGAAGCAACCATGGTGAAACTGGAAAATCCCGTCCTCATGGGCACTGTCGGCGCGGCCCAGGGCCTGCGCGGCGAAGTCCGTGTGAAATCCTACACCATCGATCCCACGGCGATCGGCGATTACGGCCATCTCCACACGGATGACGGCCGCGCCTTTGAGGTGCTGGAGGTGCGCGAGGCGAAGAATGTCGTCGTCGTGCGCTTTCGCGGCATCAACGACCGCAACGCCGCCGAGGCGCTGAACGGCACCGATCTCTATATCGACCGCGACAACCTGCCGGACGAGGAGCTCGACGAGGACGAGTTCTTCTATGCCGACCTCGAAGGGCTGGAGGCCGTCGATGCCGAGGGCCGCAGCCATGGCACGGTCACGGGTATCTTCGATTTTGGCGCGGGCGACCTGCTGGAACTCAAGGGTCCCGGCAAGCGGCCGGTGCTCATTCCGTTTTCCGAGGCAGCCGTCTTGGAAATCGATGTTGATGGCGGGCGCCTGGTGATCGATCCGATTGCCGCCGGCCTCGAAGAAGAGGAAAAGGACGGGCCGGGCAGCCGGCGCCGCCGTCCGCCTGAAGAAGACGGCGGGGAATGACGTGGCTTTCCGCGCCACCATATTGACGCTCTACCCGGAAATGTTTCCGGGCCTGCTCGGCCAGTCGCTCTCCGGCAAGGCGCTGGCGCGCGGGGACTGGGCGCTGGATTGCGTGCAGATCCGTGATTTCACCACCGACCGCCACCGCACCGTGGACGATACGCCGGCGGGCGGCGGGGCGGGCATGGTGCTGAAACCCGATGTTTTGGCCCGCGCCATCGACCACGCTTCCGAGGGTGATAACCGTCCGCGCCTGCTGATGAGCCCGCGTGGCCGGCCGTTGACGCAGGCCCGTGTGCGTGAGCTTGCGGCCGGCGAGGGCGCGATCGTGGTCTGCGGCCGGTTCGAGGGTGTCGACCAGCGCGTCATCGATGGGCGGCAGCTCGAAGAGGTTTCGATCGGCGACTATATTCTCTCCGGCGGCGAGCCGGCGGCGATGATCCTGCTCGACGCGATCGTGCGCATCCTGCCGGGCGTCATGGGCAATGCGCTGTCCGGCGAACACGAGAGTTTTGAGGGCGGGTTGCTGGAGCATCCGCATTATACGCGGCCGCAGGTCTGGGAAGCGCAGGAGATCCCCGGCGTGCTGACCTCCGGCAACCACGCGGCCATCGACCGATGGCGACGCGAGGAGGCGGAAAAGCTGACGCGCGAGCGCCGGCCGGACTTGCTCGACGCTCAGCCCGTCGCGAAATAGTAGATCGTTAACGCAGCACCAACCGCGACCACCAGGCCGCGGATCACCGGCTGCGGCACGCGCCGCGCCGCCCACACGCCGGACCAGCCACCGAGCGCGCCGGCCGGCACCATGACGGCGGCCTGCGGCCAGCCGACCACGTCGCCGCTGGCGAAGACGATGATGGCGACCGCGGCGATCACCACGGCCAGGAAATTCTTCAGCGCATTGAGGCGATGGTAGTCGCCGCCCTTGGTGAGGCCCAGCACGGCGAGCATCATGATGCCCATGCCGGCGCCGAAGAAGCCGCCATAGATCGAGGTGAGGAACTGTCCGACGAAGCCGAGCGGCGAGACCGGCGTTTCGGCGTGCAGCGTCTTCGGCTTGAGATAGGGGCCGGCGGCGAAGATGATGGTGGCGGCGAGCAGCAGCCACGGCACCAGCGCGCGGAAGGACGGGTTGTCGAGCGACAGCAGCAGCAGCGCGCCGGCGAGGCCACCGACGAGCGAGATGCCGCCGAGCAGCGCCGCCTCGCGCCAGTCCGCCCTGATCTCCTTGGCATAGGCGAGCGAGGACGTGACGTAGCCCGGAAACTGGGTGATCGAGGAGGTGGCGTTGGCGACGATCGGCGGCAGGCCGGTCAGCGTCATCGCGCCGAAGGTGAGGAAGGTGCCGCCGCCGGCAATGGCATTGACCACGCCGGACAGGAATCCGGCGACGAAAAGCAGTATGGCATCGGCTATGGACATGATACTCCCGGCGGCAATGGTCGTGCCGCTTCTCCCTGTCCCGCGTGATAGCGTGGCGGTGAAAGGCGGGCAAGGGCCGAAAACCGGCTCTTTCGGGCGGATTCTTTCGGCCGTGGGGATGACAAGCAGGTTCGATTGGTGTATTGGCCCGCACGGATTTGGGATTACCCAGCCGACCTGCAAGCAAAGAATGGCGAATCCGCTCCGCCCGGTAACGGGCTAACCTTAGAGGCATGACCTTGTAAGGTGACCGTCGAGCGCTCTGGCTGTTTCAGAAAAACCAGAAGGTTAGACCGATGAACATCATCCAGCAGCTCGAAGCCGAACAGGCAGCGAAGATCGAAGCCAAGCGCCAGCTTCCGGAATTCTCCCCGGGCGACACCGTCCGCGTCAACGTCCGCGTGACGGAAGGTTCGCGTACCCGCGTACAGGCCTATGAAGGCGTGTGCATCGCCCGTTCGGGTGGCGGCATCAACGAGAGCTTCACCGTTCGCAAGATCTCCTACGGCGAAGGCGTCGAGCGCGTATTCCCGGTTTACTCGCCGCTCGTCGAAGGCGTCGAAGTCGTCCGCCGCGGTAAGGTCCGTCGCGCCAAGCTCTACTACCTGCGCGATCGTCGCGGCAAGTCGGCTCGTATCGTCGAGAACACCGGCACGCGCGCCCGCAGCCTGAACGACGCCGAGCGCGCCGCCGTTGCCGAGGAAAAGGCCCGTCTCGAAGCCGAGAAGGTCGCAGCCGCACAGGCGCTCGCCGCTGAAAAGGCCGCAGCAGAAGCCGCCGAGAAGGCCGCTGCAGCAGAAGCTGCCGAAGCCGCAAAGGCCGCAGAAGCCGCCGCCGAATAATCCGGTAGCTGCACACATTGATCGAAGCCGTCGGCCCTGGCCGGCGGCTTTTTGTTTTCGGGAAAGGCGGTTGCACACAAGCGCCGTGCTTGCCTCGCTGCCTGCTCCTGTGACAGTGTTCCGCCGCCACAATCCAGGAGCTTGAAGCCGATGTTTTCCCGCCGCGCCGTCCTTGCAGGCCTTGCCGCCGCTGCCCTCATGCCCGCTGTCGCCTTCGCCGCGGACCTGCCCGATCTCGGCGGCAAGTCCGTCGTCGTCGTAACGGAGAACGCCTATCCGCCGCTGCAATTCGTCGATCCGAAGACCGGCGAGCAGATCGGCTGGGAATATGACGCGATGAACGAGATCGCCAAGCGGCTGAACTTCAAGGTCGAGTACCAGAACACCAGCTGGGACGCGATGATCCAGGCGGTCTCCGACAATCAGTACAACATCGGCATGACCGGCATCACCATCAAGGACGACCGCAAGGAGAAGGTGGACTTCTCCGCGCCCTACATGCGCTCGCAGCAGTTCATGCTGGTGCGTGGCGACGAGGCCCGTTTCAAGGATGCCAAATCCTTCGCGGCGCTGACGGATGGCCTGGTCGCCGCCCAGCCCGGCACCTCGCCGTTCTACACCGCCGTCTACGAAATCCTCGACGGCAACGAGCAGAACCCGCGCATCAAGCTGTTCGAGACTTTTGGCGCGACCGTACAGGCGCTCCAGGCCGGCGACGTCGACCTGGTGCTCACCGACGGCGTTGCGGCCAAGGGCTATGTCGATGCCTCGGGCGGCAAGCTCAAGGTCGTCGGCGAGCCGCTCGGCACGGAGGATTTCGGCTTCATATTCCCGAAGGGCTCCGATCTCGTCGCACCGGTCAATGCCGCCATTGCCGCCATGACGGCCGACGGCACGCTGGAGGCGCTCAACAAGAAGTGGTTCCTGGACTACAAGATGGGTCAGTAGCGGGCGCATGGCTCCCGTTTCCTCTGACGCGGCAAAGGGCGACTATCCCTGGTGGCTGGTCGTCCTTGCCGTGATCGCGCTGGCGCTTGCCGGCGTGATCGTCGCCAATGATCTCTACGCCCAGGTCTTCGGCATCGTGCTGAAGGGGCTCTGGGTCACGATCTTCGTGACGCTCGTCGCCTTCCTGCTCGCCACGCTCGCCGGCCTCGGCCTTGCGCTCATGGCGCTGTCGGACAGCAAGGTTCTGCGCCAGGTCGCGCGCTTCTACACGGAGGTGATCCGTGGCGTGCCGATCCTCGTGCTGCTGTTCTACATCGCCTTCGTCGGCGCGCCGGCGCTGGTGGCGCTGGTCAATCTGGTGATTTCGCCGCTCGTCAGTGCCGGGTTCATCGAGCCGATGCAGGTGCGCGACGTCTCGCTGATGTGGCGGGCGATCATCGCGCTGATGATCGGCTATTCCGCCTTCATCGGCGAGGTTTTTCGCGCCGGCATCCAGTCCGTCGACAAGGGGCAAATCGAGGCGGCCAAGGCGCTCGGCCTGTCGCGCTTCCAGCGCTTCCGGCTCGTCGTCTTCCCGCAGGCGGTGCGCGTCATCCTGCCGCCGCTCGGCAATGATTTCGTGGCGATGGTGAAGGATTCCTCGCTCGTCTCCGTGCTCGGCGTTGCCGACATCACGCAGATGGGCAAGGTCTATGCCTCCGGCTCCTTCCGGTTCTTCGAGACCTATTCCATCGTCGCCTATGTCTATCTCATCCTGACGATCGGCCTTTCGCTCGGCCTGCGCGGCCTGGAAAAGCGCCTGCGGCGGACCTGAAATTTTTACGTGCGGGAGAGGATGATCAGGCGGTCGGAGGGATCGAAAGTCACCTTTTCCGATTTCGCCGGATTGACCACGACGCCGCCCATGTTGCGCGGGTCGTGCCCGGCCCTTTTCGCGTGGCTGTAGCCGAGCGCCACCTCGCCGCGGATGAGGGCCGCGAGGTTGACGGTGTAGAAATTCACCGGCCGGTCGATGGCGATATAGTCCGTCACCGGGCGCATGTAAATTTCCGAGCCGTCCTCGTCGAGCAATTCGTCGAAAATCTGCGCCATCAGCTCGTTTTCCGAGGCCTGCGCCAGCATGAGGCTCACCAGCTTGTTGCTGACGACGAAATCGTCGGCGCGGGTGACGGCGGCGAGGTTGCGGTTGCGCACGTCGATCATCTCGCTGACGATGCCGATATGCTGATTGGCGGCGTCGGCGATCTTGCGAAGCTGCAGCAGTGTGACGAGCGTTGCCGTATCGGCCGGCTGGGCGGCCATGTGGTCGCTGTAGCCGAGCACCAGCACATGGTCGTAGGCGGGCACGTCGAGCGCATCGAGCGCGGCACGGTTCGAGGTGTCGATGACGGTGCAGCGGACGGAGAGGTTTTCCTTGATAAACTGGAGCTTGGCGACATCCGCCTCGAATTCCGGCGTATCGGCGGCGATCATCAGTTCGGAGCCGGGCGCGACGTAGCGCGACAGTTCCTGCGTGATGATCGGCCCGCGCCGGTTCCAGCCGAGCAGCAGCGTGCTCTCCGGCCCCGGCTCGCGGTTGACGCGCGGGCGCACGATCTCGCGGTCGACCTCGAACTCGGCGGTGCGCAGCTTGATCGTCGCGTCGTCCTCGGCAATCAGGATCGCCCTTTCGCCGGCCAGCATGATGCGGTTCGTCGGCGGGTTGAGGTGCACGACACCGTCGGTGTCGCAGATGCCGATCAGCGTCGACGTGTCATAGGCCATCACCGCATTGCCGAAGGATTTGCCGGTGAGTGCCGGCTGCTCGACGGCGTAGATTTCCGAGCCGTCGAAATCGAGCAGTTCGGTATAGACGGCCGAAAGCCCGGCCTGCCGGCTGGAGCTGACCACGATGCGCGAGATCAGCTCGTCGGCGAGCACCAGTTGCAGCTCGGAGCCGCCGACGATGCGGGCGACCTCGGCATTCTTGGCATCGCGGATCTCGGCGGCGATCCGGTAGGGCTCCTTGCGCCGATCCGGGTCGTTGACCAGCGCCAGCACGGTCTTGATGACCTGCGAATCCGCATAGTCGCTTTCCGGCGACAGCACGATGATCGAGCGGGATGCCTGCGGGTTGACGATGTTGACGTCGTAGAGGTCGGTCGGGTCGCCGCTGCGGCAGATGATGCGGGTGTTGCCGAGGTCGGCGATCTTGTCGGCGATCTCGTCCTCCATCTCCACCTTGTCCTTCGAAGCCATGATGACGATGCGCGGATTGCGGCGGCTCTGGTTGGCGATCACCAGCTCGGAAATCACGTCGAAGATCGAGGGCGACCAGTTGAAGATGATCGTGTGGTCTTTCTCCAGCACATGCGAGCGGCCCTTGCGCAGCTCGTCGAGCTTCTCGTCGAGGCCCGAGCTCAAGACGCCGATCAGCGCGGAGAAGACGAAGATGCCCGCGACGGTGACGGCGAGCGAGACGCCGCGGAAGCTCCAGCCCACATCGCCGCCCATCGTGCCGGCATCCATGGTGCGCATCAGCGATTCCCAGGCGCCTTCGATGAAGGAGACGGGCTCGCCGCCATCCGGCTTGATGCCGGTCAGGGCGAGGAACAGGCCGGCGACGAGGATGACGACCAGCGAGATGACCGCAAGCCAGCCGATCAGCGCGATTGGCCCCGCCGCCATGCTCTTGTCGAACTGGTAGCGCGCGCGGTCGCGCCAGGTAATCGTCTTCATGTAAGTCCCCTCAAGCCGACGCTTAGCCGGATACGTATACCGAGTGTCAAAAATTCGGGGCTGCGGCAAGGCGGCGCGCGGGAAATTTTAGGAAGAGCGTAAACGGCGTTGCCGGCCGGCAACTTGCCGAGCGCCGCAAAAATCGTTATATGCGGGCCATGGAATCCAAGTTCGGATGCACGGAAAAGCATGTCGTCGTGCTGCAGGATCACAAGCGCCTGCCGGCACGCTTCTTTGCGCGCGTCTTCGGGGCGCTCACCAGCCGCCTAGCCTGATCGCTTGCGATCCTTGCGAGCCCCGCGCTCGCCGATTTCCAGTACCCCAACACATGCCAAGCGGATGAAGAGCCATGAGTGCACCCCGTACCCTCTATGATAAGATTTTCGACGATCACATCGTCAGCCGCCAGGAAGACGGAACCTGTCTTCTCTACATCGATCGTCACCTGGTTCACGAGGTGACGAGCCCGCAGGCCTTCGAAGGCCTGCGCATGGCCGGCCGCAAGGTGCGTGCGCCGGAAAAGACGCTCGCCGTCGTCGACCACAACGTGCCGACCTCGCCGGATCGCGCCCAGGGCATCAAGAACGAGGAAAGCCGCATCCAGGTCGAGGCGCTCGCCAACAATGCCGCGGAATTCGGCGTCGAATATTACTCCGAAAAGGACGTGCGCCAGGGCATCGTGCACATTGTCGGCCCCGAGCAGGGCTTTACGCTGCCGGGCATGACCATCGTCTGCGGTGACAGCCACACCTCCACGCACGGCGCCTTCGGTGCGCTGGCGCACGGCATCGGCACGTCGGAAGTGGAACATGTTCTGGCCACCCAGACGCTGATCCAGAAGAAGGCGAAGAACATGCTGGTGCGCGTCGACGGCCAGCTGCCGCCCGGCGTCACCGCCAAGGACATCATCCTCGCCATCATCGGCGAGATCGGCACGGCCGGCGGCACGGGCCATGTCATCGAGTTTGCGGGCGAGGCGATCCGTGCGCTGTCGATGGAAGGCCGCATGACGATCTGCAACATGACGATCGAAGGCGGCGCGCGCGCCGGCCTCATCGCGCCGGACGAAAAGACCTTCGAATATATCAAGGGCAAGCCGCGCGCGCCGAAGGGCAAGGCGCTGGACATGGCGCTGGAATACTGGAAGACGCTCTACACCGAGGAAGGCGCGCATTTCGACCGCGTCGTCGTGCTCGATGCCGCCAACCTGCCGCCGATCGTCTCCTGGGGTTCCTCGCCGGAAGATGTCGTCTCCGTGCAGGGCGTCGTGCCGAACCCGGACGAGATCGAGGACGAGACGAAGCGCTCCTCCAAGTGGCGCGCGCTCGACTATATGGGCCTGAAGCCGGAAACCAAGATCACCGACATCGCCATCGACCGCGTCTTCATCGGCTCCTGCACCAATGGCCGCATCGAGGACCTGCGCGCCGTCGCCGCCGTCGTCGAGGGCCGGAAGGTTGCCTCCACGGTCGACGCCATGATCGTTCCGGGCTCCGGCCTCGTGAAGGAGCAGGCGGAGCGGGAAGGCCTCGACAAGATCTTCAAGGAAGCGGGCTTCGACTGGCGCGAGCCGGGCTGCTCCATGTGCCTCGCCATGAACGACGACCGCCTGAAGCCGGGCGAGCGCTGCGCGTCGACCTCGAACCGCAATTTCGAGGGCCGCCAGGGCTTCAAGGGCCGCACGCATCTCGTCTCGCCGGCCATGGCCGCCGCGGCCGCGATCGCCGGTCACTTCGTCGATATCCGCGAATGGAAATGATCACGGCTGCATTGCCGTTGTGATAAAAAGGCCGGGAGATAGCTCCCGGCCTTTTTGTTTGCGGCCTTTTCGTTTGAAGGAGATTTCCATGAGACGCCTTCTCCTCCTGCGTCATGCAAAATCGGCCTGGCCTGACGGCGTCGAGGATCACGACCGGCCACTCGGCGACCGGGGCCGCCGCGATGCTCCGCGCATGGGCATCCATATGGCCACCGCGGGCCTTGAGCCGGATTTCGCGCTGGTGTCATCCGCCCGGCGCACGCAGGAGACCTGGGCGCTGGTCGCGCCGGCCTTTGCCACGCCGTGCCCGTCCCGCACGGTGCCCTCGATCTACGAGGCCGCGCCGGCGGCCATTCTGGATGCGATCCACGCAGCGCCGGACGAGAGCGGGACGCTTCTGGTCATCGGGCACAATCCCGGTTTCGAAGAACTGGCCGCACTTTTGGCACCACAGGGTGAGGCCGGCGCACTCGGCCGGTTGCGGACGAAATATCCAACGGCGGGGCTGGCGGTGATCGCCTTCGATAGCCAGCGTTGGGCGGATGTCGCGCCCGGTTCGGGCCGGCTGGAAGCCTTCGTCACGCCGAAGACGCTGGCTTAATTGAAATCGATGACAGAGGTCGCCACCCCCGACGTCATCCTCGGGCTTGACCCGAGGATGACGTCGGGGGTGAGGCATGGATGGTCGGGTCAAGCCCGACCATGACGGAAGAGAGGGCGGTGGACTTTTCCGGCGGTCAACAAATAACCGGTGCCACTTGCAGGATCAGAAACTTGCCGTCATCGGGTCCGGGCCGATTCGCTTGCCGCCCTTTTCGAGGCCGGCAAAGGTTGCCATGTCCTCGTCGTCGAGCTTGAAGTCGAAGACCTTGACGTTTTCCGCGATGCGCGACGGCGTCACCGATTTCGGGATGACCACCAGGCCGTTATCGATATGCCAGCGGGTGATGACCTGGGCCGGTGTGCGGCCGTGTTTTGCAGCGATGCCGGCAACGACGGGGTTTGTCAGCAGCGTGCCCTGGCCGAGCGGGCTCCAGGATTCCGTGATGATGCGGTGTTTTTCGTGGTAGGCGCGGGTTTCCGTCTGGGGGAAATCCGGGTGCAACTCGATCTGGTTGATGACCGGGGTGATGCCGGTCTCGTCGATCAGGCGCTGCAGGTGTTCCGGATAGAAGTTCGACACGCCGATGGAGCGGGCGCGGCCTTCCTTCTGCAGCTGGATGAAGGCCTTCCAGGTATCGACGAACTGGCCGCGCTTCGGCGCCGGCCAGTGAATGAGGTAGAGGTCGACATAATCGGTGCCGAGCCGCTTCAGGCTGGCATCGAAGGCCTTCAGCGTCGCATCGTGGCCCTGGTCGCCGTTCCAGAGCTTGGTGGTGAGGAAGATTTCGGCGCGGTCGACGCCGGAGGCGCGGATGCCCTCGCCGACGCCCTGCTCGTTCTCGTAGATCGCCGCCGTATCGACATGGCGGTAACCGCTGTCGAGCGCCGCCTTGACCGCGGTCACGGCCGTGTCGTTCGGGGTCTGCCAGACGCCGAGGCCGATCTGGGGAATGCTGTTGCCATCATGAAACAGGATTGTGGGTTGATCGCTCATCAGAATCTCTCCGTGAAAAAGGTTTGGCGTGCTTGAACCCGGACGGGTTTCCCGTGGCGCCTTGCAGCCCGGCGACGGTCGAGGCTGATATAGGTCCCGCAGCGCAGCATTTCAGCCCGCCCGCCGCCAAAATCGTCAGAGCACGCGCACGACCGTGCCGCGGCGCAAATGCGGCAGGATGCGCAGCATGTCGCGCTTCGCGATGGCGACGCAGCCGGCCGTCGGCTCGTAGCCGGGGCGGATCAGGTGGAAGAAGATCGCCGACCCCTTGTTGCGGCGGCGCGAGGTGACGTTCCAGTCGAGCACGAGGCAGATGTCATAGAGTTCGTCCGCGCGGCGCATCTCCTCATGGCTCGGCTTGAACGGGGCGCGCACGAGGCTGTTGTAGCTCGGATGGCTCGGCGCGTCGCACCAGAGCATGGAGGGCCGGATGCGGCGGAAGGGCAGGGCGGTTCCTGGCAGGGCTACACGGTCGCCGCGCACAAAGCCGGAGAGCAGCGGCATGGCGGCGATGGGGGTGGCGCCGTCGCCTTCGCGTTTGAGTGAGGTACGTCCGGTGCGGCCGATTGCGGCGGGGATGCGCAACGAACCGACCTGCACGATGGCGCGGGTCTTTTTGCCCGGTGCGGGGCGCACGAGGATGGTCTTCACGCAATGTTTAGGAGATGTGATCCGGCTCATGTCATTCCGCCATATTCGCGCCTTGTGGCAACTTGACTGGCTAAGCCATGGACGGGCTTGCCAAAAGCGCCAGTTCCCTTACTTTCAGAGGAATGCCGAGAGGTAAAGCATGACATCCCGCACCATCCTTCTTGTCGATGACGACAACGACCTTCGCGAGACGCTCGTCGAGCAGCTTTCGCTTTACGAGGAATTTTCCACGCTCGAGGAAATGACGGCCGGCAAGGGCATCCAGACGGCCCGCGCCAACCAGATCGACCTGCTTATCATGGATGTCGGCCTGCCGGATATGGACGGGCGCGAGGCCGTCAAGCTCTTGCGCAAGGGCGGCTTCAAGGCGCCGATCATCATGCTGACCGGGCACGATACCGATTCGGACACGATCCTCGGGCTGGAAGCCGGCGCGAACGACTATGTGACGAAGCCGTTCCGCTTCGCCGTGCTCCTCGCGCGCATCCGCGCGCAGCTGCGCCAGCACGAAAGCAGCGAGGACGCCACCTTCACCGTCGGCCCCTATACGTTCAAGCCGGGCCAGAAACTGCTGACGCTCGAAAACGGCCAGAAGATCCGGCTGACGGAGAAGGAGGCGGCGATCATCCGCTACCTCTATCGCGCCGACCAGAAGGTGGTGACGCGCGATGTGCTCTTGGAAGAGGTCTGGGGCTACAATTCCGGCGTGACGACCCACACGCTGGAGACCCATGTCTACCGTCTGCGCCAGAAGATCGAGCGGGACCCTTCCAATGCGGAGATTCTCGTGACAGAGAACGGCGGGTACAAGATCGTACCGTAAGGTTTTTAACGTCCCGGAATTGCTTTTGGAGGGATGCCCACCGTGGCTCTCAGCGACGACATTGCCCTGCTTTCCCGCGTGCCGCTCTTTGCGGGGCTCGCCGACGACAAGCTGCGGCTGATGGCCTTTGGCGCGGAGCGCCGGCGGCTGGTCGAGGGGCAGACGCTGTTTCGCGAGGGCACGTCCGCCGATTGCGGCTTCGTCGTCGCCTCCGGTGCGTTCAGCCTCACCTCGACGCTTCGCGATGGCTCGACGCGCGACGAAGGCACGGCGCAAGCCGGCACGCTGCTCTCCGAGCTTGCGATGATCTCTGCCGTCGAGCGCAAATATACAGCGGTGGCGACCGAGGACAGCGAAGTCATCCGCATCAACCGCCCGCTCTTCCGGCGCATGCTGGAAGAATACCCGGACGTCGCCGTCCTCGTCGACGCCCGCATCCGCGAAAACCTCGCGGCGATGATCAGCGAGATGCGCAGCCTCGCGGGGCGTTTCGCCTAGAAATCAAATTCCGCGATCACCGGCACATGGTCTGACGGCCGTTCCCAGCCGCGGGCTTCGCGGATGACCTTGATATCGGTGAGGTGCGGTTCGAGGTCGGCGGAGGACCAGATGTGGTCGAGGCGGCGGCCCTTGTCGGCGGCGACCCAGTCGGCCGAACGGTAGCTCCACCACGTATAGAGCTTTTCGTGCGCGGGCACCTTGCGGCGCATCAGGTCGACCCAGGCGCCCTTGGTCATCACGTCGATCAGGCCCTCGGTCTCGATCGGCGTATGGCTGACGATCTTCAAGAGCTGCTTGTGCGACCAGACGTCGTGCTCCAGCGGCGCGATGTTGAGGTCGCCGACGAGGATCGACGAGATGCCCGCCTCGGCCTCGGCGTGCAGAAGCTTCATCTCCTCGATGAAATCGAGCTTGTGGCCGAATTTCTGGTTGATCGTGCGGTCCGGCTCATCGCCGCCGGCCGGCACATAGAAATTGTGCAGGCGGATCGACTTGCCCCGGTGATGGAAGACGACCGAGATATGGCGCGCGTCACCCACGCCGCAATAGTCGCGCCGCTCAACGAGCTCGGTCAGCGGCAGGCGGGAAATGGTCGCGACACCGTGATAGCCCTTCTGGCCGTGAAAGACGATGTGCTCGTAGCCGAGCGCCTTCAGCGGCTTCAAGGGGAAGAGGTCGTTCGGACATTTGGTTTCCTGCAGGCACAGGATATCCGGTGAGAAGGTTGTCAGGAAATGTTCGACGAGCGGCATGCGCAGCCGCACGGAATTGATGTTCCACGTCGCAATCGAAAGTGCCATGCCTGCCCCCGGAAATCTGTCCGGGGCGTCTTAGCGCATGCATGACGAAACGGAAACGGCTTTCTCAGTTCGCGCCCTTGTTGCGGACCTCGTCATAGGGGATCGAGAAGACCTTTTCGTCGAGGGCGACGCCCGTCTTGACGTTGAAGATCATCACGGAGGTGTCCTTGCCCTGCGCGTCGGTGATGGTCCACTGGCGCAGGTCATAGGTCTTCGGGTCGAACATCATGGTGATGGTCGAATCGCCGAACATGTTGCGGTCGCCGAGCACGATGGTCGTGAGATCCGCCTCTTCCTTGACGTTGCGCACCATCTTGGCGGAGAGGTCGATCTTCTCGCCGAGCAGCAGGTTGAGCGGGGTCTTGGAGAGCGGATAGATGTCCCAGGTCTTGAGCTTGCGGTTGCCGATGACGACGGACTTGCCGTCGGCGATCACGCGCATCGGCGAGGGCTCTTCGTAGTTGAAGCGGATCTTGCCCGGACGGTTGATGTAGAACTTGCCGCCGGTCTGTTCGCCGCGCGGGCCGAACTGCACGAATTCGCCGATCATCGTCTTCACGGAGGCGAAGTGGTCGGCGATCTTCTGGGCGGCGCCGCTTGCCTGCGCCGAGGCATCGGCGGGCGCCAGCGCCGAAAGGCCGGTTGCGAGCGTGAAGGCCATCAGGCAGGTGAAGCCACGGCGGGTCAGCATGCCGGTCGCGTGGCCTTTCTCGGATGGGATCATGTTGGTCTCCTTCATCTGCGTGTCATGCGGGCCAAACACGGCGCCATAATGGCATCCGGCCCTGACGCGGAACTTGCGGGCGGAACGCCGCAGACGGCGCCCCGTTCCCGGCCGTCGTTCCGAAATTTACTCTTCCGTCGGCACGAGTATCTCGCGCTTGCCGGCGTGGTTGGCGGGGCCGATCAGGCCCTCCTTCTCCATGCGCTCGATCAGCGAGGCGGCGCGGTTGTAGCCGATGCCGAGGCGGCGCTGGATATAGGAGGTGGACGCCTTGCCGTCGCGCAGCACCACGGCCACGGCCTGGTCGTAGGGGTCGTCCGAATCCTCGAGGTTCGCGGTGCCGGCCGGGCCGCCGCCGCCCTCGCCATCCTCGTCGTCGTCCTGGGTGATCGCATCGAGATATTGCGGCGAGCCCTGCGTCTTGAGATGCGCCACGACGGCCTCCACTTCGCCGTCTGAGACGAAGGGACCGTGCACGCGCTGGATGCGTCCGCCGCCGGCCATGTAGAGCATGTCGCCCATGCCGAGCAGCTGTTCGGCGCCCTGTTCGCCCAGGATGGTGCGGCTGTCGATCTTCGAGGTGACCTGGAAGGAGATGCGGGTCGGGAAGTTCGCCTTGATCGTGCCGGTGATGACGTCGACGGAGGGGCGCTGCGTTGCCATGATGACGTGGATGCCGGCGGCGCGCGCCATCTGGGCGAGGCGCTGGACCGCACCTTCGATGTCCTTGCCGGCGACCATCATCAGGTCGGCCATTTCGTCGATGATGACGACGATATAGGGCATCGGCTGGAGATCGAATTCCTCCGTCTCGTACATCGCCTCGCCGGTCTGGCGGTCGAAGCCGGTCTGCACGGTGCGGCTGATCTGCTCACCCTTGGCCAGCGCCTGCTCGACGCGGCTGTTGAAGCCGTCGATGTTGCGCACGCCGATCTTCGACATCTTCTTGTAGCGCTCCTCCATCTCGCGCACCGTCCATTTGAGGGCGACGACGGCCTTCTTCGGATCGGTGACGACGGGGGAGAGCAGGTGCGGGATGCCGTCATAGACGGAGAGTTCCAGCATCTTGGGGTCGATCATGATCAGGCGGCACTGTTCCGGCTTCAGCCGGTAGAGCAGCGAGAGGATCATGGTGTTGATGGCGACGGACTTGCCCGAGCCGGTGGTGCCGGCAACGAGCAGGTGGGGCATCTTGGCGATGTCGGAGATGACCGGCTCGCCGCCGATGGTCTTGCCGAGCGCCATGGCTAGCTTGGCCTTCGAGGTCTCGAAGTCGCGGCTGGCGATGAGTTCGCGCAGGTAGACGGTCTCGCGGCTCTGGTTCGGCAGTTCGATGCCGATGGCGTTGCGGCCGGGCACGACGGCGACACGGGCGGCGATCGCGCTCATCGAGCGGGCGATGTCGTCGGCAAGGCCGATGACGCGCGACGACTTGATGCCGGGTGCAGGTTCCAGTTCGTAGAGCGTGACGACCGGGCCGGGGCGCACATGGATGATCTCGCCCTTGACGCCGAAATCCTCCAGCACGCCTTCCAGCATGCGGGCATTCTGCTCCAGCGCGTCGGCCGACAGCGTGGTGTCGCGCACCTGCCCCTTCGGCTCGGCGAGCAGATGGATCGGCGGCAGGGCAAAACCGTCCGGGCCGACGAAGGAGGTCTGCGCCTCGCGCTCGATGCGCTGGCCGGGCTTGGGTCGGGCGGCCGGGGGCACGACGCGGGCAGTGGTGGCGGGCAGCGGCTGGCGGGCCGGGGCGCGGCGCGGCGCCCAGTCGGCGGCGACGTCGTCGGCATCGTCGTCCGGCAGGATGCCGCTCGGGCGGCGCATTGGTTCGTCGTCCCTGTCGAAGGGCAGGTCGTCGTCCTCGTCGCCGGCCATCGGCGGGGCGGCGACGACGCGGCGGCCGTCGAGAGAGGGTTCGACGCGCTCGCTCGCGCTGCGGGCCGGGGTGCGGGCGCGCACCGGCTCGTTCAGCGTGCCGAACTCGTCCTCGTTGAAATCATAGGGCTGCTCGATGCCGCGCGCCTTGCGGCGCTGGTTGGCGAGGCCGAAGAGGCGGCGCATGCGGGCATGGCCGGTGTACCAGGCATGCGTCATGGCGCCGGCGAAAACGGTGAGCGGGCCTTCCCGGTCGTCGTCGTCCTCGTTTTCCTCGGCAATGGTGCGTGCGCGGCTCGGCGTCGGCACGGGAGCGAAATCCTCTTCGTCCTCGATGGTGACGGAGCCGATCAGGCCGGCGGCGAAGACCATCAGCCAGGCGGCCGGGATGGCGATGATGCCGCCGAGGATGCTGGCGAAGAGGCCGGTCGGGTAGGCGCCGGTGAAGAGGGCGGGGAAGCGCAGGATCATGTCGCCGAAGACGCCGCCGAGCCCGGTCGGCAGCGGCCAGGTGACGGGTGCGGGCACGCAGGCAAGCGCTGCGGAGGCGAGGATGGCGCCGCCAAGCCAGGCGCCGGCGCGCTGCGGCACGCGGTTGAAGCGCCGGCCGCTGATCAGCGCCAGCCCCCAGGCGACGACCGGCAGCAGCGCGATGACGCTGGCGATGCCGAAGAACTGCATGAAGATATCGGCGAAGACGGCGCCGGGATAACCGAGGATGTTGGCCGGCGCGCCGCTCGAGGCATAGGAGAGGCTCGGGTCGGAGACGTTCCAGGTGGAAAGTGCGGCGACCGCGAAGGCAAGGCCGAGGAAAGTGCAGAGGCCGAACAGGATTTGCAACTGTCGCCAGACGAATGCCGACAGAACGAAGCGGTCGTGACGGTTATCCAGTCCTGCCGAGATGCTTCTGCTCATGGTTACAGCCTATAGTCCGTCCAAGGAAAACCGCACCGATTCCGCGCGATTCGCGGATGTGCCTGACTGTGAACCCTACGAAGGAAGCCTTAATGGCATGTTAACCATGCCGCTTTCGTGGCCTCGGTTTCGGCCTTGGACACGAAAAAGGCCCGGACTTTTTGGGTCCGGGCCAAGGGCGGCATAGTTTCCTATGGCCGCGACGGGACGTTTTGCGGCGGCTGCTGGAGCCGCCGCGAAGCCCTTAGGAGTGGTAGGCCGCTTCGCCGTGCGAGGAGAGGTCGAGGCCTTCGCGCTCGGCTTCGACGGTGACGCGCAGGCCGACGATCATGTCGACCACCTTGTAGAGGATCGCCGAGACGATGCCGCACCAGGCAATGGTGATGACGACGGCGGTGAGCTGCGTCATGAACTGCGAGGCGATGGAGAAATCCGCGCCGCCCGTGCCGCCGAGCGACGGGGCGGTGAAGATGCCGGTGCCGAGCGCGCCGATGAGGCCGCCGATGCCGTGTACGCCGAAGACGTCCGCGGTGTCGTCGTAGCCGAACTTGTTCTTCACGACGGCGACGAAGAAGTAGCAGACCGGCGAGACGATGAGGCCGAGCACGATGGCGCCGAACGGACCGACGGAGCCGGCAGCCGGGGTGACGGCGACGAGGCCGGCGATCATGCCGGAAGCGGCGCCCAGCAGCGAAGCCTTGCCGCGGGTGAAGGTCTCGACGAGCGACCAGGCGAGGATTGCGGCGGCCGTTGCGACGAAGGTGTTGACGGTGGCGAGAACCGCGCCGCCCGAAGCTTCAAGGTTGGAGCCGGCGTTGAAGCCGAACCAGCCGAACCACAGCATGGCGGCACCGACGAGGGTGAGCGTCATGGAGTGGGGAGCCATCATGTCCTTGCCGAAGCCGGTACGCTTGCCGACCATGATCGCGCCGATGAGGCCTGCCACGCCGGCATTGATGTGCACAACGGTGCCGCCGGCGAAGTCGAGGGCGCCCATGCCGAAGATCAGGCCGTTGGCGTCCCAGACCATGTGGGCGATCGGGAAGTAGACGAAGGTGGCCCAGAGTGCCGTGAAGAGCAGGACGGCCGAGAACTTGATGCGCTCGGCGAAGGCGCCGATGATGAGGGCCGGGGTCAGCGCGGCAAAGGTCATCTGGAACAGGATGAAGATATATTCCGGAATGACGACGCCGTCGGAGAAGGTTGCGGCCGTGCTATCGACGGTCACGCCCGACAGGAACATCTTGGCGAAGCCGCCGAAATAGGCGCTGGTCGAACCGCCGAAGGCGAAGGAATAACCGTAGACGACCCAGATGATCATCATCATGGCGCCGATGACGGTGCACTGCATGAGGACCGACAGCATGTTCTTGGCGCGCACCAGGCCGCCGTAGAAAAGTGCCAGACCCGGGATCAGCATGAAGAAGACGAGCAGCGTCGACAGGAACATGAAGACGGTGTCCGCCTTGTCCGGAACGGGGGCTGCGGCGACGGCTTCGGTGGCGGCGGGCGCGGTTTCCTGCGCGAAAGCGACAACCGGCGCAAGCATAGCCGTGGTGGCAGCAGCCACGCGGGCGAGGGTATGAGAAGGCTTGAATGACGACATTTTGAAAATGCTCCCTGAATATGCCGGTTGCTTAGAGCGCTTCGGAATCGGTTTCGCCGGTGCGGATGCGCACGGCATGGTCGATGGAATAGACAAAGATCTTGCCGTCGCCGATCTGGCCGGTCTTGGCGGCAGACGCGATCGCCTCGACCGCCTTGTCGACGAGGTCGGCAGGCACGGCGATCTCGATCTTCAGTTTCGGCAGGAAGCTGACGGCATATTCGGTGCCGCGGTAGATTTCCGTATGCCCCTTCTGGCGCCCGTAACCCTTCACTTCCGTCACGGTCAGGCCCTGGATGCCAACGGTGGTGAGGGCCTCGCGCACCTCATCGAGTTTGAACGGCTTGATAATGGCCATCACAATTTTCATCTGGTTTCCCATCCTTCGTGCTTGTTCCCCCAGCCGGGGCCATCTCTCCTTGCCGTTGGCAACCTTCGCCGCAACGACTGAGAGCTACACATTCAAGGGGCGTGCCAGATTCGAACGGCGTCTCTAATCCGCTGAAATGATTGCAATAAAAATACGCGCCATGCTGCGGCGCAAAATTTCACCAGCGCAGATGGTCAAAAAATAGGCGCTATTGGAATAATGGGCAAAATTTAGTCAGTTGCCTTTTTCCGAATCAGCCCTTCCTGGGCCACGGAGGCAATGAGGGTGCCGGAGCGGGTGAAAATTGCGCCACGCGTCATGCCGCGCCCGCCAAAGGCCGAGGGACTGTCCTGGCTGTAGAGCAGCCAGTCGTCCAGCACCGGCGGGCGGTGGAACCACATGGCGTGGTCGAGGCTCGCCACCTGCAAGGTGCGATCGAGCACGGAGGTGCCATGCGCAAACAATGATGTGTCGAGCAGCGTCATGTCGGAGAGATAGGCGAGCACGGCGGCCTGGAGGTGGCGCTCGGCCGGCACCGGGCCGGTGGTGCGCACCCAGATGTTCTGGCGCGGCTCCAGTTTGTCGCGCGAGAAATAATGGTCCAGCGAGACGGGGCGCAGCTCGATCGGCCGCGGGCGCTGCCAGTAGGCGCGGATATGGTCCGGCGCCTCGGTCATGAAGCGTTCCTTGAGGTCCGCTTCGCCCAGCAGGTTTTCCGGCTGCGGCACGTCCGGCATTTGTGCCTGGTGCTCGAAACCGTCCTCGTCGTCCTGGAAGGATGCGGTCATGAAGTAGATCGGCTTGTCGTGCTGGATGGCGACGACCCGGCGCGTGGCGAAAGAGCCGCCATCGCGGATGTTTTCCACGTCGTAGATGATCGGCACGGAAGGATCGCCCGGCCGCACGAAATAGGCGTGCAGCGAATGCACGAAGCGGCCTTCCTTCTCCACCGTTCGCGTCGCCGCAACCAGCGCCTGGCCGATCACCTGCCCGCCGAACACCCGCTGCCAGCCGACCTGCGGGCTCTTGCCGCGAAACAGCCGGGTTTCCAGCCGTTCGAGGTCGAGCGTCTCCAGCAGGAGGTCCATGGCGGGGTTTTTGGCGGGCTGGCGCGACATTTGGACGTGGCTCCCCAAGGTAGGAATACGGTACTTCCTCCTCTATATAGAGGGGCAGGAGACCTCAAGCGGCCAGGAGAAGACCATGTCTGAAGGCACCATGCTCGACGTGCTTGTCGCCGGCGGCGGTTATGTCGGCCTGTCGCTCGCCGTTGCCGTCAAGAAAGCCGCGCCGCACCTTGCCGTCGAAGTCGTCGATGGCGCGCCGGACCATGTCTGGCAGAAGGACGAGCGCGCCTCGGCGATCGTGGCGGCCGCGCGCAACCTGCTCGACGTGCTCGGCGTATGGAACGAGATCGCGCCGGAGGCGGAGCCGATCCGCCGCATGGTCATCACCGATTCGCGCACGGCCGATCCGGTGCGCCCCGTCTTCCTCACCTTCGAAGGTGCCGGCTCCGGCGACGACGGCCAGCCCTTCGCCCATATGGTGCCGAACCGCGCCATGACGGGCAGCCTGCTGCGCCAGGCCGAGATCCTCGGCATCGCCGTGCGCTGGTCGACCTCCGCGGAGGGTTTTGCCACCGGCCTGCACGCGACGGCCGTGCGCCTCTCCGACGGCTCCGAACGCCAGACCCGCCTGCTCGTCGCTTGCGACGGCGTGCGCTCGAAATTGCGCGACATGGCCGGCATCAAGACCGTGCATTTCGACTACGGCCAGTCCGGCATCGTCACCACGGTCGAGCACGAGCGCCCGCATGACGGCACCGCGGAAGAACACTTTTTGCCCGCCGGCCCCTTCGCCACGCTGCCGCTCACCGGCAACCGCTCCTCGCTGGTCTGGACCGAGCGCACGGAAGACGCCCGCCGCCTCGTGGAGAGCGACGACCTGGTTTTCGAGGAAGAGCTGGAGCGCCGCTTCGGCCACAAGCTCGGCCCGCTCAAGGTCGCCGGCGGCCGCCGCGCCTTCCCGCTCGGCCTGATGCTCGCGCGTGCCTTCGTCGGCCCACGCTTTGCGCTCGCCGGCGACGCCGCGCACGGCATCCACCCGATTTCCGGCCAGGGCCTCAATCTCGGCTTCAAGGATGTGGCGGCGCTCGCTGAGACGATCGTCGAAGCCGACCGCCTCGGCCTCGATATCGGCGCGACGTCGGTGCTGGAGCGCTACGAGACCTGGCGCCGCTTCGATACGGTGCGCATGGGCATCACCACGGATGTGCTGAACCGTCTGTTCTCCAACGACGTGACGCCGCTGCGCGTGCTGCGCGACGTCGGCCTCGGCGTGGTCGATCGCCTGCCCGGCCTCAAATCCTTCTTCATCCGCCAGGCCGAAGGCACCTCCGGCAGCGGGCATCCGCGCATGCTGGTCGGTCAGCCGATCTGATTGACGGCTTATTGCCACACGGCACCCGCGGCATGGATGGTCGGGTCAAGCCCGACCATGAGGGAGGAGGGGTTGCCAGGCTTTTGCCGGCACCCGGCACTCAGTCCTTGATTTCACGCGCCTCGGAAATCAGCATAATCGGAATGCCGTCGCGGATCGGATAGGCGAGTTTCGCTTTTTCGGAGATGAGTTCGCCGGTCTTGGCATCGTAGCTCAGCCGGCCCTTGGTCAGCGGGCAGACGAGAAGTTCGAGCAGTTTGGGATCGACCCGGCTGGTGCTGGCATTCATCGCAGGCACTCTATTGCAGCATCGTGTCGACGTCGCCGTATTCGCGCGCCAGCACGATCTCGGTGATGGCAATCAGGGTTTCCGCGCGCGTCTTCAGGTCCGGCGCTTCCAGCAGCGCCTGCTTTTCCGCCGGTCCGTAAGGCGACATCATCGCCATGGAATTGACCAGCGTGGTGTTGCTGGCGCGCTCCACGCTCTCCCAGTCCGCCTCCAGCTTGTTGGCGTCGAGATAGGCCTTGAAGGCGGCGAGCAGCGCATCGCGGTCGACGCTCTGTTCGTCGTCGCTTGCCGTCAGATCGGTGATGAAGGGGGCGATGTGGAAGCTGCGATAGGATTTGTCGTCGCGCCGCTCTTCCAAGAGCCGGTAACGGCACACGCCGGTGAGCGAGACGATGTAGCGCCCGTCGCCCGTTTCGGCAAAGGAGGTGATGCGGCCGATGCAGCCGACCTGGCAGAGCGCCGGCGTCTCGCTTGAAGCATCGTCCACCTTGTCGGCGCCGAAGACCGGCTGCACCATGCCGATCAGCCGGTGCGAGGCGAGCGCGTCGTCGAACATGGAGAGATAGCGCGGCTCGAAGACATTGAGCGGCAGCTGCCCGCCGGGCAGCAGCAGGGCACCCGTCAACGGAAAGACGGGGATGGCCTCAGGCAGTTCCGCCGGCTTCAGATAACGCGCATTTCCCACATGCATGGCATTGCCTTCCCATTCCGCGGCCCATTCCGCAGCACGGCGAAACATCGCCCGCCCTTCGCCATGGCGCCTCCCCGCAATGTGGGGTAGGCGCGGCGTTTCTCAAGGGACCCGCGCCATTCCGCGGCAAAAAAGCCTCAGGAAAACAGGATCGACGACAGCTTGCGCCGGGCGGCGATCGTCGCCGGATCCTTCGGTCCCCAGACCTCGAAGAATTGCAGCAGCTCGCGGCGCCCGCCATCGTCGTCGAAGGTGCGGTCGTGTTTCATGATGTAGAGCAGGTGATCGGCCGCCGCCTGGCGGTCGCCCTCGACATTGCGGATCTTGGCGAGCTTCAGCCGTGCCGCGTGGTCGTCGGCGTTCAGCGCCAGCGCCTGTTCGAGTGCCGCCGGATCGCCGAGCTTGCGGGCTTCCTCGATCTGGTCGAGCTTCTTGAGGACCGCCGCGACGGCCGGATCGGCAGCGACCGCTTCCGGCGCATTGGCGAGGATCTGGCGGGCGTTTTCCGGCTGGCCGGCGGCGATCATGCATTCGGCGATGCCAGCAAGCGCCAGCGGGTTCTCCGGATCGGCCTGAAGCAGCGCACCGTAGAGATCGGCAGCGCCCGCAAGGTCGCCCGCGTCGAACAGGGTTTTGGCTTCTGCGAGCAGCGCCTCGATCTCGGCCTTCTCGTCGGCGCCCGCGGGGCCGGCGACCTTGTCGATGAATTCGCGCACCTGGCTTTCCGGCACGGCACCCATGAAGCCATCGACCGGCCGCCCGCCCACGAAAGCGATGACGGCGGGGATGGACTGGATGCCGAGCTGGCCGGGAATAGAGGGATGGTCGTCGATGTTGAGCTTGACGAGCTTCACCCGGCCGGCACTCTCGCGCACGACCTTTTCGATGATCGGCTGGAGCTGCTTGCACGGGCCGCACCAGGGCGCCCAGAAATCGACAAGCACGGGCTGCTGGCGCGAGGCCTCCAGCACGTCACGCGAAAAATTCGCCGTCGTCGTGTCCTTGACGCTGTCGTCCGCCGCCGGTGCCGCGCCGCCACCATAGCTCGCCGAAACGTTCATCTGCCCGCCATAGGACGATGCATAGGGGTTGTCGCTTGCACTCATGGTCTGCTCCTGTGGCGCGCGCGTCGCGCCTTCTATCCTCGTGTCCGGCCCGGAAAGTACCGCCCCTCAAATCGTATGTCAGGACGTGACTTTCAAGACAAGCGGCTCGTGTCCCGTCGCCTCGATGAAGCGCAGAAGATCCTTCGAACCGATCGAGGTCGTCGCGTCGTTGCGCAGCGGATGGCCGTTGATCGTATCATAGGCCATCAGGTCCGCGTCGATGATGATCTTCACCTGGTGTCCCGCATCGTTGATCACGCCGAAGGCGGTGACGGCGCCCGGAATGACGCCGAGATATTCCATCAGCTTCTCCGGCCTGCCGAAGGAAACGCGGCTCGACGCGCCGATGATCGTGTGCACAGTCTTCAGGTCGACCGTCGCATGTTCCTCGACGGTCATCAGGAAGTAGTTGTCCTTCTTGTCTTTTACGAAGAGGTTCTTTGTATGGCCGCCGGGGATCTCGTCGCGCAGCGCCACCGATTCGGCGACGGTGAAGACCGGCGCGTGCTCCTTGGTGCTGTGGGCGATGCCGAGCCCATCGAGAAACTGAAAAAGATCCTTGTCGGTCTTCGGCTGCGTGTCGGTCATTTGGCGCGTCCCGGCATGATTTGGTCCTGCCCGCTGATAGGACGTCCGCCGCCCGCGCGCAACCGCCTGAAAATCCGCGACTTTGAAAGTCATCGCGATTTTTTCTGCAAAAACTGACATTTCCCTGTTGCATTTGGAAAGGGCTTGAGCGATATAGCGCCCGTCGCCGCAACGCAGCGACCTTCGGCCACCGACTACCCCAGGCCGTCGACGATGAGCGGGTGTAGCTCAGGGGTAGAGCACAACCTTGCCAAGGTTGGGGTCGGGCGTTCGAATCGCCTCACCCGCTCCATTCTTCCTAATGGTTCAAAGCCTCGGTTGCCGGGGCTTTTGCGTTTTTGGCGCGGTTGAAATGGAACGGGCAGAAAACGGCTCCTCTGGCCGCGGTTACCGCACGGTTACAGGTTCGCAGCTTCGACTCTGTATGCAATCATGGCGTCGGACAACTTCATTGGCGCCACGGATATATCGATGCGAATCTCCTGCTGGAATGTCGAATGGCACCGCCGCATGTCATGGGCGGGCGAGCAGATTATTGAACGGCTTCTGGCGGATGATCCAGAGATTGTCTGTTGCCCTGAGTCGTACACTGACTTTCTGGGAACCGGGTGGCACGGCATTTTTAGCCAGCCGGACTACGGCTACCCGATCACGCCCGGCAGACGGAAGGTCGCGCTATGGAGCAAGCATCCATGGCACGAGATCGATGATTTCGGATCTGCCGAACTGTCATCGGGCAGGTACGTCGAAGGCGTAACGGATACCAGTCTCGGCCCAGTGCGAGTGGTGGGAGTATGCGTGCCTTGGGAAAGAGCCCACGTTACGACAGGCAACCGCAATCGCGCACTATGGGAAGATCACGTCACGTACCTGCGCGGTTTTAAGCGAATTCAGGGAACGGCAAACTCTTCGCACCCTGTAATAATCATCGGGGACCTCAATCAGCGTATTCCACGTCGCCGCTCACCTGAAAGAGTGTTTGGAGAGTTGGAGGACGCCTTGGCTGGATTTGATATCTGGACGCAAGGTGCTGTTCCAGGCCTTGAGTATCAGCCTGTCTGCCATATCGGGGGCAGCCGGCATTTCCGAGCGACTTTACGTCAAGGATATAGCCGACGAAGCCTCGGCAGGCCCCTCAGCGATCACGACGGGATTTCTGTAGCGATTGATATCTAAATCGCAATTTAATGTTTAGAGAACGATGCCTAGTTTGCGGTCGAGCGTTTGAATTTCTCTTTTCTGCTTTATTCTTTCCAAAGTTCCGAAGCCTCGGTTCGCTGGGTTTTTTTGTTTTTGGCCTTCGGTGCCGCTGCCATCCGGGCAACTCGCTTGACTTCGAGGTTATTTCGGGCATATACCCGCATTATGTCGGCACCTTGCTACTGCAATCGCTTGAGGATGGCCAATCGGAAGCTCAGTGCGCTTTATGATGATGCGCTTGAGCCGATGGGGATTAATATTGCGCAGTTTTCGCTGCTGAGGAATGTCGAGCGGCGGCAGCCGGTGAGTTTGACGGAGCTGGGGCGGCATCTGGAGCTGGATCGTTCGACGCTGGGGCGCAATGTGCGGGTTTTGGAGCGGATGGGGCTGGTTCGGTTCGGGCGGGGGGACGATCATCGCGAGGCGCTGGTGCTGTTGAGCGAGCAGGGGGTGGAGACGCTTCGGGCTTCGGTGCCGCTGTGGCAGGCCTGCCAGGACGATGTGGCGGGGCGTCTGGGGCCGGAAAAACTGGCGCTTCTGACGGAATTGAATAGCCTGCTGTGATTTTTTGGCATTGAAGCGGGTATCTACCCGTAGATTGGATGTTTCATGCAGAACGACATGTCTTTCGCCGGGACGACGGCGCTTTCGCGCTTCTGTGCCCGGCGCGGCATTCACTATGGCTGGGTGGTGGCGGCGGTGACCTTCCTGACGATGCTGGTGACGGCAGGCGCCGTCGGTACGCCGGGCGTGCTGATCGGTCCGCTGCAGCAGGAGTTCGGCTGGAGCACGTCGGAGATTTCCTCGGCCCTTGCCATCCGTCTCGTGCTGTTCGGCCTGATGGGGCCGTTCGCGGCGGCGTTCATCAACCGGTTCGGGGTTCGGCAGGTGGCGAGCGCAGCACTCCTTCTGATCGGCGCGGGCATTCTCGGTTCCTTCGCCATGACGGAGCTCTGGCAGCTCATGCTACTGTGGGGCGTCGTCGTCGGGTTCGGCACGGGGCTGACGGCGCTGGTTCTCGGGGCGACGATCGCGACGCGCTGGTTTGCCACCCGTCGCGGCCTCGTCGTCGGCCTTCTGACGGCGAGCACGGCGACCGGGCAGCTGGTGTTCCTGCCGCTGATGGCGTCTCTGACGGAAACTCTTGGCTGGCGGGAGGCGCTGACGGTCATTCTCGCGATGCTGTTTCTGGCAATGATCGCGGTGCTCGTCTTCATGCGCGACTATCCGGCGGATGTCGGCCTTGCGCCCTATGGCGCGACGGGCGGGCTACCGACGGCGCCCCCGCCGCGCCAGACGTTTTCGGCGATGCTGGCCTCTCCGATCACTGCGCTGATTGAGGCGTCCCAGACGCGCACCTTCTGGGTGCTGTTCGGAACCTTCTTCATCTGCGGCGCCAGCACGAACGGGCTGGTTCAGACGCATTTCATCTCGCTGTGCAGCGATTTCGGCATGGCGGCGGTGGCGGCGGCCGGCATGCTGGCGATCATCGGCATTTTCGACATTGCCGGCACGATCGGCTCCGGCTGGCTCTCCGACCGCTTCGACAGCCGCACCCTGCTGTTCTGGTATTATGGCCTGCGCGGGCTTTCGCTGGTCTACTTGCCGTTCACCAGCTTCAGCTACTTCGAATTGTCGATCTTCGCGGTGTTCTACGGGCTGGATTGGGTGGCGACCGTGCCGCCCACCATCAAGCTCACCATCGATCGCTTCGGGTCGCGGGCGCCCATCATCTTCGGCTGGGTTTTCGCCGGCCACCAGCTCGGCGCCGCCTTCGCCGCCTGGGGGGCGGGGTTCACCCGGACGGCCTACGAGACCTACCTGCCGGCCTTCTTCATCGCCGGCCTGCTCTGCCTGATCGGCGCGCTCGCCGTGGTGACGATCCGCGAACCCAAGGTGCCGGAAGCACAGCCGCAGCCGGCCTGAACGCGAAAGGGCCAGCGAAGAACTGGCCCTTTTTCTTGCCTCAGCCCTTGCGGAACACGTAGTCGGTTTCCTGCCGCAGCGTCTCGCCGGGCCGGAGCACGGCGTTCGGGAAGTTTCCGTGATTAATGGCGTCCGGCCAGGTCTGGGTTTCCAGGCAGAAGCCGGCGAAGGGGCCGTAACTGCGGCCGTCGAGGCCGGGTACCGGTGGATCGACCTTGGCGCCGGTATAGAGCTGCACGCCGGGCTCGGTCGTCAGCACCGAAAGCGTGATGCCGGAGAGGGGGCTGCGGACCTCGGCCACCGGGCGTTTTGCCTGTCGCTCGGTCGAGAGGCAGAAATTGTGGTCGAAGACCACGCCGCCTTCTTCGGTCTGCCGGCGGAGCGGCGTCCAGTCGCGCAGGTCGAATGGTGTGCCGGCGACGGCGCGGATCTCGCCGGTCGGGATCAGGTTTTCGTCGACGGGCAGGTAATGCTCGGCCTGAAGGCGGATCTCGTGGCCAAGCGCGTCAAGGCTGGCGTCGAGGATGAAATAGCTGTGCTGGCAGAGATTGACGGGGGTCGGCGCATCCGTCGTCGCTTCGTAGGTGACGGAGAGCACGCCACCGCCCGCGAGCCGGTAGGTGCAGGTGAGGGCGCAGGTGCCGGGATAACCGGCGCGGCCGGAGGGATCGGTCAGCGTCAGCGTGACGAAGTCGGCGCCCTGGCCGGCGACGTGCCAGTTCTGTCGGCCGGTGCCGTCGCTGCCGCCATGCAGGTGCGTGACGCCGCGCTCGTTGCGTTCGAGCTGGAAATCCTGGCCGTCGATCGAGAACCGGCCGCCGGCGATGCGGTTGGCGCAGCGCCCGGGGGTGGCACCGAAATAGGGGGAATGCTCGCGGTAGGCGGTGAGGTCTTCGAAGCCGAGGACGAGCGGTGCGTCGTGGCCTTCGAGCCGGAGGTCCTGGATGACCGCGCCCCAGGTGAGCACATGGGCGGTGAGCCCGCCGCCTTGGATCGTGATGCGCTCGACCGCCTCGCCATTTTCCAGGCGGCCGAAGATTTCATTGCCTGCACCCACGCTTGCCTCTCCTCCGCCGGCTTTCAACGCGCGGCAACCTGCTGCAATTCCCTGTCACCCGCAACCGAAAAATCATACTTTTCGGAGGGCGCCCTCAGAAGGATTTCTGGTAGATGATGAAGGGCGTCTTGTCGGCAATGCGGTCATAAAGCTGACGCGCCGTCGCGTTGAATTCCTGCGTCATCCAGTAGACTTCCGGCGAACCCGCCTCCTTCGCCTTGGCATAGACGCCTTCGATCAGCGCCCGGCCGATGCCGGAGCCGCGCACTTCCGGGTCGGCATAGAGGTCCTGCAGATAGCAGACATTGCCGACCGTCCAGCACGAGCGGTGGAAGAGGTAATGGGCCAGGCCGACCGGCTTGCCATCCAGCGTGGCGATGAGGCCGCGGAACTCCCCGTCGGCCGTCTCGCCCGTCAGCCTGGCGAAGGTTGTGGCGAAAATCTCTTCCGGCAGCACCGTCTCGTAGAAGGCGAGATAGGCGGTCCACAGGCGGCGCCACTCGCCTTCATCGTCGGTGTGCAGGGGGCGAATGACGACACGGCTCATGATCGGGCTCCTGTTCCGATGTTTTCCAGATCATAGGGCGTGGTCTGGTAGATTTCATTGATCCAGTTGCCGAATAGAAGGTGCGCATGGCCGCGCCAGCGGTTCTGCGGCGGCAGCGACGGGTCGTTGTGCGGAAAATAGTTCTTCGGCAGCTTGATCGGCACGCCGGCCGAGACATCGCGGAAATATTCGTCGGCAAGCGAGGTCGAATCATATTCGACATGGTTGAAGATGTAGAGGCGGTTTCCGGCCTTCTCCTGCACGAAGCAGACGCCCGTCTCATCGGAATCGAGCAGGATGTTGAGCCCGGGCACCGCATGGATGTCCTCGATGCGGACCTCCGTCCAGCGCGACACCGGCACCTCGAAATTGTCGGAGAAGCCGTTGAGATAGACGGATGACGGCCTGCGATTGTGGTGGCGGTACACGCCAAAGGCCTTTTCCTCCAGCGTGTGCTTGGGCACGCCGTGGAAATGGTAGATCGCCGCCATCGCGCCCCAGCAGACGTTGAGCGTCGAATGCACGTTGGTCTCGGTCCAGTCGAGGATGCGCTTCATCTCGTCCCAATAGGTGACGTCCTCGTAGTCGAGCGTCTCCACCGGCGCGCCGGTGATGATGAAGCCGTCGAACTTGCGGTGCCGCACCTCCTCCCACGTATCGTAGAAGGCGAGCAGGTGGTCTTCCGAGGTGTTCTTGGCGCGGTGGCCGCCGACGCGCACCAGCGAGAGCTCCACCTGGAGCGGCGAGGCGCCGACGAGGCGCGCCATCTGCACTTCGGTCTTGATCTTGTTCGGCATGAGGTTGAGAAGCCCGATCTGCAAGGGGCGGATATCCTGGCGGATCGCCACCGTCTCGGTCATCACCCGCACGCCCTCGTTGACGAGGGTTTCGAAGGCGGGAAGCGTATCGGGAATCTTGATGGGCATGGGTCACTCGATCGAAAAACAAAAACCGGCCGCAACAGTGTCGCAACCGGTCCACGTAAGGTCTTCCTCGCGCGGCCCTTTAGCAACTTGTTTAACGTGGCTGCAAGCCGGCCGGCCAAATCACCACGAGCGTTTTAGATAGCGCTAGTTTCCTTGCGAATCAATCCGTCCCCGGAAACGGGCAAGGCCCGGATGCGGTCGGCATCCGGGCCTTGCTCCTTCAAAGCGTCAAGCGCTTAGTAGTAGTTGTAGTGGCGCTTCTTGTAGTAGACCTTGCCGCCCCAGTGGCCGCCCCAACGGTGGCCGTAGTAGCCGCCGTAATGACGCTTGACGCGGTAGTGCCGGTTGTAGCCATGGTGGCCGTAGCCGTGGCTCTTCCAGCCGTAGCTCTTGTGACCGTAACCGTAGTAGCCGGCCTCGGACGGGGCGGCGAAGGAAACAGCAGCGACGACGGCGACGACTGCAGATATAATGAACTTGCGCATGGGACTCTCCTGATCTCTTTCGGGTTACCGGATGAGCTCCTCTCGTCCAGTGATCAGACTTTCCCACATCGCCCTTATCTGCGCTGTTTCGCATGGAACAGGCCGCTTTTCAGCCCTCCAGCTCCTCGCGCAGCATCTCCAGTTCCAGCCATTCCTCTTCCATCTTCGTGAGGGACGCGCGCAGTTTTTCCATCTCGGCGGCAAGCTTGTTGAAGGTGGCGGGATCCTTGGTGAAGAGCGCGGGATCGGCCATCTTCGCCTCGCGGGCGGCGATTTCCTTTTCCGCCTTCTCCATCTCCTTGGGCAGGTTTTCGAGCGCGAATTTCTGCTTGTAGGAGAGTTTCGCCGTGCCCCTGGCTTCCGCAGGCGCCGCCGTGTCGACCGTCTTCGCCTTCTCGGCCTTGTCCGCCCGGCGCTTCTCCTCGAGTGCGCCGCGGCGCTGCGCCATCATGTCGGTATAACCGCCGGCATATTCGATCCAGCGACCGTCCGGGCTTTCCGGATCGGCGGGCGCGATGGTCGAGGTCACGGTGCGATCGAGGAAGTCACGATCGTGGCTGACGAGCAGCACGGTGCCGGCAAAGCCCGCGACGATCTCCTGCAACAGGTCGAGCGTCTCGATGTCGAGGTCGTTGGTCGGTTCATCGAGGATGAGCAGGTTCGTCGGGCGCGACAGGATGCGCGCCAGCATGAGGCGCGCGCGCTCGCCGCCGGACAGGTTGCGGATCGGCGTGCGGGACTGTTCGGGCTGGAACAGGAATTCCTTCATGTAGCCGGTGACATGCCGCTGTTCGCCATTGACGAGCAGCGTCTCGCCGCGGCCGTCGGTGAGATAATGGCCGAGCGTGTCGTCGAGGTTCAGGTCCTCGCGGCGCTGGTCGAGCGTGGCGATTTCCAGGTTCGTGCCGAGTTTGACGGTGCCGCTGTCGGGCGCGAGCTGGCCGGTCAGCATCTTGAGCAGCGTCGTCTTGCCAGCGCCGTTCGGGCCGACGAGGCCGATGCAATCGCCGCGATGCACGCGGATCGAGAAGGGCGCGACGATGGTGCGCTCGCCGTAATTCTTGGTGATCTTGTCCGCCTCGATCACCAGCTTGCCGGATTCCTGGGCGTCGGAGGCACTCGCCTGCACGCTGCCCTGCGGACCCTTGTGGCCGCGATAGCGCGAGCGCAGATCGTGCAGCGCGCCGAGGCGGCGCATATTGCGCTTGCGGCGCGCCGTGACGCCGTAGCGCAGCCAGTGCTCCTCGCGTTCGATCGCCTTGCCGAGCTTGTGCTGTTCCAGTTCCTCGGCTTCCAGCACCTCGTCGCGCCAGGCTTCGAAATGGCCGAAACCGCGGTTCAGCCGCCGCGACTGGCCGCGATCGAGCCAGACGGTGGCGTTGGAGACCTTTTCGAGGAAACGACGGTCGTGCGAGATGACGACGAGGGCCGAGCGGGTCGATTGAAGCTCGCCTTCCAGCCATTCGATGGTCGGCAAATCCAGATGGTTGGTCGGCTCGTCGAGCAGCAGGATGTCCGGCTCCGGCGCCATGACGCGGGCGAGCGCCGCGCGCCGCGCCTCGCCGCCCGAAAGCGACGCCGGGTGCTCGGCGCCGGTCAGCCCCAGATGTTCGAGCAGGTAGGTGACGCGGTAGGGATCGTCGCTCGGGCCGAGGCCCGCTTCGGCATAGGCGGCGACCGTCTCGTAGCCGTCGAAATCCGGCGCCTGGTGCAGGTAGCGGATGGTGGCGGACGGGTGGCGGAACACCTCGCCGGACTGCGCTTCCGCCAGGCCGGCGGCGATCTTCATCAGCGTCGACTTGCCCGAGCCGTTGCGGCCGACAAGGGAGATGCGGTCGCCGGGCTCCACTTGCAGGCTGGCGCCGGCAAGCAGCGGCGTGCCGCCGAAGCTCAGGAAGATATCGTCGAGTTTGAGGATGGGCGGTGCCAAGGGTCAGGCTCCTGAAAGGTCATAGGGCCGGGCGATGACGATCGCGCGGCCAGAGGCGAGCGAAAGGCGAACCGGGCCTTCCGCGACGTTGGAAATGGTGCGCGACGAGCCGAAGGGCAAGGAAAAGTCCTTCAGCGGATAGCGCACGTTGCCGATGTCGAGGCCGGCAAGCGGGGAGAGGCCGAGCACGGAAAACAGGCTGCCCTTCGGCAGGTCGATCTCGCGCGTGCCGGGCAGGAGCGGCCAGGCCTCCTCCGTGCCGGAGGTGAGCTTGATGGCAAACCCCTGCTCTTCGAGCGAGACGGCATGGATGAGGTGCATCAGCGCATGGTCGGAGCGTTCGCCGCCGAGCGCGCCGGCCAGCACGATCTTCCTGGCGCCGCGCTCGATGGCGACGGAGACGGCGATGGCGCCGTCGGTCTCGTTCTTGGCGACGGGATAGGGCTGGCGCTCGATATCCGGCCAGGCGTCGAGCAGTTCCGGCGGGGTGGAATCGAAATCGCCGACCCAGATTTCCGGTCTCACGCCGAGCGCCGCCGCATGGCGCATGCCGCCATCGGCGGCCACGAAACGCGCGCCCGCAACATCCGCGGCAAGGCGCGGCGTCGCCTGGAGCGCGCCTCCCAGGAGGACGACGAAGAACGGGTCTGTCGGTGCGGGCATGGTCATGGCTGATGCCCTTAGCGCATGTTCTCCAGAAAGGGAAAGATTTTGGCGGAACGCCTGTCGTAACCGCAAACGGCAAAGGACCCGGATGCAGGGGACATCCGGGCCTTGGGGAGGTCAGCGACGTAAGAAGGCTTACTTGCAGACCTTGATCTTCTTGATGATGACGTTGCCGTAGTAGTCGTAGGACTTCACCTTCTTGATGAAGCAGTGCGGCTTGTAGCCGTAGCTGTAATAGCCGGCCTGGGACGGGGCGGCGAAGGAGATGGCGGCGACGGCTGCGATGGCGGCGGAAATGATGAACTTGCGCATGAAAGTTTCTCCTGATCTCTCTAGGGATGAGCCTCTCTCATCCAGTGATCAGACTTTCCCACATCGCCCCGCCGCCCGCTGTTCCGCATGGAACAGGGCCTTGCCTCTTGCGCCGCGCTGAAAGCGGGATTATGCCTTGCCTTGCTCTAACGGGGTGCCACGCGGGTTTTCGACCCACTGGCTGAGAGGCGGTTTCGCCAACCCGAAGAACCTGATCCGGCTCGTACCGGCGGAGGGATTAGACGGCACATTCCAGCGCCCTATTCCCGTTTTGTGAACAGACCAGGGAGGCGCCGATGCGCAAGACATTCCTCACCTCGATCGCGGCCCTTGCCGTTTCCTTCGCCTTGCCTGCGCTGGCGCAGGAAAAGACGCTGACCGTCTATACCTATGAGAGCTTCGTTTCCGAATGGGGCCCGGGGCCGAAGGTCGCCGAAGCCTTCGCCAAGACCTGCGGCTGCAAGGTCGAATGGGTCGGCGTCGCCGATGGCGTCGAGCTTTTGACGCGCCTCAAGCTCGAAGGCGAGGGCACCAAGGCCGACGTGGTGCTCGGTCTCGACACCAACCTCATCACCGAGGCGAAGGCGACCGGGCTCTTCGAAGCGCATGGTCTTTCGCCCGAGGGTCTGACGGTGCCGGGCGGCTTTTCCGACGACACGTTCCTGCCCTATGACTACGGCCATTTCGCTGTCATCTACGACACCGAGACGGTGAAGACGCCGCCGACGAGCCTGAAAGAACTGGTTGAGGGCGACCCGGCGCAGAAAATCGTCATCGAGGATCCGCGCACCTCGACGCCGGGGCTCGGCCTGCTGCTCTGGGTGAAGTCGGTCTATGGCGACAAGTCCGGTGAGGCCTGGGGCAAGCTCAAGGACCGCGTGCTGACCGTCACGCCCGGCTGGTCGGAGGCCTATGGCCTCTTCACCAAGGGCGAGGCGCCGATGGTGCTGTCCTACACGACGTCGCCCGCCTATCACGTGATCGCCGAAAACACCGAGCGCTACAAGGCGGCCGCCTTCTCCGAGGGCCACTATGTGCAGATCGAGGTGGCAGGCCTGACGCGCACCTCCGACGACAAGGAACTTGCGCGTCAGTTCCTGACCTTCATGACCGGGCCGGATTTCCAGTCGATCATTCCGGAGACCAACTGGATGATGCCGGCCGGCAAGACCAAGGACCCGCTGCCGGCCGCCTTCGACGCGCTGGTGAAGCCGGAAAAGACCTTCCTGATGTCGTCGGACGAGGTGGCGGCCAACCGCAAGGCCTGGATCGACGAATGGCTCGCCGCCATGAGCGCCAAATAAGGTGATGTTCTTCGCCCGCGCCGAACGCCGGACCTTGCGCGTCGCCGGGGGGCTTGCCCTCGGCGTCGTGCTCGTCTTCGTCGGCGCGGCGACGGCCGTGCTTCTGGCGCATGCGGGCGGCGGGGGCGGTGCGCCGCTCTTCGACGCCTATATCTGGCGGGTCGCGCAGTTCACGCTGCTACAGGCGACGCTGTCGACCCTGCTCTCCATTGTGCTCGCCATTCCCGTCGCCCGGGCGCTCGCCCGGCAGCGGGATTTTTGGGGACGGGTCTGGATCATCCGGCTCTCCGTCGTGCCGCTCGGCCTGCCGGCGCTGGTGGCCGCACTTGGGGTCATCGAGATCTGGGGGCGGCAGGGCGTCGTCAATGATCTTTTGCGGCTCGCCGGGCTGCAAAATCCGGTCAGCGTCTATGGCCTCACCGGCATCCTGATCGCCCATGTCTTCTTCAACCTGCCGCTCGCCGCTCGCTTCCTGCTCGCCGCCCTCGATCGTATTCCGCCGGAATATTGGCTGAGCTCGGCCAATCTCGGCATGGGCAACGGTGCGGTCTTCCGGCTGATCGAATGGCCGGTCATCCGCCGCGTGCTGCCGGGCATTGGGGGCCTCGTCTTCATGCTCTGCGCGACGAGTTTCACCATCGTGCTGACGCTCGGCGGCGGGCCTGCGGCCACCACCATCGAGGTGGCGATCTACCAGGCGCTGCGCTTCGATTTCGATCCCCAGCGCGCCGTGCTGCTCGCCTTCCTGCAAATCTTGGTCACCGCCGCGCTGCTCTGGCTGATTTCGCTGTTCGGCCGGCCGCCGGACGAGGGGGTGACGGCGGGCCGCGCGATCCGCCGTTTCGATGGCCGCCGCCGGCGCGTAACCGACGGTTTCGTCATCCTCGCCTTCACGCTGTTCACCGCGGCCCCGCTCGCGGCCACCCTCGCCTCCGGCCTTGCCGCGGATTTCGGCCGGCTGGCGGTCGATCCACTGCTGCACAGGGCGCTGTTCACCAGCCTCGCCATTTCCTTCGCCTCGGCCAGCCTCAGCCTTGCGATTGCGCTGCCCATTGTGCTCGTGCCGCGCCTTGCCGAGACCGGCGATGCCGGGCTTGCGACGCGGCTGATCGGCCGGGCGCTGCCGGCCACGGGCTCGCTGATCCTGCTCGTGCCGCCGGTCGTCGTCGCGACGGGGTGGTTCCTGGTGCTGCGGCTGTTTGGCGAGACCGGGCGTTTCGCGCCGGCCGTCATCACCGTTATCAACGCGCTGATGGCGCTGCCCTTCGTCGTGCGCGTGCTGGAGCCCGCCTATCGCACCCATCTGTCGCGCACCGCGCGGCTGGCGCTGAGCCTCGGCGTCACCGGCATGCATCGCTTGCGATGGATCGATTGGCCGGCGCTGAAGAAACCCTTCCTCACCGCCTTCGCCTTCGCCATGGCGCTGTCGCTCGGCGATCTCGGCGCCGTCGCCATTTTCGGTGCGGATGGTTTCGTGACGCTGCCGTGGCTGCTCTTCTCCCGGATGGCAAGCTATCGCACGGCGGATGCAGCGGGCATCGCGTTGATCCTCGGCGTGATATGCCTTCTGCTGACGCTGCCTTCGACCGCAGCCGATCGAACGACCGAAAGACCTGCCATCGATGCCTGATACCGCAATCCGCCTTTCCGACGTCACCGTGCGTTTCGACGAGAAGCGGCTCGCCTTCGATTGCGCCATCCCTTCCGGCGCCGCCGTCGCCGTCGCCGGCCCCTCGGGGGCGGGAAAGTCCACCCTGTTCAACGTGATCGCCGGCTTCCAGAAACCGGCGACGGGCACGGTCGCGCTGCTTGGGCAGGACATGGCGGCGCGTGATCCCGCGGAGCGGCCGGTCTCGATCATTTTCCAGGACAACAATCTCTTCGCGCATCTGAGCGTCGCCGAAAATGTCGGGCTCGGCATCGATCCGGGGCTGAAGCTCGATACGGCGGCTCGTCAGCGCGTGTTTTCGGCGCTGTCGCGCGTCGGGCTTGGCGGTTACGAGCGGCGCATGCCGGGCTCGCTTTCCGGCGGCGAGCGGCAGCGGGTGGCGCTTGCCCGCGCGCTGGTGCGACGCCGGCCGATCCTGCTGCTCGACGAGCCTTTCGCGGCCCTCGACCCGGCCATGCGGGCGGACATGGCAAAACTCCTCTCGGAGCTTCGCGCCGAGACGAAGAGCACCCTGCTCTTCATTACCCACCAGCCGGAGGATATCCGCCGGCTTGCCGACCGGGTGATGTTCCTGGAGGCCGGCGCGATCCTGCTCGATGCGCCGGTGGATGAATTCCTCGTGAGCCGGCATCCACCAGCCGTTGCAAAATTCCTCGGTCATTCCGCGATTTAGCGGGCTGGGGCTGTTTTTGCCCCGCCACCCCGCCACAATTTGGACGCCCCCCTGTGTCACCGGAGCCACAAGGGAACCGTTTGTCGAATCGGGAGTTGCCGGCCGGGTATGGTGCGTCTATCTCATCCATTCGAAGGCGCGAACATGGGTGTTTCGACTGCACCTAAAGGTTGCGGTTCGGACGTGGACCCTTTAGGGCTGTGGGCAGAAGAGATGGCGAAAGCAACGCAGGAAGCTGCAATGGTATCCGGGCGCGGGGTTTTGAGACCTGTCGCGGCGCTGGTGCTTGCCGGCATGCTGCTGTCCGGCTGCCAGTCGATCATCGAGCAGACCTATGAGCCGACGATCTCGCCGTCCTCCAATCCGCAGATCGTCGAAGAGGTGCAGAAGAACGATCCGCGCGCCCAGATGGGTGCGCGCGAGCATCCCCGCATCGTCGCGAGTTATGGCGGCGAATACAAGGACGCCAAGACCGAGCGGCTCGTCGCGCGCATTGCCGGCGCGCTGACGCTTGTCTCGGAAAACCCGAACCAGTCCTACCGCATCACCATCCTGAATTCGCCGGCGATCAACGCGTTCGCGCTGCCGGGCGGTTATCTTTACGTGACGCGCGGCCTGCTGGCACTCGCCAACGATGCCTCGGAAGTGGCGGCCGTGCTGTCGCACGAGATGGCGCACGTCACCGCCAACCACGGCATTGAGCGGCAGAAGAAGGAAGAGGCGGAAGTCATCGCGAGCCGCGTGGTGGCCGAAGTGCTCTCCAGCAACATTGCCGGCAAGCAGGCGCTGGCGCGCGGAAAGTTGCGGCTTGCCGCCTTCTCGCGCAACCAGGAACTCCAGGCCGACGTCATCGGCGTGCGCATGCTTGGCGAGGCGGGCTACGATCCCTATGCGGCGGCGCGTTTCCTCGATTCCATGGCTGCCTATGCGCGCTTTACGGCGGTCGATCCCGATTCCGACCAGAGCCTGGACTTCCTGTCGAGCCATCCGAACGCGCCGCAGCGCGTGGAGCTTGCGCGCCTGCATGCGCGCGCCTTCGGTGCGGAAGGCACGAACGGCGATCGCGGCCGTGACTATTACCTCGCCGGCATCGACGGCCTGCTCTACGGCGATGCGCCGGAAGAGGGCTATGTGCGCGGCCAGACCTTCCTGCACGGCAAGCTCGGCATCCGCTTCGACGTGCCGGCCGGGTTCCAGATCGACAACAAGGCCGATGCGGTGCTGGCGACGGGACCGGGCGACGTGGCGATCCGCTTCGACGGTGTGGCCGACAGCCGCAAGCAGGATTTGGTCAACTACATTTCGAGCGGCTGGGTGACGGGCCTGCGGCCGGAAACCATCCAGCCGATCATGATCAACGGGCTGGAGGGCGCCACCGCCAAGGCTGCCGCCGACCGCTGGGACTTCGATGTCACGGTGGTGCGCATCGACGACCAGATCTACCGTTTCCTGACGGCCGTGCCGGCGGGTTCGAAATCGCTGGAGCCGACGGCTGCCACCCTCAGGGCGTCGTTCCGCAAGCTGACGGCCCCGGAAGTGGCCTCGCTGAAGCCGCTCAGGGTCCGCGTCATCTCGGCGCGCGCCGGCGACACGGTGGCCTCGCTGGCCGGGCGCATGATGGGCACGGACCGCAAGCTCGACCTGTTCCGGCTGATCAACGCGATGACGGTGACGAGCACGGTGCGGCCGGGCGAAAAGTTCAAGATTATCAGCGAGTGAGTTGAAAATGCGGATCCTCGGGGAAGCCCGAGAATCTGCGCTTACTTGCGCCTCAGGCGTAGGCGAAATCCGTGGTCTTGCTGATCAGCACGGCCTTCAGCTTTTCCAGCGCCCGATTCTCGATCTGGCGCACACGTTCCTTGGAAATGCCGAGTAGGGAGCCCAGTTCCTCCAGCGTCGCGCCATTCTCCGCAAGGCGACGGGCGCGAATGATCTTCATCTCGCGCTCGTTGAGCTGGCCTAGTGCCGCGTGCAGCCAGTGATGGCGGCGTTCGCCGTCGATGCTGTCGAGGGCCTGTTCATCGGGGAGGGGCGCGTCGCTGGTGAGGAAATCCATGCGGTTCGAGCCTTCGCCCTCTGCGGACGAGATCGGCGCCTGGAGCGAGACGTCGGAGGCGGAGAGGCGGGCGTCCATGGTGCGAACGTCGGCGGTGCTGACGCCCAGCGCCACGGCGATCTCCTGGTGCATGGCTTCGCTGGTCAGGTGCGTGTCGCCGCGGGCGAGCCGGGCGCGCAGCCGCCGCAGATTGAAGAACAGCGCCTTCTGCGCCGAACTGGTGCCGCCGCGCACGATCGACCAGTTGCGCAGCACGTAATCCTGGATCGAGGCGCGGATCCACCAGCTTGCATAGGTGGAGAAGCGCACCTGGCGCTCCGGCTCGAAGCGGGCGGCGGCTTCGAGCAGGCCGATATAGCCTTCCTGCACGAGATCGCCGAGCGGCAGGCCGAAATTGCGGAACTTGCCCGCCATCGAGACGACCAGGCGCATATGCGCCATGGCTATGCGGTTGCGGGCTTCCTGATCCTTATCGTACTTCCAGGCCTGGGCCAGCGCCTGTTCCTCGTCCCTTTCAAGATAGGGGGCGGACATGGCGAGCTTGATCATGCGGCGGTCTGCGGTCGTCGTAGCCATGGCGAGTGTCTCCACGTGAACCGAACCGGCGTGAAGAGGCGTTATCTCCTCGACGCCTGATATGACGATGACGTTTCAGGTGGACCGACGGATTGCCCGAAAGCGGCTTTCGAGAAAATAAAGTGGTTTGCGCCACCCCCGCGGCCGCCGGAAGAGCCGGTCGTCCTCGGTCTGCGAAACGGGTGCGCTGCAAAAAAGTTCCACAAAAAACCCGGCTGTTTCCAGCCGGGCTTTAAAAAACCGAAGGGTGCCCTAAATCAGGCCGCTTCGTCCTGCGAGTCGTCCTCTTCGATGGCCTTGCCACGCTTCGGACCCTTGCTCAGGTTGGTTTCGACAAGGCGAACGGCCTCGGTTTCCGACATCTTGTTGACGGCGGCGATTTCGCGGGCCATGCGGTCGAGGGCAGCTTCATAGAGCTGGCGCTCGGAATAGGACTGCTCCGGCTGGTTTTCGGCACGGTACAGGTCGCGGACCACTTCGGCGATCGAGATCAGGTCGCCCGAATTGATCTTGGCATCATATTCCTGCGCGCGGCGCGACCACATGGTGCGCTTCACGCGAGCCTTGCCCTGGACAACCTTCAGCGCGCGCTCGACGAAATCGGTCTCCGACAGCTTGCGCATGCCGATGGAAACGGCCTTGGCAACCGGCACCTTGAGACGCATCTTGTCCTTTTCGAAATCGATGACAAAAAGCTCGAGCTTCATGCCGGCGACTTCCTGCTCCTCGATGGCGACGATCTGGCCGACGCCGTGAGCGGGATAAACGATGGATTCACCGGTCTTGAAGCCGTGGCGCGTGGAAGATTTCTTCTGCGGGGTCGTCATTCTGTTCAAATACTCCCTGTTACGCTCCCGGCCCATGGGCCGGGTGGGTCTGGGGACCCGGGAAAGACGGGGGGCACCTCTCGGTGTCACCACTGGTCCGTCCGCCATGCGCAAAAAAAGTCCCTGCGACGCGTTCACATTTGAGCAACCGGAGCTGCCTATGGGAGGTGAGCGGCGTTGAGGGATCGTTTGCTTTCGTGGTGGTGTTCGGGCACGCAAAATGCCGCGATGTGGATCAGTAAGAAAACCCTATCACAAAAAAGTGCCGAAATCAATAATTTGCTTCGCATGGGTCATCAAGCCTGTCCCATCGCCTTTTGATGAGAGCAGGCTTTTTTCCCCAGCTTCGGTTGCCGCCTTACGCGGCGATCAATCGCCCTGGCCCGGTTCGGCCGAGAAGTACTTCTCGTACTTGCCCTCTTCGCCGTCCATCTCCTTGGCTTCCGGCATGGCATCACGCTTGATCGTGATATTGGGCCAGACGGTGGCGAAATCAGCGTTTATCTTCAACCATTTGTCGAGCCCCGGCTCGGTATCCGGCTTGATTGCCTCGGCGGGACATTCCGGTTCGCAGACGCCGCAATCGATGCACTCGTCGGGGTGGATGACCAGAAAATTCTCGCCCTCGTAGAAACAGTCGACGGGGCATACCTCGACACAGTCCGTGTACTTGCAGCGGATGCAATTGTCGGTCACGACATACGTCATGAGTTACTCCAGAATCGTCATAAGACGGCGACAGCGGGACGGTCCGTCACCGCAGAACCCATGACGCGATCGGCTTGCCGGACAGGAGGCCGCCCGCACATCGAGGGCCGTCCGGTGGCTGAGGTAAAGGCTTTAGAGGCGCTTTGCAAGCGTAATACATGCGCCGCCGGGCGCTTGCGAGGTATAGAATTCTAATCGACGTCGTCGCCGGGAAAACCTTGCAAACGGTCGGTTTCGCGGCGCTCCCGTTTGGTCGGCCGGCCGGTGCCGCGCTCGCGCGTCGCCTGCTCGAAAAGCGAGCGTTCCTCGCGCGGCAGGGGCGGCGGCGTCATGTCTTGGTAGAGAAGACGGGCTTCCTCGTAAGGCCCGCGGCGCTCGCCGGGCTGGAGCACCTTGACCACCATGTCATGGCGGTCAAGCGAGACCGTGACGACGTCGCCGATGCGCAGCGCGTGGGACGGCTGGCGGACAGGAGCGCCGTTGACGCGGACATCGCCGGCTTCCACGGACTTTGCCGCGAGCGACCGGGATTTCCGCAGCCGCGCGAAGAACAGCCACTTGTCGATGCGCTGTCGCGCCTGACCTGCCGGCTGTTCCTCGTCGCGTGCCATAGGCTTACTTCTTCATTTGCTCCTTGAGCGCTGCCAGCTTGGCGAAGGGTGAATCTGGGTCGATCGGCTTTTCCTTGCGGGGCGGCCGGGCCTCGAATTTCGCCTGCTGCGGCTTTCCGCCGCGCTCGTTACGGTCGTTGCGCTCGCCGCGGTCCGGGCGGTTGCCGCCCTGCGGCTTTCCGTCGCGGGGACCCTTGGTCTGGTCGGGACGGCCGCCGCGGCCGCCTTCACGCCGTTCGCCGCGCTCGCCACCGGCCGGCTGGCCACGATGGCGGTCGCCGCCGCGGCGCTCACCCTGGTTCTGCCGGTCGCCCTGGTTCTGGCGATCACCCTGGCGTTCGCTGTTGCGCTCGCCGCCGTGGCGATGGCCGCCCTGGCGCTGGTTGTCGTGGCGCGAGCCCGGACGCCAGAGCAGGACGGGCTTGGCTTCGACCGGTTCGCCGTCGACGACGACGGCTTCTTCCGCGGTCACTTCTACAGCGGCCGGTGCCTCGGCGGTTTCGGCTGCCGGTGCTTCCGCGGCTGCGGCCGGGGCTTCGCCCTCGGCATCCGTCGCGTCGGCGTCGTGCTCGTCGGAGGTTTCGGCAGGCGCGTCGGCGGCTGTCTCGACAGCCGTCGCGGCAGCGGGTGCCTGCGCGGTGAGGAAAGCTGCGACCTCTTCCGCCTTCAGGCTGTCGGCGCGATAGCCGAGGCCCTTCAGGATTTCTTCCATGTCGTCCGGCGTGGCGCCGAGGATGGAGAGCATGGCGGTGGTCGCCATGAAACGGCGGCCGTCATAGGCGCCGTCGGGACGCGTCGTGCCGGGCTTCCACTGGAGCAGCGGGCGGATGAGGTCGGCCAGGCGCTCCAGGATGTCGATGCGCACGGCGCGCTTGCCGAGGAACCGGAAGCCGGCCAGCTTGTAGAAGGCGCGCTCGTAGCTCGGATCGGTGACGACCGAGGTGCGGCCGGCGGCCAGCACCGGGATGAGGTCGCCATAACCCGGCTTGTCGAGGCCGTCGTTCTTCAGCGCCCAGAGCAGCGTGATGAGTTCGGCGGGCGCGGGCTTCAGGAGCGCCGGCATGAAGATGTGGTAGGCGCCGAAGCGGATGCCGTGCTTGCGGATCGAGGCGCGGGCTTCCTGGTCGAGCGACTTCACGTCTTCCGCGACGTCGCGGCGGAAGAGCACGCCGAGGTTCTCGACGAGCTGGAAGGCGAGGCCCTTGGCGAGGCCCTGGAGATCTTCCGCGCGCGAAAGATCGTCGAGCGGCTTCAGCACGGTCGCGATGTGGTGGTTCACGAAACGCTCGATGCGGGCGGCGACGTGGTCGCGCGCATTGCCGGTCAGCTGCTCGTCGGAGAGCAGGATGACGCGCGGGCGCATGACATGGTCGCTCGGCGACAGCCGCGCGACGGGATCGCCGAGCCAGCGCACGGTGCCGTCGGAGCCGAGCGCGAGATCGGCATTGCCGGCGGCATGCAGGCGCGCGGCGCGAGCCTCGAACTCCAGCGCAAGCGCCTTCTGCGCAGCCGTCTGCACGGCCTTCGCATCGGGACCTTCCGTTCCGGAGACGAGCGTGAACCGGAAACCGGCCAACTGCCCGACATGATGTCCTTCTACGAAGACATCGCCATTCACACTGATTTCAGCTTCCAGCATCGCATTCTCTCTCAGGCGCTTCATGAGCACAGATGTCCTGCGATCAACAAAGCGTTTCGTCAACCTATCATGTAACGCATCGGACAATCGGTCTTCGATTTCCCGCGTCTTTTCCTGCCAGTGTGTCGGATCGGCAAGCCATCCGGGCCGATTCGACACATAGGTCCATGTCCTTATCTGGGCGATTCGCGCCGAAAGCGTGTCGATTTCGCCATCGGTTCTGTCGGCGCGGCGCACCTGATCGGCCATGAAGTCTTCGTTAACCGTGCCACGTCTTACCAGATCCGCATAGAGGGTGGAAATGAGGTCTGCGTGCTGAGCGGGCGCGATGCGGCGATAGTCGGGAAGCGCGCAGGCCTCCCACAGTTTCTGCACGCGTTCGGGGGCGGTCGCGAGGTCGCGGACGTCCGGGTAGCGGCTGAGATGTTCCAGCGCCTGCTGGTCGACGGCCGGCAGCGCCCGCGTCAGCCCGCCGATCGGCGGCGGCGCGTCGAGCGACTGGCGCAGCGCCTGCAGCGAGGAATAGTCGAAGCGGGTGGTGCGCCATTGCAGCACGCGGACCGGATCGAACTGGTGCGTCTCGATCCTCTTCACCAGCTCGTCGTCGAACGGATCGACGCGGCCCGTCACGCCAAAGGTGCCGTCGCGAAGATGCCGGCCGGCGCGGCCGGCGATCTGGGCGAGTTCGGCCGGGTTGAGGTTGCGGAACTGGTAACCGTCGAACTTGCGATCCTGCGCGAAGGCGACATGGTCGACGTCGAGGTTCAGGCCCATGCCGATCGCGTCGGTGGCGACCAGATATTCGACGTCGCCTTCCTGGTAGAGTGCCACCTGGGCGTTGCGGGTGCGTGGCGAGAGCGCGCCGAGCACGACGGCGGCACCGCCGCGCTGGCGGCGGATGAGCTCGGCGATCGCATAGACCTCGTCGGCCGAGAAGGCGACGATGGCGGTGCGCTGCGGCAGGCGGGTGATCTTCTTGGAGCCGGCATAGAAGAGCTGCGACAGGCGCGGGCGCTCGACCACATGGATGCCGGGCAGGAGCTGCTCCAGGATGGGCTTCATGGTGGCCGCACCCAGCAGCAGCGTCTCGTCGCGGCCCCTCAGATGCAGCACCCGGTCGGTGAAGATGTGGCCGCGTTCGAGATCGCCGGCAAGCTGCACCTCGTCGATCGCCACGAAGGAGGCGCGCGTCTCGCGCGGCATGGCCTCCACGGTGCAGACCGAATAGCGCGCCATATGCGGCGTGATCTTCTCCTCGCCGGTGACGAGCGCCACATTGTGCTGCCCGACCTTGTCGACAAGACGCGTATAGACCTCGCGCGCAAGCAGGCGCAGAGGCAGGCCGATAACGCCCGTCTCATGTGCCACCATGCGCTCGATTGCGTAGTGGGTCTTGCCCGTATTGGTCGGGCCGAGCACCGCGGTGACCCCGCGGCCGCTCAAGATCATGGGTGCTTGCGACAAGTCACGTCCCGGCTGTTTCAACGCTCGCCAGACGCATCCGGCAGGCAACAGATGCCCATCAGGGGCGGCAATGGCAAGGGGCAAGGCAAAAGTGAGCGCTTTTCCCGGTCGTTCGCCGGCTTATTGGAACAGTCGCGGAACGAATCGGCGACGAATCGCTGACTCGGGTGGATTCAGGATTTGTTCACCACAACGGGTAGATGGATTTTGTGCGTTGGCCACGAAATGCTGAATCGGATCAAAGACTAAGTTCGAGATTAAGCCCCGGGCGCGTTTATTGCGACTACCGAGGAAATCCTTATGGTCGCTGGCTTAACGTGGAGTCGAAACACGATATGCGCTTTGCTTACACCGTATTCCAGGGACGCGCGGGCGACCACAACGACCTCGCCATTCCGGGCGCAAAGGCCATTGGGGAAGAGCTTGCAAGGCGCACCGGTGTCATCCCGACAACGATCGGGGTGCCGGAACCATGCCTCAACATCGGCTGGCGTGAGGAGCTTGATGCCGCGATGCCTGCTTTGCAGGAGATGCAAGAGCGGCTGTCCGGCATTTTCGAGCGTGGCATGGTTTCGATCGCGGCAACAAGCCGATGCGCCGTTTCTCTCGCTACCCTGCCGGCAGTGGCGAGGCATCACCCGTCTGCATGTGTCGTGTGGTTCGACGCTCATGGTGACTTGAACACGCCAGACACGACGACAACCGGGTATCTGGGTGGGCTGGCGCTCGCCGGGCCGGCCGGTCTTTGGGATTGCGGGCTGGGTGCGGGACTCAGTCCCAACCGGATCGTTCTGGTGGGGCAACGCGATCTGGATCCGTTCGAGATGGAACTGATTGAGCGTTATCAAATCCCGCATATCAAGCCGACGGATGACCTCGCGGCAGGTTTACGGCGTGCGATTGATGGGCGACCTGTCTATGTGCACCTCGATTGCGATGTGCTCGACCCCGGGATCGTGCCGACGGACTACAAGCACGACGGAGGGCTTTCTCTCGCGAACCTTCACGAATGCTGCCGTGTCATCGCGGAGCATGATGTCGTCGGCATCGAGATCGCGGAGTTTCAAAACGCCTGGGCGCCGAACGACGAGCCGGTTTCGCCGGCCCCGCTCCTGGATGCGCTGCGCCCGATCCTTGAGAAAGCGTCTGATCTTTCTGACCGATAGTTTGACCGATCAGAGCGGATGATCGTGCAGTTCCGCTCCATCCCAGCTGCCGCCCGATTCGTACAGCGGGAAGATTTCTTCCGTGAGGTAAGGCCCGCCGCCGACCGATTCCTTCGAGGACATCAGCACGAAGCGGTTCACGGTGAAGGCGGTGGTGTGGAAGTTTCCGCGGCCGGTGAGGTAGTGGGCGACCTCTTCGGGGCGGGAGTTTCGCAGGCGCGCGAGCGTGACGTGCGGCGTGAACTTGCGCGGATCGGCGGGCAGGCCGAGGCGCTGGCAGATGCGCTCGATTTCCCCCTGGAGAGCGTACATTTCCGGTGCCTGCGTGACGCCGGCGAAGACCGAATGGGGCTTCTTCGAGCCGAAGGAGCCGATGCCGGAAAGCGCAAGCTGGAATTCCGGGCGCTCGATGCGGTCGAGCCTGTCGACCACCTCGTCGGCCGTGCGGCCGTCGATATCGCCGATGAAACGCAGGGTTATGTGGAAGTTCTCGACGTCTATCCAGCGGGCTCCGGGAAGGCCGCCTCTCAGAAGAGAGAGGCTCATGGCCGCGTTGCGCGGCACTTCGAGGGCTACGAAAAGTCTCGGCATGCGACTTCTCCCTACTGGAATGTGACATCAGCGAATCACGCAACCGTTTTTTGCGCAACCCTTATTTCGCACCCGCGAAAACTACTCCCCTGCCGTGATGGATTTAAGGAAAGTCTCCGCTGTCGGAAGGATCGTCGCGACCATGACGTCCACGCCCTCGGTATTGGGGTGCATGCCGTCTTCCAATTGCAGGTTCGCCTTGGTCACGACCCCGTCGAGGAAGAACGGGTAGAGCGTCGCGCCATGTTTTTGAGCCAGCCGCTGGTAGATGCCGTTGAAGCGCTCGCCATATTCGGGGCCCATGTTCGGCGGCGCCATCATGCCGGCGAGCAGCACCGCGATGCCGCGCTCCTTGAGGCGGGTCAGCATGGCGTCGAGGTTCTTTTCCGTCTCTTCCGGCGCAATGCCGCGCAGCGCATCATTGGCGCCGAGCTCGAGGATCACGCCCTTGGTGCCGTCCGGGATCGACCAGTCGAGCCGGGCAAGACCGCCCGAGCTGGTGTCGCCGGAGACGCCGGCATTGGCGATCTCGACCTCGTAGCCCTTCTCGCGCAAAGCTGCCTGCAGCTTCACAGGAAAGGCGTCGGCGGCGGGAAGCTGGTAGCCGGCCATCAGGCTGTCGCCGAAACCGACGAGCTTGACGGGCTCGGCCCGCGCGGCGCCTGCGGATAACAAAGCTGTGATCGCAAGCGCGGCGAAAAATCCGAGAGTCGCTTTAAACGCCATATTGGTGTTCCTAGATTGCTGGCATTCCAGTTGTTAGAAGAACATATAGGGCAGAATTCCTTGGCCAAAACCATCATCGATCTCAAAAATGCCGATCTCACCCTCGGCCGGGCGGCTGCCTCGGTCCATGTGCTGAAGGGAATCGGCCTTGCCATCGATGCGGGTGAATCGGTCGGCATCGTCGGCCCGTCCGGTTCCGGCAAGTCGACATTGCTGATGGTGCTCGCCGGTCTCGAACGGCTGGACGGCGGCGAGATCCATATCGATGGTGCCCCCCTGCACCGGATGAACGAGGACCAGGTGGCCGATTTCCGCGGCCGCAATATCGGCATCGTCTTCCAGTCCTTCCACCTCATTCCCAACATGACGGCGCTGGAAAACGTCGCGGTGCCGCTAGAACTCGCCAATGTGCGCGATGCCTTCGAGATCGCCCGGCAGGAACTGACGGCGGTCGGGCTCGGCGAGCGCCTGTCGCACTATCCCGGTCAGCTTTCCGGCGGCGAGCAGCAGCGCGTGGCGATCGCCCGTGCGCTCGCTCCCTCGCCAAAACTGCTGATCGCCGACGAGCCGACCGGCAATCTCGACACCGAGACCGGCCGGCAGATCGCCGACCTGCTGTTCTCCAAACAGGCCGAGCGCGGCATGACGCTGCTGCTGGTGACGCATGATCCGTCGCTCGCCGCCCGCTGCGGCCGCCAGGTCGCCATGCGCTCCGGCGAGATCGTGTCCGGCGCCGCACCCGCCCGCGCAGCCGTTGCCGCGGCGGTGCCGGCATGAGGATCGGCAAGGTCCTCCGGCAGGTCCCGCTGGCGCTGCGGCTGGCGACGCGTGAAATGCGCGGCGGCCTCAAGGGTTTCTACATCTTCCTCGCCTGTATCGCGCTCGGAACGGCGGCAATCGCGGGCGTCAATTCGGTATCGAGCGCCATCACCCAGGCCATCGCCTCGCAGGGGCAGAGCCTGCTTGCCGGCGACGTGCGCTTCGAGTTCAACAACCGCTTCGCCACGCCGGAAGAGCTGAAGCATTTCCAGGGGCTTGGTGACGTCTCGCTGTCCTCCGCGCTGCGCTCCATGGCGCGCCTGCCGGATGGGTCCGACCAGACGCTGGTCGAGGCGAAGGGGGTCGATGGCGCCTATCCGCTCTACGGCACGCTGGAAACCAGCCCGCAGCAGCCTTCCTCCGCGCTCTTTGCCAAGGAGGGCGAGGCCTATGGCGCCGTCGTGGCGCCCCTGCTGCTCGATCGGCTCGGCATCGCCGTCGGCGACGAGATCCTGCTCGGGACCGCGCGGCTGAAGGTGACGGCGACGCTGGTGCGCGAGCCCGATGCCGTGTCGGAAGGTTTTGGTTTCGCACCGCGCCTGATGCTGTCGGAGGAGGCCTTGCAGGCGAGCGGCCTGGTGCAGACCGGCAGCCTCGTCGAAAACGCCTATCGCGTCCGGCTTGCCGACGCCGATCTGTCCCTCGCAAAGGTCCGGACGGATGCCAACAAGGCCTTTCCGACGGCCGGATGGTCGATCCGCACCTCGAACAGTGCGGCCCCCTCGCTTACCGCCAATATCACTCGCTTCTCGCAGTTCCTGACGCTCGTCGGCCTGACGGCGCTGATCGTCGGTGGCGTCGGCGTGGCGAATGCGGTGCGTGCCTATCTCGATTCCAAGCGCTCGGTCATCGCGACCTTCAAGTGCCTCGGCGCCCCCGCCTCGCTGGTGGCGCTGGTCTATCTCATGCAGATCGCGCTGATTGCCCTGGTCGGCATCCTGATCGGCCTTGTCGCGGGCGCCCTGATGCCGATGGTGGCGATGCAGTTCCTCGAAGGCGTGCTGCCGGTGCCGGCGGAGGCGACGCTCTATCCTTCGGCGCTGTTGCTGGCCGCCGTCTTCGGCCTGCTGACGGCGCTCGCCTTCGCGATCATGCCGCTCGGCCACGCCCGCGAGGTGCCGGCGACGGCGCTCTTCCGCGAGCAGGGTTTCGAGGCCGGCCGCCTGCCGAGCTGGCCCTATGTGCTGGGCGCGGCGGTCTTCCTCGCAGCACTCGCGGGGCTGGCGATCTTCACGGCCTATGACCGCTACATCGCGTTCGTCTTCCTCGGCGCGATCGCCTTCGCCTTCGTCGTGCTGCGTCTCGTCGCCATGTTGATCACCGACCTGGCGAAACGCAGCCCGCGGGTTAACTCGCCGGCTCTGCGGTTGGCGGTCGGCAATATCCATCGCCCCGGCGCGCTCACCTCCTCCGTCGTGCTGTCGCTCGGCCTTGGCCTGGCGCTGCTCGTCACGCTGACGCTGATCGACGGCAACCTGCGACGCGAACTCACCGGCAACCTGCCGGAACGGGCGCCGAACTTCTTCTTCGTCGATATCCAGGGCACCGAGCTCGACGGGTTCCGCGACGTGCTGAAGGCAAACACGCCGGATGGCAAGATCGTCGAGGTGCCGATGCTGCGCGGGCGCGTCATGGAGCTGAACGGCGTCGACGTAGCGAAGGTCAAGGTGCCGCCGGAAGGCCAATGGGTGCTGCGCGGCGACCGCGGCATCACCTATGCCAAGCGCACGCCGGAAAATTCGACGCTGTCGGAGGGGCAATGGTGGTCGGAGGATTATTCCGGCGAGCCGCTCGTCTCCTTCGCAGCCGAGGAGGGCCGTGAACTCGGCCTCAAGATCGGCGACAAGATCACCGTCAACGTGCTCGGCCGCAACATCACGGCGCGCATTGCGAATTTCCGCAATGTCGAATGGGAATCGCTGTCGATCAACTTCGTCATGGTCTTCTCGCCGAACACCTTCGCTGGCGCGCCGCATGCATGGCTGGCGACGATGATCGATCCGGGCGCCACCGCCGAACAGGAATCCGCGACGCTGAAGGCGGTCACCAATGCCTTCCCGACGATCACCAGCGTGCGCGTCAAGGATGCGCTCGACGTGGTCAACGAGCTGGTCGGCCAGCTCGCGACGGCGATCCGGGCGGCCGCTGCCGTGGCGCTCATTGCCTCGATCCTCGTGCTTGCCGGCGCGCTTGCGGCCGGCAACCGGGCCCGCGTGCACGATGCCGTGGTGCTGAAGACGCTGGGCGCCACGCGCGCAACGCTGATCCGCGCCTTCAGCTACGAATATCTGATGCTGGGCCTCGCCACCGCGGTCTTCGCGCTCTTTGCCGGCGGGGTAGCGGCCTGGTTCGTGGTGAGCCGCATCATGACGCTGCCGTCGAGCTTCCTGCCGGATGTCGCCGTCATGACGGTGGTGACCGCGCTGGTGATGACCGTCGGCATCGGGCTTGCCGGCACCTGGCGCATTCTGGGACAGAAGGCGGCGCCGGTGCTGCGCGAACTTTGACGCTGGCAGGACCCGCGCTCCCGTTGGGGTCGCGGGTCTTGTGCGAGACACAATTCATGCTCATATTTACCACAGGCAAGCTGGAGCCCCGCAGCGGTTGCCTGGACCCCGCAAGCGCGCCCCGAACGATCGGAGCGAATAACCGGGAGACCGACACCGTATAGGACATGGGGCTTGAACCAAGAGGACAACATGGCTGATCTCCGCAACTACCAGACCCGAACGGCGAATGCCGGTGCCCAGGCCGGCGCCGTCATCGACCAGGGCCTGCGCACCTATATGCTCCGGGTCTACAACCTGATGGCGCTGGGTCTCGCGATCACCGGCCTCGTGGCGTTCGGCGCCTCGCAGGCAGCCTTCGCCGATGGCCAGCTGACCGCCTTCGGCCAGGCGATCTATGTAAGCCCGCTGAAGTGGGTCGTGATGCTGGCGCCGCTCGCGCTGGTGTTCTTCCTGAGCTTCCGCATCCACACGATGAGCGTTAGCGCCGCGCAGACGACCTTCTGGATCTATGCCGGCCTGATGGGCCTGTCGCTGTCGTCGATCTTCCTGATCTACACCGGCGCCAGCATCGCGCAGACCTTCTTCGTCTCCGCCGCTGCCTTCGGCGCGCTGTCGCTGTTCGGCTACACGACGAAGCGCGATCTCTCCGCGATGGGCTCGTTCCTGATCATGGGCCTGTTCGGCCTGATCATCGCCTCGCTCGTCAACCTGTTCCTGCAGTCGTCCGCGCTCGACTTCGCGATCTCCGCGATCGGCGTGCTGGTCTTCGCCGGCCTCACGGCCTGGGATACCCAGAAGATCAAGGAAATGTACTTTGACGCTGACGACGACGTCGTGGCCGGCCGCAAGGCCATCATGGGCGCGCTGACGCTCTACCTCGACTTCATCAACCTCTTCCTGTTCCTGCTGCGCTTCCTGGGCAACCGCGAATAAAGCAGGCTGGACAAGCTGATCGACGAAACCCCGCCGGAAACGGCGGGGTTTTTGTTTGTGCCGGTCATCAAACGTGAACGCCGCTTCCTTGAATGTTTTGCCGAGTTGTGCGCATTGTCACGCAATCATGCATGATTTGGACGGATGATGTCAGGACAGGAACTACTTCTCGGGGAACGGCAGGACCTCATCCGCACGCGGCTCGACCTTTCGGGGCGGGTGATCGCGGCGGAGCTGGCGCTGGAGCTTGGCGTGTCGGAAGACACGATCCGGCGGGACCTGCGCGAGATGGCCGCCTCCGGCCTCTGCCGCCGGGTCTATGGCGGGGCGCTGCGCATTTCCCAGTCGCTGACCTCGATGAGCGAGCGCATCGGGATTGCGGGGGACAGCAAGGCCGCGCTGGCGCGCACGGCCGCCGGGCTCCTTCCCGCGGGATCGAACGTCTTCCTCGATGCCGGCAGTACCAATCTTGCCCTCGCCCGCGCGCTGCCCACCGGCGCCGCCCTGACGGTCGCCACCAATGCGCCGGCCATTGCCGCCGCGCTTCTCGAACGCGACATCCCCACCATCCAGCTCGGCGGCCTGGTCGATCCGCGCGTCGGCGGGGTCGTCGGCGCCAAGGCGATGCGCGATGCCGAGGCGCTCCGGCCGGACATTCTCGTGCTCGGCGTCTGCGGCATCGAGCGGGAAGCGGGTGTGACCTGCTATTCGTTCGAGGATGCCGAATTCAAGCGCTTCCTCACCTCGCGCAGCAGGACGGTGATGATCTCCGTCACGAACGACAAGCTTTCCACCGCAGCCCCCTATTCGGTCGTGCCGCTGTCGCGGGTGGCGCGCGCCGTGATCGAGGCGGATGCGGACGAGACGGAGGCCGCAGCCTTTGCCGCGGCCGGCATCGATATCATACGGGCCGGCTGAGCGCTGCCCACCCAGCTTCCCTGAAATGGAATTCCCATGACGACGCCTGAAAGTGCCCTCGAAGGCAAATCCTTCGCCAAGACCTATTTTCCGCCCGCGCGGCTCGCCGTTTCCGGCCTCTTCCTTCTGAACGGCACCTTTGCCGGCGCCTGGGCGACGAAGATCCCGGAATTCGCCACCCGCCTCGGGCTTTCCGAATCCGGGCTCGGCCTGATGATCATGTTCTTCGGCATCGGCTCGCTCGTCCTGATGCCGATCGCCGGCTTTCTGATCGCCCATTTCGGCACGACGCGCACCGTGAAGGGGGCGACGATCCTGTTTCTGTCGACCATGCTGCTGCTCTCGATTGCCCCGAACATCCCCGTCGGCGCCGTTGCCATCTTCTTCTTCGGCGGGCTGATGGGGGCGATGGACGTGGCGATGAACGGCAATGCCGTCGAGGTGGAGAAGTCGATGCGGCGCGCCATCATGTCGTCCTGCCATGCCTTCTGGAGCCTCGGCGCCTTCATCGGCGCGGCGACCGGCGGCTTCCTCATCGAGGCGCTCGGCGTCATGGGGCATGCGGGCCTGCTCACCGTGATCGGCGCCGTGGCCCTTCTCGTCATCTGGCCCTTCGTGCTGCACGACGCGCCGCATCCGAGCGACGAGCGCCAGAAGGTACGCTTGCCGACGACGCTGCTGCCCTGGCTGATCGGCCTGATGGCGCTGTTTTCCATGGTGCCGGAAGGCGCGATTCTCGATTGGGGCGCGCTCTACATGCGCGACGAGCTCGGCGCGACGCTGACGCTCTCCGGCTTCGCCTTCGGTGCCTTCTCGCTGACCATGGCCGTCATGCGCTTTGCCGGCGACCATGTGCGCGACCGTTTTGGCGCGGTGAAGACCCTGCGCTTCTGCACGATCATGGCGATGATCGGCATGGTCGTCGCCGGCACGGCGCCGAATGCCTATGTGGCGATGGCGGGCTTTGCCATCTGCGGCGTCGGCATTTCCAACATGGTGCCGATCGCCTTTTCCGCCGCCGGCAACCTGCCGGGCTTCGCGCAGGGCGTGGCGCTCTCCGTTGCGACGGTGATGGGCTATTCCGGCTCGCTTTTCGCGCCCTCCGTCATCGGCTTCATCGCCGAGCATACGGGTTTTGCGATCATCTTCGCCATGATGCCTGTGCTGTTCATCGTCGTGCTGCTGCTTGCGCACCAGGCGGTGCATGCGGATGTGCGCGATCATCGCTGAGATCGGGAGGGCGCGGGGCGATCAAATCGTCGCGCGTCCCGGCCCTGACGGTTGACAAGGCCCTCTTCCTGATCCACCTGAGGGCAAAGGCCGCGCGTTCACAAGCCGATCGCGGCCGCGTTTCGAGCAAGAGGCTCTCCCATGTCCTTTTCCTTCGATTTTGAACCGAAGCCGCGGCGCCAGTCCGTCGGCGTCGATGTCGGCGGCGTGCTCGTCGGCGGCGGCGCGCCGGTCGTCGTGCAGTCGATGACCAACACCGACACGGCGGATATCGACGGCACGGTGGCCCAGGTGGCAGCGCTGCATCGCGCCGGTTCGGAAATCGTGCGCATCACCGTCGACCGCGACGAGAGTGCGGCGGCGGTGCCGAAGATCCGGGAGCGCCTGCTGCGCCTCGGCCTCGACGTGCCGCTCGTCGGTGATTTTCATTATATCGGCCACAAGCTGCTGGCGGACCATCCGGCCTGCGCGGAAGCGCTGGCAAAGTACCGCATCAATCCCGGCAATGTCGGCTTCAAGGACAAGAAGGACCGGCAGTTCGGCGCGATCGTCGAGACGGCGATCCGCTATGACAAGCCGGTGCGCATCGGCGTCAACTGGGGCTCGCTCGACCAGGAGCTGCTGACCCGGCTGATGGACGACAACCAGGAAAAGGGCTTTCCGCTGACCGCCCAGCAGGTCATGCGCGAGGCGATCTGCCAGTCGGCGCTGCTTTCGGCGGAACTTGCCGAGGAGATCGGGCTGGCGCGGGACCACATCATCCTGTCGGCCAAGGTTTCCAACGTGCAGGACCTCATCGCCGTCTATGCGATGCTCTCTTCGCGCTCCGACCATGCGCTGCATCTGGGCCTTACCGAAGCCGGCATGGGCACCAAGGGCGTGGTCGCCTCGTCCGCCTCGCTCGCCATCCTCATGCAGCAAGGCATAGGCGATACGATCCGCATCTCGTTGACGCCGGAGCCCGGCGGTGATCGCACGCGTGAAGTGCAAGTGGCGCAGGAATTGTTGCAGGTCATGGGCTTCCGCCAGTTCCTGCCGGTCGTCGCCGCCTGTCCGGGTTGCGGGCGCACCACTTCAACGGTCTTCCAGGAACTCGCCCAGAAGATCCAGGACGACATTCGCAAGAACATGCCGGTCTGGCGGGAAAAATATCCGGGCGTCGAGGGCCTCAAGGTCGCGGTGATGGGCTGCATCGTCAACGGGCCGGGCGAGAGCAAACATGCCGATATCGGCATCTCGCTGCCCGGCACCGGCGAACTGCCGATCGCGCCCGTCTATGTCGACGGCAAGAAGGCGATGACGCTGCGCGGCACCAACATCGCCGGCGACTTCGAGACGCTCGTCGGCGATTACATCGAGAAGCGCTACGGGCAGGGGCAGGCCGCGGCTGAGTAGTTAGAGCCGGGTGGTCAAAAGCTTGAAGCCGGCAAAGGCGAAGAAGGCGGCCATGACGCCTTCGATGGCGCGGCGCGACTTGAGGTAGGCCCGGTGCACGGGGCCGAGCGAGAAGACCAGCGCGAAGCCGAGGAAGACGGCGATCCCGATCACCATACAGCCGGCAATGAAGCTCGCCAGAACGCCGCCCGGCGCGCCCGGCGGCATGCCGAGCGATGTCAGCATGATCCAGTTGAAGATCGCCTTCGGATTGGTGATGTGGATGCCGAGGCCCTTGAGGTACTGCCGGCGCGGCGAGAGTGCCGGAAGAGCCGCCATCTGCGCGCGATAGACTTCCTCGCTCCTGCGCGCGGCGCGAAACGCGTTCCAGGCGAGCCAAAGCAGGTAGCAGCCGCCGACGACCTTCAGCACGATGAGCGCCTGCCCATAGGTGCGGATCAGCGCGGAGAGGCCGGAGACGGTCAGGATCGCCCAGACATAGGAGCCCGTCAACACGCCCGAGGCGAGCGCCAGCCCCGCCCGCCGGCCCTGGCTGATCGAGGTCGCGATGATGGCGATGATCGCCGGCCCCGGCGAGGCCGTGGCGATGAAATAGGCGAGCCATGCGACGGCGAGCTGGGGAAGGTAGGGCGTGAGATCGGTCATGGTTCACCGGTGGATTTCGATGGACGATAGCCGATCGTCTTTTGCTCTCCAAGCCGAGGAATTGCACCACATGACCCCCTCGTCCAGTAGGGAAGAGGGGGCTTTTCGCGGCCTCAGACGATTTCCTCGACCGCGGCGATCAGGCGGTCGCATTCCTCCGGCGTGCCGATGGTGATGCGCAGGAAATCCGAGATGCGGGGCTTGGCGAAATGGCGCACCAGCACCGCGCGCTCGCGCAGGCCCTTGGCCAGCGCTTCGCCGCTGTGGGCCGGGTGGCGGGCGAAGACGAAGTTTGCCTGCGACGGCAGCACCTCGAAGCCGCGCTGGCGCAACGCGCCGCTGACGCGTTCGCGCGTTTCGATGACCTTGCCCCGGGTCTCGTCGAACCATGCGCGATCGTCGATGGCGGCAGCGGCGCCGGCCTGGGCGATGCGGTCGAGCGGGTAAGAGTTGAAGCTGTCCTTGACCCGTTCCAGCGCGTCGATCAGCGGGCGCTGGCCGATGGCGTAGCCGACGCGCAGGCCCGCGAGCGAGCGCGATTTCGACAGCGTGTGCACGACGAGCAGGTTGTCGTATTTTCTCGTCAGCGGGATCACGCTTTCGCCGCCGAAGTCGATATAGGCCTCGTCGACCACCACGGGCTGGTCGGGGTGTTCGGCCACCAGCTTCTCGATGGCGGCGAGCGGCAGGCCGATGCCGGTGGGGGCGTTCGGGTTCGGCAGGACGATGGCGCCGCAAGGGCGGTCGTAGTCCGCAAGCTCGATGGTGAAATCATCCTTCAGCGGGATTTCCACGGCCTCGATGCCGAACAGGCGGCAATAGGTCGGATAGAAGCTGTAGGTGATATCCGGATAGAGCAGCGGCTTCTCGTGCTTGAGCAACGCCACGAAAGCGTGTGCCAGCACCTCGTCCGAGCCGTTGCCGACGAAGACCTGGTCCGCGTCGACTTCGTAGAAGCGGGCGATCGACTGGCGCAACGTCAGGGCGGACGGGTCCGGATAGAGCTTCAGGCTGTCGGCGACGGCGGCCTGCATGGCGGCGATCGCCTTGGGCGAGGGACCGTAGGGGTTTTCGTTAGTGTTGAGCTTGGTGAGGTTTTGAATGCGCGGCTGCTCGCCTGCGACATAGGGCTTGAGCGTGGCGACGATCGGCGACCAGAATTTGCTCATGAGGTCAATTCCTGCGATTTGCGATGAAATGGGCGGTTTCGATCAGGATATCGGCCCGATGGCTGAACGGCGCAAGCAGCGCCTCGGCCTCCGTTACAAGGTCTCGAAGACGGTTTTCCGCCCAGGCCTGGCCGCGGCGCGACACGAGCGTCGCTTTGCCGCGTTCGGCATCCTTGCCGGTCGCCTTGCCCATGGTCTGCGCATCCGCGGTGAGGTCGAGAAGATCGTCGGCGATCTGGAAGGCGAGGCCGACCGTCTCGCCATAGCGGCGCAGCGCCAGCCGCTCGCCGTCCGGGGCGCCCGCGATGATCGCGCCGGCCTCGCAGGCAAAGCGCAGCAGCGCGCCGGTCTTCATCGCCTGGAGCGTGACGATGCCGTCCTCGTCCGGCGCCACCGTCTCCGCCGCAAGGTCGAGCGCCTGGCCGCCGGCCATGCCGCCGATGCCGGCGGCGCGCGCCAGCGCCAGCACCAGCGCCGTCTTGGTGGCATCGGGCAGGCGCGTTTCGGGGGCCGCGACGATATCGAAGGCGAGCGTCAGCAGGCTGTCGCCGGCAAGGATGGCGGCGGCCTCGTCGAAGGCGACGTGCACGGTCGGCTGGCCGCGGCGCAGGTCGTCGTCGTCCATGGCGGGCAGGTCGTCATGCACGAGCGAATAACAGTGGATGCATTCGAGCGCCGCGCCGATGCGCAGCGCCGTCTCGCGTTCGACATTTGCAAAGAGGGCGGCGGTCTCGATGACCAGGAATGGGCGCAGGCGCTTGCCGCCGTTGAGCACGGCGTGGCGCATGGCGGCGAGCAGGCGTTCCGGCCGCGCGATCTCGTCCGTCTGCGCGGCGCCGGAGAGCAGCGCCGCCAGCAGCGCCTCCACCGCTTCGGCATTGGTCCTGAGGTGCGACTGGAATTCCTGGTAACGTTCGCTCATCGCCGCTCTTTGGCATGGGCTCCCGGTCGACGCAACGGCAATGCCCGGGGTGCTTCAAAGAATCGCGGCGCGCACTGGTTTTTGGCGAGCCGGGACGGTATGAAGGCGCAACGACGGAAGGACGGACGCCGGCTCTTGGACATCGTACCGGAAACACGCGCAGATACGGTCAATACGGAGGCGGAAGCCGGTGAGAGGGACGGTTGGATGAGCCGGCTGCGCCGGAACTGGCGACGTATCGTCCTTGCCGTGCTGGCCTTCATCGCGCTGCCCTATGTGCTGATCCTGCTTTACACGATCGAATTCGTCCGCCCGGTCTCGACTTTGATGCTGCGCGATCTGGCGCTCCTGCGCGGCTATGACCGGCAATGGGTGGAGTTCGACGCGATCTCGCCCAATCTGGTGCAGGCGGTCATGATGTCAGAAGACGGGCAGTTCTGCCGCCATGGCGGTGTAGACTGGGGCGAGATGCGCGCGGTCGTCAACGAGGCGCTGGCCGGCGAACAGACGCGGGGCGCCAGCACCATCCCCATGCAGACGGCAAAGAACCTGTTCCTCTGGAACGGCCGCTCCTTCCTGCGCAAGGCGATGGAACTGCCGCTGGCGGTCGCCGCGGATTTCATCTGGAGCAAGCGGCGGCTGATGGAGATCTATCTCAACATCGCCGAATGGGGGCCGGGCATCTACGGCATCGAGGCGGCGGCGCAGCATCATTTCAACGTGTCCGCCGCAAAACTGTCGCGCCGGCAGGCGGCGCTGCTGGCGGTTTCGTTGCCCAACCCTTACGAGCGCAATGCCGGTAAACCGGGGCGCGGCCTGCAACGGCTTGCGCGTTTGATCGAGCGGCGCGCCACCCGCTCCGGCGAATATATCAAGTGCCTTTATGAGTGACTTCAGGCCTTTTCATTGGCGCTTGTCTGCCTGAATGCTTACGGTCCGCCGCACCTGAACGGAGTGCCACAAGACCATGTCCGACCTCGTCCTCTATCTCGGTAACAAGAACTATTCCTCCTGGTCCTTCCGGCCGTGGATCGCCATGGAAGCGGCGGGCATCGCCTTTACGGATCATGTGATCCCCTTCGATTTTCCCGCCGGCAATCCGGAATTCAAGCCGATCTCGCCGACGGGCCGCGTGCCGGTGCTGCACCATGGCGACGTGCGGGTGTGGGAATCGCTGGCGATCATCGAATATGTCGCTGAGCTCTTTCCCGAGGCCGGGATCTGGCCGAAGGACCGCACGGCGCGGGCCGAGGCGCGGTCGATCTCGATGGAAATGCTCTCCGGTTTTCGCGCGCTGCGCGGCGCCTGCCCGATGAACATCCGCCGCACGCCGGCGGAAATCGACCTGCCCGAGGGCGTCATGGACGACGTTGCTCGCATCGAGACGATCTGGAAGGGGCTTCTGGCGCGCTCCGGCGGGCCGTTCCTGTTCGGCGATTTTTCCGCGGCGGATGCGATGTACGCGCCGGTCGTCAATCGCTTCGAAATCTATCGCCTGACAGCGGACGAAACGGTACAGGGCTACATGGCGCGCATGAAGGCGCACCCCGCCTGGCAGAAGTGGCAGGCGGCGGCGTTGGCCGAACCGTGGATCGTGCCGGAAGACGAAGCCTGAGCGAGAGAATCGAAAAAATCAGGCCGGGGTCTGGTCAAGCAGGGTTTTGCTGTGTATAAGCCGGCCCAATTTCCGAGATAAAGACATGTCCCTGTCGCCCGTCCGGTGGCCTGAGGATGTGTTTGCCCGATAAGTGGAGTTAGTGAAATGGCTGTACCGAAAAGAAAAACGAGCCCGTCCAAGCGCGGTATGCGCCGTTCCGCAGACGCTCTGAAGGGTTCGACCTACGTCGAAGACAAGAACTCGGGCGAACTGCGCCGTCCGCACCACATTGACCTGAAGACCGGCATGTACCGCGGTCGCCAGGTTCTGACGCCGAAGGAAAGCGCATAATCTGCGTTTTCGGCATCAGCTGAGATCAGGGGCCGGCTCGTCCGGCCCTTTTCTTTTCAGGCCATTTGCTCCGTTCCGTCCCTCACGACATTTTCTTGTGCCGAAACTTCGGCTAAGAGGGCCGGAAGGCTTGCTCGTCAGGGAGCGGCCAGAGGAGAGCGTCGCCTATGCTTTTTGCCATCCCGCTGCTGATCATTCCGTTCGCCCTCTATAACGTCGCCATGGCCGGCCTGTTCGGCGGGGGCGGTGTCGCCGTGCTCGACAGCGAGGTGCTGGCGGTCAATATGCTGTCCGGCACGACCTGGACGATGGCCTTCGGCGATCTGCTCATCTTCATCGCGCTCGTGCTGCTCTTCGTGGAAATCCTGAAGGCTACGCGGCCGGGCTCGCGCGCACTGCTCGATCACATGCTGTCGATGGTGCTGTTCGTGGTTTTCCTCGTCGAGTTCCTGCTGGTGCAGGGGGCGGCGACGCAGATCTTCTTCATCCTGATGACGATCACCTTCATCGATGTCATCGCGGGTTTTGCCGTGTCGATCCGCACGGCCGGCCGCGACGTCTCGATCGGGCTTTGACGCGGCGCGGGGCAACCCCGCGCCAGCCCGTTTTTCTCAGCTTAGATTATCGAGCTTCGTCTGGAGCGCGCGCAGCTGTTCCTTCAGCTCGTCGAGATCCTTCGGCTCGGCCTTGCGGGTCTCCTTTGCCGGCGCGGCATTGGCGAAGGGCGAGAACATCTTCATCGCCTGCTGGAACAGTTCCGTGTTGCGCCGCGTCGTCTCCTCGATCAGCGCCATCGGCACCTGCAGGTTCTTGCCGAGCGGGGTGTCGCCGAAGGTCTTGTTGATCTGCTCGCGCATCTGCGACTGCTGGTCGGTGAAGGCCTGCATGGAGTGCTCGAGATAGCTCGGCACCACCATCTGCATCTGGTCGCCGTAATAGGAGATGAGCTGGCGCAGGAACGAGATCGGCAGGAGCGTGTTGCCGGTCTTCGATTCCTGCTCGAAGATGATCTGCGTCAGCACGGAATGGGTGATGTCGTCGCCGGACTTCGCGTCCTGCACGGTGAATTCCTCGCCCTTCTTCACCATGACCGCGAGATCGTCGAGCGTCACATAGGTGCTCGTGCCGGTGTTGTAGAGGCGGCGGTTCGCATATTTCTTGATGACGATCTGACCGTCGTTGCGGGCCATTAGGGTCTCCTCATCCCCGTGTTCCTGTTTCTTTTTTGATCCTGTCGAGTATCCGCAAAAAGTCGCGACCTGACAATCGAATTGTGCGATGCGGCGAGGAATGCTGCGCAACATGGATTTTTATGCTGCGCGTCGCTTTGATGAAATTTTAGCGGCGCCGGATATCCCGTTTGACTCTCCCCTCCCGCTTTGCCAGTTTTGATACCGGGAGAACCGCCGGGCTCGCGTCGTTCGCGCGTTGAGCCCGGTTCCAAGGCCGACCACCGGTCGATAGAACTGAGGACGTACCACCATGAGCACCCCATCCATCGTCATCGCCAGCGCCGCCCGCACCGCGGTCGGGTCCTTCAACGGCTCCTTCGCCAATACGCCTGCCCACGAACTCGGGGCGACGGTCGTTTCGGCAGTTCTGGAGCGCGCGGGCGTGGCGGCTGGCGAAGTGAACGAGGTGATCCTCGGCCAGGTGCTGCAGGCCGGCGAAGGCCAGAATCCGGCCCGCCAGGCCGCCATGAAGGCCGGCATTCCGCAGGAAGCGACCGCCTGGACCATGAACCAGCTCTGCGGTTCGGGGCTTCGCGCCGTCGCGCTCGGCATGCAGCAGATCGCGACGGGCGACGCCAGCATCATCGTCGCCGGCGGGATGGAATCCATGTCGATGGCGCCGCACTGCGCGCATCTGCGCGGCGGCGTGAAGATGGGCGATTTCAAGATGATCGACACGATGATCAAGGACGGCCTGACCGACGCCTTCTACGGCTACCACATGGGCATCACCGCCGAGAACGTCGCCAAGCAGTGGCAGCTTTCGCGCGAGGAGCAGGACGTCTTCGCCGTCGGCTCGCAGAACAAGGCCGAGGCCGCCCAGAAGGAAGGCCGCTTCAAGGACGAGATCGTTCCCTTCATCGTCAAGGGCCGCAAGGGCGACGTGTCGGTCGATTCCGACGAATATATCCGCCATGGCGCGACGCTCGATTCGATGGGCAAGCTGCGCCCCGCCTTCGACAAGGAAGGCAGCGTGACCGCCGCCAACGCCTCCGGCCTCAATGACGGCGCCGCCGCAGCCCTTCTGATGTCCGAAGCCGAAGCCTCGCGCCGTGGCATCCAGCCGCTCGCCCGCATCGTTTCCTGGGCGACCGCCGGCGTCGATCCGAAGATCATGGGCACCGGCCCCATCCCGGCATCCCGCAAGGCGCTGGAGCGCGCCGGCTGGAAGATCGGCGACGTCGACCTCGTCGAAGCCAACGAAGCCTTCGCGGCACAGGCCTGCGCGGTCAACAAGGACCTCGGCTGGGATCCCTCGATCGTCAACGTCAATGGCGGCGCGATCGCCATCGGCCACCCGATCGGCGCGTCCGGCGCCCGCATCCTCAACACGCTGCTGTTCGAGATGAAGCGCCGCGGCGCCTCGAAGGGTCTTGCCACGCTGTGCATCGGCGGCGGCATGGGCGTGGCGATGTGCGTAGAGAGCATGTAAGCATCAGCTTACAATCTGCTTTGCTATGACCCGCCGCCTGCACGGCAACGGGGCGACGGGTCTATACGAAAACAAACTAAGGGGAGTGAGCCACATGAGCAGGGTAGCATTGGTAACGGGCGGATCGCGGGGCATCGGTGCCGCCATTTCGGTGGCGCTGAAGGCAGCCGGATACAAGGTGGCTGCGAGCTATGCCGGCAATGACGACGCCGCCAACGCCTTCAAGGCGGAAACCGGCATCCCGGTCTACAAGTGGGATGTTGCGAGCTACGAGGCCTGCGTCGAGGGCATCGGCAAGGTCGAGGCCGATCTCGGCCCCGTGGACATTCTCGTCAACAATGCCGGCATCACCAAGGATGCGATGTTCCACAAGATGACGCCCGACCAGTGGGGCGCCGTCATCAACACCAACCTGACCGGCCTTTTCAACATGACGCATCCGGTCTGGACCGGCATGCGCGACCGCAGCTTCGGCCGCGTCATCAACATCTCCTCCATCAACGGCCAGAAGGGCCAGATGGGCCAGGCGAACTATTCCGCCGCCAAGGCCGGTGACCTCGGTTTCACCAAGGCGCTCGCCCAGGAGGGCGCCGCCAAGGGCATCACGGTCAACGCCATCTGCCCCGGCTATATCGGCACGGAAATGGTGCGCGCCATCCCGGAAAAGGTGCTGAACGAGCGCATCATCCCGCAGATCCCGGTCGGCCGCCTCGGCGAGCCGGAGGAGATCGCCCGCATCGTCGTTTTCCTCGCCTCGGATGACGCCGGTTTCATCACCGGCTCGACCGTTTCGGCAAACGGCGGCCAGTTCTTCGTCTGAGCTTTTCCAACGATAAGGAACACGGCGCCTTCGGGCGCCGTTTTCATATGGTAGGATTGGAAAAAGGAGAGGGCGCCATGAAACAGGAAAAACTGAGCGAAGAGGCGATTTCCGAAGCGCTGGCGGGTCTCGACGGCTGGACCCGCTCGGACGACGGCATCGCCATCGAGAAGAAATACAAGTTCAAGACCTTTCGCGAGGCCTTCGGCTTCATGACCGAAGGGGCGCTGGCGGCGGAAAAATTCAACCATCACCCCGAATGGTTCAACGTCTATAACCGCGTCGAGGTGCGGCTCACCAACCATGATGCGGGCGGGTTGACCGAGCTCGACATCAAACTCGCGACCGCGATGGACAAGGCTGCGGGCGAACGCACGAAGAGTTGAAGGCGCGTGAAGGCATTCCCATATGATTCCCGCCGGGCTTTTCCGGCATCGCCACCTGAAGGAGGCCATGCATGGATGATGTGAAGATCGGCGAGATCCTTCTGCCGGGAGACGAGGACGAGCAGGAGCGCCAGGAAAGCCGCGTGAAGCGACGGTTCTGGCCGGTCCTGAAGCGTGCGATGCGCCAGGTTCCCTTCTCCCGCGATCTTGTGGCCGCGTACTACTGCGCGCTGGATTCCCGCACCCCCACGCGGGTTCGCGGCATTCTGCTGGCCGCGCTCGCCTATTTCGTGCTGCCGCTCGATGGCGTGCCGGATTTCTTCGCGCTTGTCGGCTTTTCCGATGACATCGCCGTGCTGACGGCCGCCTTCGCGGCGATCCGTGGCCATATCCGCGAGGACCATTATGTGGCCGCCGACAAGGCCATGGCGGACGAGCCGGACGGGCAGCCTGCCCGGTAAATCCGGCTGCCTCCCGATCGTCGTTCCACCCGCGGTAGCGCAAGTCAAATTCTTGCCCTATTCCTTGTGCCTTAAATGGTTTCGACGGGTTTCTATCTCACCAAAAGGGGACTGGGGACGCCCGCCTTTCTTCTGAAGGCAGCGGCGGGATTTCGACGCAAATTTGTCCCGGTGCGGCGCGGTAACCCTGAGTAAAATGGCCCCTGTTGACGGTTTGGTAACCTGAATTAAGTCAAAATGAATTAAATCGTCATCATGCATGGCCGACACCGGCATCGAAGGCGCCGCCTTCGGTCGGCAAACCACAGGCAAGACAACCGGCAGGAAAACATGTTCGTAAGAAAGCTCGCAACCGCACTCGCCCTCGTTCTCGCGACCGCAGGCGTTGCCTCGGCCCAATCGCCGACGCGCATTCAGCAGTTCAACGCCTGGGGCGCCTATTCCTACCAGGCGAACGGCGGCAAGGTCTGCTACGTGCTCTCCGTGCCGAAGGAAAAGAACCCGGCCGGCGTCGACCACGGCGACGTGTTCTTCCTCGTCTCGCAGCGCCCGGGCCAGAACATCAGCTACGAGCCGCAGGCGATGATGGGCTACCCGCTGCAGGAAAACTCCAAGGTCAACGTCGTCATCGACGGGCGCACCTTCGTGATGTTCACCAAGGGCAACTCGGCCTGGGTGGAAAACGCCGCGGAAGAGCCGGCCCTCGTCAATGCCATGAAGAGCGGCAAGGACATGCAGGTGCAGGCGAAATCGCGCCGCGGCACGGGCACGGCCTATTCCTATTCGCTGTCCGGTATCTCGGCGGCGCTGAAGCAGATCGAAGGCTGCCGCTGAGGCATCCACTCGTTAAAGCAAAAAGGGCCGGCATCACGCCGGCCCTTTTTGTTTGTGCGGTTGTCAGGCGGCGGCGCGCTTCAGGCCGGGTGCGGCGAGCGCCAGCGCCGCGAGCAGCAGGGCGGTGGCAACCGCGAAGGTGACATGCATGCCCGTCTCGACGGCCGGGCCACTGGCGCCCGCCACGTCCTTCGTGCCGACGGCCAGCGTGAAGACCGTGCCCATCAGCGAGGCGCCGGTGATCAGGCCGAGATTGCGCGACAGGTTGAGCAGGCCCGAGGTGACGCCGCGCTCGTCCGCGGCAATACCCGTCATCACGGCGGCGTTGTTGGCGGCCTGGAAGAGCTGGTAGCCGGGCGTCAGCACGATGATCGCCGCGATATAGCCGGGTAGGCCGACGAGCGCGGAAAACACCGGCATGGCCACGGCGCCCGTCGCCATGGTGGCGAGCCCGGCGGCGACCATGGGGGCAGCGCCAAAACGATCGACGAGGCGTCCGGCCAGAAAGCCGGTCAGCACGGAAACCACGGGACCGATCGCCAGCACGAAGCCGACCTGCGCCGGACCGAGGCCGAGCGTGCGCGACAGGTAGAACGGCCCGACGACCAGCGTCACCATGATCACCGTCGCGACAAGCACGTTGGCGGCAAGGCTCGCGGGAAAACCCTCCCGGCGAAAGGCGGCCGGCCGGATTAGCGGGAAGGCGGCGCGGCGCTGCCGAAAGACGAAGAGCGCTGCGCCGACGGCCGATAGGGCGATGAGGGCGGCGTTCACGCCGCCAAGCCGGCCCTGGCCCGCCGTCATCGCCAGCGCATAGGCCGAGAGGGTGGCGGCGAGCAGGCCGGTGCCGAGGAGATCGAAGCGGCCGACCGTGGCCGCGCCGCGGTCGGCGGGCAGGAAGCGCTGGACCAGCACGAAGGCGAGAAGGCCGAAGGGCACGGCGACGAGGAAGATGGCCGGCCAGCCGAAGCCGCTGATCAGCAGCCCGCCCAGCGAGGGGCCAAGCGCCGTGCCGACGGCGGACATGGTGCCGAGCAGGCCCATGACGCTGCCGATGCGCTCCTTCGGCACGGTTTCGCTGACGAAGGCCATGGCGAGCGCCATCATGGCGGCGGCGCCAAGCCCCTGGGCGGCGCGGGCGGCAATCAGCAGCGGCAGCGAGGGCGCGAGGCCGCAGAGCGCCGAGGCAGCGGAAAACAGCGCCAGGCCCGCCAGAAGCAGCCGGCGACGGCCGAGAAGATCGCCGAGGCGGCCGATGCTGGCGATCAGCACGGTGCTGGCCAGAAGATAGGCGAGCACCACCCATTGGACCTGCTGGAAGGAGGCAGAAAACACATCCGCCAGGGTCGGCAGGGCGACATTGGCAATGCTGGTGCCGAGCGAGGACAAAAGGATGCAGAGCGAGAGGCCGGCGAGCGCACCCGCCCTGCTGCGTTTTGCCGTTGGGATTTGCATGTCGTTCATCGTCTGCTCCTTGCGGTTTCCTGAGAAGCAGATAGGCCGTCGCGAGATAGGGCGGAACGCGCATCATTTGCATTCTATTCGTGCGTCTGACGCTATGTCATCTTTGCGCGGGCGTGGTAGGATCGCGCCATGTCGCGACCTGATCTCAACCTTCTCGTCACGCTCGACGTGCTGCTGGCCGAGGGCAATGTCGCGCGCGCGGCGCAGCGGCTGCGGCTCAGCCCCTCGGCGATGAGCCGCGCGCTGGCGCGGCTACGGGATGTGACCGGCGATCCGCTGCTCGTGCGCGCCGGGCGCGGCCTCGTGCCGACGCCGCGGGCGCTGGAGCTGCGCGACGAAGTCGGTCGGGTCGTCGCGGAGGCGGAAATGCTGCTGCGGCCGGCCAAAATCCTCGACCTCCGGAGCCTTGAGCGCACCTTCACGCTGCGCAACCGCGAGGGTTTCGTCGATACGTTCGGGCCGGCGCTGCTGGCGCGCGTCTTGCGCGAGGCGCCCGGGGTCAAGCTCCGCTTCGTGCCGAAACCCGACAAGGAGAGCACGCCGCTGCGCGACGGCCTGGTGGACATCGAAACCGGCGTGATCGGCGGCACGACGGGGCCGGAGGTCCGGGCGCAGGCGCTTCTTCGTGACCGTTTCATTGGCGTCGTGCGGCAGGGGCATCCGCTGCTCGACGGCCCGATGACCGCGGAACGTTTTGCGCAGGGCGACCATATCGTGGTGTCGCGGGGGCGGCGCGAGCGCGGCCCGGTGGACGAGGCTTTGGAGCGTATCGGCCTCAAGCGCACCATCGCCGTCACCGTCGCAAGCTTCTCCGAAGCCGTGACGCTGGCCAGAAGCTCCGACCTGATCGCGCAGGTGTCGGACCGCTCGACGACGCGGTTTCGCGAGGGCATGGCAAGCTTCCCCCTGCCGGTCGACGTGCCGGAATTCACCGTCTCCATGCTCTGGCATCCGCGCATGGATGCCGACCCGGCGCACCGCTGGCTGCGGGCGTGCCTGCGCGAGGTCTGCGCCGACCGGCAAGGCAGGTGACTTTCTGTCGGAACAATGCTAAAGGGCCGGCAACTGGGCTTCGCGCTGCATCGAGCGGCGCTGATCGGCCCGCAATGAACTTCTTGTCGAGCATGAACCGTTTGCGGCGCAAAAGCCTGCGCCGGCGTTTCCTGTTCCTGAGGATGAGCCGATGGCAAGCATGGATTTTCTGAACACGGCCGAGCCGGTCAAGGCACCGGTGGTCCGCACCCTTCCGGCCACTGAGGCGCCGTCGCTGATCGGCCTTTCGCGCGAGGACATGGGCCGGGCGCTGGCCGAAAAGGGCATTCCCGAGCGTCAGGTGAAGATGCGCGTCAGCCAGCTCTGGCACTGGCTCTATGTGCGCGGTGTTTCCGATTTCGACGATATGGCCAATATCTCCAAGGACATGCGCGAAATGCTGAAGAAGCATTTCACCATCGCCCGTCCGGAAATCGTCGAGGAGCAGGTTTCGGCCGATGGCACGCGCAAGTGGCTGCTGCGCTTCCCGCCGCGCGGCGCCGGCCGTCCGGTCGAGATCGAGACCGTCTACATTCCCGAAGAAGGCCGCGGCACGCTGTGCATTTCCAGCCAGGTCGGCTGCACGCTCACCTGCTCTTTCTGTCACACCGGCACGCAGAAGCTGGTGCGCAACCTGACGGCCGAGGAAATCCTCGCGCAGCTGCTGCTTGCCCGCGACCGGCTCGGCGATTTCCCGGACCGCGATACGCCGGCCGGCATGATCGCGCCCGCCGAAGGCCGCAAGGTTTCCAACATCGTCATGATGGGCATGGGCGAGCCGCTCTACAATTTCGAGAGCGTCAAGACGGCCCTGCTGATCGCCACCGATGGCGACGGCCTGTCGCTCTCGCGCCGCCGCGTCACGTTGTCGACCTCCGGCATCGTGCCGGAAATCTACCGTACCGGCTCGGAGATCGGCGTCATGCTGGCGATCTCGCTGCATGCCGTGCGCGACGACCTGCGCGACATGCTGGTGCCGATCAACAAGAAGTACCCGCTGAAGGAACTGCTCGACGCCTGCCGCGCCTATCCGAGCCTGTCGAACGCCCGCCGCATCACCTTCGAATATGTGATGCTGAAGGACGTCAACGACTCGCTGGAAGACGCCAAGCTGCTCATCCAGCTCCTGAAGGGCATTCCCGCGAAGATCAACCTGATCCCCTTCAACCCCTGGCCGGGCACCAACTACCAGTGTTCGGACTGGGAGCAGATCGAGCGTTTCGCCGATTTCATCAACCAGGCCGGCTACGCCTCGCCGATCCGCACCCCGCGCGGCCGCGACATCCTCGCCGCCTGCGGCCAGCTGAAATCGGAATCCGAGCGCATGCGCAAGGTCGATCGCATGGCCTTCGAGGCGATGATGATCGTCGGTCATGGTGAGGACGACTGAGGCCGTTTTGCCGCGGCTTCCTATCAGAAATTGTGATCGAAGAAGCGGATTCCGAGAATTGATTTGAAGGCCTGTTTTGCCTAGAAACTGGCCAAAATCATTCTAGGGAGATCCTCCATGCGCCAACTTCTGCTCGCATTCGCGGCAACACTCGCGATTTCGCTGCCTGCGAAGGCCGAAGACGTCACGGTCGCCGTGACCGCCATCGTCGAACATCCCGCACTTGACGCCGCCCGTGACGGCGTCAAGGAAGCGCTGGAAGCGGCCGGCTACAAGGAAGGCGAGAACCTGACCTTCCTCTACGAATCGGCGCAGGGCAACCCCGCGACGGCCGCCCAGATCGCCCGCCAGTTCGCCGGCGAAGAGCCGAACGTCATCGTGCCGATCTCAACGCCGTCGGCGCAGGCCGTCGTCTCCTCGACGCGCGATATCCCGGTCGTCTTCACCGCCGTGTCCGATCCGCTCGGCGCGCAGCTCGTCAAGGACATGGACAAGCCGGGCGGCAATGTCACGGGCCTTTCCGACATGTCGCCGGTCGCCGAACACCTGGCGCTGATCAAGGAAATCCTGCCGAACGCCAAGACGATCGGCTTCCTCTACAACTCGGGTGAGGCGAACTCCGTGTCGCTGCTCGCCGTCTTGAAGACGGAAGCCGAAAAGGCGGGCCTGACGGTCATCGAATCCGCCGCCACCAAGTCTGCCGAAGTACAGGGTGCCGCGCGTGCCCTCGTCGGCCGCGCCGATGCGATCTACATCCCGACGGACAACACGATCATCTCCGCTCTGGAAGGTGCCGTCGCCGTCGCCGAGGAAGCGAAACTCCCGCTCTTCACCGCCGACACGGATTCCGTCTCGCGCGGCGCCATCGCGGCGCTCGGCTTCAACTACAAGGACGTCGGCCGCCAGACGGGCGAGATCGTCGTGCGCATCCTCAAGGGTGAACACCCGGGCGACATCGCCGTGAAGGTCGCCGCCGGCACCGACCTCGTCGTCAACAAGTCCGCCGCCACCAAGATGGGCGTGACGCTGCCGGAAGCCGTCGTGGGCCGCGCGACCCGCGTCATCGAATAATCCGCCGGTCCGCCGGACAGTCCAAATCGGGTTCAACCGCTGCCGGATCACCCGGCAGCGGTTGATCTGTTAAAAAAACCCCTCCCGCAAGACCCGCGGAAAGGGTGAAGAGAGAAAGCCGAGAGCCGTGAGCCTGATTGCCTTCTGGGGTGCCGTCGAACTGGGGCTGGTCTATGCCTTCGTGGCGATCGGCGTCTACCTTGCCTTCCGCGTGCTGGATTTTCCGGACCTGACCGTGGACGGGTCCTTTCCGCTCGGAGCTGCCGTCACGGCGGTGCTGATCATCGCGGGCGTCAATCCCTGGCTTTCGGCGGCAGTCGCCATGGTGGCCGGTGCCGGTGCGGGTCTGGTGACGGCGATGCTGAACGTGCGCTTCCGCATCCTCAACCTGCTCGCCTCGATCCTCACGATGATCGCGCTCTTCTCGGTCAACCTGCGCGTCATGGGCAAGCCGAACGTGGCGCTGATCAATGCGGACACGATGATCAGCCCGTTCTTCGGCCTCGGCCTTCGCGACTTTTACGTCCGCCCGCTCTTCGTCGGCATCCTCGTGCTCGTCGCCGTCGTGGTGGTCTGGCGCTTCCTGGAAAGCGATGCCGGCCTGTCGATGCGCGCAACCGGGGCGAATGCCCGCATGGCCCGCGCGCAGGGCGTCGATACCAACCGCCAGATCTATCTCGGCATCGCGCTCTCCAATGCGCTGGTGGCACTCGGCGGCGCGCTCTTTGCCCAGACGAACGGCTTTGCCGATGTCACCTCCGGTGTCGGCACCATCGTCGTCGGCCTTGCCGCCGTCATCATCGGCGAGACGCTGTTTGGCACCCGCGGCCTGCTGATGGCCTTGATCGGCTGCGTGCTCGGCTCGATCCTCTACCGCATCGCCATCCAGCTCGCGCTGTCATCGGATATACTCGGCCTCCAGGCCTCCGACCTCAATTTCGTGACGGCGCTGCTCGTCACCGTGGCGCTCGTGCTGCCACGCCTTCGTCGCGGGGGAGCCGCCTGATGATCTCCGTTTCCGACATCAAGGTCACCTTCGGCAAGGGCACGCCGTTGCAGAAACAGGCGCTGAACGGCGTCAGCCTGACCATCGAGGAAGGCCAGTTCGTCACCGTCATCGGCTCGAACGGCGCTGGCAAATCCACGCTGCTCGGCGTGCTCGCCGGCGACGTCATCGCCACCGAGGGCCAGGTGAAGATCGGCACCGCCGACGTCACCCGCCAGGGCACCGCCGCCCGTGCCGGCCGCGTCGCGCGCGTGTTTCAGGATCCGCTGACGGGAAGCTGCGGCGCCCTTTCCATCGAGGAAAACCTCGCGCTGGCCGCCCGCCGTGGCGAACGGCGCGGGCTTTCCTCCGCCCTCGGCCCGCAGCGCCGCGCGCATTTCCGCGAGCGCATCGCCGAACTGAATCTCGGCCTCGAAAACCGCATGCGCGACCGGATGGACCTGCTTTCGGGTGGCCAGCGGCAGGCGGTCTCGCTGGTCATGGCGACGCTTGCCGGTTCCGACGTGTTGCTGCTCGACGAGCATACCGCCGCGCTCGATCCGGGCATGGCGGAGTTCATCATGACTCTCACGCAGAAGATCGTTTCCGAGCGCAAGCTGACCACCCTCATGGTGACCCATTCGATGCGACAGGCGCTCGATTACGGCCACCGCACCGTCATGCTGCATGGCGGCGAGATCGTGCTCGATGTTTCCGGCGACAGCCGCAAGACGCTGCAGGTCGAGGACCTGATCGCCATGTTCCGCAAGATGCGCGGCCAGACGCTCGACGACGACGCGCTGCTGATCGGCTGACGCCCACAAAGCGCCCGAATCCGGCAGCAGCTTTCTTCTGTCGGATTTGGGGGATGTTCATGCTGTTTCGCCGTACGCTGCTGGCCGGTGGCCTGTCTTCGGGGTTCGTGCTCGCGCTGCCGTCGCTCTTGCGGGCAGAACCGGGCGCGGCGGACCGGCTTGTTGCGGCTGCGCGAAAACAGGTCGGCGTCACGCTGACCTATGATGCGGCCTATTCCCGGCTCGATTATCCCGGCGGCGACGTGCCGCGGGAGCGGGGCGTGTGCACCGATGTGCTCGTGCGGGCCTATCGGGACGGGCTCAGCATCGACCTTCAGGTGCTGGTGCATGAGGACATGCGGCGGGCATTCTCCGCCTATCCGGCCCTCTGGGGCCTGAAGAAGACCGACCGCAACATTGATCATCGCCGGGTGCCCAATCTCCAGGCCTTCTTCAAGCGCGCGGGTGCCGCACTGGCGGTGAGCGAGAATGGCGCGGACTATCTGCCGGGCGATATCGTCTCGCAGATGCTGCCCGGCAATCTGCCGCATATCGGCATCGTGGCGGATGAGCGCACGCCGGATAGCTCCCGGCCGCTCGTGGTCCACAATATTGGCGCGGGCGCGCGCCTTGAGGATGTGCTCTTTGCCTACAAGATCACCGGGCACTACCGCTACGGGGTCTGACCGCCCTCACTTCGCCTGCGTGAGAAAAATCTTCATCGCAAAGACAGAAAAGACGCCGGCGAAGGTGTAGTCGATACCGCGCAGCACTTTCGGGTTCTGCTGGAGCCAGGTGGAAAGCCTGTCAGCGGCGAAGATGACGAGGATGTTGACCGGGATGCCGACGATGATGAAGAACAGGCCGAGGAAAATCAGCTTGCCGGTGACATCCGGGTCGCCGGCCGAGATGAACTGCGGCAGGAAGGTCATGAAGAAGATGATGACCTTCGGGTTGAGAAGGTTCACCCAGAAGCCGCTGGAAATGTTCGAGAACGCCGTTCCGCGCGGGCCGGCGGCCGTCTTGACCGAAAAATTCGAGCCGTAGCGGATCGCCTGGATGGCGAGCCACAGCAGGTAGGCGGCACCGCCGGTTTTCAGGATCATGAAGGCGGTTGGCGAGGCGGTGATCAGCGCCGAAATGCCGAAGGCGACGAGCAGTGTGTGCACCACGATGCCAAGGCTGGTGCCGACCACCACGAAGAGCGCCGGGCCGCGGCCCTGCGAGAGCGCCCGGCTGATCGACAGCGTCATGTCCGGGCCGGGCGTGGCGGCGAGCAGCAGGCTTGCGGCCGTGAAGGCGAGAAGCGTCGGGAGGGTGGGCAGGACATCCATGAGGGTGCGTCTCGAAAGCCGGAGGGGATGCGAAATCCCTAGTCCGGCTTCCGGCAAAATACCAATCAAGCTTTGTGATGGGCGTTATTCGCCCTCGACGAATGCCCTGAACGGTTCTGCATAGTCCTTGTGCCAGCGCGAGAGCGGCGGGCGGTTTTCGATGACGTCGCCGATCGTCCAGGCCATGCGGCGCTCGTCGAGCGCGCGGGGCACGTCATTGTCGGGGCAGAGGATGTAGAAATCACCGCGCTCCAGGCTTTCCATCATGAAGTCGACGGTCTGCGCCGCCGTCCAGGCGGCATCCGGCTTTTCCGTGCGGTCGCCCCTGGTGAGACCGGTGAAGACGAAGCCGGGGATCAGCAGGTGCGCCGAAATTTTTGCACCCTCGGTGTTGCGCAGTTCGTGCTGGAGCGCCTCGGTGAAGACTTTCACGCCGGCCTTGGAGACATTGTAGGCGGGGTTGCCGGGCGGCGTGGTGATGCCCTGCTTGGAGCCGGTATTGATGATGAGACCCGGCTCGCCATGGGCCAGCATGTTGGGGCCGAAGGTCTGCGTGCCGTGGATCACGCCCATCAGGTTGACGGTGAGGATATGGTCCCAGTTCGCCTCGGCGCTGAAGATCGACGTGCCTGGCTGGATGCCGGCATTGTTCATCAGCACATGCACGCGGCCGAAGCGCTGGAGAACAGCGCGTTCCAGCGCCTCCAGCTCATGGCGGTGCGCGACGTTCGTCTCCACGGCCATGACGTTCGCCTCGCCGGCGATGGCTTCCAGTTCGGCGCGCGCCTCGCCCAGCCGGTCGGCGTCGAGATCGGCGATGGCGACGCACATGCCGGCCTCTGCGAAGCGCCGGGCAGCGGCCAGCCCGATGCCGGAAGCACCGCCCGTGATGACGGCGACATTGGATTCCTGGATGATGTCTTGGATGTTCGTCATGGGTCACCCCTTCCATGGTTCACTGAGGCGAATATGGGTTGCGATGGCGCGCTGTCAAATTTGGCTTGCGTCACGACGCGTCGGGCGCCACCCTTGCGTCACGCGCCAATCTCGCTAAAAGTGCCGCGACACCGGGCCTTGCGGGTTGCCGCAGTTCCTTTCCATGCAACGGACCTCATCATCATGGCATCATACAAAGACGTGAAGAAAGTCGTGCTCGCCTATTCCGGCGGCCTCGATACCTCGATCATCCTGAAGTGGCTTCAGACCGAACTCAACGCTGAGGTCGTGACGTTTACGGCCGACCTCGGCCAGGGCGAAGAGCTGGAGCCGGCGCGCAAGAAGGCCGAGATGCTCGGCATCAAGGAGATCTTCATCGAGGATGTGCGCGAGGAATTCGTGCGCGATTTCGTCTTCCCGATGTTCCGTGCCAATGCGGTCTATGAGGGCGTCTACCTGCTCGGCACCTCGATCGCCCGTCCGCTGATCTCCAAGCACCTGATCGAGATCGCCGCCAAGACCGGTGCCGATGCCATCGCGCATGGCGCGACCGGCAAAGGCAACGACCAGGTCCGCTTCGAGCTTTCGGCCTATGCGCTGAACCCGGATATCAAGATCATCGCGCCGTGGCGCGACTGGTCGTTCAAGAGCCGCACGCACCTGCTCGAATTCGCCGAGCAGCACCAGATCCCGGTCGCCAAGGACAAGAAGGGCGAAGCGCCGTTCTCGGTCGATGCGAACCTGCTGCACTCCTCTTCCGAGGGCAAGGTTCTGGAAGACCCGGCCGTCGAGGCACCGGAATATGTGCATATGCGCACCATTTCGCCGGAAGCGGCTCCCGACAAGGCGACGACTATCAAGGTCGGCTTCGAGCGCGGCGATGCCGTGTCGATCAACGGCGTGCGCATGTCGCCGGCCACCCTGCTGGCGACGCTCAACAACTATGGCCGCGACAACGGCATCGGCCGCCTCGACCTCGTGGAAAACCGCTTCGTCGGCATGAAGTCGCGCGGCGTCTACGAGACGCCCGGCGGCACGATCCTGCTGGCTGCGCACCGCGCGATCGAAAGCATCACGCTTGACCGGGGTGCAGCACACCTCAAGGACGACCTGATGCCGCGGTATGCGGAGCTCATCTATTACGGCTTCTGGTTCTCGCCGGAGCGCGAAATGCTGCAGGCGCTGATCGATCGGAGCCAGGAGCATGTCGAGGGTGAAGTGACGCTGAAGCTCTACAAGGGCAATGTCATGGTCACCGGCCGTGAATCGCCGAAGTCGCTCTATTCGGACAAGCTCGTCACCTTCGAGGACGACCAGGGCGCCTACGACCAGAAGGACGCCGCCGGCTTCATCAAGCTGAACGCGCTGCGCCTGCGCACGCTCGCCGCCCGCAACCGCCGGGGCTGATCGGACGACGTATCAAGGAAAAGGCCCGTTGCCGGGGACGGCAGCGGGCCTTTTGTTATTCAGCCGGTTCCGTCGCAAGCTGGCCGTCGCGCAGGCAGACGGCGCGATACCAGGCGTAGGCGAGCAGGGCCATGAGGCCCATGACCGGGATGATGGTGCCGAAGGCCAAGAGGGGGAGGCCGATGACGGCGGCGACGAGGCCGGCGATGAAACCGGCGCCCATCTGGATGAAACCCATGGCGGCCGAAGCCGAGCCGGCGATGTGCGGGAAGGGCTCCATCGCGGCGGTCATCATGTAGGGCATGACGAAGGCGATGCCGAAGGCGTAGATGCCGACAGGCCCCATGACGCTGAGGAAGCTCGGCACCATCAGGTGCGAGGTGCCGGCGATCAGGATGCTGGCAATGCCGATGAAGCAGAGGCCGGGAAAGACGAGGCGGGCCGGCGCCGTGCTGCGCATGAGAAAGCGCACGCAGATCGTGCCGGCGAAGAAGAAGCCCGACTGCATGAGCATGCCGACGCCGAACTGGGTGGGCGTCAGGCCGACCTTGCCGATCAGCACGAAGGGCAGCATGGTCGCCTGGCCGTAAAGCGCGCCGACGGCGCCCGCCATGACGAGCGTGGCGGAGACGAAGCGGCTGCTCGTCGCAAGCTCCCGATAGCCTCGCAGGATGGGGCCGATATGGCCCTTGGCCCGGTCCGGCACGGTGGTTTCGGCCATGAAGCCATAGACCGCGCCGCAGGCGATGAGCGCGAAGCCGACCATCAGGAAGAAGATCGACTGCCAGCCGAAGAGGCCGAGCGCGAAGCCGCCGAGCGTCGGCGAGACGGCGGGGCCGACGGCGAGCATCATGCCGACCATGTTCATGATGCGCGCGGCCTCGGTGCCGGTGAACTGGTCGCGTACGATGGCGCGCGCGACGGTCATGCCGACGGAGGCGCCAATGCCCTGGATGAGGCGACCGGCCAGAAGCACGTCGACGCTCGGCGCGAAGGCGGCCATCAGGCTGCCGGCGAGGTAGATGACCATGAAGATCAGCGTCGTCTTGCGGCGGCCGAGCACGTCCGACATGGTGCCGGAGACGAGCTGCGACAGTGCGAAGCCGGCGAAATAGACCGAGAGCGTCAGCTTGATTGCGGATTCCGTCGAGGTGAAGGCGTGCACCAGTTCCGGCATGGCCGGCGTGTAGAGCGCCATGGAGACGGGACCGAGGGCCACGAGGAAGGCGGCGATGATGCTCGTGCGCCGTTCGCTCATGCGTGGCGCAGTCACAGGATCGGTTCCTTGACGAGCGCCAGCGCGGAACTGTCTTCTTCCAGCGCCACGAGATTGGTCCGCAGCCGCTTCAGCTGGCCGCGCATGATGTCGAGCTCGGCCTCGCCGATGCCGCTCGTCACAAGCTGCATCAGCTCGATCTGCTCGATGCGGATATTGGTGATCAGGTCGTCGGCGGCGGGCGTGGTGAAGATCAGCTTGGCGCGGCGGTCGGCCGGGTCCGGGCGGCGCTCGATGAAGCCGAGGCTCTGGAGGCGGTCGAGATAGGTGGAGAGCGTCATCGGCTCGATGCCCATGCGCTGGGCGATGTCGAGCTGGCGGCTGCCTTCCAGCGTCGCGATGCGCACGAGGGTGCGTGCCTCCCCGGGCGTGAGGCCGAGGCCGGCGGTGGCGATGCGGCGCTCGAAGGCACTGCGCAACATACGGGCAACGTCGATAAGGACGAAACCGAGGGCGTCGGGATCGGGACGAGGGGACATGATCGCTTTCTGGCTATTGTAAGTTTAACTTACTATGCATTGCCGCGGCGGACAACAGCCCAGCCCCGGCCGCAATGCATGGCTGCCTTGCGAAATGACAAATTCCTGGGCAGCCGATCTTGACGAAAGCCGCGACGCAGACTGAAGTGCCTGGAGATTCAAGGGGATTTTCGCATGACCGGTTCGATGCTGTTCGGCGCTTTCATAGCTGCCCTGCTTTACGTGCTCATCCCCGGACCGGCCTTCCTCGCCCTTCTCGGCATCGGCGCCGGGCAGGGGCGCAAGGCGGGCGCGCTTTTCATGGGCGGGCATCTTGTCGGCGATCTTATCTGGTCGTCGCTGGCGTTGGTTGCGATCGTCGGCGCCAAGACGATCGGCACGATGGTGTTCGACGTGCTGGGGCTTCTCTGCGGCTTCTACCTCGCCTGGATCGGCTGGTCGGCGCTTCGGGCACGGCCGCGCACCGACGGCGCCGCGCTGATGACGGTCGAGCGGCCGCTACGCCGCGGGCTGATCTTCGGCCTCACCAATCCGAAGGGTTATCCGGTGGCGCTCGCGACCTTCACGGCACTGCTCGCCAGTTCCTCGAACGCGCTGGACTTCGATGCCCTGCCGGCCCTGCTTGCCGTCTCGTTCTTCGGCTTTGTGCTGGCCGATGTCATCATGGTCGCGATCATCGGCGCCAGCCTGGTGCGCCGCTTCTACCGCCGCCATGAACTGGCGATCGTGCGCATGTCCGGCCTGCTCTTCATGGGGTTTGCCGTGCAGGCGGTCTGGCACGCCGCTCCGGGCCTTCTCGGCTGGCGCCGGACCTAAAGGTTCGTTGCCGGAAAGCGGATCGTCACTCTGAGGCCTCGCCCGTCCGCGCCGTCTTCGAGCACCATCGACGCATCGAACAGCGCCGCGATCTCCTCGACGATCGGCAGGCCGAGGCCCATGCCGGGTGCATCACGGTGTTCGCCGCGCGAAAAGCGCTGGCGCACGAGGCCGCGGCGTTCCGGCGCGATGCCGGGGCCGTTGTCCTCGACGGTGAGCAGCACGGCATCCGCGGCCTCGCGCACGCTCACCGTCACCTCCGCGCCGCGGCCGGCATAGGCGATGGCGTTTTCCACGAGGTTTCGTAGGAGTTCGCCGAAGAGCAGAGGCTCGGCGCGGGCCAGCGCCGGCCCTTCGCCCTCGTAGCCGAGGTCGATGCCGGCCTCGGCGGCGGCGGGCACGCGGTCGGCGGTGAGCTGCTGGGCGAGGGCCGCAATGTCGATCGGCGGCGGCTTTTGCGGTTCGTTCGAGCCGGCGGCGTCGATTTTTGCCATCAGCAGAAGCTGGGCGAGGATGCGTTCGGCATGGGCCACGGCGGCATCGCCCTTGCGGGCGGCCTCCTGCGCTTCCTCCAGCGTCGCTGCGCGGCTGGCGAGGGCCAGCTGGGTGCGGATGATGGCGAGTGGCGTGCGCAGCTGGTGGCTGGCATTGCCGGAAAAGTGGCGCAGCGCGTCGAGTGCGGATTGCAGGCGCACCATGAAGGAATTGACCGTATCGACGACGCCCTGCACCTCGCTCGGCACGCGCTGTTCGATGGGATGCAGGTCGTTCGGATTGCGCTCGGAAATGGCGTCGCTGAGGCGGTAGAGCGGGCGCAGCGACACGGTGACGGCGATCCAGACGATGGTGGCGGCACCGGCGATCATGAAGGCGAGGCGCAGCGCCGAGCGCAGCAGGATGGCCTGGGCCAGCTGCCGACGGGCAATGGTGGTTTCCGCCACCGTGACGGCGAAGGGCACGGAGTTGATGCCCGTGGAGGCCGAGCGTTGTAGCACAGCGATGCGGATCGGCTCGCCGCGGAAGGTCGCATCCTCGAAGCCGATCGACTGGCCCTGCATGTCCGGAATGGTCGGCAGGGTCTGATAGCCGGTGATGAACTGGCCTGGCGGCCCGTCGACGCGGTAGAAGACGCGGTCCTGCGCGGCGGACGTCAGCATTTCCAGCGCGACATAGGGGATGTCGACCTCCAGGCTGCCGTTCTCCGTCACCACGACACGTTCGGCAATGGCGAGTGCGGAGCCGGCGAGCACGCGGTCGGAGACGGTGTTGGCGGTCTTCACGGCCTCGCGGTAGGTGTCGATGAGCGCGACGATGCCGATCACCGCCGTCGAGACGAGCAGCCATAGGAGCAGGCGCCGGCGGAGCGAGGAGGCCGGGAAGAGGGTCAAGCGGCGGGCGCCTTGTCGAGGTAGTAGCCGATGCCGCGGGCGGTGCGCACCGTCAGGCCGTGCGGCGCGAGGCGTTTGCGGAGCCGGCTCACATATTGTTCGATGGCATTGGCGGAAAGATCGTCGTCGAAGGCGGCGAGCGATTGCATGATCGCCTCCTTGGCCACCACCTTTCCGGCGCGCATGAAGAGGATTTCGAGCAGGCCGAGTTCGCGGGCCGGGATGTCGAGCGGCGCGCCCTCGGCGGAGAAGGTGCGCGAATTGAGGTCGAGCGCCACGCCGCCATAGGTGATGGCGGAGGATCGCAGGCCCGCCTGGCGGCGCAGCAGCATGCGCACGCGTGCCTCGAATTCCGAAATGTCGAAGGGTTTGATCATGTAGTCGTCGGCGCCGAGATCGAGGCCGCGCACGCGCTCCTCCGGCGCACCGCGCGCGGTCAGGATCAGCACGGATGCCTTGTCTTTCCGGGCGCGCATGGCGCGCAGCACATCGAGGCCGTCCATCTCCGGCAGCGTCAGGTCGAGGATGACGAGATCGAAATTTTCCGATGCGATGGCCGCGTCCGCCGACGCGCCGTCGCGCACCACGTCCACGGCATGGCCGGTGCCCTTGAGGATCGCGGACAGGCCGTCCGCGAGCGCTTCGTTGTCCTCGACCAGTAGAATGCGCACGTCGTTTCGTCCTCCCGGGCCAAGTCTAACGGCGGCGGGTGCACTTGTGAACGGGCGTCCGCTTTGGCAAGGTCATCTCATGCGTCTTGTCCTCACCCTTCTTGCGCTGCTTGCGGCCCCCCTTTCCGCTCTTGCCGAGCCGACTTTCTTTCCGGCGCATGACGGCAATGCGGATGCGCCGGTGCTCGTCGTCTATTCCTCGCTCGACGAGCCGCTCGCCCGGCCGATGATCAAGGGGTTCCAGGAGGCCAATCCCGACGTCGCGGTTCGCTATGACGAGATGCTGACCGGCGAGGTGCACGACCGCATCGTGCGCGAGACGGATGCCGGCCAGAAGACCGCCGACTTCGCCTTCTCCTCGGCGATGGACCTGCAGGTGAAGCTCAGCAATGACGGTTACGCCCAGCGCAGCGACCTGCCGATGAGCGACCGCTGGCCGCAATGGGCGAACTGGCGCAACACCGCCTATGCGCTGACCTTCGAGCCCGCCGTCTTCGTCTACCACAAGCCGAGCTTCAAGGACGAGAAGCCGCCGGCCTCGCGCGCCGAATTCGTCGAATACCTGAAGCGGCAGGGCGAGAAGGTCTATGGCCGCATCGGCACCTATGACATCGAGCGCTCCGGCGTCGGCTTCCTCTTCATGGCGCGCGACCAGGAGCAGTTCGGCGATATCTGGACGGTGATCCAGGCGATGGGCGCGGCCGGGGTGAAACTCTATTCGACGAGTTCGGCGATCCTGGAGCGCGTCGCCGACGGGCGTTTCGTGCTCGGCTACAACATTCTCGGCTCCTACGCCGCGGACTGGGCGTCGCGCCATCCCGATGTCGGGATCGTCTTGCCGAAGGATTATACCGTCGTCATGTCGCGCATCGGCCTCGTGCCGCAGGCGGCGGCGTCGCCGGAACTTGGCCGGCGCTACCTCGCCTTCTTCATGTCGAAGGAGGGCCAGACGATCATGGCGCGCGAATTGCAGATCGCCGCCGTCAGCCCGGAGGTCTCCGATTCCAACACGGCGCGCACGATGAGCGCGCTGCTCGGCGCGCAGCTGAAGCCCGTGCCGGTGAGCCCGGGCCTCATGGTCTATCTCGACCAGGTCAAGCGCGCGCGGCTGATTGCGCGCTGGAACGAGGTCCTGCGCACGCAATAATGGCCTTGGCGCTCGACAATGCCGGTTCGTGCGCTACCATGTCAGGTAGATGTCAGCTTCTTGTGCTGGTTTAGGGCTCTTATCGTCCGTGGAGGCGGACGGAAGACCTGGGAGGAGACTTCAGCCGAAATCGCGCCCGCGAACCCTGTTCGCGTTGCCCGCGGCCGATCCGTTCCTCCCCCCATAAGCAACGACGCGCGGATTTCAGCCGCGCCTGATGGAGGACACACTCTTGAAACATTTCTTCCTGGCATCCCTTATTGCCGGCGCCATGGCGCTGCCGGCCTTCGCCGCAGATTATTCGATCATCGCACCGGCCGGCCCCGGCGGCGGCTGGGACCAGACGGCCCGCTCGCTGCAGACGGTCCTGCAGGATGAAAAGATCTCCGGCAGCGTCCAGGTGATCAACGTTCCGGGCGCCGGCGGCACGATCGGCCTTGCCCAGTTCGCGAGCCAGAATTCGGGCAATGCCAACGCCCTCATCATCGGCGGCTACGTCATGGTCGGCGCGATCCTCACCAACCAGTCGCCGGTCACCCTCAAGGACGTCACGCCGATCGCCCGCCTCACCGGCGAATATGAAGCGATCGTCGTTCCGGCCGCCTCGCCGATCCAGAACATGCAGGACCTCGTCACCGCGCTCAAGGCGGACCCGGGCGCAGTTTCCTGGGCTGGCGGCTCGGCCGGCGGCACGGACCACATCGCTGTCGGCCTGATCGCCAAGGCGGCCGGCGTCGATCCGACCAAGATCAACTACGTCGCCTATGCGGGCGGCGGTGAAGCGCTCGCCGCGATCCTCGGCAACCAGGTGACGGCCGGCATTTCCGGCTACGGCGAGTTCGAAGCCCAGGTGAAGGCCGGCACGCTGCGCCTGATCGCCATCTCCAGCGCCGAGCGCATCGAAGGCATCGACGCCCCGACCATCAAGGAAGGCGGCCTCGACGTCGTCGTCGAAAACTGGCGCATGGTTGCCGCGGCTCCCGGCCTTTCGGCCGAGCAGGTCGCCGCGATCAACGCCGACATCGAGAAGGCGGTCAATTCCGACTCCTGGAAGGAAACGCTGAAGACGAAGGGCTGGCAGAACACCTATCTCGCCGGTGACGCCTTCAAGGCACAGCTCGACAAGGATGTCGCCTCGACGGAAGCCATCCTCAAGGATATCGGGCTCGTCAAATGAGCGAGGTCCCGTCCTCACACGGAAAGCGCCGCCCTGATCGGGCGGCGCTGGTCATCGCACCGGTCCTCTTCATCCTCGCCGCCGTGATCTGGTGGGATGCCGGGCGCCTTGCGGAAATGAGCAACTATTCCCGCATCGGCCCTGCCACCGTGCCGCATGTCGTGGCCATCGGCCTGGCACTGCTCGCCATCTGGACGGGTTTCGAAGCCTGGCGCGGCGATTTTCCCGAGCGCGAGCCCGTCGAGATCCAGCCGGTCGTGATGATCGTCGCGGGCCTTGCCGCACAGATGCTGCTGCTCAAGACCGCGGGCTTTTCCATTGCCACGGGCGTGCTCTTCGCGCTCACCGCCTTCGGCTTCGGCCGGCGCAAGCTCTGGATATCGCTGCCGATCGGCATCGCGCTGAGCTTCGTCGTCTTCATCATCTTCGGCCGCTTCCTGCAACTCTCGCTGCCCGCCGGGCCGCTCGAGCACCTGTTCTTCTGAGGACCTGACCGATGGGTACTTTCGAATTCCTGTTGCAGGGCGTCGCCATCGCCGCCCAGCCGATGAACCTGCTCTATGCGCTGATCGGCGTTACGCTCGGCACCGCCGTCGGCGTTCTGCCCGGCATCGGCCCGGCGCTCACCGTGGCGCTGCTCCTGCCCGTCACCTACAAGCTCGATCCGGCCGGTTCGCTGATCATGTTCGCCGGCATCTATTACGGCGGCATGTATGGCGGCTCGACGACGTCGATCCTGCTCAACACGCCGGGCGAAAGCGCCTCGGTCGTCACCGCGCTCGAAGGCAACAAGATGGCGCGCGCCGGGCGCGGCGGACCGGCGCTCGCGACGGCGGCGATCGGCTCCTTCGTCGCCGGCCTCATCGCGACGCTCGGCCTCGCCTTTATCGCGCCCTTCGTGGTGAAATTCGCGCTCTCCTTCGGCCCGCGCGAATATTTTGCGCTGATGGTGCTCGCCTTCGTGACCGTGTCGGCCGCCTTCGGCGATTCGACGCTGCGCGGCCTCACCGCCCTCTTCGTCGGCCTCGGCCTTGCCGTCATCGGCATCGACCAGCAGACCGGCCAGGCGCGGCTTTCCTTCGGCATTCCGGACCTGCTCGACGGTATCGAGGTGACGACGCTCGCCGTCGCCATGTTCGCCATCGGCGAGACGCTCTACGTCGCCTGTCAGGGCGACCGCATCCCCGAGAAGGTGGAGGCGGTCAAGGGCTCGGTCTGGATGAGCAAGGAGGACTGGGCGCGCTCTTGGAAACCCTGGCTGCGCGGCACCTTCATCGGCTTCCCGATCGGCGCCATGCCGGCCGGCGGTGCCGACATCGCGAGCTTCCTGTCCTATTCGACGGAAAAGCAGTTCTCCAAGCACAAGGACGAGTTTGGCAAGGGCGCCATCGAGGGCGTCGCCGGTCCGGAAGCGGCGAACAATGCATCCGCCGCCGGCACGCTGGTGCCGCTGCTCTCCCTCGGCCTGCCGACGACGGCGACCGCGGCGATCATGCTCGCCGGCTTCCAGCAATATGGGCTCCAGCCCGGACCGCTGCTGTTTGCGACCAATCCGCAGCTCGTCTGGGGCCTCATCGCCAGCCTGCTGATCGCCAATTTCATGCTGCTGGTGCTGAACCTGCCGCTGATCGGCCTGTGGGTGAAGCTTCTGACCATCCCGAAGCCCTGGCTCTATGCCGGCATCCTGCTGTTTGCGACCCTCGGCACGATCGGCGCCAATCCGTCGGTGTTCGAGCTCGGCATGTTGCTGACCTTCGGCCTGCTCGGTTTCGCCATGCGTATCTTCGGCTATCCGATCGCGCCCGTCGTCGTCGGCCTCATCCTCGGGCCGATGGCGGAACAGCAGTTGCGCCGCGCGTTGGCGATCAGCCAGGGCGACGTGACCTCGCTCTTCATGTCGCCGATCGCCGCCGTGCTCTTCGCGGTCGCGGTTCTCGCCGTCGTCGTGCCGCTCATCCTGCGCGCGCGCGGCAAGGGCGAAGTTCTCTCGCAGTTTGCGGCGAACGAAGACTGATACTGTTCTTTAACGATTGAAAACATGCAGGCCGGAAACCTCGTTTCCGGCCTGCATCATTTGCATGGCTGGCCTGACAATCCGTCTGTTGTTCTTTCGGGCCTGAAGCATCATCTTCTGCTCGTAAGCTAAAACAGAAAGCGAGCAATCCAAATGACCACCCTCCGCAACTCCTTCGCCCAGGGCTTCTTCGGCCGGGCCTTCGCCGTACTGAGCGCTGCCAATGCAGCCGCCGCGGCAGTCGAAGGGCACCGCCGCCCGAAGGAACGCGACCTGAAGACCCTCGGCATCAACCCCGCCGATTTCCCGCGCGTCTAACGCGGGTCAGCGAATTCTCCCAATGAAAAGGCCCGCTGGTCGCAAGACCAGCGGGCCTTCTGTATTTCAGGATTACTTCTTCCCGTAAGAAGAAGCCGGCCGTCGAAACGGCCGGCTGAGATTTCTTAGGCTTTCTCGCCGAGCTGTGCCGCGACGCGGTCGCCGGCATGCGGGGCGCCGTGATGCCCCATTTCCTTCTCGCGCCTGTTGTAACGGATAGAGGACCAGAGCGAGATGCCGATGAGCGTGGCGCCGCCAAGGCCGGTAATGACCTCCGGAATGTGCACCAGCGTCTGGCAGTACATGACCACCGAGAGGATCAGGATCGCGTAGAACGCGCCGTGCTCCAGGTAGCGGTATTCGGCCAGCGTGCCCTTCTCCACCAGCATAATGGTCATCGAGCGCACATACATGGCGCCGATGCCCAAGCCGATGGCGATGACGAAGAGGTTCTGCGTCAGCGCAAAGGCGCCGATGACGCCATCGAAGGAGAAGCTGGCGTCGAGCACTTCCAGATAGATGAAGGCGCCGAGGCCGCCCTTGGCCGCTTCCGACATCGCCTTCTGCGACGCATCAAGCAGGCCACCGATCACTTCCACTGCCAGGAAGGTGAGAAGGCCGTAGACCGCCGCATGCACGAAGGTGTTGGCCTCCGCCGGTTCCAGAAGCTTCGAGAAACCGATGATGAGCGCGAGAACGAAGGCGATCTCGATGCCCTTGACGGTCGCAGACCGAGCCATGTGCTTCTCGATGAAGCCGATCCAGTGCACGTCCTTCTCATGGTTGAAGAAGTAGGTGAGGCCGACCATCATGAGGAAGGTGCCGCCGAAGGCAGCGATCGGCAGGTGCGCGTCATTCATGATGCGGGCATATTCCGCAGGCTCGCGGGCTGCGAGGATGAGCGCATCGATCGGGCCGATACCGGCGGCGATGACGACGATCAGCAGCGGGAAGACGATGCGCATGCCGAAGACGGCAATCAGGATGCCCCAGGTCAGGAACCGGCGTTGCCAGACCGGCGTCATGTCCTTGAGCTTGTTGGCATTCACAATGGCATTGTCGAAGGAGAGCGAAATCTCCAGCACCGCGAGAACGGCGCAGATGAAGAAGACGGTCGCCATGCCGGAGATCGTTCCGGTCGTCTGCCAGCCGAGCCAGGCGCCGAGCGCCAGGCCGATGCCGGTCGAGATTAATGCCCATTTGAGATAGGAGAGGGTGGTCTTGCCTTCGCCGTTGCCGATCATGACAGCGCCTCCATTCTGGAAGCCACGGTGAGGGAAGAAACGAGTTTGCGCATACCACAACGGGCATGCGGGTAAGGCATGGTCAGGATGTTCATGTGCGTATGAATCCGCCGGCTAATTGCTGGCGGTACCGACATCACGAGAGCGCCGTAAAAACTCTCGCCAGAGGGGCCCGGCACCAGGGTTCCCGCGGCAACCCAAGTCAAAGGCCGCGGATGGGGCTGTTCTCTCCGAAGTTGCCTTCCGCGTCAAGAGGCAGGGCGCCACATCGTCCAAACGCGGACAGGCGCGTCCGGTTCCCGTATTTTCTGGTGGGCGCCCTGTACCAATGCCCCTGTCCCTTCCTATATTCGCCGCACGATGATTTGCCACGAAGGACCAGCCCCATGACCGAAACGCGCATCGATCCCGCCCTCGTCGAATGGACCGGCCTCAACGGCCTGCCGCGTTTCGATCTCGTCAAGGACGAGGCCTTCGCGGCGAGCTTCGATGCGGCGCTGGCGTCGCACGAGGCGGAGATCGACGCGATCGCCGGCAATCCGGAGCCCGCGACCTTCGAGAACACCATCGTCGCGCTCGAAACCGCCGGCGATGAGCTTTCCCGCGTCTCGGCGCTGTTCTGGAGCCGGGCGGGCGCCAACACCAACGACGTGATCCAGGCGCTGGAACGCGAGATCGCGCCAAAAATGTCGCGGCACTATTCGAAGATCGGCACCAACGCCGCGCTCTTCCAGCGCATCGATGCGCTGTGGGAAGGCCGGGAGGCCCTGGGGCTTTCGCTGGAGCAGACCCGGGTGCTGGAACGGCACTGGAAGGGTTTCGTCAAATCCGGCGCCAAGCTCGAAAAGCCCGAGCAGGAACGGCTCTCCTCGATCAACGAGACGCTGGCCGGTCTCGGCGCGAAATTCGGCCAGAACGTGCTCGCCGACGAGAAGGAGTGGGCGCTCTATCTCGACGAGGGCGATGCGCTCGATGGCCTGCCGGATTTCCTGAAAGACGCCATGGCGGCGGCGGCGCGGGAACGCGGCCATGACGGGCGCTATGCGGTGACGCTGTCGCGCTCGATCATCGAGCCGTTCCTCACCGCCTCAGCACGGCGCGACCTGCGCGAGCAGGCCTTCAGGGCCTGGGTGGCGCGCGGCGAAAACGAGGGGGCTACGGACAATCGCGGCATCGTCAAGGAGACGCTGACGCTGCGCGCCGAAAAGGCCGGCCTGCTCGGCTACGAGAATTTCGCGGCGCTGAAGCTCGACAACACGATGGCGAAGACGCCGCAGGCGGTGAACGGCCTCTTGATGCAGGTCTGGGAAAAGGCTGTGGCTCGGGCGCGCGAGGAGGAGGCGGAACTTGCCGCCCTTGTCGCGGAGGAAGGGCGCAACCACGAGGTCATGCCCTGGGACTGGCGCTATTATGCGGAAAAGCAGCGCTCCCGGAAATTCAACTTCTCCGAGGCCGAACTGAAACCCTACCTCCAGCTCGAAAAGATCATCGAGGCCTGCTTCGATGTCGCCGAACGCCTGTTCGATATCCACGCGATCGAGAAGAAGGATGTGCCGGCCTATCATCCGGATGTGCGGGTCTTCGAGATCCGCGATCGCAACGACAAACTCGTCGCCATGTTTCTCGGCGATTATTTCGCCCGCTCGTCAAAACGCTCCGGCGCCTGGATGAGCTCCTACCAGAGCCAGCACCGCCTGCCGCTCAAGAATGGCACCGTCGGCGAAATCCCGATCATCTACAACGTCTGCAATTTCGCGAAGCCCGCGGAAGGCAAGCCGGCGCTGCTTTCGCTCGACGATGCACGCACGCTGTTCCACGAATTCGGTCATGCGCTGCACGGTATGCTGTCCGACGTCACCTATCCCTCCGTCTCGGGCACCGGCGTGTCGCGCGATTTCGTCGAGCTGCCCTCGCAACTCTACGAACATTGGCTGACCGTGCCGGAAATTTTGACGCGTTATGCGGTGCATTACCAGACGGGCGAGGCGATGCCGCAGGCGCTGCTCGACAAGGTTCTCGCTGCCCGCACCTTCAATTCCGGCTTTGCGACGGTGGAGTTCACCTCCTCCGCGCTGGTCGACATGGCGTTTCATACGCGCGGTCCGGTGGACGATCCGATGACGGTGCAGGCGGAGGTACTGGAAAAGATCGGCCTGCCGAAATCCATCGTCATGCGCCACGCGACGCCGCACTTCCAGCACGTATTCTCCGGTGACGGCTATTCGGCCGGCTACTATTCCTACATGTGGTCGGAGGTGCTGGATGCCGACGCCTTCGCCGCCTTCACCGAGACGGGCGACGCCTTCAACCCCGCCATGGCCGAACGGCTGAAGACCTACATCTACGCCGTCGGCGGCTCCGTCGACCCGGAAGACGCCTACAAGGCCTTCCGCGGCAAGCTGCCGAGCCCGGAGGCGATGCTGGAGAAAAAGGGGCTGGCGGCCTGACGGGCCGCCTTCTCTTTCGAAGGTCGTCCCCACCCACCAACGTCATCCTCGGGCTTGACCCGAGGATCCACATCCACGGCGTGCCGGTGGGTGGATGGTCGGGTCAGGCCCGACCATGACGGAGGAGAGGCTGCGGCTGTGGCCAGAAACCTGCGGCGTGGGAGCGGTGGCTTCGGCTGGCAACTGCCCGCGCCACCTCGTGCCGTCATCCTCCCGTCACCGAACTTTTGGCGAAACGTCATGCTCCCGTTACCGGACTGACATGGCGAAGACTCATGGTCTGCCCGCCTGGCGTTTCGATTCGCGGGTCAGGCCGGAGGTGGCATGGCGATTGTTCCCGAGACGCTGACGCGGCGCTCGTTTCTTCTGACTGCGGGGGCCGGCGCACTGGCCACATCCTCTGCGCTGGCGGTTCCCTATTATGCGCGGCGGCATGGCAGTCCGGCCTTCTCCCACGGCGTGCAGTCCGGCGACGTCGATTGTTCCTCCGGCGTGGTCTGGGCGCGCATCGACCGGCCGGCGGAGGTGATGCTCGAATATTCGACCACCGACAGTTTCACCAATGCGGCCCGGATGCCGGTGCAGAAGGCGCTGGGGACGTCCGACAACACGGTCAAGGCAATGCTGCAGGGTCTGCTGCCGGACCAGGACATTTTTTACCGCTTCACGGCCAACGACCCCTATTCCAGCCATCTCGTCTCCGAGCCGATCGTCGGGCGCTTTCGCACGGCGCCGATGCGCAATCGGTCGGTGCGCTTCGTCTGGTCGGGCGATACCGCCGGGCAGGGCTGGGGCATCGACGATGTCGGCATGAAGACCTATTCGACGATGCTGCGCCACGAGCCGGATTTCTTCATCCATTCGGGCGATACGGTCTATGCGGACGGCCCGATCCCGGACGAAATCCCCTTGCGCGACGGGGGTGTGTGGAAGAACCGCATCGTCACCGACGAGAAGCGCAACGTGGCTCGCACGCTGGAAGAATTCCGGGGGCAGTGGAAATACAATCTGCTCGACGATCACCTGCTGGCCTTCAACAGCCAGTGCCCGACCTTCTTCCAGTGGGACGACCACGAGGTGCTGAACAACTGGTCGGAATCGAGCGATCTCACTGGGGACCGGCGCTATCCGGACAAGGAGATCGGCATTTACGAAGCCCGCGCGCGGCGCGCCTTCCACGAGATGACGTCGATCCGCTATTTCCCCACCGAGCCGGGCCGCATCTTCCGCAAGGTCGCTTATGGGCCGCTGCTCGACGTGTTCTTCGTCGACCTGCGCTCCTATCGCAGCCCCAACCAGGGCGGCACGGAGAACGGCCTGTTCGGCTGGCGGCAGGCGGATTGGCTGCGGCGCGAGCTTGCGGCTTCACAGGCGGTCTGGAAGGTGATCGCCTGTGACATGCCGCTCGGCCTCGTCATCTGGGACGATTATTCCAACAGCCTCGGCTACGAGGGCGTGGCGGATGGCCTCAACGGCCCGCCGGCAGCACGCGAGCGGGAAATCGCCGACTTGCTCTCCTTCATGCGCGACAATGCGATCCACAATGTCGTCTGGCTGACGGCGGACGTGCACTATACCGCCGCGCACCACTACGATCCGTCGCGCGCGAAATTCCAGGAGTTCAATCCGTTCTGGGAATTTGTCTCCGGCCCGCTGCATTCCGGCACGTATGGGCCAAAGCCGCTCGACAGCACCTTCGGCCCCGAAGTCCGCTTCATCAAATCCTCGAAGGGCGGCGTCGACAGCAATCTTCCGCCGTCGGCCGGCCTGCAATTCTTCGGCCTCGTCGACATCCATGGCGCGAGCGAGGAGATGACCGTGCGGCTGATGGACCGGGAGGATCAGGAGCTCTGGCGGGTCACGCTGCCGCCGGTGCGCACGTCGTGAGGTGTGGCATCCGAGCGAGCCTTGAGCCGGAAGGATAACAGAGTTGCGTCCCGCCCCTTTCGCAATTGCGGAAAAACATGTAAGAGCCCGGCCATTGAAGACGGCGCCCTCATACCCTGCGCGCCCCGAACCTCAGAGATTATACCATGTCCATCCGCAATATCGCGATCATCGCGCACGTCGACCATGGCAAGACCACGCTCGTTGACGAGCTTCTGAAGCAGTCCGGCTCGTTCCGTGAAAACCAGCGCGTCGCCGAACGCGTGATGGACTCGAACGACCTCGAAAAGGAACGCGGCATCACCATTCTCGCCAAGGCGACCTCGGTGGATTGGAAGGGCGTTCGCATCAACATCGTCGACACCCCCGGCCACGCCGACTTCGGCGGCGAAGTGGAGCGCATCCTCTCGATGGTGGACGGCGCGATCGTTCTCGTCGATAGCTCGGAAGGCCCGATGCCGCAGACCAAGTTCGTGGTCGGCAAGGCGCTGAAGGTCGGTCTGAAGCCGATCGTCGCGATCAACAAAATCGACCGTCCGGACGGCCGCCACGAAGAAGTGCTGAACGAGGTGTTCGACCTGTTCGCCAATCTCGACGCCACCGACGAGCAGCTCGACTTCCCGATCCTCTATGGTTCGGGCCGCAACGGCTGGATGAACGTCAACCCGGAAGGCCCGAAGGACGAAGGCATGGCGCCGCTGCTCGACCTCGTGCTGAAGCACGTTCCGGAGCCGACGGTCGCCGAAGGCCCGTTCCGCCTGATCGGCACGATTCTGGAAGCCAACCCCTTCCTCGGCCGCATCATCACCGGCCGCATCCATTCCGGCTCGATCAAGCCGAACCAGGCCGTCAAGGTTCTCGGCCAGGACGGCAAACTGATCGAAACCGGCCGTATCTCGAAGATCCTCGCCTTCCGCGGCATCGAGCGCACGGCGATCGATGAGGCGCATGCGGGCGACATCGTCGCGATCGCCGGTCTCTCCAAGGGCACCGTCGCCGACACGTTCTGCGATCCCTCGGTCACCGAAGCCATGAAGGCGCAGCCGATCGACCCGCCGACCGTGACCATGTCCTTCATCGTCAATGACAGCCCGCTTGCCGGCACCGAAGGCGACAAGGTGACGAGCCGCGTCATCCGCGACCGCCTGTTCAAGGAAGCCGAAGGCAATGTCGCGCTGAAGATCGAAGAGGCCGAAGGCAAGGATTCGTTCTACGTTTCCGGCCGCGGCGAACTTCAGCTCGCCGTTCTGATCGAGACGATGCGTCGCGAAGGTTTTGAACTCGCCGTGTCTCGTCCGCGCGTCGTCATGCACAAGGACGAGAACGGCACCACGATGGAGCCGATCGAAGAAGTCGTCGTCGACGTTGACGAAGAGCATTCGGGTATCGTCGTGCAGAAGATGTCCGAGCGCAAGGCCGAGATGACGGAGCTCCGTCCGTCGGGCGGCAACCGTATTCGCCTGAAGTTCCTGGCGCCGACCCGCGGCCTGATCGGCTACCAGTCGGAACTCCTGACCGACACGCGCGGCACGGCCGTCATGAACCGCCTGTTCCACGATTACCAGCCCTACAAGGGTGCGATCGGCGGCCGCGTCAATGGCGTGCTGCTGTCGAACGCGTCGGGCGAAGCCGTTGCCTATGCCATGTTCAACCTCGAAGACCGCGGCCCGATGATCATCGAGCCGGGCGAAAAGGTCTATGCGGGCATGATCATCGGCATCCACACCCGTGACAACGACCTCGAGGTCAACGTGCTGAAGGGCAAGCAGCTCACCAACATCCGCGCCGCCGGCAAGGATGAAGCCGTGAAGCTGACCCCGCCGATCCGCATGACGCTCGACCGCGCTCTCTCGTGGATCCAGGACGACGAGTTGATGGAAGTGACGCCGAAGTCCATCCGTCTGCGCAAGATGTTCCTCGACGCCAACGACCGCAAGCGATTCGACAAGCAGCGTGCCGCCGGCGCGGCATAAGCGCTTCTTCCCGAAACGAGACATTTTGAACCCCGGTGCCTGCACCGGGGTTTTTCATGTGTGTGCCATCGTTTTACGACTTGTGACGTTTGTTAAAAAAGCGTTAACTTTTCCGTGTGCCATACGGAACTCGCCTGTGGGGAAAGAGAGACTTCTCCTGCCGCGGGATTCCGGTGGAATCGGTGCCGGAATAAGAGTCGTGTTATGAAAACACTGTCGATCGATGTGCGGCGCGCCGAGCCGCAGGACGCGCGCGCGATATCCGAAACGCATCGGGTGTCGTGGCTGCAGGCCTATGGCGGCCTCATTCCGCACAAACCGCTGATCCAGATGGTCGACCGCCGGAACGAGACCTGGTGGCGCAAGGCGACACGCGGTCCAGCGACGCTTCTGGTGCTCGATGTCGCCGGCACCGTGGCCGGTTACGCCACGCTCGGCCTCAACCGCGCCCGTGCGCTGCCGCAGGAAGGCGAGATCTACGAGCTTTACCTTCGCCCGGAATACCAGGGCATCGGCCTTGGCCGGCTGCTGTTCGGCGAGGCGCAGCGCCTGCTGAAGTCGCTCGGCTGCAACGGCATGATCGTCTGGTGCTTGGAAGACAGCGAGCACGCCGACCGCTTCTTCCGCTCCGCCGGCGGGCGCGACATTGCCGAAGGCATGGAGAATTTCGGCGAGAAGGAACTGAAGAAGGTCGGTTTCGTCTGGTCCTGAAGCCTGCCGATAACGGCAGGCGTGAAACGAAGACCTATTCGGTTTTTCCCGGCAGATAGCGCATCGGTTCCCCGGCGAGTTTTCCGCGGGTGCCGTGCCATTGCGGCTCGCTCTTGTTGCAGATGAAGCTGGATGCCTCTTCGTCCGCCACCGTGCGGGCAAGCGTATTGGCATCCTTGTTCTCCAGCGCATCGACATAACCGACGACGCAGCTTGTCGGATCTTCCGCCGTCGCCACCGTCGAGACGACCAAGACCTGGCCGTAGCGCGTGGTGGTGTCGCTCGTCGTTTCCGGATCGGAGACGAACCAGCGCACGATGGTGGCGATGGGTGCGCCATTCGCGCCGAGGCGCCATTCGACCTTCGCATTGGTGTGGTTGAACGGGCCGAAGCTTTCGAAAGCTTCATCCAGCCAAATCTTGCCGATCGGCCCATAGGCCTGGCTTTGCCGGAGGTCGCCTTCCTTGAAATAGACGGCCAGATCCTTGTAGCCGGCGCATTTCATCGTGATGCTCGGGCCTTCGTCGGTTTGCGACAGGGTCTCGCAGGCGTCGAGATTGCGCTCGGTATAGGCGCTTTCATTGGCCGAGGCAGCCGTGGCCGAGACGGCGGCAAGGGCGGCGGCGAGAACGAGGTGTATCGGGCGCATCTGTAATCCTCCGGGTCCTTTTGGAGACGGCGGACCGGGTCGGTCTATTCGGCCCCCGGCGAAAGTCATGTTGCGCTGCAACGGGATTCGCATTAGGAAGCCCGCAAACAAACCACCGCAGTTCAGGGAGCCCCTCCATGCGTATCGATGCGATTTCCGTTGGCAAGAACCCGCCGGACGACGTGAACGTCATTGTCGAGGTGCCGGTCGGCGGCCACCCGATCAAGTACGAGATGGACAAGGAAGCCGGCGCGCTCGTCGTCGACCGTTTCCTCTACACGCCGATGACCTATCCGGGCAATTACGGCTTCGTGCCGCACACGCTGTCGGAAGACGGCGACCCGATCGACGTGCTCATCGCCAACACCCGCCCGCTCGTTCCGGGCTGCGTGATCAATGTGCGCCCGATCGGCGTTCTGGTCATGGAAGACGATGGCGGTAAGGACGAAAAGATCATCGCCGTGCCGGTGCCGAAGCTGACGCGCCGCTACGACAAGGTCGCCAACTACACCGACCTGCCGGAAATCACGCTCAAGCAGATCGAGCACTTCTTCACGCATTACAAGGATCTGGAGCCCGGCAAGTGGGTGAAGATCGCCGGCTGGCAGGATGTCGACGTCGCCAAGAGGATGATCCTCGAAGCGGTCGCCCGCTACAACGAAGGCAAGTAAGCGCTCCCAGCGCTTCGTTCCGTTCGACAAAATCCTCCGGGTCGCCAGCGATCCGGAGGATTTTCTTTTTCTGGCTACTGCTGCTGGCTCAGGAGAGCAGCGCCGGCGCCAGCACGGTGCGGATCACCTGTTCCAGGAAGAACAGGATGACGAGCACGACGAGCGGCGACAGGTCCACGCCGCCGAAATTCGGCAGGATGCGGCGGATCGGGCGGTAGATCGGCTCAGTCAGCTGGTAGAGCGAGCGGCCGATGGTCGCGATCACCTGATTGTTCGCGTTGATGACGTTGAAGGCGTAGAGCCAGGAGAAGATCGCCGAGGCGATCACCAGGAACCACGCTATGTTGATGATGAACAATAGGGTGTTGATGACCGCTATCATTGATGTCTCCAATTGGTTTCGTGCTGACATGTAGCCATTGCGGGCGCAGCCAGCAAGGCCGCGCGCCGGATGCGCCGCCAACATGTTTAATTGCCGTCAGTCTTCGTGGAAGATGCGGTCGAGGAAGGACGTCATCCAGAGGCGCAATGCCGCATCGTGCAGCAGGCGGCCATCGAGATGGGCGCGGCCCACCTGCGCGCCCGGCAGCTCGAAACGATGCGCGCCGCGCACGACCCAGCGATGCATCATGGCGAGCGTCAGCTCGCCGTGGAACTGGATGCCCCAGGCCTTGTCGCCATAGCGGAAGGCCTGGTTCTCATAGTGATGGCCGGTTGCGAGCAATGTAGCGCCGGATGGCAGGTCGAAACCTTCACGGTGGAACTGGTAGACCATTTCCGGCCAGGGCAGCAGCGCGGTGCCCGCCTCCGTCGCCTTCAGCGGATACCAGCCGATCTCCGTCCAGCCCTCCTCATGGCCGAACACCCTGCCGCCGAGGTTCTTGACCAGCATCTGCGCGCCAAGGCAGATGCCGAGGAAGGGGCGGTTCTCTTTCAGGGGCACCGAGAGCCACTCGATCTCCTCGCGCACATAGGGCTCGTCGTCATTGGCGCTCATCGGCCCGCCGAAGACGACGGCGCCGGCGTGGTGCTCAAGCGTGGCGGGCAGGGGATCGCCGAGCACGGGGCGGCGGATATCCAGCGCATGGCCCATCTGCTGCAGGATCTGGCCGACGCGGCCGGGGCTGGAGGTCTCCTGGTGCAGCACGACCAGCACGGGCGGCCTGCGGCGCGGTTTACGGGGGAAATCGAGCATGGCTCAGGCTTCGTCCTCTCCTTCTTTCTCCCCCACGGCTCCCACCCGTTCGGCCACTTGCTGCCGCTTCATGATGCGTTCGCGGCCCGAGACGGCGAGCAGGTCGGCAATGCGCCAGATCGCGTGATCCTCCATCTCGCTCCTCTCGCCATCCGCATAGACGATTTCCCAGAGCAGGCCGATCAGGTCGACGCGCTGGTCCTCCGAAAGCTGGCGCTTCAGTTCCGAGGTGAAGCGGAAGAAGTCGATCGCCTCGCTCTCGGCATCGGTGCCGGCGGCGACGAGCGCGTCGAGCTCGGCCTCGTCGACGCCGTAAAGCTCCTTGAAGCGGGCGCGCAGCGCCTTCTTCTCGATCTCCAGCACCTTGCCGTCCGCCTCCATCACCTGGATGCAGAGCGCGATGACGGCGACCCGCGGGTCGTCGGCGGCAAAGGCCGGTTTGCTTTCGCCACCGGAAAGGCTCGCCAGAAACTGCTGCAAGCGTTCGAACATCGATTGTCGCCCCGTTTACCCTCAAGCCCTTTGAGCATGCCCATAACGTCCAGCAAACCGTTGCTTTGCCGGACGTGTTCTCAGAACAAGCGGAAACCGCTGGTGCCGTCCCGTTTGACGGCGCCTTCCTTGACACCCGGATCGTCCGGCAGGCCGAAGAAGGGTCGTTCCTCCTCCTCGGCCACGATGGGTTCCGGCTTCGCCTTCGCCTTTTCCGCGACGATGATTTCCTTCACCGGGGCCGGTTCGACGACACTCGCGACGACCACCGGCTTTTCGGCTTCCTTCGTCTCGACCGGTTCGATCTTGACGACCGGCTTTGCCTCGATGGCGAGCGGCGGCAGGGTGCGGATCGCCTCGTCGACGCTGTCGGTGGAGCCTTCCTCGATCGGCCCCTGAAGCTCGCTCACCGGCGTCTTCCATTCGAAGGCGTCGAGACGGCCGGTGACGGGCGAGATGGCGCGCCATTCCGGCGCCGTGATGCCGTCGGCCGTCCAGGCCGGATCGCGCGGCGCCTTCAGCGCCTGGTTCATCCAATGGCGAATACGCCCCTGGTCGCCGGTCTCGGCGTCCTCGATATCGGCCAGCAGCAGGAAGGCGCTTTCGCGCGGCGAGAGGCGCGCTGCGGCTTCGGCCTTGGTGCGGGCAAGGGTGAAGTCGCGGGTCTCAAGTGCCGCCTCGGCGACGGCATAGAGCGCCTCGGCATTGTTCGGCCGGAGGGATTCGAGCTTTTCCGCGCGCTTCAGCCGGTCGGTCGCCGAATCGCCGCTGCGGGCGCGCACGTAAAGTTTCGCCACGTCGCCATGCGCCGTCGCCTTCCAGAGCTTTTCGAGAATGGAGGCGGCCTTGCGCAGGTTGTCTTCACGCAGATAGGCCTTGGCGGCGATCAGGCCGGCCGGCACGAAATTCTCGTCGAGTTTCAGCGCGTGCTGGGCATCGTCGCGCGCACCCTTCCGGTCGGCATCGAGCTTTGCGGAGGCGCGCGCGGTGAGCAGCACGGCCCGGCGGCGGGCATGCGCCTTCTTCTCCTCGGCCGAGCCGGAGCGGCCATCGCCGAGCAGGCGCAGCGCCTCGTCCCAGTCGCCGGCTTCGGAGCGGTATTCGAGGGCCGCTTCCGTCGCCCAGGGAAGCTGCGGCGCCTTTTCGGCGGCACGCTCGGCATATTGCCGTGCGGCTTCGTTGGCGCCGAGGCGGCGGGCTTCCAGATAGAGGCCGCGCAGGCCGAGCTCGCGCGTTTCCGGATCATCGGCCATCAGCTCGAATTTTTTGCGCGCGTCGTCGTAGCGGCCTTCGATCATCGCGGCCTGCGCTTCGAGCAGGTGGATCAGCGGCTCCTGATCGGCGCTCAGCAGGCCCTTGGTGCGGCCCAGCATCTTCCGGGCGCCGGCGGCGTCCCCCGCGCCGGCGGCGATCAGGCCGGTGGAAAGCGCCTGGTAGCCACGGTCGCGCTTGCGGGCACGGAAGAACCGCTGGATCGAGTGCGGCGAGGTCCAGACCACGCGCACGATCCACCAGGTGAACATGACGGCGGCAATCAGCGAGACGACGAGCGTGGCGGCGACCATCAGGCTCATATCGGCCCGCTGGCCCTGCCAGATGATGGAGAGTTCGCCGGGACGGTCGGCAAGCCAGGCGAAGCCCGCCGCGAGAGCCAGTACGAAGAGGGCGAAGACCAGAATGCGAATCATGAAGTCTTTCTCCTCAGCCCTGGTTGCCGGTTGTCGTGCCGTTCATGGCGCCGGAAACGACGGCGCCGATCAGGCCTTCGACGGCGACGCGCTGGTCAAGCGTGCGCTTGTAGTCTGCTGCCGCGGTCTGGCCCCCCTCCGGCAGGGTCTGCCATTCGATCTGCGCGCCCTTGAAGTCGCCGTTCTGCAGCTTGGTCTCGATGCGCGCAACGATCGCCTCGGGCGAATCCCCCTCGACGGTGCCGACGGGGCGCACGCGGATTGCCGAGGCGGCGCTCGACATCAGGCGGTTGAAGATGCCCTGGTCGCCTTCCGGCTGGTGCACGGCGTCCAGAATGGCATCGGCCGTCTTCTGGAAGTCGCGCACCAAATCCGAGCGCGACGGCACGCCGATGGCGGCCTGCTCGCGCAGGCCCGCGACGGAGGGGTCGTCCGGCGAGATGCTGGCGAAGGCTTCCAGTTCGGCGAGATAGGGTCCGCCGCGGTCGATCGCGGTCTTGAGGGCGCTTGCGGCAACCGCGCGCGCCATCGCGATGTCGCTGCGCGGTTCGTCGAGTTTCTGTTCGGCTGCGGCGATGCGCTCGGTCAACTGGCTTTCGGTCGAGCTTACGGCCGCAATGGCCTCGCGCAGGGCCGCAAGTTCCGTCGCCAGCCGCGTCACGTCGCCTTCGAGCTTGGTGACGGCTTCGGGGGCGGCGGCGGTCGCGCCCGTGCCTTCGGCCGTCGATTTTTCGAGCGCGGCGATGCGCGTCTCGATCGGCTGGAGATCGACCGGGCTTGCGGTGCCGGCCTCGGAAAGGCGGGTCTTCAGCGCCTCGACCTCGTTGGACAGGGCGGAAACGGCGCTGGTGTCGCCGGCTCGGTCCGGGCCGAGTGCGGGCAGGTAGCCGCCATATTGCAGGCTGCCGGCGCCGAGAAGCGCGATCAGGCCGCCGAGAATGCTGGCGGCAAGCGTGCCCGCATTGCTTTTCTGCGGGGGCGGCGGCGTTTGCGCACGCACCGGCTCCTCATAGGTCGCGCGGGCGGGCTCAACGGGGTCCTGCTTTTCCTCGACGATGGGTTCGGGCTCGGCGGCGGCGGTCTCTTCGGTCACGGTTTCCGTGGTTGCCGTCTCGGTCGTCGTCGTTTCCGCGGGCTCGGCGTCCGGCGCCGCGGCGTCGGCTTCCGGCTTTTCTTCGGCGGCGAGCGCCTCGTTGCTGACGGAGGCCGGAACGGCTTCGAGGTCGATCGTCACGGGTTCGTCGCCGGCTTTCTTGCGACGGGACGGGGTTTCCGGTTCCATGGCGACCTCCTGCTATTCATGTGCACTGCACTAAACCTAGACAGGGAAGGCGGCGAGGGAAAGACCCCGGCGGCAGATTCATCCGCCGGCACTTGCGGCTATAGCAGGTCGAGCAGGCTTTCCTCGTTGGGCGAGGAGGCGACGACCGTCAGCGCCGCGAAACGCTGCGGGACGGCCTTTGCGACATTTGCGCTCATGCAGAGCATCAGCGTCGAGAGGAACCGCTCCGGGATTTCGGCAAGCGGCGGCAGTTCGAAGAAGGCGCGGGCACTTTCGCGCGAATAGAACAGCACGGCATCCGGCACCGGGCGCAGCAGGGCTGTCTCCGTCGCCGTGCGCCTGGGGATGACCGGCACCATGCGGTAGGCTTCGACGGTGCGGAACGGAATGCCCGCTTCCGTCAGCCGGGTTTCGAAGCTGCGCGCGCGGGGCAAGCCGGCGAGGTAGAGGATCGGCTCGGCGGGCATGCCGAAATCGCGGCAATGGGCGACGATCATCTCCGCGAGGTCCTTGCCGTCGCCGCCGGGGGTGAGCACGGTGCGGAAACCCGCCTCTTCCGCGGCATGGGCCGATGCCTGGCCGACGGAAAAGATGGTCGTCAGCAGGTGGCGGTCGAGGTCGTCGCCGATCTTGCCGAACAGGCGCGCCACTTCCGCGCTGGTGATGGCGATGGCCGAATGGCGCTCGGCAAGTGCTGCCTTCACCGCATCGATGTCATGTTCCGGCTTGGACAGCGACAGCAGGACCGTCTCGTGCCCCAGGGCCACGAGCTTGCGCGCCGTGCGGGTGGCTGCGGGCTCCGGGCGAAGAACGAGAACGCGCACGGCTCAGCCCCAGCTTTCGAAGAAATCCGCTCCCGCCTTGTCGCGGATAGCCTGCCCCGCCGCTGCGCCGAGCCGCTCGGCGTCACCCACCGGGCCGCTCGTTTCGATTTCATGGAACTGGCTGCCGTCGGGCGTGAGAATCATGCCGCGGAACTGGAGGTGTTCGCCCTCGACAGTCGCGTAACCGGCAATCGGCGTGCGACAGGAGCCGTCGAGCGTGCCGAGGAAACCGCGCTCGCAGGAGACGGCGGCGCGCGTCGGCCGGTCGTCGATGGCCGACAGCAGCGCGTCGATGCGTGCATCGCCGATGCGGCTTTCGATGCCGATTGCGCCCTGCGCCGGGGCCGGCGGAAAGGACACGGGGTCTAGGATTTCCGTCGGCACATCGAGCTTGCCGAGGCGCTTCAGGCCGGCATAGGCGAGCAGCGTCGCATCCGCCTGGCCTTCGGCAAGCTTGGCCAGGCGGGTCTCGACCTGGCCGCGAAAGACGATGACGTTGAGGTCTGGCCGCAGACGCTTGATGAGCGCCTGACGGCGCAGCGACGCCGAGCCGACCGTAGCGCCCTGCGGCAGATCCAGCAGCCGGGCGGCGGAGCGGCCGATGAAGGCGTCGCGCATGTCCTCGCGCGGCAGGAAGGCGGAGAGATAAAGGCCGTCCGGCAGCTTCGTCGGCATGTCCTTGGAGGAATGCACGGCGAAATCCAGTTCGCCCGAGGACAGCTGCGCCTCGATCTCTTCCGTGAACAGGCCCTTGCCGCCGATCAGCGCCAGCGAACGGTCGGTGATACGGTCGCCCTTCGTCGAGAGCACGACGATCTCGAACATGTCTTCCGGCAGGCCATGGGCGGCCATCAGGCGTGCGCGGGTCTCGTGGGCCTGGGCGAGCGCCAGCGGGCTGCCGCGCGTGCCGATCCTGAAAGGTTTTGTTTGCATCCGCCTTGATCCGTTGTTACCGGGATGTCTCGTAACCGGCTTTAAAGCCGCCCGCAATCAATCCTAGTGCTTCATGTCGTCCCAATTGACCATTCTCGGCATCGAAACGAGCTGCGACGAGACCGCCGCGGCCGTCGTGCTGCGCGATGCGGATGGCAGGGGTGAAATCCTCGGCGAGGTGGTGCTGAGCCAGCTCGAAGAGCACAGCGCCTATGGCGGCGTGGTGCCGGAAATCGCGGCGCGCGCCCATGTGGAAGCGCTCGACAGCCTGATTTCCGAGGCGCTCCTGCGCTCCGGCCGGTCGCTGAAGGATGTCGATGCGATTGCCGCGACGAGCGGGCCGGGGCTGATCGGCGGGCTCATCGTCGGGCTGATGACGGGCAAGGCGATAGCCCGGGCGACGGGCAAGCCTCTCTATGCCGTCAACCATCTGGAAGGCCATGCGCTGACGGCGCGGCTGACGGACGGGCTCGCCTTTCCCTATCTCATGCTGCTTGTCTCCGGCGGCCATACCCAGCTCGTGCTGGTGCGCGGCGTCGACGATTACGAGAGATGGGGCACGACGATCGACGATGCGCTGGGCGAAGCCTTCGACAAGACGGCCAAGCTGCTCGGCCTGCCCTATCCCGGCGGGCCGGCCGTGGAGCGCATGGCGAAGACGGGTAATCCGGAACGTTTCACCTTCCCGCGGCCGCTCGTCGGCGAGGCGCGGCTCGATTTCTCATTTTCCGGGCTGAAGACGGCGGTGCGCCAGGCGGCGCAGTCGATCGAGCCCGTCACGGAGCAGGACATCGCGGATATCTGCGCCTCCTTCCAGCGCGCCGTGTCGCGCACGCTGAAGGATCGCATCGGCCGCGGGCTTGAACGGTTCCGCACGCTCCATCCGACTGTCGAGACGCCGGCGCTGGTCGTGGCCGGCGGTGTGGCGGCGAATGCCGAACTGCGCGCGACCTTGCAGACACTCTGCGACAAGAACAAATTCCGTTTCATCGCGCCGCCGCTGGCGCTCTGCACCGACAATGCCGCGATGATCGCCTGGGCGGGGCTGGAGCGCATGGCGGCCGGTTTCGCGCCGGATAACCTCGCGGTCGCACCGCGCTCGCGCTGGCCGCTCGACCGCGAGGCGGCGACGATGCTGGGCTCGGGTAAGCGGGGAGCCAAGGCATGAGTTCGAGCCCGAAGATCGCCGTCATCGGCGCAGGCGCCTTCGGCACGGCGCTGGCGAGCGTCGCCGCAGCAAGTGGCGGCGATGTCACGCTGATCGGCCGCAATGCCGAGGCTGTCGAGGCCATGCGTGCCGCACGGCGCAACGAAAAGGTTCTGCCGGGCATCGACCTGCCGCCCGCACTCGCCTTCAGCGCGGATGTCGAGGCCGTTGGCGGCGCCGGCATCGTGCTCTTCGCCATGCCCTCCCAGGCGCAGCGCGAGGCGGCGCGGGCCTTTGCCCATCTGCTGGCGCCCGGCACGGCGGTCGTCATCTGCGCCAAGGGCATGGAGAAGGGCACCGGCCGCCTCCTGACCGAGGTGCTGGAAGAGGAATTGCCCGGCCGCGAGATCGCGGTGCTCTCCGGTCCCGGTTTTGCCGCCGATATCGCCAAGGGCCTGCCGACGGCGATGGTCGTTGCCGCGCGCACGGCGGAAATCGGTGCGATGCTGGCGCAGGCGCTGTCCGGGCCGACCTTCCGGCTCTATCCCTCGACCGACCGGATCGGCGTGCAGCTCGGCGGGGCGCTGAAGAACGTGCTGGCGATCGCCTGCGGCATCGTCGAGGGCGCGGGGCTCGGCGATTCGGCGCGGGCGGCCCTGATTTCGCGCGGGCTTGCGGAGCTGTCGCGCTTCGTCGCGGCGCATGGCGGCGAGGGCACCACGGTGACCGGGCTTTCCGGCCTTGGCGATCTCGTGCTCACCGGCACCAGCCACCAGTCGCGCAACCTGCGCTTCGGTATCGCGCTCGGCCGTCATGGCACAGCCGCCGGCTGGTCGGGAGACCTCGTCGAAGGCGCCTTTGCAGCCTCGGTCGCCTCCGGCGTTGCCGCGGACAAGGGCATCGACATGCCGATCACCGACGCGGTCGCCAGCATCATCGACGGCACGCTCGACGTGAAGACCGCCATCGGGCAGCTCATGACGCGCCCGATCACCCAGGAATAGAAGGAAGGATCGTTTCATGCTTTTCGCATTCATCTGCGCAGACAAGCCCGGCGCGCTCCAGGTGCGCCTCGATACGCGCCCGGAACACGTCGCCTACCTGAACGAGCTCAATGCGGGCGGCAAGCTCGCTTTCGCCGGCCCGTTCCTGGGCGAGGACGGCAAGCCGACCGGCAGCCTCGTCGTGGTCAAGGCCGAGACCATCGAGGACGCGCGGCAGATCGCCGACAACGACCCCTATGCCAAGGCGGGCCTCTTCGCCTCCGTCGAGGTGAAGGCCTGGAACTGGGTCTTCAACAATCCGGAGGCCTGAGACGCATGGCATACTGGCTCTACAAGTCCGAACCCTTCAAATGGTCGTGGCAGATGCAGAAGGACGCGGGCGCTGCCGGCACCGAATGGACCGGCGTGCGCAATTATCTGGCGCGCAACCACATGCGGGCGATGAAGGTCGGCGACAAGGGCTTCTTCTACCACTCCAACGAGGGGCTGGAGATCGTCGGCTTCACAGAGGTCTGCGCCCTGTCGCACCCCGATTCGACGGCCGGCGAGGATCCGCGCTGGGATTGCGTTGATATCCGCGCGGTGCAGGACATGCCGAAGCCGGTATCGCTGAAGGCCATCAAGGCCAATCCGAAACTCTCCAACATGGCGCTTGTTACCTCCATGCGCCTTTCGGTGCAGCCGGTGACCGAAGAAGAGTGGATCGAGGTCTGCCGCATGGGCGGCCTTTCCAAGCCGCCACGCTGAGCATTTTCGGAACGATGCTCCGGTGAAAACGGACCCCGAAGTCTTCATCCGCGACAATACCGGCGTTCTGTCGCCGCCGCATGTGCCGGAGGTGACGCTAAGGCTCGCCACCGAGGCGCATGACCTGTGGCTGAAAACGGAGGAGGAGCTGGAGGCGATTGGCCTGCCGCCGCCATTCTGGGCCTTCGCCTGGGCCGGCGGGCAGGGGCTGGCGCGCCATGTGCTCGATCATTCAGGATTGGTTGCCGGCAAATCGGTGATCGACTTTGCAAGCGGGTCCGGCCTCGTCGGCATCGCAGCGCGTCTGGCGGGAGCAACGACCGTACTGGCGGCGGATATTGATCCGTGGAGCGAGACGGCGATCCGGCTGAACGCCGCCCTCAACGGCGTCGCGCTGGACTATACCGTCGAAAACATGATTGGCCGGGACGAGGGATGGGACGTCGTGCTCGCCGGCGATGTCTTCTACGACCGCGGCTTTGCCGATGTGCTGATCCCGTGGTTTTCAGCGCTCGCCGCCCGCGGCGCCACCGTGCTCGTCGGCGATCCCGGCCGCGCCTATTGCCCGCGTGAGCGCATGGAAGCGCTCGCCACCTATACGGTGCCGGTGACGCGGGCGCTGGAGGACAGCGAAGTCAAGAAAACGACGGTCTGGCGTTTCCTCGCCTAGAGCAATCCCGCTTTTCTTCGAATCGCGAAAACGCTCTATCTCTTTGTTTTTACGCAATTCCGGACGCAAAACCGCGTGCCGCACTTTTGCTGGAATTGCTCTAGGGCCGGACGACGCAGACGCCGGATTCCCAGGAGCAGGCGCTCAGGCCCGGCACGACGTGGATGACCTTCGGGCCGCGGCTTTCGGCGTAGGTTCGCTCGATGATGCGCGGATAGGAATCGCCGTCGAAGTAGAAATAGATGCCGTTGCCGGGATCGTTATAGGCTGCGACGCTGCCGCCGTAGAAATTCCGGTCCTTGTTGCGCCAATGGCGATCGCGGTGCCGCTCGGTGCGCCGATCGTCGAATGACCGGCGATCGCGCTGGCGCCAGCCATCGCGGCCATGCCGGTCACGGCGCGTGACCATGTAGCCGCTGACGTTGCCGTTCGACCAGCCCGAGTTGAAATTGCCATCGCCGGCCTTTGCGGTCGTCATGCCGCCTGCCACAAGGGCGACCGCAAGCACTAGCACTTTGGTCGCATGGGGCGCTGAAAACAGAGTCATTCTGTCCTGCCTTCCGGATTACGCTTAACAGATCCTTAACGGCAAGATGGCGCAGCGAGGGGCAAAAGTCACGGATTTGGTTATGGATTCCGTCGATATCGTTAACGCTGGAAATGCGTCCCAAAATGGCGCAATTTCAGGCATGCCGTCTAATCGATTAAATTCATTTTGCACTGCAATGAGGCTTGTGGTTCCGCACGCTGGTGATTAAACGTCGCAATCACTACATTGTGCACAACATACTGCAATTCCGGAGAAAATTTGTCCAGTTTTTGGCTCTCCGGGGTTCCGTGAGGTTCAGATGGCGAATGTCACTCGAAGCCGGCCACTCTCGCCGCATCTCCAAGTCTACAAGCCGATTCCGACGATGGTCATGTCCATCGTGCATCGCATAACCGGCGCTGCACTTTATTTCGGCACCGTGCTCGTCGCCTTCTGGCTGATCGCGGCCGCGTCCGGGCAAGCCTATTTCGACTGGGCCAACTGGCTCTTCGGCTCGCTGATCGGCCGCGTCGTGCTGTTCGGCTATACCTGGGCGCTGATGCAGCACATGCTGGGCGGCCTTCGCCACTTCATGTGGGACCTCGGCCATGGCTACGAGAAGAACTTTTCCACCAAACTTGCCATCGTGACCCCGGTCGTCGCCGTCGCCCTGACGGTGCTGATCTGGATCATCGGCACCCTGGCCCGCTGAGGAGAGCCCCATGGACATGCGCACGCCCCTCGGCAAGGTTCGCGGCCTCGGCTCGGCAAAGGACGGCACGGAGCACTTCTGGCGCCAGCGCCTGACGGCCGTCGCCAACGTTCCGCTCATCCTCTTCTTCATCGGCTTCCTGATCTGCTACAACGGCGCCTCCTACGCCGAAGTGACCGCAGCGCTCTCGAACCCGATCGTCGCCGTCCTCATGGGCCTTGTCGTCGTCTCCGGCCTCATCCACATGAAGCTCGGCATGCAGGTCATCATCGAGGACTACGTGCATGCGGAGGGCAAGATCGGCCTTCTCATGCTCAACACCTTCTTCGCGATCCTGGTCGGCGGGCTCTGTCTTTTCGCCGTCCTCAAAATCGCCTTCGCAGGATAATCCATCATGGCAGCGATCTCCTCCCCGGCGGCCAACGGCAAGGCCTATAATTATGTGGACCATTCCTTCGACGTGATCGTCGTCGGCGCCGGCGGTGCGGGCCTTCGCGCCACGCTCGGCATGGCCGAACAGGGCCTCAAGACGGCCTGCATAACCAAGGTTTTCCCGACGCGTTCGCACACCGTCGCCGCCCAGGGCGGCATCGCGGCCTCGCTGCAGAACATGACGCCGGATAGCTGGCAGTGGCACCTCTACGACACCGTCAAGGGTTCCGACTGGCTCGGCGACGTCGATGCCATGCAGTATCTCGCCATGGAAGCGCCCAAGGCGGTCTATGAGCTTGAGCATTACGGCGTGCCCTTCTCGCGCAACGAGGAAGGCAAGATCTACCAGCGGCCGTTCGGCGGCCACATGCAGAATTACGGCGAAGGCCCGCCGGTGCAGCGCACCTGTGCCGCCGCCGACCGGACCGGCCACGCCATCCTGCATACGCTCTACGGTCAGTCGCTGCGCAACAATGCGGAATTCTTCATCGAATATTTCGCGCTCGACCTGATCATGTCGGCCGATGGCCGCTGCACCGGCGTCGTCGCCTGGAACCTTGATGACGGCACGATCCACCGCTTCGCCGCCAAGATGGTGGTGCTGGCGACCGGCGGCTACGGCCGCGCCTATTTCTCCGCCACCTCGGCGCATACCTGCACGGGCGACGGCGGCGGCATGATCGCACGCGCCGGCCTGCCGCTGCAGGACATGGAATTCGTCCAGTTCCACCCGACCGGTATCTACGGCGCAGGCTGCCTCATCACCGAGGGCGCACGCGGCGAGGGCGGGTATCTCGTCAATTCGGAAGGCGAGCGCTTCATGGAGCGTTATGCGCCGTCGGCGAAGGATCTCGCGTCCCGCGACGTCGTCTCGCGCTGCATGACGATGGAAATCCGCGAAGGCCGCGGCGTCGGCAAGAACAAGGATCACATCTATCTGCATCTCGACCATCTCGATCCGGCCGTGCTGCACGAGCGCCTGCCGGGCATTTCCGAGAGCGCAAAGATCTTTGCCGGCGTCGATGTGACGCGCGAGCCGATCCCCGTGCTTCCGACCGTGCACTACAACATGGGCGGCGTGCCGACGAACTACTGGGGCGAGGTGCTGAACGCCAACAGCGAGAACCCGGAGCGCATCGCCCCCGGCCTGATGGCTGTCGGCGAGGCCGGCTGTGCCTCGGTGCACGGCGCCAACCGCCTCGGCTCCAACTCGCTGATCGACCTCGTGGTCTTCGGCCGCGCCGCCGCCATCCGCGCCGGCCAGGTGATCGACCGCGTCGGCTCCGTGCCGGCGCTCGACATTGCCGCCTGCGACAAGATCATGGACCGCTTCGATCGCCTCAGGAACGCCAATGGCGGCACGCCGACGGCCATCCTGCGCGACAAGATGCAGCGCACCATGCAGGACGACGCCGCCGTGTTCCGCACCCAGGAATCGCTCGAAAGCGGCTGCAAGCGCATGACGGCGATCTGGAAGGAAATGCCGGACATCAAGGTCACCGACCGCTCGATGATTTGGAACTCCGACCTCGTCGAGACGCTGGAGCTGGAAAACCTGATGGCGAACGCCATCACGACCGTCTACGGTGCCGAAGCGCGCAAGGAAAGCCGCGGCTCGCATGCCCGCGAAGACTATGTCGACGGCCCCTTCGGCGGCCGCGACGACGTCAACTGGCGCAAGCACACGCTGTCCTGGGTGAACGAGGCGGGCGACGTGACGCTCGACTATCGCCCGGTGCACACCGACCTCATCGCGGACGGGATCGATCCCAAGAAGATCGAGCCCAAGGCCCGCGTCTACTGATCCCGAGGAGAACAGGACATGGTTGAACTCGCTCTCCCGAAAAACTCGCAGATGACCGAAGGCAAGGTCTGGCCGAAGCCGGACGGCGCCACGAACACCCGCGAGTTCCGCATCTACCGCTGGAACCCGGACGACGGGAAGAACCCGTCGATCGACACGTTCTACATCGACGTCGACGATTGCGGCCCGATGGTGCTGGACGCGCTGCTCTACATCAAGAACAAGATCGACCCGACGTTGACGCTGCGCCGCTCCTGCCGCGAGGGCATCTGCGGCTCCTGCGCCATGAACATCGACGGCACCAACACGCTCGCCTGCACCAAGGGCATGGACGAGGTGAAGGGCACGGTGAAGGTCTATCCGCTGCCGCACATGCCTGTGGTCAAGGACCTCATTCCGGACCTCACCAACTTCTACGCCCAGCACCGCTCGATCGAGCCGTGGTTGAAGACCGTGTCGCCGGCGCCGGCCAAGGAATGGAAGCAGAGCCATGAGGATCGCCTCAAGCTCGACGGCCTCTACGAGTGCATCCTGTGCGCCTGCTGCTCGACCTCCTGTCCGAGCTACTGGTGGAACGGCGACCGCTATCTCGGCCCCGCCGTCCTCCTCCAGGCCTACCGCTGGCTGATCGACAGCCGCGACGAGGCAACGGGCGAGCGTCTCGACAATCTGGAAGATCCTTTCCGCCTCTATCGCTGCCATACGATCATGAATTGCGCCCAGGCCTGCCCGAAAGGCCTTAATCCGGCCAAGGCAATCGGCGAGATCAAGAAGATGATGGTCGAGCGTCGGCTCTGACATATGACCGACCGTTCACGAAACGTGAAAGACGGCCCGGTCAATCGGGCCGTTTCATCTTGATTCGTACGGGCGATTCACGTTAATTCGGCGGAAATTGCTGCATGGCAGCAGTATCGGGCAGATATCGGGAGTATCGACATGCGGATTGTACATGTGGCAGGCGGGCTGATGATGGCGCTTGCTCTGGCCGGGTGCCAGCGGACCTCCTCGTCCATGGACAGCGTCAATACGCAGCAGAACATTACGCCGCTCGAAGCCGCACCGGTTGGCACCGTTTCGTCGAGCCAGCTTCCCGATCCGACGACCGATACCTCGCAGTTCCCGGAAAAGCCGACAACCGAGACGGCGATGGCGACGGGCACCGGTACGGGCGATGCGGCAGCCGCGACGGCGCTCGACGTCACCAAGGAATCCATGGTCGGCAACTGGCGCGTGGCAAGCGGCCCGTCCTCCTGCGACATGTTCCTGACGCTCACCAATCTCGGCAGCGGTTCGCGCGGCGGCACGCGCGGTTGCGCCGGCGAATTGACGGCGATGGGCTCCTGGGAAGTGGCCGGCAAGCAGGTCGTGCTGAAGGACCGCGCCGGCAATGCGATCGCCCGCCTCTACAAGTCGGCGGATGCGCGCTTCGACGGTTCGACCAATTCCGGCCAGCCCGTCAGCCTCTCGCGCTAATCCTTGTCCTCCGACACGAAACGGTAGCCTCCGCCCATGGGCAAGGACTGGGACAGCGGGTCGACACATCCGGACCATGGCGTTTCGGATAGGCTGAAGGCCCTTGTCGCGAGCGGCGAACTGAAACCCGACCCGGCGCAGAAGGCGATGGCGGCCCGTTTCGACCGGCTGCTGCTCGACCTGCATGCCCAGCGTCCCGCGCGCAAATCCAGCGCGCTGGGCTGGCTCTTCGCCTCCCGCAAGCCCGAGACCGTCAGCGCCCCCAAGGGCCTTTACCTCTACGGCGGCGTCGGGCGCGGCAAGACCATGCTGATGGACATGTTCTTCGAGCAGGCGCGGGTCAAGCGCAAGCGCCGGGCGCATTTCCATGAATTCATGGCCGATGTGCACGACCGCATCCACAAGCACCGCCAGAAGCTGAAGGCCGGCGAGACCAAGCAGGCTGATCCCGTACCCCCGGTGGCGGAGAGCCTGATCGAGGAGGCGCGCCTTCTCTGCTTCGACGAGTTTTCGGTGACGGACATTGCCGATGCGATGATCCTGTCCCGCCTCTTCGGCGAGCTTTTTCAACGCGGTTGCATCCTGGTGGCGACATCCAATGTCGAGCCGGACAACCTCTACAAGGACGGCTTGAACCGCGGCCTGTTCCTGCCCTTCGTCGATCTCCTGAAACAGTATGTCGAGATCGTGCCGCTCGACTCCTTGACGGATTACCGGCTGGAGAAGGACAGTGGCCTGCCGGTCTTCCGCTATCCGCTGACGCCGGAAGCCGACATGGCGATGGATGCGGCCTGGCGGCGCGAGGTGGCGGGCAAGCAGGTCGATGCCGAGACGATCGCCTTCCGTGGCCGCAGCATAACCGTGCCGCAGGCGGCGGGCCGGGCGGCGCGCTTTTCCTTTGCCGATCTCTGCCAGCGCCCGCTGGGTGCTGCCGACTATCTCGAAATCCTCGCGCATTACGACACGCTGTTCGTCGATCACATCCCCTTGCTCGGCGCCGACAAGCGCAACGAGACCAAGCGCTTCATCAATCTCGTCGACACGGTCTACGACCATCGTGTCCGGCTCTTCGCCTCGGCGGCGGCCGCCCCGGAAGAGCTTCTGGTGACCCGCAAGGGCACCGAAGGTTTCGAGTTCGACCGCACCGTCTCGCGCCTCATAGAGATCCGCAGCACGGAATATCTCGCAGATCACACCGCCCGATATGGCGATGACGTGACGAAAGCGTGACAGAAGTTCTTACGTTTACGTAAGTATTTTTGCATCTAACCGATTGAAAATCTTCGATGCAAAAGTATGTGTTGAATTTTTAACCTGACAAGCGTAAGCCCTTGCGCCGAAAGGTCCCGCAATTGCGACATTGGGGGCCTGTTGATCGGAGCAAGAGGAAGCTTTCATGGCCCGCAAGAAGATCGCACTTATTGGTTCTGGAATGATCGGTGGCACGCTGGCGCATCTCGCCGGCCTGAAGGAGCTGGGCGACATCGTCCTCTTCGACATCGCCGACGGCATCCCGCAGGGTAAGGGCCTCGACATTGCCCAGTCCTCGCCGGTCGAAGGCTTCAATGCCTCGCTGACGGGCGCCAGCGACTACGCCGCCATCGAAGGCGCGGACGTCTGCATCGTCACCGCCGGTGTTGCCCGCAAGCCCGGCATGAGCCGCGACGACCTGCTCGGCATCAACCTCAAGGTCATGGAACAGGTCGGCGCCGGCATCAAGAAGTACGCGCCGAACGCCTTCGTCATCTGCATCACCAACCCGCTCGACGCGATGGTCTGGGCGCTGCAGAAGTTCTCGGGCCTGCCGAAGAACATGGTCGTCGGCATGGCTGGCGTGCTGGACTCGGCCCGCTTCCGCCTCTTCCTCTCGGAAGAATTCAAGGTTTCCGTGCAGGACGTCACCGCCTTCGTTCTCGGTGGCCATGGCGACACGATGGTGCCGCTCGCCCGCTACTCCACCGTCGGCGGCATCCCGCTGACCGACCTCGTCAAGATGGGCTGGGTCACCAAGGAGCGCCTCGAAGAAATCATCCAGCGCACCCGTGACGGCGGCGCCGAAATCGTCGGCCTGCTCAAGACCGGCTCGGCCTATTACGCCCCGGCCGCTTCGGCGATCGAAATGGCCGAATCCTTCCTCAAGGACAAGAAGCGCGTCCTGCCCTGCGCGGCCTATCTCTCCGGCCAGTACGGCGTGAAGGACATGTATGTCGGCGTGCCTACCATCATCGGCGAGGGTGGTGTCGAGCGCATCATCGAAGTCGAGTTCAACAAGGCCGAACAGGAAGCCTTCGAAAAGTCGGTCGCGGCCGTCGCCGGCCTTTGCGAAGCCTGCATCAACATCGCGCCTTCGCTGAAGTAATCCCGGCATCAGGACAGGATTTTCCCCATGAACATTCATGAATATCAGGGCAAGGCTCTGCTGAAGAGCTTTGGCGCACCGGTTGCCGAAGGCGTTGCCATCTTCTCCGCCGACGAGGCTGAAGCGGCTGCGAAATCGCTTCCCGGCCCGCTCTACGTGGTCAAGAGCCAGATCCACGCCGGCGGCCGCGGCAAGGGCAAGTTCAAGGAACTCGGCCCCGACGCCAAGGGCGGCGTGCGCCTCGCCTTCTCGATCGAGGAGGCCAAGGCCCATGCCAAGGAAATGCTCGGCAACACGCTCGTCACCGCGCAGACCGGCCCGGCCGGCAAGCAGGTGAATCGCCTCTACATCGAGGACGGCGCCGACATCGACCGCGAACTCTATCTTTCGCTGCTCGTCGACCGCTCCGTCGGCCAGGTCGCCTTCGTCGTTTCGACGGAAGGCGGCATGGACATCGAGGCCGTGGCGCATGACACGCCGGAAAAGATCCTCACCGTCGCGATCAACCCGGAAGCCGGCGTTACCGCCGACGACCTGGCCAAGCTCACCTCGGCGCTGAAGCTCGAAGGCGAAGCCAAGGCGGACGCCGAAAAGCTCTTCCCGATCCTCTACAAGGCCTTTGTCGAGAAAGACATGAGCCTCTTGGAGATCAACCCGCTGATCGTCATGAAGAACGGCCGCATGCGCGTTCTCGACGCAAAGGTGTCGTTCGACGGCAACGCGCTCTTCCGCCACGACGACATTAAGGCGCTGCGCGACGAGACCGAAGAGGACGCCAAGGAAATCGAGGCCTCCAAGTGGGACCTCGCCTATGTGGCGCTCGACGGCAATATCGGCTGCATGGTCAACGGTGCCGGTCTCGCCATGGCGACGATGGACATCATCAAGCTCTACGGCAAGGAGCCGGCGAACTTCTGCGACGTCGGCGGCGGCGCCGGCAAGGAGAAGGTCGCGGCTGCCTTCAAGATCATCACGGCAGACCCGAAGGTCGAGGGCATCCTCGTCAACATCTTCGGCGGCATCATGAAGTGCGATGTCATCGCCGAGGGTGTCGTTGCGGCCGTGCAGGAAGTCGGCCTCAAGGTTCCGCTGGTCGTTCGTCTCGAAGGCACGAATGTCGAGCTTGGCAAGAAGATCCTCAACGAATCGGGCCTGGCGATCACCGCCGCCGACGATCTGGATGATGCTGCCAAGAAGATCGTCGCCGCGATCAACGGCTAATTGAAGGACCTGACCTCATGTCGATTCTCGTCAACAAGAACACCAAGGTCCTCGTTCAGGGCCTGACCGGCAAGACCGGCACCTTCCACACCGAACAGGCGCTCGCCTATTACGGCACGCAGATGGTCGGCGGCATCCACCCGAAGAAGGGCGGCGAAACCTGGACCGGCTCGAAGGGCGAAAGCCTGCCGATCTTCGCCTCGGTTGCCGAAGGCAAGGAAAAGACTGGCGCGGACGCCTCCGTGATCTACGTTCCGCCGGCAGGTGCCGCGGACGCGATCATCGAGGCGATCGAAGCGGAAATCCCCTTCATCACCTGCATCACCGAAGGCATCCCGGTTGCCGACATGGTGCGCGTCAAGGCCCGCCTCGACCGCTCCTCCTCGCGCCTGCTCGGCCCGAACTGCCCGGGCATCCTGACGCCGGAAGAATGCAAGATCGGCATCATGCCGGGCTCGATCTTCCGCAAGGGTTCGGTCGGTATTGTTTCGCGCTCTGGCACGCTTACCTATGAAGCCGTGTTCCAGACCTCCAACGAAGGCCTCGGCCAGACCACGGCCGTCGGCATCGGCGGCGACCCGGTCAAGGGCACCGAATTCATCGACGTGCTGGAAATGTTCCTGGCGGACGACGCCACGACCTCCATCATCATGATCGGCGAAATCGGCGGCTCGGCTGAAGAAGATGCGGCACAGTTCCTCATCGACGAAGCCAAGAAAGGCCGCAAGAAGCCGATGGCCGGCTTCATCGCGGGCCGCACCGCTCCGAAGGGCCGCACCATGGGTCACGCCGGCGCCGTCGTTTCCGGCGGCAAGGGTGATGCGGAATCCAAGATCGCGGCGATGGAATCCGCGGGCATCCGCGTTTCGCCCTCGCCGGCCCGCCTCGGCAAGACGCTGGTCGAAGTCCTGAAGGGCTGAAACATCAAAACTGGGTGGGCCGGCTGAAAATGCCGGCCGATCCGTCTCTTCCCGGCGCGCGGCGGACAGGCCTGCGGCGGGCGGCAATCCGGGGAAAGCCCGGTCAACACGATCGTTCGGGAGGCGGGCGCGGCGCCCGCGAAACACCATGGCACGACTAGACGCCAACGAACAATTTCTCGCCACGTCCTTCCTCGACGGGGCGAACGCGGCCTATATCGAACAGCTCTACGCGAAGTATGAGGCGGACCCCGCTTCCGTCGGCGAAGAGTGGCAGGCCTTTTTCAAGGCGCTGGAAGACCAGCCCTCCGACATCGTGAAGGCCGCCAAGGGCGCCTCTTGGAAGCGCGCCAACTGGCCGATCGCGGCCAATGGCGAGCTCGTCTCGGCGCTCGACGGCAACTGGGGCGTCGTCGAGAAGGTGCTTGAGAAGAAGGTCCAGGCCAAGGCGGAAGCCGTTGCGGTCCAGACCGGCGCGCCCGTCAACCAGGCCGATGTCAACCAGGCGACGCGCGATTCGGTGCGCGCCATCATGATGATCCGCGCCTACCGCGCCCGCGGCCACCTGCATGCCAAGCTCGACCCGCTCGGCATCGCGGCACCCGTCGAGGATTATCACGAGCTGTCGCCGTCGAACTACGGCTTCACGGATGCCGACCTCGACCGCAAGATCTTCATCGATAACGTGCTCGGCCTCGAATACGCGAGCATCCGCGAGATGGTCGAAATCCTCGAGCGGACCTATTGCTCGACGATCGGCGTCGAGTTCATGCACATCTCCAACCCGGAAGAAAAGGGCTGGATCCAGGAGCGCATCGAAGGCCCGGACAAGGGCGTCGATTTCACGCCGGAAGGCAAGAAGGCGATCCTGCAGAAGCTGATCGAGTCGGAAGGCTTCGAGCAGTTCATCGACGTCAAGTACAAGGGCACCAAGCGCTTCGGCCTCGATGGCGGTGAAGCGCTGATCCCGGCGCTGGAGCAGATCATCAAGCGCGGCGGCCAGCTCGGCCTGAAGGAAATCGTGCTCGGCATGGCGCATCGCGGCCGCCTCAACGTTCTGACGAACGTGATGGCGAAGCCCCACCGCGCCGTCTTCCACGAGTTCAAGGGCGGCTCCTACGCGCCGGACGAAGTCGAAGGTTCGGGCGACGTGAAGTACCACCTCGGTGCCTCCTCGGACCGCGAGTTCGACGGCAACAAGGTGCATCTGTCGCTGACGGCGAACCCGTCGCATCTCGAAATCGTCAACCCGGTCGTCATGGGCAAGGCCCGCGCCAAGCAGGACCAGATGGCGAAGGTCTTCGAGGGCGATATCATCCCGCTCTTCGAACGCGCCCAGGTCATGCCGCTGCTTCTGCACGGCGATGCGGCCTTTGCCGGGCAGGGCGTGACGGCTGAAATCCTCGGCCTGTCGGGCCTGCGCGGCCACCGCGTCGCCGGTACGGTGCACGTCATCATCAACAACCAGATCGGCTTCACGACGAACCCGGCCTTCTCGCGCTCCTCGCCCTACCCGTCGGATGTGGCGAAGATGATCGAGGCGCCGATCTTCCACGTGAACGGCGACGATCCGGAAGCGGTGACTTACGCCGCCAAGATCGCGACCGAATTCCGCATGAAGTTCCACAAGCCGGTGGTGCTGGACATGTTCTGCTACCGCCGCTTCGGCCATAACGAAGGCGACGAGCCGGCGTTCACGCAGCCGAAGATGTACAAGGCGATCCGCGCCCACAAGACCGTGGTCAACATCTATGGCGCGCGCCTGATTGCCGAGGGCGTGATCAGCGAAGGCGAATTCGAGAAGATGAAGGCCGACTGGCGCGCCAATCTCGAACAGGAATTCGAGGCCGGCCAGTCCTACAAGCCGAACAAGGCCGACTGGCTGGACGGTGCCTGGTCGGGCCTGCGCTCGGCCGACAACCAGGACGAACAGCGCCGCGGCAAGACCTCGGTGCCGATGAAGCAGCTCAAGGAAATCGGCCGCAAGATCTCGACGATCCCGGAAGGTTTCAAGGCCCACAAGACCATCCAGCGGTTCATGGACAACCGCATGCAGATGGTGGAGACGGGCGAGGGCATCGACTGGGCAATGGGCGAAGCGCTCGCCTTCGGCACGCTCTGCGTCGAGGGCACGAAGATCCGCCTGTCCGGTCAGGATTGCGAACGCGGCACCTTCTCGCAGCGCCATTCGGTTCTCTACGACCAGGAGACCGAAGACCGCTACATCCCGCTCGCCAATCTGGCGCCGACCCAGGCCCGTTACGAGGTCATCAACTCGATGCTCTCGGAAGAGGCCGTGCTCGGCTTCGAATATGGCTATTCGCTGGCCCGTCCGAATGCGCTGACGCTGTGGGAAGCCCAGTTCGGCGACTTCGCCAATGGTGCGCAGGTCGTCTTCGACCAGTTCATCTCGTCGGGCGAACGCAAGTGGCTGCGCATGTCGGGCCTCGTTTGCCTGCTGCCGCACGGCTATGAGGGCCAGGGTCCGGAGCACTCCTCCGCCCGCCTCGAACGCTGGTTGCAGATGTGCGCCGAGGACAACATGCAGGTCGCCAACGTCACGACGCCGGCGAACTACTTCCACATCCTGCGCCGCCAGGTGAAGCGCGACTTCCGCAAGCCGCTGATCATGATGACGCCGAAGTCGCTGCTGCGCCACAAGCGCGCCGTCTCCTCGCTGTCGGAAATGGCGGGCGAAAGCTCGTTCCACCGCCTGCTGTGGGACGACGCGGAGGTCATCAAGGACGGCCCGATCAAGCTGCAAAAGGACGCCAAGATCCGCCGCGTCGTGATGTGCTCGGGCAAGGTCTATTACGACCTTCTGGAAGAGCGCGAAAAGCGCGGCATCGACGACGTCTACCTGCTGCGCCTGGAACAGCTCTATCCGTTCCCGGCCAAGGCGCTGATCAACGAGCTGTCGCGCTTCCGCAATGCCGAGATGGTCTGGTGCCAGGAAGAGCCCAAGAACATGGGTGGCTGGGCGTTCATCGACCCCTATCTCGAATGGGTGCTCGCCCATATCGACGCCAAGTACCAGCGCGTGCGCTACACCGGCCGTCCGGCCGCAGCGTCGCCTGCAACGGGCCTGATGTCGAAGCACCTCGCACAGCTCGCCGCCTTCCTCGAGGACGCGCTGGGCGGTTGATCCGCCCTGCACTCCAGTAACCACGAAAAGAATCACGAACGGAAAACACTCATGGCTACCGAAATCCGCGTCCCGACTTTGGGAGAATCCGTCAGCGAAGCGACCGTCGGCACCTGGTTCAAGAAGGTCGGCGACGTCATCAAGGCCGACGAGCCGCTCTGTGAGCTCGAAACCGACAAGGTGACGATCGAAGTGCCGGCACCGGCCGCTGGCGTCCTGTCGGAAATCGTTGCGAATGCCGGCGACACGGTCGAGCCGGGCGGCCTGCTCGGCCAGATCTCGGCGAGCGGCTCCGCCGGAGCAAGCGCGCCTGCCGCCGCCGAAAAGGTCGAGAAGGTTGCGGCCGCTCCGGCTGCCGAGGCCAAGCCCGCCGCGGCTGCGTCGTCCATGCCGGCTGCACCCTCGGCCGCCAAGCTGCTTGCGGAAAACAACATCTCCGCCGACCAGGTCGATGGTTCCGGCAAGCGTGGCCAGGTGCTGAAGGGCGACGTGCTCGCCGCTGTCGCCAAGGGCGTTTCGACGCCGGCTGCCGTTGCCGAGCCGGTCAAGGTTGTCGCCCGTGCGGCTTCCTCCGAGGCCGATGCGCCGCGCGAAGAGCGCGTGAAGATGACGCGCCTGCGCCAGACGATCGCCAAGCGCCTCAAGGACGCGCAGAACACCGCCGCCATGCTCACCACCTATAACGAGGTGGACATGTCGGCCGTGATGGACCTGCGCAACCGCTACAAGGACCTGTTCGAGAAGAAGCACGGCGTGAAGCTCGGCTTCATGGGCTTCTTCACCAAGGCCGTGACCCACGCGCTGAAGGAACTGCCGGCGGTCAACGCCGAGATCGACGGCACGGACATCATCTACAAGAACTATTGCCACATCGGCGTCGCCGTCGGCACCGACAAGGGCCTCGTCGTTCCGGTCGTGCGCGATGCCGACCAGATGTCGATTGCCGAGATCGAAAAGGATATCGGCCGCCTCGGCAAGCTCGCCCGTGACGGCGCGCTCTCCATGGCCGACATGCAGGGCGGCACGTTCACCATCTCGAACGGCGGCGTCTACGGTTCGCTGATGTCCTCGCCGATCCTGAATGCCCCGCAGTCCGGCATCCTCGGCATGCACAAGATCCAAGAGCGCCCGGTCGTCGTCGGCGGCCAGATCGTCATCCGTCCGATGATGTATCTGGCACTGTCCTACGACCACCGCATGGTTGACGGCAAGGAAGCCGTCACCTTCCTGGTTCGCGTCAAGGACAGCCTGGAAGATCCGGAACGCCTCGTTCTCGATCTCTAAGAGGGGATGGTCATGGCAGCGTCAGCGTCTTCGCCCATGCTCGTGCTCCTGGCACTGAGCGTGGCGCTGCTCGTCTTCCATATCGGGCTCCAGGGCGTGCTTTCCACGCGCGAACTCGGTTCCGCCTGGAATGCCGGCCCGCGGGATGGCGGGCGGGAGCCGACAGGCAAGCTTGCCGGACGCGCGGGCCGCGCGTCGGCCAATTTCCGGGAAACCTATCCCGGCTTCGTCGCCCTCGCCCTGGCGCTTGCCATCGCGGGTGATCCGGGGGGCTGTGGGCTCGCCGGCGCCTGGCTGTGGTTCGTCGCCCGGCTCGTCTATCTTCCGCTCTATCTGGCAGGCATTCCCTATATCCGTTCGATCGTCTGGCTCGTCGCACTGGCGGGCCTTGCGGTCATGGCGGGCGTGGTCATCTTCTAGGAGGCAAGTATCCCATGAGCACCTACCTTCTCGAACTCGCCTCGCTGATGGCGATCTTCTCTTTCGCCATCGTCTCGCCGGGCGCCGACCTTGCCATGGTCATGCGCCAGTCGATCGTGCATGGGCGCCGCGCGGCGATCATCACGTCCTTCGGCGTCGGCACGTCGCTGATGTTTCACGTCACCTACACGATCCTCGGCCTCGGCCTCATCATTTCCCAGTCGATCTACCTCTTCAACATCGTGAAGTGGTGCGGCGTCGCTTACCTCATCTATATCGGCATCAAGGCGCTGCGTGCCGGCAAGACGGACATGTCCGTGGAGGCGGTGAAGGGCGACGAGGACGGCAAGGGCGAGCAGTCGGCCTTGCGCGCCTTCGGCCTCGGCTTCCTCGCCAATGCGCTGAACCCCAAGCCGGTCTTCTTCTTCCTGTCGATCTTCTCGACCGTCGTCAGCGCCCACACGCCGATCGCCATCAAGTTCGGCTACGGCCTCGTCATGGCTTCCTGCCTCATCGCCTGGTTCGTCGGCGTCTCGCTGTTCATGACGACGCCGCGCATGCGGGCCGCCTTTTCGCGCATGAGCCAGTGGATCGATCGCGCCAGCGGCCTCGTCTTCATCGCGCTCGGCATCAAGCTCGCGACGGAAAAGGCCCACTGAGCCATGCGCACCGCCCTCGTCGTCGCCGGACTTTTCGCCGCGACCGCCGCCTCCGCGGCGGAGTGCCGGCAGGACCGCGCGATCTATGCGGATCGCGACGGGGGCTATGAACTGACCTTCGAACCCGTCGGGTCGAGTGCTGCCGCGACGAGCCATCATTTCAAGGTCAAGATTCTCTCCAGCGGCACAGTTCTCGACGGCATCGTCATGCCCGGCGATGATCCTGCCCGCTCGAACGGCATGGTCATGCACAATTGCCCTGAGGGCGACGTGACCGGCGAGGAAATCGCCGCCTGCACCGTCTGGGAAGGCGTGGTCTACACGCTCGACGGGTCTGGTGGTGCGGACCTGCTGCCCGCTGAGGGCGCCAAGGCGGCCGAAACGCTGCTGCTCGCCGGCTTCGGCCCGTCCCTGCGCTATTCGACGCTTTGGGACGAGGGCAAGGCCAAGGTGGCGCCGTGGGACGTGCTCAAGCGCAAAGGATGCGCCGCATGACGGAAGCGCCCGTTCTTCTCGTCACCGGCGGCAGCCGCGGCATCGGCGCCAGCGTCTGCCGCATGGCGGGCGCCGCCGGCTGGCAGGTCGCGGTGAACTATGTGGCAAACCTCGAAGCCGCGGAGGCCGTGGTTGCGGATATCCACGCCATGGGCGGCTCGGCGATTACGGTTCAGGGCGACGTCGGCAGCGAGCTTGGCCTTGCCAATATCTTCTCCACCATCGATGGCACGTTCGGCCGGCTCGAAGGGCTGGTGAACAATGCGGGCATCGTCGCCCTGCCGCAGCGCGTCGACGAAATGTCCGCCGAGCGGCTGGAGCGCATGTTCGCGGTCAATGTCATGGGCTCGATCCGCTGCGCGCAGGAGGCCGTGCGCCGCATGTCGACGCGCCATGGCGGCAAGGGTGGCTCGATCGTCAATATCTCGTCGGTGGCAGCGCAGCTGGGTTCGGCCGGGCAATATGTCGATTATGCCGCGAGCAAGGGCGCGATCGAAAGTTTTACCATCGGGCTTGCCCGCGAGGTCGCGACGGAAGGCGTGCGCGTCAATCTTGTGCGCCCCGGCATCATCGACACCGATATCCACGCTTCCGGCGGCCTGCCGGACCGGGCGCGCGACATGGCATCGCTCATACCCATGCAGCGGCCGGGCACGGCCGATGAAGTCGCCCATTCCATTCTCTATCTTCTCTCCGATGCGGCATCCTACGTCACGGGTGCCGCCCTCAACGTCAGCGGCGGCCGCTAGGCCCCGCGCAGGAAGGACTTGTCATGGCATATGATCTCATCGTTATCGGTTCCGGCCCCGGCGGCTATGTCTGCGCCATCAAGGCGGCCCAGCTCGGCCTGAAGGTCGCCGTCGTCGAGAAGCGCCAGACCTATGGCGGCACCTGCCTCAATGTCGGCTGCATCCCGTCGAAGGCCCTGCTGCACGCCTCCGAGGTCTACCACCAGGCCGGCCATGGCATGGAAGCGCTCGGCATCGACGGTGTGAAGCCGACGCTCAACCTGCCGAAGATGATGGCGCACAAGGATGCGACCGTGAAGTCGAATGTCGACGGCGTCGCCTTCCTCTTCAAGAAGAACAAGATCGACGGCATCCAGGGCACCGGCAAGGTGCTGGGTGCAGGCAAGGTCTCCGTCACCAACGACAAGGGCGAGGAGCAGGTCCTGGAGACGAAGAACATCGTCATCGCCACGGGCTCCGACGTCGCCGGCATTCCGGGCGTTCCGGTCGATATCGACGAGAAGGTCATCATCTCGTCCACCGGCGGCATCGCGCTCGAAAAGGTGCCGGGCCACCTCATCGTCGTCGGCGGCGGCGTGATCGGGCTGGAGCTCGGCTCGGTCTGGGCGCGTCTCGGCGCCAAGGTCACGGTCATCGAATATCTCGACACGATCCTCGGCGGCATGGACGGCGAGGTCTCGAAGCAGTTCCAGCGCATGCTCGCCAAGCAGGGCATGGAGTTCAAGCTCGGCGCCAAGGTGACCGGCGTGGAGAAGGCCGGCGCGGGCGCCAAGGTGACCTTCGAACCGGTCAAGGGCGGCGATGCCGCCACGATCGAGGCCGACGTCGTGCTGATCGCCACCGGCCGCAAGCCCTACACCGAAGGCCTTGGCCTCAAGGAAGCGGGCGTGGTGCTCGACAACCGCGGCCGCGTCGAGATCGACAACCACTTCCAGACCAACATTGCCGGCATCTATGCGCTCGGCGACGTGGTGCGCGGCCCGATGCTCGCCCACAAGGCGGAAGACGAGGGTGTCGCCGTTGCCGAAATCCTCGCCGGCCAGGCGGGCCATGTGAACTACGACGTCATTCCGGGTGTCGTCTACACCCAGCCGGAAGTCGCCTCCGTCGGCAAGACGGAAGAGGAGCTGAAGGCCGCGGGCGTCGCCTACAAGGCCGGCAAGTTCCCCTTCACCGCGAACGGCCGCGCCCGCGCCATGCTGGCGACCGACGGCTTCGTGAAGGTCCTGGCCGACAAGGAGACCGACCGCGTGCTCGGCGTGCACATCGTCGGCTTCGGCGCCGGCGAGATGATCCACGAGGCCGCCGTGCTGATGGAATTCGGCGGTTCCTCCGAAGACCTCGGCCGCACCTGCCATGCGCACCCGACCATGTCGGAAGCCGTCAAGGAAGCGGCGCTGGCAACCTTCTTCAAGCCGATCCATATGTGATCCGGATCAGGCGGCTGCGACAACCGGCCGCCTGTCCTCTCTGCTCGATCAGGGGCACCATGCAGGCTGTAAAGGATGGCCTTCATGTCCCCCGTATCGAGACCCGTCTCGCTCCCGCACCCGCTTCTGCCGACTGCCGACTGGGCGGATCGTTTCACGCTCGGCCTGCCCGTCGATCATCTCACGGCGCGGGAGGCGGCGCGGCTGGCGCTCGAACATCCGCCGGGCTGGGTGCGCAGACTGATGGCGCTGCGCAATGCGCTGGTCGCGCCCTTCGGCCTGAAGCGGGCGGCGGAACAGGCCGCGACATCGGCGGTGGAGATCGGCGGATTTCCGGTGGTGAGCGCCAGCGACGACCGTGTCGTGCTCGGCTTCGACGACAAGCATCTCGATTTCCGCATCGTCATCGATATCCGGCAGGACCGGCCGAGCGGCCAGACCCTGAGCGTGATGACGCTCGTGCACCGCAACAACCTGCTCGGCCGGCTTTACCTCGCCGCCATCATGCCGTTCCACAAGCTGATCGTTCGCACCATGCTGTGCGGCGTGGGGCGCCGGGTCAGTTCACCGCGGTTACCGTAAAGCCCTGCTTGCGCAGGAGTTCGACGACCCCTTCCGGGCCGGCGAGATGCAGCGCGCCGACGGCGATGAAGACGTTGCCGTCCGCCAGAATCGCGGCCGCCCGTTCTGCCATCGTGTGGTTACGGTCGATGATGATGCGCTGCTCGAAATCGGCATAGGCCTTGGCGTCCTCGTCCGTCTCAGGCGCGGAGGCCCGCATCATCGGCATGATCATGCCGGTATCGCCGGCAAGGTAGAGCTGGCTCATCGTCTCGATAACATCCGTCAGCGTATCGCCGAGTTCCAGCGTCTGCACGAGGCCCTGGACCTGCGGTTCGACCGGCAGAGAATCGAGGGCGGAAATCTGCTCGATCAGTGTTTCGAGGCCCTTCAGCGTCTTGCCTTCGGCGAGCGCGGTCTTGGCGAGCTGCTGGTCGAGGAAGGCGGCGCCGGCGGTCTTGCGGGCGATCTCGCAGGCGGGCAGCGCGACGAAGCTTGCGATCATCCACGGCTTCATGCGTCCGACTGCGGCGAGCGAAAGGCCGCGACCCTTCAGGCCTTCCGCAAGCTTCTCCGCATCCTGCTTGTCGAGGAAATCGGTGATGGATTTTCCGTCGGTGAACATGGTGAGGTCCGGCCGCGCCATGATGGCCGCGCCCGCCTTCTTCTCGTCGGCGATCTCGTCCGATTCGACGACGATGGTGGCGGCATCGGCATAGGCGGTGCGCGCCGCTTCCGGCATGGCGAGCACGCGCGGGTCCGTCACATGCATGGTGCCGAGCAGCCAGGAGGCGGGCTTGCCGTCCTTCTCGATCTTCCAGAAGATGCCCTTGCCGTTCGGCACGGCATCCGCCTCGGCGCGCAGCTTGGCGAAGCCAGCCGGGTCGTCCTTTTCGAATTTCGTCAGCAGGTTGTCGCCGCCGCAGGCCGGCGGCTCCTGCGCATGGGCGGGGGAGAGGGTCGCCAGCACGACGAGGACGGAGAGGGCGATGAGGAGATGGATAGCCGCAAGCGCCCAGAGGCCGGCATCGGCCAGCCGGTCGGCCAGCACCATGCGGCTCTTGTGAAGAAGGACTGTCATGGTCGAACTCCCTGCATATTTTTGGCGACCCTAGCCGCAAGCCGTTAACGGATTCAGGCGCGGGGGTGCGCTCGGTCGTAGATTTCCAGCAGCCGGGCCGAATCGACGCCGGTATAGACCTGCGTGGTCGAGAGGCTGGCATGGCCGAGCAGTTCCTGGATGGTGCGCAGGTCCCCGCCGCCGGCCAGCAGATGCGTGGCGAAGGAATGGCGCAGCGCATGCGGCGTGGCGCTGTCCGGCAGGCCGAGCGCGCTGCGCATCTTCTGCATTTCGCGCTGGATGATGGCGGGCTGCAACGGTCCGCCGCGCATCCCGCGGAACAGCGGCCTGTCCTCGGCCAGCGGGATGGGGCAGAGTTTGATGTAATCCTCGACGCCGGTCAGCGCGGGGGCGATCAGCGGCACGATGCGCATCTTGTCGCCCTTGCCGGTGATGCGCAGCGACGTCGGCGTGCCGGCGAAATCGGCGGGCGTCAGCGACAGCGCCTCGGAGATGCGCAGGCCGCAGCCGTAGAGCAGCGTCAGCACCGCGGCATTGCGCACGCGGATCCACGGTTCGTCGGCAAGCTGTTCGCTGGCATCGACGACGGCGATCGCCTGTCCGGCGGAGAGCGGCTTCGGCAGGGATTTCGGCTGTTTCGGCGAGCGTACGGCGGAGGCACCGGCCGCATTGGCAAGGCCCTTGCGCTCCAGATGGCGCAGGAAGGAGCGCAGGCCGGCAAGGCCGCGGCCGAGCGTGCGAGCACCCGCACCATCGCGGCGCCGGCTGGCGAGGAAGCCGCGCAGGTCCGCGGGGCGCAGGTCGCCAATGTCCTTGAGGCGTGCGGGGGCGGCAAGGTGCTGCGTCAGGAAGGTGAGGAACTGCCTTGTGTCGCGCTCGTAGGCGTCCAGCGTGTTCTCCGACAGCCGCCGCTCTTCGGCAAGCGACGCGAGCCAGCTTTGCCGCTCGGTCATCAGGGTCTGGTCGGCGATGATGAGAAGTTCGTTCATGGCATGCCCTTCGGCCGTTTGCCGCATGGTCGGTGATTTGCGTTAACGTTTGCTTCACCGGCCGCCTTCCTCTGGACATGGTGCCCGGTATAGAGACGATCGTTCTTCTGATTCCGGATACGCTTCATGCTGCTGCGCTCCATGTCCGCCGAAAACTATCGTTCGCTGCGCTCGATCCGCATGGATCTCGGGCGGGTGAACCTGTTCGTCGGCGAGAACGGGGCGGGCAAGTCGAACCTCTATCGCTCGCTGCAACTGGTGCAGGCGGCGGTGCGCGGCAATTTCGCCCATGAGATCGCGGCGGAAGGCGGCATGGCCTCGGCGCTGTGGACGGGCAAGCGCCGCGTGAACGAGCCGGTGCGCATCCGGCTGGAAGCCGAACTGCTCGACGAGGATCGGGCGATCACCTTCCGCTACCGCGTCGAGGCGGGGTTGCGGCCGCCGATCGATGCCGCGGGTTTCGCCTTCGAGCCGCATGTCAAGGCCGAGGAATTGTCGATCGAGACCGGCCGCCGGCCGGTGACGATGATGAAACGCGGCGGGCCGGGCATCATGGTGCGCAGCGAGGCGGGCCGGATGGTGGAATATCCCGAACAGGCCCTGACCTCCGAGACCGCTATCGCCCTCCTCGGCGATGCCGGCCATTATCCGGAGGTCGGCACGTTCCGTCGTGCGGTTTCGCAATGGCGGTTCTTCCATGGCTTTCGCTCGGACCGCGATTCGGCGTTGCGTCAGCCCTGCCTTGCCGTCACCGCGCCGCTGCTCGACGAGGACGGGGCGAACATGGCGGCGGTGTTCGCGACGCTGAAATGGACGCGGGGCGACACGGTCGATCTCGACCGGGCGGTGGCGGATGCCTTTGGCGGCGCGCGGCTTTCCGTGCCGGAGCCGGAGGAATTCGCCTCCTACGGGCTGACCTTCCCGCAGTTTCCCCAGCGCATCTTCCAGCCGCGCGAGCTTTCCGACGGGCAGATTCGTTTTTTGGCGCTAGCGGCGGCATTGCTTTCGTACCGCACGCCGCCGCTGATCGCGCTGAACGAGCCGGAGGCGAGCCTCCATCCGGATATGCTGTCGCCGCTGGCCGAAATGATCGCGCGGGCCGCCGAGACGAGCCAGTTGTGGATCGTCACCCATTCCGAGCGGCTGGCGCAGGAGGTGGAGACGCGCTGCGGCGTGCGGGCCAAGCGCGTCGTGCGGAATGACGGGGCGACCTGGATCGACGGCATGCGGCTGACCGGCGAAATGGATGAGGACGACGAATGAGCGGGCCGGCGATCTTTGCGGTTTTCTTCCGGCACCTCCGGGGGCATCTTCGCGGGCAATGAGCAGCGATTCGATCGACCTCTTCGGGGAGAAACTTTTTCCGCGCACGGTGCCCGTCATGGTGCCGGTACCCACGCCCACGCCCTATTCCTATTCCGTGCCGGAGGGCATGGCGGTGGAGCCGGGCTCGATCGTGCAGGTGCCGCTCGGGCCGCGGCTGGTGCCGGGCGTCGTCTGGGATGGCGGCGATGACAGCCAAGTCGATCCGAAGAAGCTGCGGCCGATCGAGAAGGTCTTCGACTGCCCGCCGCTCTCCAAGGAGATGCGCGATTTCCTCGACTGGGTGTCCGCCTATACGGTGACGCCACCGGGCCTCGTCGCCCGCATGGCGTTGCGCGCGCCCACGGCCTTCGATCCCGAGCCGATGATCGAGGGCCTGCGTTTCACCGGCCACCGGCCGGAGCGGCTGACGAGTGCCCGCGAGCGGGTGCTGGAAATGGTGGAGGACGGCATTCCGTGGACCCGCTCGGGTCTCGCGCACGCCGCCGGCACCTCGACCAGTGTCGTCGACGGGCTCGTGAAGCAGGGCAGCTTCGAGACCGTCTTCCTGCCGCCGCCGCCCGTGGTGGCGGTGCCCGATCCGGAGCATGTGGAGCCGCGGCTTGAAGGGCCACAGACGGAGAGTGCGGCGGAGCTTGTCGAGAGCGTGCGCGCCGGCGGCTTCAACGTCTCGTTGATCGATGGCATTACCGGTTCGGGCAAGACGGAGGTCTATTTCGAGGCGATTGCCGAGACGCTGCGGCGAGGCAAGCAGGTGCTGATCCTGCTGCCGGAAATCGCGCTGACGGCGAGTTTCCTCGAACGCTTTCAAGATCGGTTTGGCGCCAAGCCCGCCGAATGGCATTCCGATCTCGCCCCGCGCATCCGTGAAAAGGTCTGGCGGCAGGTGACGATGGGGGATGTGCGGGTCGTGGCCGGCGCGCGTTCGGCGCTGTTCCTGCCCTTCGAGAATCTCGGTCTCGTCATCGTCGACGAGGAACACGACCCGGCCTACAAGCAGGAAGACCGTGTCTTCTACAATGCGCGCGACATGGCGGTGGTGCGGGCGCGCATCGGCGATTTCCCGGCCGTGCTCGTCTCGGCGACGCCCTCGGTCGAAAGCCGGGTCAACAGCGATGTCGGGCGCTATCGCAAGCTGCACCTGCCGACGCGCTACGGCGATGCCGCCCTTCCGGACCTGCATCTCGTCGATATGCGCCGCCATCCGCCGGCACGCGGCGGGTTTCTTTCGCCCGTCATGCTGCGCGGCATTGCCCGCACCATCGAGAAGCAGCAGCAGGCGCTGCTTTTCCTCAATCGCCGCGGTTATGCGCCGCTGACGCTCTGCCGCGTCTGCGGCCATCGGTTCCAGTGCCCGCAATGCTCCAGCTGGCTGGTCGAACACCGGTTTCGCGGGCAGATCCAGTGCCACCATTGCGGTTATGCCGAGCGCACGCCGGAAGCCTGCCCGGAATGCGGCACCTTCGATCACCTCGCGGCCTGCGGGCCGGGGGTGGAGCGCATCGCGGAGGAGGTGGAGAAGCATTTTCCGGAGGCGCGCACCATCGTGCTTTCCTCGGACCTGATGGGCGTCAAGCGGCTCCGGCTGGAGCTGGAGGCGATTGCGCGCGGCGAGGCGGATATCGTCATCGGCACGCAGCTCGTTGCCAAAGGGCACAATTTCCCGCTGATGTCGCTGGTCGGCGTGGTGGATGCGGATCTCGGCCTTTCGAACGGCGATCCGCGCGCGGCGGAGCGGACGTTCCAGCTGCTCTCGCAGGTGACGGGGCGTGCCGGGCGCTCTGGCCTCAAAAGCCACGGCCTCATCCAGACCTACCAGCCGCTGCATCCCGTCATGCAGGCGATCGTCTCGGGCGATGCGCAGGCCTTCTACGATCGCGAGATCGGCGAGCGGGAGAAGGCGCTGCTGCCGCCGTTCGGGCGGCTCGCCTCGGTCATCGTCTCGGCCGACACGCGCGGCGAGGCGGAGATGCATGCGCGGGGGCTGCGGCAGGCCGCACCCCATGTGGACGGCATCTCGATCCTCGGCCCGGCGGAGGCACCGCTCGCGCTCGTGCGCGGCCGCCATCGTTTTCGCCTGCTGATCCACGGGCGGCGCAACAGCGACATGCAGACGTTTCTGCGCACCATGCTCGCCAACGGGCCGAAGGAGCGCGCATCGCTCCAGGTGCAGCTCGATATCGATCCGCAGAGTTTCCTCTGAGCGCCATGGTTAACAAAGAGTTGTGCGAAGTCGGCGCACCCGCTTCTGCGACTTTCGCGCCTGTGCGATAGAGGGGCGGGCGAGCACAACCGGAGAAACGTCGCGATGGAATTCTACATCCCCACCGAAACGGGCGAGTTGCTCGCATTCTCGGCGGCCATCGTGACCGCGCTGTTCGGCCTGTTCGCCCTTTTCGCGCCCGGCACGGCGTTGAAGCTCGCTGGCCTCCAGACCCGCGAGGGCAGCCGCGAAGGGTATGCCTTCGCCCGCTCGGCCGGTGGTTTCTATGCAGGGCTCGCCATCGTCGCGCTGATGATGGCGCAGAGCTGGATCTATATGGGCATCGGCGGCGGCTTCGCGCTCGCTGCATTCGGCCGCATTCTCTCGCTGATGTCGGACGGGTCCTTCACGCTGAAAAACCTCGTCGTGCTCCTCGTGCAGGTGGGCCTCGCCGCGCTGCCTTTGGCCTATGCATTCGGCTTCATCTGAGCGAAAAACCGGCCCGGCCTGCCTCGGCGAGACCAGAACATAGTCTGCGCAGTCAACTTTTGCTCCGACTATGGCCGACTTATGGCGCATTCCTGCGCCGCGTGTGTTGCGAGTCCCGGTTTCCTATGCTAGACGAACCGCGAAATTCAGAAAAAACGGGCTTCAAAGCCTGTGGGAACTGAAGATTACCGCAACGATTTCAGAGGGTTAGGACTGTAGCCTCGCTACCGCCCCGCTTTCTGGATGAAAAGAAGAGAAGCTTGTGCCCGTGGCAGACACATCCCAGCTCGTTTCCGGTGTTGCAGAAAGATACGCGTCCTCGCTTTTCGACCTCGCTCAGGAAGCCGGTTCGGCTGATAGTGTCGGTGCCGATCTCGCCCGTTTCCAGGCGCTGATCGACGGGAGCGAAGACCTCAAGCGGCTGATCCTCAGCCCTGTCTTCTCCGCCGAAGATCAGACCAAGGCCATTGCCGCCGTTGCCGCCAAAGCCGGCATCACGGGCCTCGTGGCAAACTTCCTCAAGGTGGTTGCGTCAAATCGCCGCCTGTTCGCCGTTCCGGGCATGATCAAGGCCTACCGCGTCATCGCGGCCCGCGCCCGCGGCGAAATCACGGCCGATGTCACCTCGGCCCATGCGCTGACCGCAGCGCAGGAAACAGAATTGAAGGCGGCGCTGAAAGGCGTCGCCGGCAAAGACGTGACGATCGCCGTCACCGTCGACCCGTCCATTCTCGGTGGCCTGATCGTCAAGGTGGGTTCCCGCCAGATCGACACGTCCCTTCGCACCAAACTCTCTACTCTTAAGCTTGCACTGAAAGAGGTCGGCTGATGGATATCCGCGCCGCGGAAATTTCCGCAATTCTCAAAGATCAGATCAAAAACTTCGGCAAAGAGGCGGAAGTCTCGGAAGTCGGCCAGGTGCTCTCCGTCGGTGACGGCATCGCCCGCGTTTACGGCCTCGACAATGTCCAGGCCGGCGAAATGGTGGAATTCCCGGGTGGCATCCGTGGCATGGCGCTGAACCTCGAAAGCGACAACGTCGGTGTCGTTATTTTCGGTTCGGACCGTGACATCAAGGAAGGCGACACCGTCAAGCGGACGGGCGCCATCGTGGACGTGCCGGTCGGTCCGGAACTGCTCGGCCGCGTCGTCGACGCGCTCGGCAACCCGATCGACGGCAAGGGCCCGATCAATGCCAAGCTGCGCTCGCGCGTCGACGTCAAGGCTCCGGGCATCATCCCGCGCAAGTCGGTGCATGAGCCGATGTCGACCGGCCTCAAGGCCATCGACGCCCTCATCCCGGTCGGCCGCGGCCAGCGCGAGCTGGTCATCGGCGACCGCCAGACCGGCAAGACCGCGATCATCCTGGACGCGATCCTGAACCAGAAGGCGATCCACGATAACGGCCCGGAAGGCGACAAGCTTTACTGCGTCTACGTCGCTATCGGCCAGAAGCGTTCGACCGTCGCCCAGTTCGTGAAGGTTCTCGAAGAGCGTGGCGCTCTCCAGTACTCGATCATCGTTGCTGCAACCGCCTCCGATCCGGCGCCGATGCAGTATCTCGCACCGTTCGCCGGTTGCGCGATGGGCGAATACTTCCGTGACAACGGCAAGCACGCCCTCATTGGCTACGACGACCTTTCCAAGCAGGCCGTTTCCTACCGCCAGATGTCGCTGCTGCTGCGCCGCCCGCCGGGCCGCGAAGCCTATCCGGGCGACGTCTTCTACCTGCATTCGCGTCTCCTCGAGCGCGCTGCAAAGCTCAACGACGACATGGGCGCTGGCTCGCTGACGGCTCTGCCGGTCATCGAAACCCAGGGTAACGACGTGTCCGCGTTCATCCCGACCAACGTGATCTCGATCACCGACGGCCAGATCTTCCTTGAAACGGACCTGTTCTACCAGGGTATCCGCCCGGCCGTTAACGTCGGTCTGTCGGTGTCCCGCGTGGGCTCGTCCGCTCAGATCAAGGCGATGAAGCAGGTCGCCGGCTCGATCAAGGGCGAACTCGCCCAGTATCGCGAAATGGCAGCATTCGCCCAGTTCGGCTCGGACCTCGACGCCGCAACGCAGCGCCTGCTCAACCGCGGTGCCCGCCTGACCGAACTCCTGAAGCAGCCGCAGTTCTCGCCGCTGAAGACGGAAGAGCAGGTCGTGGTGATCTTCGCCGGCGTCAACGGTTACCTCGACAAGATCGCGGTCAACCAGGTCGGCAAGTTCGAGCAGGGCGTGCTCGGCTACTTCCGCTCCGAGGGCAAGGACATCCTCGACAAGATCCGCACCGAAAAGGCGATCAGCGACGACACCAAGGGCAAGCTCAAGGCCGCCCTCGATGCCTTCGCCAAGACCTTCGGCTGAGGCTACGGTTCGAGCCCTGCGCGCTAAGCTGGCGCGCAGGCAGCCCGGGAACTTTGATTGACGCATGATCCGCTCAGAGGATTTTCTGGGGGATCATGTCACAGGACGGAAAACGGATGCCTTCACTTAAGGATCTGAAAAACCGGATCGCCTCCGTCAAGGCGACGCAGAAGATCACCAAGGCGATGAAAATGGTCGCCGCGGCGAAGCTTCGGCGTGCCCAGGAAGCGGCCGAGGCCGCCCGGCCCTATTCGCAGCGCATGAGCGCCGTTCTCGCCAACATCGCCCAGGCCGTCGGCCAGGACGATTCGGCGCCGCGCCTCATGACCGGCACGGGCAAGGACCAGGTTCATCTGCTCGTCGTCTGCACGGCCGAACGCGGCCTGTGCGGCGGCTTCAACTCGCAGATTGCGCGTCTGGCGCGTGACCATACCCGCAAGCTTCTGGCGAGCGGCAAGACGGTCAAGATCATCTGCGTCGGCAAGAAGGGTTTCGATATCCTGCGTCGCGAATTCGCGTCGCTGATCATCGACCGCGTCGACCTGCGTGAAGTCAAGCGCATCAACTTCGCCAATGCAGACCAGGTCGGCCGCAAGGTTATCGGCCTGTTCGAAAAGGGCGAGTTCGACGTCTGCACGCTGTTCTATTCCGAGTTCAAGTCGGTCATTTCGCAGATCCCGACCGCGCTCCAGCTCATCCCGGCCTCCGCTCCCGCGGCTGTCGCCGAGACGACCGGTGCAACGGCGATCTACGACTACGAGCCGGATGCCGGCGCGATCCTCGGCGATCTCATCCCGCGCAACATTTCCGTCCAGATCTTCCGGGCCCTGCTCGAGAACGTCGCCGGCGAAATGGGCGCCAAGATGAGCGCCATGGACAACGCGACCCGCAATGCTGGTGAAATGATCAACAAGCTGACGCTCAACTACAACCGTCAGCGCCAGGCTCAGATCACCAAGGAACTCATCGAAATCATCTCGGGCGCTGAAGCGCTCTAAGGACCAGGACAAAGAGGGTAAGAGATATGGCTAAGGCAGCTACCCCGAAGGACACCGCAGCGGCGAAGAAGCCGGCTGCGACCAAGACGGCAGCAGCAGCGGCGGCTCCGGTCGCAGCAGCAGCAACCAAGGCTCCGGCCGCAAAGGCAACCGCTGCTAAGGCACCGGCTGCGAAGACCGCTGTCGCCAAGGCCGCCACGAAGGCTGCCGCTCCGGCCGCATTCGTTGCGACCGGCCGCGTGACGCAGGTCATCGGCGCCGTCGTCGACGTTTCGTTCGACGGCGAACTGCCGCAGATCCTGAACGCGCTGGAAACCGACAACAACGGCAACCGCCTCGTTCTCGAAGTCGCCCAGCACCTTGGCGAAAACACCGTTCGCACGATCGCCATGGACTCGACCGAAGGTCTCGTCCGCGGCCAGCCGGTCGCCAACACCGGCGCCCCGATCACCGTTCCGGTCGGTCCGGAAACGCTCGGCCGCATCATGAACGTCATCGGCGAGCCCGTTGACGAAGCCGGCCCGCTGGTCACCGCCGGCAAGCGCGCCATCCACCAGGATGCGCCGTCCTACGTCGAGCAGTCGACGGAAGCCCAGATCCTCGTCACCGGCATCAAGGTCGTCGACCTGCTGGCACCCTACGCAAAGGGCGGCAAGATCGGCCTCTTCGGCGGTGCAGGCGTCGGCAAGACCGTTCTCATCATGGAACTGATCAACAACGTCGCCAAGGCGCACGGTGGTTACTCGGTGTTTGCAGGCGTGGGTGAACGTACCCGCGAAGGCAACGACCTCTACCACGAAATGATCGAATCCGGCGTGAACAAGCATGGCGGCGGCGAAGGCTCCAAGGCTGCCCTCGTTTACGGCCAGATGAACGAACCGCCGGGCGCGCGCGCTCGCGTCGCTCTGACCGGTCTCACGATCGCTGAAGACTTCCGCGACAAGGGCCAGGACGTTCTGTTCTTCGTAGACAACATCTTCCGCTTCACGCAGGCCGGTTCCGAAGTGTCCGCTCTGCTTGGCCGTATCCCGTCGGCCGTGGGCTACCAGCCGACGCTCGCCACCGACATGGGCCAGATGCAGGAACGCATCACCACCACGACCAAGGGCTCGATCACCTCGGTTCAGGCCATCTACGTTCCCGCCGACGACTTGACCGACCCGGCGCCGGCAACCTCGTTCGCCCACCTGGACGCAACGACGGTTCTGTCGCGCTCGATCGCCGAAAAGGGCATCTACCCGGCGGTGGACCCGCTCGACTCGACCTCGCGCATGCTCGACCCGATGGTTGTCGGCGAAGAGCACTACGAAGTCGCCCGTAAGGTCCAGACGACCCTGCAGCGCTACAAGTCGCTCCAGGACATCATCGCCATCCTGGGCATGGACGAACTGTCGGAAGACGACAAGATCGCCGTTGCCCGCGCCCGCAAGATCGAGCGCTTCCTGTCCCAGCCGTTCTTCGTCGCCGAAGTCTTCACCGGTTCGCCGGGCAAGCTCGTCGCGCTCGAAGACACGATCAAGGGCTTCAAGGGCCTCGTCAACGGCGAGTACGACCACCTGCCGGAAGCCGCCTTCTACATGGTTGGTTCCATGGAAGAAGCGGTCGAAAAGGCCAAGAAGCTGGCTGCCGAAGCCGCTTGATGAACTTGGGGCGCCCTGAAACGGGCGCCCTGTTTCCCGGCCGAATGAAATCAGAAGAAGTGAATGGTCATGGCTGACAGTTTCAACTTTGAACTCGTTTCTCCCGAGCGCCTGCTGGTTTCCGGCAGCGTCAGCTCCGTCGTCATTCCGGCGACCGAGGGCGAAATGACCGTCATGGCCAACCACGCGCCGACCATGACGACGATCAAGCCGGGTGTCGTCACCGTGACGTTCGCGGATGGCAAGAAGGACCGCTACGTGGTCTTCGGCGGTTTCGCCGACATCCTGCCGACCGGCTGCACGCTGCTGGCCGAATCGGCCGTGCATGTCGACGAGATCAAGAGCGAAGACATCACGCGCCGGATCGAGGCGACCCGCGCCGAGCTGGAGCATGCGTCCTCGGACGAACACAAGTTCGGCATCGAGAGCTACCTCGCGCAGCTCACCACGCTGCAGGGCACGCTCCTGCCGGCCTGATCCGAACCCGGATTTCGCAGACACCAAACCCGCTTCGGCGGGTTTTTTGTTGCTATGGATTCGCTTGCCGAGGGAACAGGGTCTCTTTACCTTATCCGTAAGAATGCTCATCGGCGGGGGCTGCCGGGCGTCCGATTTTGCTGTTTCTTTACGGCAGGGATGGAGAGTGGCCCCAAAATGGCTGGCTCCAGCATCAGGACGAGGAATGATGACCCGCAAGATCGTACCCGTAATCATGGCCGGCGGTAAGGGCACGCGGCTCTGGCCGCTGTCGCGCGCCTCGGCACCCAAGCAGTTCCTCGAATTCCTCGGTGAAACGACGCTGTTCCAGAAGACGCTGGCGCGCATTTCCGACACCGCGCTCTACGAGCCGGCGATCGTCGTGACCAACAGCGATTTCCGCTTCCTCGTCGCCGAGCAGGCGCGCGCCGCGGATGCGCCGCTGACCTCGATCCTGCTGGAGCCCGTCGCGCGCAACACCGCGCCGGCATTGGCCGCCGCCGCCACGCTCATCGCCCGCCTCCACGGCGACGAAGCCGTCATGCAGGTGCTGGCCTCCGACCACGAGATCGATGCGAACGACGTCTATTTCGACTGCATCGCCCGGGCGCGCGCCGCAGCGCAGGCCGGCCGCCTCGTCACCTTCGGCATCACGCCGAGCGAGCCTGCGACCGGCTACGGCTATATCGAGATCGGCGAGGACCTCGGCAATGGTGCCAATGCCGTGCGCCGCTTCGTCGAGAAGCCGGACCGCGACAAGGCGGCGGAGATGCTTTCGGCAGGCGGCTATCTGTGGAATTCCGGCATGTTCATGCTGCCGGTCGGCCTGTTCCTGCGCGAGCTCCGGCAATATGCGCCGGAGGTTCTCGATGCGGCGAGCGAAGCGGTCGCCAAGGCGAAACACGACCTCGATTTCGAACGGCTCGACGAGGCGGCCTTTTCGCGCGCGCCCGATATTTCCGTCGACTATGCGATCTTCGAGAAAACGCCGATCGCCGCCGTTGTGCCGTCGCCCATCACCTGGTCCGACCTCGGAAGCTGGGATTCCGTCTGGAAGACCGGCAAGCAGGACGAGGCCGGCAATGTGGCGGATGGCAGCACGACCGTGCTCGACACGCGCAATTCGCTGGTCATATCGCGTGATATCCATGTCGCGGTGCAGGGCCTCGACAATGTGGCCGTCATCGCCAGCGAGGACGCCGTGTATGTCGGCCGCATGGAAGACAGCCAGAATGTCGGCAAGCTGGTGAAACATCTCGCGGCACTGCCCAAGACGGCGAAGCTGACCGAGACGCACCCGACCTCCTACCGCCCCTGGGGCGGCTATACCTCCGTGCTGAACGGCGAGCGCTTCCAGGTGAAACGCCTCTTCGTGACCCCCGGCAAACGGCTTTCGCTGCAAAAGCACCACCATCGCTCCGAACACTGGATCGTCGTGCGCGGCACAGCGGAGGTGACGATCGGCGAGAAGACGGTCATGCTGCGCGAAAACGAATCCGTCTATATCCCGCAGGGCGAGGTGCATCGCCTCGCCAATCCCGGAAAAATCCTGCTCGAACTGATCGAGGTGCAGACCGGCTCCTATCTCGGCGAGGACGACATCATCCGCATCGAGGATGAGTTCGGCCGTGGCTGATCAGAGTAGCGTGGCGCCCGCGGGTGTCACCTTCAGCGCCGTCAGGCGGCCGCTCGCGTAACAGGTCGTGTCGATGCAGATGCGGCCCGTGCCGAAGACCGGCTCGGGCCCTGCTGTATGGCCGTGGATGACCGTGATCGGCAGGCCGGGGCCTTCGCTCAAAAAAGGTTCGCGGATCCAGATCATGTCGTAATCCTTCTGCTGCGGAAGGGGCACGCCCGGCTGGATGCCGGCATGAACGAAGAGCCGGCGGCCGCTCAAGGCTGCGATCGGCAGGTCTTGCAGGAAGGCGATGTGGTGTGGCGGCACGCGCTGGCGAAGCGCCTCGCCGAGGGCCCGCATGCCGCGCTCGCCGTAACGATAGTCCGCAAGGTCGATGCCGTAGGAGCGCAGCGTCGCATCGCCGCCGTAATCCAGCCAGCGCAGGTGTTGCAGCGGGTCGATGATGAACTTCAGGAACGTATCGTCGTGATTGCCGCAGAGCGCGATGCGCTCGATGCCATCGGCATGGCGCTCCATCGCCAGATGCTCGATCACCGCATTGGACGCTGGCCCGCGGTCGACATAATCCCCGAGATAGAGGATCAGCGGCGGCACGCCGGCATGGGCCGCGGCATCGGCGCGGATCTTCTCCTCCAGTGCCAGCACGGCATCGTGGCAGCCGTGCACGTCGCCGATCGCATAGATCAGCGGCTGGTCGGCGGGAAGCGTCAGACGGCGGCGGCGCAGCGGGGGTGGGGCAATGCTCATGCTTCGATCTCATAGCCGGGAAGGCGGCCGACGAAAACCGGCAAAGTGGCGCATCGCTAACGCCGCCTGACGGGTGGGCAGCGGCCGAGCGCGCGGCATTCCGCATCGATCCAGATGCCGGCCTTCTTCTGCATCGCCTGCTGCTGGGCGGCCATTCCTTCCGGCGTCGCCGCCCAGGCCGCGCCGGCGGCGATCAGCGCCTGGGCGATATCCTTGCCGCCGGATATGCAGGTGAGGAAAGTGGCGGAGCCGATGCGAAAATCCTGCTCGCAGAAGAGCGTGCGGTTGGCGACGAGCTGCCGCAGCACGATCCGCGCCTTCTGGCCGCAGACCGCGATGGCGCCGCCTTCGCCGCGGCAGAACCGCTTCGCATCGACGGCGATCGCATTCGTCAGCACGTAGAGACGGTCGCCGTCGCGAAAGGACGTGCTGTCGAGCACGGTGACGCGGCTGCTGACGGGGATGCGCAGCGGCGTCATGATGTGCTCGACCGCGAGCCGTTCATAGGTCTGCTTGCTGCGGTCGATCCGCACGGGCTTGTCGGTCCAGATCGGATCGTCGGAGGCGGCACCCGGCATAAGTTCCGCCGCCATTGCCGCCATGGTGGTGACGAGCAGCAGCAGCAGGAGTGCTGCGATCATCGGCCTTGTTCGCACATGCATCACATTTTTTCCGCGAGCGGCAGCCAGCGGCTGCGGTCGAAATAATCCGGCAGGTAGGAGCCGCGATTGCGCGTGCGGTCCGGGTTGATGGTGAAATTGTAGCGCGGCGTTTCGCCGAATTCCTTCTTGAGCTGGATGCGGTTGCCGAAGCGGATGATGTCGAACTCCTTGAGCGCCCGGATGTTCTCGAAAATATCGGGGGCCTCTTCCCAGCGCACCTCGTCGAGAAAGACTTCGATGGCGTTGATGACGGCATCGGTCACCTGGGTTTGCGTCGCCGGGTTCTCGATATTCAGCTTGAGGCGGAAGGAAGAAACGCGCGTTTCCGCATTGCCCTTGATCGACAGGAAGACGGAGGAGGACGGGTTCGGCCCGTCGCGCTCGTGGGCGAATTCGCGGTAGGACTGGCACTCCCAGCTCTGCTGGTCGAAGATGCTGGCCTTCCAGCCGGAATTGACGAAGCCGCCGCGGCGCAGCGCCTCGCAGAGCGCTTCCGGCGCCTTGCGGATCGTGCGCACGAACTGGGTCTGCGTGGGCGTGACGGGGGTCAGCAGCCGTTCGGAAATGAGGCCCTCGGGGCGTGGCATGCGGTTGCCCTTCATCTCGTAGGGGCGCAGCGCGCGTTCGCGCGGTTGGGCCTCTATCGGGTCGTAGCCGAAGCGGGCGAGCAGCAGGTTGAGGTTGCGGTAATCGTTGGCGAGAAGCACGGTCGCGCCGATCGCTCCGAGCAGCACGATGGCGAAGAGCCCGAAGACAACCAAGCCGGATCTGCCTTGCTTCCGCTCCGTCATGCCGAACCGCGCCGTTGCCCGTGTCGATGCGGCCGCCGGATGGGGGCAAGCCCCGGCCGCGGCCGATCTTTCGTTCCTGATAGGCCACAAGGCGCACGCCTGCAAGCGCGGCCCGGCGCGCGCCTCACGCTGCGTTGCGCGAGGCCAGCAGGCTTTCATGCAGCATCAGCACCTCCGGCGGCGCGGTGCGGAATTTCGGCAAGCCGAGATGATAGCCGTAGCCGGTGACGAGGCTCGTCCCGCCGAGCTGCACCAGCGTGCCCGCGGCAAGTTCGGCGGCGATGAGATCGAGGCTGCCGAGCGCCACGCCGTCGCCGCTGCGCGCGGCATCGATGGCGAGTGCATAGGTGGAGAAGGTGAGATGCGGTCGGGGCAGCGGCCGGCGCCGGAAGGTTTCCGGCGCGACGCGCTCCAGCCAGGGGCGGAAGGAAATCCAGTTGGCGTTGAAACGTTCGTAGTCGATGAGGTCGAGGCCGGCGAGATCGGCCGGGGCGAGCGTGGCGGGATCGAGCCCCTTGCGGGCGATGTAGCCGGGCGCCGCGACTGGCGCTAGCTCCTCGGCCAGGAGTGGCGTCAGGTTCCAGCGTGGGTGTTCGCCGGCGGAATAGAGGATGACGAGGTCGTTGTTTTCCGAGGCGAGGTCGGCGGGGCTGTCGACGGTGACGAGGCGAATGGAAACGCCGGGATTGTCGCGTGCGAAATCGCGCAGGCGCGGGCCGAGCCAGAGATGCGAGACGGAGCCGCTGGCGGCAAGCGAGATGCTCTGGCCGGCGCCGGTGCGGAAGGGTTCGAGGCTTTCTTCCAGATAATCGAGCGAGGCGCGCACGCGCTGGAACAGCTTTTCGCCGCGCGGCGTCAGCGACAGATTCTTGCCGGCGCGGGCGAAGAGCTGGGTGCCGAGATGGTCTTCCAGCCCCTTGATGCGGCGGCTGACGGCGGCCTGCGTGATGTTGAGCTCGCGCCCGGCGCGGGAAAAGTTCATGTGCCGGCAGGCGGCGTCGAAGACGCGGAAGGCTTCCAGCGGGATATGGGCGAGCAGACCGGCTTTCATAATCTCATGTTATCAAAAAGCCCGAAAAATCCAAGGATTTGAAAATCTGAAATCGTGATGCACGGTTCGGGAAATCGTCTGGGGGATTTTCCGTGAAGTTCGCAACGTCTTTCGTGCCCGATATCCGCTTCGGCGACGGGGTCCATGACACCATCGCCGCCTCAGCCCGCGCGCTGGGTGCGGAAAAGGTGCTTGTCGTCATCGATGGTTTCCTTGCCAACAGCGGCCTCGGCGCGCGCCTGGCAGCGCAATTCGCCGCGGAAGGCGTGGCTGTGGATTTCTATTCGGACTTTGCCGGCGAGCCGAAGCTTGCGCATGTGCAGGCCGCAACGGCGGCGGCGCGGGGCAAGGATCTCGTCGTCGGCATCGGCGGCGGGTCGGCGCTGGATATCGCCAAGATCGCGGCTTGCGCGGCGGCTTCTTCCGAAGACCCGATGCACTATGCGCTCGCCGCCAACCCGCTCCCGAAAGCGCCGCTGAAGAAGATCATGGTTCCGACCACGGCGGGAACCGGCTCGGAAACCTCGGCGACGACGATCTTTGCCGGGCCGGAGGGCAAGAAACTCTGGATCTGGGGGCCGGAGACCAAGGCGGATCTGGTGCTGCTTGACCCGGCGCTGACGGTGACGCTGCCGGCGAACCTCACCGCCTGGTGCGGCCTCGACGCCTTCGTGCATGCCTTCGAGGCGGCGACCAACCGCAATGCCCATGCGGGCGCGGCGCTCTATGCCCATGCGGCGCTCGGCTTGCTGACCGAGGCGCTGGAAACGGCGGTCAAGCACCCCGCGGATATCGAAGCGCGCGGCAAGGTGCTGCTCGGCTCGTGTTATGCCGGCGTCGCCATCGATAATTGCGGCACGGCGGTCGCCCACAATATCAGCCATGCGCTGGCCGGCCTTGCACCGGTGCATCACGGGCTTGCCACGGCGCTCGGCTTCGAGGCGACGCTCGCCTGGCTGGTCGAGGCCGACACGGCGGATCTTGCGGCTGCGGCGCGGGCCTGCGGGCTCTCCGACGCGGCGATGCTGCCCGGCTTCGTCGGCGACCTGATGGATCGCTGCGGCATCGTCCGCGCGCTGCCAAAGGCCTTTGCGGATTTCACCGCCGCCGATCTCGCCCGCGAAATGCGCGCGCCGGAAAATCAGCCGATGCGGCGCTCGACGGTGCGCGAGATTTCCGACGCCGACATCGAAACCTTTGCGGCCGCGATGATGGCCCTGCCCAAGACGCTCTGAGGACCCGATATGACCGAACAGTTCAGCCGCGCCTATTGGGAAGACCGCCTCGCCGGCCTTTCGCTCGACCGCGGGCATTTCATCGACGGCAAGGTGCAGCCCGCCGCGTCCGGCAAGACGTTCACCCGCACGCGCCCGATGGATGGCCAGCCGGGTGCCGTGCTGGCGCGTGGTGATGCGGCGGATGTCGATCTCGCAGTCGCTTTCGCCCGCAAGGCCTTTGCCAGCGCCGTGTGGCGCGGCAAGGAGCCGATCGAGAAGAAGAAGATCATGCTGCGCTGGGCAGAGTTGATCCGCGCCCATGGCGAAGAACTGGCGCTCCTGGAGACGCTTGATGTCGGCAAGCCGGTGCAGGCCTCGCTCGGCGTCGATGTGCGGCTCTGCGCCGAGGGTATCCAGTATTACGGCGAGATGGTCGACAAGCTCTATGACGAGATCGCGCCGACGGGGCCGAAGGCCCGCGCGCTGGTGCGCAAGGTGCCGCTCGGCGTCATCGCGGCGATCACGCCGTGGAACTATCCGATGATCATCGATGCCTGGAAGCTCGGGCCGGCGATTGCGGCCGGCAATTCCGTCGTGCTGAAGCCGGCGGAACAGTCGTCGCTCTCGGCGCTGCGGCTGGCGGAACTGGCGATCGAAGCGGGCCTTCCCGCCGGCGTGTTCAACGTCGTCACCGGGTTTGGCGAAGAGGTCGGCAAGCCGCTGGCGCTGCACATGGATGTCGACATGGTGGCCTTCACCGGCTCGACGGAGGTCGGCAAGCTGATCATGGGCTATGCCGCGCAGTCGAACCTCAAGCGCGTGGCGCTGGAGCTTGGCGGAAAGTCGCCGCTCGTGGTCTTCGAGGATGCCGATCTCGACGCGGCTGCCAGTGCCGCCGCCTGGGGCTGCTTCTACAATTCCGGCGAGACCTGCCATGCCGCCACCCGCTTGGTCGTTCAGCGCTCGGTGCAGGACAAGCTGATCGAGAAGATCGAGGGGGTGGTAAAACGCGAGATCGCACTGGCGCATCCCTTCGAGCCCTCCGCGCAGATCGGCGCGCTGATCGAGGCGGAACATATGGACAAGGTGCTGGGCCTGATCGCCATGGGTGAAAAGGACGGCGGGCGCCGGGCTTTCGGGGCGGAGCGCGTATTGTCGGAGACCGGCGGCTATTATGTCTCGCCGGGAGTCATCACCGATGTGACGAACGATATGCGCATCGCCCGGCAGGAGATTTTTGGGCCGGTGCTGGCGGCGATTGCCTTCGACACGGAGGAGGAGGCGCTCGCGATCGCCAACGATACGATCTACGGGTTGGCCGGCGCGGTCTTCACCCGCGACATGGACCGGGCGCACCGCTTCTCCGAGGCGATCCATGCCGGTACGGTGTGGATCAACACCTATGACATGTCGAATTTCGCCACGCCCTTCGGTGGCTTCAAGCAATCCGGCTTCGGCCGCGACCGCTCGGTGCATGCGATCGACAAATACTGCGACTACAAGACGATCTGGCAGCAGTTCGGCTAAGGGGGGAAGGCATGAGCAAGATCGTTTCCATCGGGATCAGCCACCACCGGCTGCCGCTCGATCCGCCGTTCAAGGCAAGCTGGGACGGCCGGCCGCGCCGGCATTTCGACGCGACGATCGTGCGCGTGAGCGATGACGAGGGCCGCGAGGGCATCGGCTCCGGCGACCTGATGAAAGGGTTCGAGGGCCACGAGGACCTGTTCATCGGCCAGGACCCGCGCCATCTCGAACGGCACTATGAGGTGCTGTCGCATATCAACTTTCACTACGGCCGCTGCTGGCCGCTGGATCTCGCGCTCTGGGATCTCGCCGGCAAGGTGACGGGCGAGCCGGTCTGGCGCATGCTCGGCGGCCGGGCGGATCGCGTGCGGCTCTACGCTTCCTCGAGCGTGCTGCGCGAACCCTCCGCCATGGCGGACCAGGCGGAGCGCTATATCGAAGAGGGTTTTCCGGCGATGAAGGTGCGCTTCTCGTCTTCCGCTGGCGGCCGCAATGGCTGGCGCGACGACGTGAAGGCGCTGGAGGCGATCCGCGCGCGTGTCGGCGACCGGCTGGAGCTGATGGTCGACTGCAACCAGGGTTGGCGCATGCCCTGGGATACGACGCTGCCCTGGACCTTCAAGGATGCGCTGGTCGTGGCGCGCGAGCTGGAACGGCTCGGCATCTACTGGATGGAGGAGCCGCTGCACCGTTCCGACCGCAAGGGCATGAAGGCGCTCAAGGAGGCGACCGACATCCGCATCGCCGGCGGCGAGATGACGCGCGAGCTCTACGAGTTCCGCGACATCATCGAGGAGCGCGCCTTCGACGTCATCCAGCCGGACGTGGCGCTGGTCGGCGGCATTACCGGCTGCCGGCGGCTCGCCTTCCAGGCCCGCGAGGCCGGCGTCACCTTCACGCCGCACTCTTGGACGAACGGCATCGGCGTGCTCGCCAATGCGCATCTGACGGCGGGTGCCGGGGACGCGCCCTTCCTCGAATATCCCTATGACACGCCGGAATGGAGCGAGGCGCGCCGCGACTATCCGCTCGCAACGCCGCTGCGCCACGAGAACGGCTGGCTCAAGCTCGGCGAGGCGCCCGGCCTCGGCATCGTGCTCGACGAAGACCGGCTCAAGGCGACGCGGCTTCCCTGAGCCGCTTCACTTCGCCCCCTTGACATACGCCCCGTGGAGGCCGACTTCACGGGGATACGGACGCGAAGGAGACGAGCCATGAGCGAGGCAGCCCGCACGACGATCGACCAGGCGGAAGTCGACCGGTTTTCCGCCATGGCCGCGGAATGGTGGGATCCGAACGGCAAGTTCCGGCCGCTGCACAAGTTCAATCCGGTCCGCCTCACCTATATCCGCGATCTCGTCTCCGCCCAGTTCGGCCGCGACCCGAAGGCGCATCGCCCGCTCGAAGGTCTGCGCATCCTCGACATCGGCTGCGGCGGTGGCCTGCTTTCCGAGCCGATGGCGCGCATGGGGGCGGAGGTGCTGGGCGCGGACGCTTCCGAAAAGAATATCGGCATCGCCAAGGCGCACGCCACAGGCAGCGGTGTTCCCGTCGATTACCGCGCGGTGACGGCCGAAGCGCTGGCGGAAGCGGGCGAGACATTCGATGTGGTGCTCAACATGGAAGTGGTCGAGCACGTCTCCGACGTCGAGTTCTTCCTCACCACCTGCGCCTCCATGTTGCGCCCCGGCGGCGTGATGTTCGTCGCCACGATCAACCGCACGATGAAGGCGGCCGCACTGGCGATCTTCGCCGCGGAAAACGTGCTGCGCTGGTTGCCGCGCGGCACGCATCAATATGAAAAGCTGGTGCGCCCGGAAGAGATCGAGAAGCCGCTCAATGCATCGGGGCTGACGGTGACGGACCGCACCGGCGTGTTCTTCAATCCGTTGACCAACCAGTGGAACCTGTCGAAGGACATGGACGTGAACTACATGATGGTCGCGCGGCGCGCGTCCGCCTGATCAGTTCGTCTCGTCGGGCAGGACGGGGAGGGGCGCCACTTCGACGCCCTCCTCCAGCAGGTCGCGCACCTCTTCGGCGGAGGCCCGGCCGATCAGGCCGCGCTGTTCGGTCTCGCCGTAATGGATTTTCCGCGCTTCTTCGGGGAAGCGCTCGCCGACATCTTCTGAATTGGCACGGATCGCGGTGACGATCTCGCGGAGCTTGCCCATCATTTCCTTCTGGCCTGCCTGAACGACGAGCTCCTGGCGGCGCTCCTTCTTGCGGGCGGTCGAGACGGAGGGCGCCATCAGGCGCTTGGCGACATGCGCCGAGCCGCAGGTCGGACAGGAGACGAGCGCCATCTTCTGCTGGCGGTCGAAATCGTCCGCCGAGCCGAACCACCCTTCGAAGGTGTGCCCGTTGTCACAGGAAAGCTCGTAGCGGATCAAGCGGCAACGCCTCCCTTCGCGGGTTCGCCTGCCACTTCGAGCGTGAAGGCGCGACCATTGCGCAGGTTGGGGATTTTCTGGTGCGCGGATTTGACGGCGGCGGGGTCGACCTCGGCAAGCACGATGGCCTCGCCCGTGCCGCCGGCAGAGGCGAGCACGCGGCCCCAGGGGTCGATGATCATCGAATGGCCGAAGGTCTCGCGGCCGTCCTCATGCACGCCCGCCTGGGCGGCGGCGATGATGTAGACGCCGTTCTCGATGGCGCGGGCGCGCAGCAGCGTCTCCCAATGCGCTTCGCCCGTCTGGCGGGTGAAGGCGGCGGGGACGGAGATGATTTCCGCGCCGGCCTGCGCCTGGATTTTGAAGAGTTCCGGAAAACGCACATCGTAGCAGATGGTGAAGCCGAGCTTGGCGAAGGGCAGGTCCGCCATGCGGGCGACGGCGCCCGGCGAATAGACCGCGCTTTCGCGCCAGCTCTCGCCATTGTCGAGGTCGACGTCGAACATGTGGATCTTGTCGTAAGTGCAGACCTGCGCGCCATCGGGCCCGAAGAGGAAGCCACGGTTGGCGACCTTGCCGTCGGCAAGCGCAATCGCCGTCGAGCCTACATGCACGTGGATGCCGAGGTCTTTGGCGAGTTCCGCCGCGGCGGCGACCACGAGGTCGTCGGCTTCGGGGCGCAGGATCGCCCGGAGCCCCGCACGATCGCGCTGGAGGGCGCCGGTCATTTCGGGGGTCTGGACATAGACGGCGCCCTTGGCGGCCGCCTCGCGCACGAGGCGCCGCATCGTCTCCACGTTGCGGACGGGGTCGGTCCCGGAGCACATCTGGAGGGCGGCGATCGTGACGGTCATGGGTGTCTCCTCAGGCCGCCAGCAGGGCGTCGAGTTCGCCGGCGCGCTCCAGCGCCTGCAGGTCATCGCAGCCGCCGACATGGCGCTCGTTGATGAAGATCTGCGGGAAGGTGGTGCGGCCGTTGGCGCGCTTGATCATCTCCTGGCGCACATCCGGCGCATAGGTCGCGTCATGCTCTTCGAAGCTCACGCCCTTGGTCTCAAGAAGTTTCTTGGCGGCGCTGCAATAGCCGCAGAATTGACGCGTATAAATAACGACCGAAGCCATGCTTACCTGCTCCAAGACTTGGAAATTCGTCCTTTTCATATAGGTCCGGGAAGGGCCCTTGCAAAGGTCAAAACGGTAATGTCTGTGACACCGGCGCGCTTCAGCGTGCGGGTGACGGCGGCGACGGTGGCGCCGGTCGTATAGACATCGTCGATAAGCACGACGCGCCGACCGAACAGTGCCTCGCGGCCGGCCGGCGTCACGGAGAAGGCGCCGCGCACGTTTTCCTCGCGCGCCCGGGGGCCGAGGCCGATCTGGCGGCGGGTGCGTTTCGTGCGGCGCACGGCGTCGATCAGCACCGGTTTTTCCGAAAGCCGGCCGAGCGCGCGGGCAAGTTCCGCCGCTTGGTTGAACTTGCGCCAGATCAGGCGGAAGCGGTGCAGCGGAACGGGCAGGATGACGTCCGCCGCCTGCACCGTGCCGTCGCCGGCGCGCAGCATCCATTGTGCCATCATGGGGGCCAAATCCGTGCGGTCGCGATATTTCAGCGAATGCACGAGCACGCGGGCGAGGTCGTCATAGAGCGCCACGGAGCGCAACCGGTCGAAGGGCGGCGGGGTGGCGATGGCGTCGGCGCTGAGGATGCCGGGGCCGAGATCGTGGGTAAAGGGCGTGCCGAGCACTTCGCAATAGGGCCGCTCGATGAAGCCGAGCTTCGACCAGCATTGCGGACAGAGGCTGGCGCGGCTGCCGAGAAGCCTGTCGCAGCCGGGGCAGGCCGGCGGGTAGACGATGTCGAGGGCGGCACGGCCAAGGCCGCGCAGCCGGCGGGCAATGCCCTGCCCGAGCGGGATTTCCGGCAATGCCTCGGCCTCGATTTCGCCCATGCGGTTGACAATAGTCGGTCTTACCGGCCAAAGCGACATGAATTCCGAACGGGATCTTGCCATGGAAACGCTCTTCGACCACGCCCTGATCGACACCAACCGGCTGCGTGCGCTCCGCGGCACGCCGGCGGATTTCCTGCTCGACGTGGTGGCGCGGGAGCTTGCGGAGCGCCTCAGCGTCATCGACCGCCGCTTCGAGCGTGCGGTCGAGCTGCATGGCCATACCGGTGCCACCGCGCGGGCGATTGCCGAGACGGGCAAGGTGGATGGCGTCGAGCGGATCGAGAGCGATGCGCGGTTTGCTGCACCCGGCGAGACGCTGACGGTGGCGCCGCTCGAAACGGTGCCGCTGGAACCGCAATCGGTGAACCTCATCGTCTCGCCGCTTTCGCTGCACCTCACCAATGACACGCCGGGCGTCTTCGTGCAGATCCGCCGGGCGCTGAAGCCGGACGGGCTGTTCCTCGCGGCGATCCCCGGCAGCGGCACGTTGCAGGAGTTGCGCGAGGTGCTGCTGGCGGCGGAAAGCGAGATTTCGGGTGGCGCAAGCCCGCGGGTCATTCCCTTTCCGGATGTGCGGGATGTCGGTGCGCTGCTCCAGCGCGGCGGCTTCGCGCTGCCGGTGACGGACAAGGAGGCCTATACGGTCCGCTACGATTCGATCTTTCCGCTGATGCGGGATCTGCGCGCGATGGGCATGGCCAATCCGCTTTCCGGCCGCAGCCGCCGGCCGTTGACACGCGGCATGTTGCTGCGCGCGGCGGAGCTTTACGCGGAGCGTTTTTCCGATCCGGACGGGCGCATCCGCGCGACCTTTTCGGTCATCTACGTTTCGGGTTGGGCGCCGCATGAAAGCCAGCAGAAGCCGCTGAAGCCGGGTTCGGCGACGATGCGGCTTGCCGATGCGCTGAAGCAGGGCGGCGGGAGCTGATCCGGCTTATTGCTTTCCGGCGGAGTCGATGCTGTTGCTGACCGCGCCGAATGTGTTCTGGAGGCCGTTCTGGAAGCTCTCCAGGCCGAGCAGCAGGCCGATCGAGATCAGCGCCAGCAACAGGCCGTATTCGACGGCGGTGCCGCCGTCGCGATCGGAGCAGAATGATTTCAGCAGTCTCAGCACCATTCCCACCCCCGTGTTTGTCCGGTTCAGCAGCCGTTGCCCTGGCCATTGCCATTGACGATGCAGACGGCGCCCGGCATTTCCTGAAGCACGCTGCGGCGCACGGTATAGCGCTTGCCGCCTTCCGACGGGATCGATCCCGTCGAGATCATATCGAATTCGTCCGGCACGTTTGCCATCATGCGCTTGTCGGTCTTCGCCGACAGCACGGGGGTAAGGACCAGCGCAAGCGCTATGACGGCCGTGCCGAACAGCAGAGCAAGGTTCAACGCACCGGTCCGGGTATCTCCGGCCGGCGTGTAATCCTTCTCCTGAACGGCTTTCCAGAAGTCTTCGTCACGCATCTCTGAGTCTCGTAGGCATTCATTGCAACGTTAAGCTCAATCTTTGAACGACGGTGCTAAACGATTGCTTAACGAGACGCGAAAAATGCAGGGTAAATTCCTGCCGAGAGGATCAAAGAAGGTCCATCAGGAAGGGGATGAGCGGTTCGTCGGCCGGCGGCATCGGATAATCGCGCAGCGCCTTCGCGCGCACCCATTTGATCGCCTGTCCCTCGCGGCCATGCGCCGTGCCCTCGAAGCGGCGGCAGATGTAGAGCGGCATCAGCAGGTGGAAGTCGTCATAGGTGTGGCTGGCGAAGGTCAGCGGCGCGAGGCAGGCGACTTTCGTCTGGATGCCGAGCTCCTCGTCGAGCTCGCGGATCAGCGTCTCCTCGGGCGTCTCGCCCGGCTCGACCTTGCCGCCCGGAAACTCCCAGAGACCGGCAAGCGATTTGCCCTCCGGCCGCTGTGCCAGAAGGATGCGGCCATCGGCATCGACCAGCGCGCAGGCGGCAACGAGCAGGATGCGGCGGGGTTTTGCGATGGTCTCGGTCATGCCGCTTGCGGTCCCCGGTAGCTGTACTGGTAGACGTCGTGGAAGCCGGTGCGGCGGTAGAGCGCGATTGCCGCCGCATTGTCGGCCTCGACCTGCACCCAGGCGTGGCGCGCGCCCTTGAGCTTCGCCCAGCGCAGGCTTGCATGCAGGATGGCGGTGCCGGTGCCCTGGCCGCGTCGTTCTTCCGCTACGCCAAGCTGGAGGATGCCGACGAGATCGTTGTCGTGCACGGCGATCGTCACCGCCGTCGGGCCGAAATCCGGCTCCTCGAAGATGAAGAGGCCGGTTTCCGGCTTGATGGCGTTGATGATCTCGGTGAGGCCGGGTTTCAGTGCCGGGTCGTCGCCGGCCACGCGGATGCGGGCATCGACGAAGCGGCCGACGTCACGGCTCGGCAGGTGGTCGAGGCCTTCGTCGCGGATCAGCGTGGCAAGGTCCGCCATCATGACGATGGTGAAGCCGTCCTCCACCCAGCCGGCCTCGTCCATGAAGGCGACGAGTTTCGGCGGGGTCAGCGGCGTCTGGCGCACCAGCAACGGGCGGCCGTAATCGGCAAAGCGCTTTGCCGCCTTCTGCAGGCGGATGTCGATGTCGCGCGTGTCGGACGGATCGAGCGGGTTCACCGAATTCAGCCTGCGCGAGGGGTGGCCGGCGGTCAGGCGGCAAAGCCAGCTGCCGTCATAGATGACGGAGGCCGCGGGCCAGGCGCGAAACCCGACGGCTTCCAGCCGGCGGACTTTGGGGAGATCGCTTGTCGTCGCTTGTCCGGAAGGGGTCACGCGGTCCGGGCCTCAGCTACGATAGTCGCCGTTGATCTCGACATATTCCTTGGTGAGGTCGCAGGTCCAGACCGTCGCCTTGCCATTACCGAGGCCGATCTCCACGCGCACCGGAATATCCTGCTTCTCCATGACGGCGGTGGTCGCCTCTTCGGAATAGGCAGGGTCGCGCTCGCCGTCGACGGCGACGCGCACGTCACCGAACCAGATGGCGAGGCGGTCGCGGTCGGCCATCTCGCCGGACTTGCCGACGGCCATGACGATGCGGCCCCAGTTGGCGTCCTCGCCGGCCACCGCGGTCTTGACCAGCGGCGAATTGGCGATCGACAGCGCGATGCGCTTGGCGGCGTCGTCGTTCTCGGCGCCTTCGACGGTGACTTCCACCATCTTGCGCGCACCTTCGCCGTCGCGCACGACCTGGAGCGCGAGGTCACGCAGGAGATCGTTGAGGGCGGCGCGGAAACCGTCGAGCGAAGCATCGTCCGCCGTCACCGGCGCCTGGCCTTCGGCCGCACCGGTGGCGAAAAGCATCAGGGTGTCGGAGGTCGAGGTGTCGCTGTCGACCGTGACGGAATTGAAAGTCGGGCCGACGCCGGCCGAGAGCAGCGATTGCAGCACCGGGGAAGGGATGTTCGCATCGGTGACGACGAAGGAGAGCATGGTCGCCATGTCGGGCGCGATCATGCCGGCGCCCTTGGCGATGCCGTTGATGCGGACGGTGACGCCGCCGAGGTCTGCGGTACGGGTCGCGACCTTCGGATAGGTATCCGTCGTCATGATCGCCTTGGCGGCTTCGAACCAGAAATCTTCCGTGGCGGAAGTCCCGAGGCTGTCGAGCACGCCGGAGAATTTCGTGGCGTCGAGCGGTTCGCCGATCACACCGGTCGAGGCGAGGAAAACCTCGCTTTCGCTGCAACCGATGGCCTTTGCGGCGGCTTCCGCCGTCATTTTGGTCGATTCGCGGCCCTTGCGGCCGGTGAAGGCGTTGGCATTGCCGGAATTGACGACCACGGCGCGGGCGACGCCGCCCGGCAGATTGGCGCGGCAGAAATCGACCGGGGCCGAGGGGCATTTGGAGCGGGTGAAGACGCCGGCGACCGCTGCGGGGCGGTCGAAGATCATCATCAGCACGTCGGTGCGGTTCTTGTACTTGATCCCGGCGGCGGCGGTCGCCATGCGCACGCCACCGACCGGCGGCATTTCGGCATAGGTTTTCGGGGCGAGCGGGGAGATGGAACCGGACATGCTGTTTTCCTGCCTCAAGAAGAGGCCCGGCGAAAAAAGCCGGGCCATTGTCGATCTTACTGCTGGCCTTCGGTTGCCGGCGCGGCTTCGCCTTCGACCGCGGCTTCCGGCTTGTTGACCGCGTCATAGGCGGTCTTCAGCGCCGGGTCCTGGATGTCGACGGGGGCCGCGGCCTTCGCCTTTTCCAGAAGTGCCAGATACTTGTCGCGCATGACGAGCTGACGAACCTGGGCTTCGACCTGGTCGAGCGCCGGGGGCTGCTGCTGGCGCTTGTCCTCGATCTTGATGACGTGGAAGCCGAACTGGGTCTTTACCGGAACCTTGGAATAGGCGCCCTTTTCCAGCGCGAAGGCGGCCGTTTCGAATTCCGGAACCATGCGGCCCTTGGCGAAATAGCCGAGATCGCCGCCTTCGGCTTTATTCGGGTCGGTCGACTTCGCCTTGGCGATCTCGACGAAATCTTTGCCGGCATCGAGCTCGGCGATTACGGCCTTGGCCTCGTCCTCGGTCTTGACGAGGATGTGGCGGGCGCGGATCTCGTCTTCCGGCGTAATCGCGGCGACTTCCTTGTCGTAGCGCGCCTTCACCTCTTCCGGGGTGACGGCATCGACGACGTGCTTCTTGAAATAGGCGTTGTGCAGTTCGCGATCGGTGAGGAAAGCGAGGCGCTGCTTGAAGTCGGCGTCGTTCTGAAGGCCTTCCTTGTCGGCGTCTGCCGCCAGCAGCTTCACGTCGATGATCGAGGAGAGGGCTGCGACGCGCTTCTGCTCGTCCGGCAGGTTGGCGAGTTGCGGGTCGAGGCCGGCGATCGCGAGCTTGAGCTCCGATTCGTGGATCTCGAGCGCGCCGACCTTGGCGACGACCGGATCGGCCGCCGCATCCTGTGCGCGGACGCTGGTGCTTGCGGCGGCAATCGCGATAAGGGCGACTGCTGCGAGCTTGCTGTACTTGAACATTTCGAAGAGACCTTTCACATCCTCGCCGGAATCGGGCCGATATCCGGTGCCAGTCGGCTCAACACCACCAGAATGTGGCAGTTGTGCAACCGCCTGAGCCGTTGACATCATTCGACCCCCCTCTTATCTGTCACGCAATCCCGCGTCCAGAACAGTTTCCGGGCGTCTCAAGGCTTTGCGCGCAAATATCGTGCGACCTGTCACGCGCCGGGCGCCCATGAAGAAAGGACCATCCTGATGGTCAGCCTCGGCGGCATAGCCCGCAAGTTGTTCGGTTCCTCGAACGATCGCCGCATCCGCTCCTACAAGCCCCGCGTTGACGCCATCAATGCGCTCGAACCGGAGATGAAGGCGCTCTCCGACGAGGCGTTGCGGGCAAAGACCGTGGAATTCCGCGAGCAGCTTGCCGCGGGCAAGACGCTCGACGACCTCCTGGTGCCGGCCTTCGCGGTCGCCCGCGAGGCCGCGTTGCGCGTCCTGGGGCTGCGCCCCTTCGACGTCCAGCTCGTCGGCGGCATGATCCTGCATGAAAAATCGATCGCCGAAATGAAGACCGGTGAAGGCAAGACGCTGGTGGCGACGCTGCCCGTCTATCTCAACGCGCTCGCCGGCAAGGGCGTGCATGTCGTCACCGTCAACGACTATCTCGCCACGCGCGACAGCGCGATGATGGGTAAGATCTACGGCTTCCTGGGGCTTTCGACCGGCGTCATCATGCACGGCCTCGACGACGACCAGCGCCGCGCCGCCTATGGCAGCGATATCACCTACGCCACCAACAACGAGCTCGGCTTCGACTATCTGCGCGACAACATGAAGTACGAGCGCAGCCAGATGGTGCAGCGCGGCCACTTCTTCGCGATCGTCGACGAAGTCGACTCGATCCTGGTCGACGAGGCGCGCACGCCGCTGATCATCTCCGGCCCGCTCGACGACCGCTCCGACCTTTACACGACGATCGACGCCTTCATCCCGATGCTGGACGAGGCGGACTACGAGATCGACGAGAAGCAGCGCTCGGCCAACTTCTCCGAAGTCGGCACGGAAAAGCTCGAAAACCTGCTGCGCCAGGCCGGGCTTCTCAAGGGCGAATCGCTCTATGACGTCGAGAACGTCGCGATCGTCCACCACATCAACAACGCGCTGAAGGCCCACAAGCTCTTCACCCGCGACAAGGACTACATCGTCCGCAACGACGAGATCGTCATCATCGACGAATTCACCGGCCGCATGATGCCGGGCCGCCGTTATTCGGAAGGCCAGCATCAGGCGCTCGAAGCCAAGGAAAAGGTGACGATCCAGCCGGAAAACCAGACACTGGCCTCGATCACTTTCCAGAATTATTTCCGCATGTATTCCAAGCTCGGCGGCATGACGGGCACGGCTTCGACGGAAGCCGAAGAATTCGGCAACATCTACGGCCTCGACGTTGTGGAAGTGCCGACCAACCTGCCGATCAAGCGCCTCGACGAGGACGACGAGGTCTACCGGACCGTCGAGGAGAAGTACAAGGCGATCATCCAGGAGATCAAGGATGCGCGTGAGAAGGGCCAGCCGGTCCTCGTCGGCACGACCTCGATCGAGAAGTCGGAATATCTTGCTGAACGCCTCAAGATGGCGGGTTTCCAGGATTTTCAAGTGCTGAACGCCCGCTACCACGAGCAGGAAGCCTATATCGTTTCGCAGGCCGGCGTTCCCGGCGCCGTTACGATCGCCACCAACATGGCCGGCCGCGGCACGGACATCCAGCTCGGCGGCAACCTCGAAATGCGCCTGGAGCGCGATCTGGCCGAGATGGAGCCGGGTCCGGAGCGCGATGCCAAGCGCGAGGCGATCATCGCCGAGGTGAAGAAGCTGAAGGAGCAGGCGCTTGCCGGCGGCGGCCTCTACGTGCTTGCCACCGAACGCCATGAAAGCCGCCGCATCGACAACCAGCTGCGCGGTCGTTCCGGCCGCCAGGGCGACCCGGGCCGCTCGAAGTTCTTCCTGTCGCTTCAGGACGACCTGATGCGCATCTTCGGCTCCGAGCGCATGGATTCCATGCTGCAGAAGCTTGGTCTCAAGGAGGGCGAGGCGATCGTCCATCCCTGGATCAACAAGGCTCTGGAGCGGGCGCAGAAGAAGGTCGAGGCGCGCAACTTCGACATCCGCAAGAACCTGCTGAAATACGACGACGTGCTGAACGACCAGCGCAAGGTGATCTTCGAGCAGCGCATCGAGCTGATGGACAGCGAAAGCCTGTCGGACATCGTCGCCGACATGCGCCATGAAGTGGTGGAAAACCTCGTTCGCCTGAACATTCCGGAAAACGCCTATGCAGAGCAGTGGAACGTCGCGGGCCTTAAGGCCGGCGTGCTCGAACAGCTCAACCTCGACCTGCCGATCGATGCCTGGGCGGCCGAGGAAGGCATCGACGAGAAGGACATCCTGGAGCGCCTGAAGACGACCGTCGACGAGGCCGCGCAGGCCCGCGCCGACCGTTTCGGCCCGGAAATCATGACCTATGTCGAGCGCTCGGTGCTGCTCCAGACGCTGGACCTTCTCTGGCGCGAGCACATCGTCAACCTCGACCACCTGCGTTCCGTCATCGGCTTCCGCGGTTATGCACAGCGTGATCCGTTGCAGGAATACAAGGCGGAAGCCTTCGAACTCTTCCAGGCGCTGCTGGCGAACCTGCGCCAGACGGTGACCGCGCAGCTTATGCGTGTCGAGCTGGTGCGCCAGGCCGCCGACGGGCCTGCACCGGCACTGCCGGAAATGGAAGGCCACCACATCGACGGCACGACCGGCGAGGACGATTTCGGCGAGGGCAATGGCGGCGGCTTCATGGCCGTTGCCGTCGCGCCGGAAAACCGCGATCCGAACGATCCGGCGACCTGGGGCCGCGTCTCGCGCAACGAGGCCTGCCCCTGCGGCTCGGGCAAGAAATACAAACATTGCCACGGCGCCTTCGAACAGGCCTGATGAACCCAGAAAATGCCGCCTCCGGGCGGCATTTTGCTGACAGGTTTCCCCCCACCCGCGACGTCATCCTCGGCCCTGAGCCGAGGATCCACCGGCGTGCCCGGAGCATGGATGGTCGGGTCAGGCCCGACCATGACGGAGGAGAGATTCGGCGGGCTGTTCTTTTAGCCCTGCCGGCGGCTCTTCATGGCCCGACCCAACCGTTTGTTAACCCTGATCTGACAAGACTGGCCTTTGTATAGTCTCGCGTAGCGTTCAGGTTCCTGTGTTGATGGCGGTCATTCAATCGGCGGAAAAGTTGCTGCCATCCGGCCTGCGCGGCAAGGCGGAGCCGCTCGTGCGCGCGCTTACCGCCACGCTCGCAAGCGACGACCCCCGCAATCTCGCCCAGCGCATGGCGCTGATCGCCTTCGCCATCCGCGTCGTCAGCGCGGCCATCGCCTTCATTTCGCAGATCATTCTTGCCCGCGTGATGGGCGAGTTTGAATATGGCATCTTCGTTTTCGTCTGGGCGCTCGTCGTCATTTTCGGCGATCTCTCCTGTCTTGGAATCCACACGACGATCGTGCGCTTCCTGCCGGGTTATGCCGGGCGTAGCGCCCATGCAGAAATCCGCGGCCTCACCTCGACCGCGCGCATCTTCGCCATGCTGACATCGTCGGGGCTGGCCGCCGTCGGCCTCCTCTGCCTCTGGCTCTTCCACGAATCCTTTGCCGGCTATTATCTCGTGCCGCTGTTCATCGGCTTGTTCTGCATGCCGATGATCGCGCTCGGCGATGTGCTCGAGAGCACGGCGCGCGCACACAGCTGGGCGGTCGTGGCCTTGAGCCCGACCTATATCGTGCGCCCGCTGCTGATCCTCGTCTTCATGATGCTCGCCATCTCGATGGACGCGCCGCATACGGCGCTGACGGCGATCGTCGCGGCGCTTGCCGCCACCTATCTCACGACGGTCGTGCAGTTCTTCAACATCGTGCGCCGGTTGGGAAAACGCTATGTCGCGGGGCCGCGCAAGATCGAGTTCTCGCTGTGGATCAAGGCCGCGCTGCCGATCTTCCTGATCGAGGGCTTCGGCTTCATGCTGACCAATTCCGACGTGCTCGTCGTCGGCCTGTTCCTCGATCCGGAAAGCGTCGCCATCTATTTTGCCGCCGCCAAGACGATGGCGCTGGTGCATTTCGTGTTCTTCTCGGTGAAGGCGGCCGCCGCACCGCGCTTTTCCGCGATGTTTTCCGCCGGCGACCGCGTGGCGCTCGCGCGTTTTGCCGGGGAGACCGTGCGCTGGAGCTTCTGGCCGTCGATCGTCGTCGGCGGCAGCGTGCTGCTGGTCGGGCATTTCCTGCTGTCGCTGTTCGGCCCGGCCTTCACGGCGGGCTACAGCCTGATGTTCATCCTGTTCGTCGGCATTCTCGCCAAGGCGCTCGTCGGGCCGGGCGAGGTGCTGCTCACCATGTCCGGCGAACAAAAACTGTGCGTCGCCGTCTATGCGATGGCGCTCACCGCCAACATCGCTTTCAACGTCACGCTCATTCCGCTTTACGGCCTGACGGGCGCTGCGATCGCCACCACCAGCGCCATGATCGTCGAGGCGGTGCTGCTGCACCTGGCGGTGCGCACGAAACTTTCCATCATTCTCTTCGCCTTCGCCAATCCGGTGAAGGCGAGCCTCGTCAACGGGATGGACCGCCATGACCGATAGCCACGGCTTCGACCACGCCATTGCGGCCGGACGCGCCCAGGCCGCCATCCCGGCGGCCCCGCCGATGGCGCAGCCGCCGGCGGACAAACGCGTTGCCGTCGGCCGTCCGGGCCGCTCGCTGGCACTTTATCCCGCGACCGCGGGCTACGAGCTGCAGCAGGAGCTCGATTTCCTGTCGAACCGCGTCATGGAACCGAACGTCTTCTTCACCGGCCGGTTTCTGGCACCCGCCATGCCGCGCCTGGAAGACCGTACGGTGCGCCTTTCGGTCATCCGCGACGAGAGCAACGGGCGCAGCCGTATGCGCTTTCTGATGCCGTTCTCGGTCGAAAAGCCCGGCTTCTCCATCGGCTCCAGCATTTTGCGCGCCTGGTCCAATCCTTTCGGGCCGCTCGGCACGCCGCTCGTCGATGCGGAGGAGGCGGCCGAAACGCTGGACAACCTGCTGGACGCGCTCGGCAGCGCAGGCACCGGCCTGCCGCCGATCCTCGTCCTGCCGGACTTGCGCCTCAACGGCGCTTTTGCGCAGCTGATGCGCGCTGTGGCAATCGGTCGCAACCTGCCCGTCACGGTCACCGACACCTATCGCCGCCCGATGCTGGAAAGCCTGCTCGACGGCCAGACCTATTTGCAGAAGGCGATCTCGCCCGAGCATTTTCGCGAATTGCGCCGGCAATGGCGCAAGCTCGACCAGCAGGGTGCGCTCAGCTACAACGTCGCCCGCCAACCCGCCGACATAAGACTGCGCATGGAGGAATTCCTGCTGCTCGAAGCCGCCGGCTGGAAGGGCCGCGGCCGCACCGCGATGATCAACGACCGCTACCGCGCCGCCTTCGCCCGCGAGGCGATCACCAACCTAGCCGAGACCGACGGCGTGCGCATCCACACGCTCGACCTCGACGGCCGCGCCATCGCCTCGATGATCGTCTTCATGACGGGTGGCGAGGCCTATACGTGGAAGACGGCCTATGCCGAGGAATTCTCGAAATATTCGCCGGGCAAGCTGCTTGTCGCAGAACTCACCGAATGGCATCTCGACGACGCCAATATCGCACGCTCGGATTCCTGCGCGGTGCCGGACCATCCGGTGATGAGCCGGTTCTGGGAAGAGCGCGAGGACATGGGCACGCTCGTCGTCGGCCTGCAACAGAACCGCGACCGCGACGTGCGCCAGGTCGCAGCCCAGCTCCACCTCTACCGCAACACGCGCAACGTGGCGCGGCTGCTGCGCGACAAGATCCGGTCGCTGGCTAAGCGCTAAAGCAATTCCAGCAAAAGTGTGAAGCGGTTTTGCGTCCGGAATTGCGCAAATAGTTTAAGCGGCGAACGACGTTTCTTCGGCGGCGCGCTTGCGCAGCAGGTGGCGGATGACTTTTCCCGAGGTCGTTAGCGGCAGGCTGTCGACGAACTCCACCTCGCGCGGATATTCGTGCATGGAGAGCCGCGATTTTACCCATTCGCGGATATCGGCGGCAAGCTCCTCGGAGGGTGCCTGGCCCGGCCGCAGCACCACATAGGCCTTGACGATCTCGGTGCGCAGCTCGTCCGGCTTGCCGACGGCGGCGGCGAGTTGCACGGCCGGGTGGCCGGCAAGGCAATCCTCGATCTCGCTCGGCCCGATGCGGTAGCCCGACGAGGTGATGACGTCGTCGTCGCGGCCGAAGAAGGTGACGTATCCCTCTGCATCCATGCGGCCGAGATCGCCGGTCGTCATCCAGTCGCCGATGAATTTTTCCGCCGTCGCCTTGTCGTTCCGCCAATAGCCGAGGAACATCACCGGGTCAGGCCGCTTCACCGCGACCTGGCCAACGGTGCCGCGCGGCACTTCCCGGCCATCCGCATCGATGATTGCGACGACATGGCCCGGCACCGGCTTGCCGATCGGTCCCGGGCGCGAGACGCCGAGCTTGCCGATCGAGCCAAGCACGATGTTGCACTCGGTCTGGCCGTAGAATTCGTTGATGGTGATGCCGAGCGTATCGCGCACCCATTCCCACGTCTCGCGGCCGAGCGATTCGCCCGCCGAACCGATGGTACGCAGGTTCAGCCGGTATTTTTCGCGCGGATTGGCGACCGATTTCATCAATCTCAGCGCCGTCGGCGGGATGAAGGCGTTGCGCACGTCCATGTCCTGCATGATGCGGTAGGCCATGTCGGGATCGAATTTCTGGCCGGGCGAGGAGACGACCGGCACGCCGAGCAGCAGCGCCGGCATGAGCACGTTGAGAAGCCCGCCCGCCCAGGCCCAGTCGGACGGCGTCCAGATGCGGTCTCCCGGTTGCGGCAGGAATTCATGATGCATCTGGAAGCCCGGCACATGGCCGAGCAGCACGCGGTGGCCGTGCAGCGCGCCCTTCGGCGGGCCGGTCGTGCCGGAGGTATAGATCATCATCGCCGGATCGTCCGGACCGCTGTCGACGGCCTCGAACGGGCCGGCATGCCGGGCGACGAGATCGTGGAAGGATTTTTCCGCAGGATCGGTCACCGGGTCGGTGGTCACCACCAGCTCCAGCGTCGGAAGCTCCTGGCGGATCGGCCGAAGGCGCTCGGCGCCGAACCGGTTGGTGACGATCGCTTTGGCCTCGGCATTCTTCAGGCGGAAGAGCAGGGCATCCGCACCGAACAGCAGCGCCAGCGGCAACGCGATGGCGCCGAGCTTGTAGATCGCGACATGGGCGATGACCGTCTCGAAACCCTGCGGCAGCAGGATGCCGACGCGGTCGCCCTTGCCTACCCCTTCGGCCGCAAGCGCCGCCGCAAAGGCATCCGAGCGGGCGGCGAGTTCGCCATAGGTAAGTGCCAGCGGCGGGGCGTCGGGTAGGAAATGCTGGAGGCAGACGCGGTCCGGCTCGCGCGCCGCCCAGGCGTTGGAGACCGCGGTGCCGATGTTGAACCGTTCGGGGATCTTCCAGCGAAAATCCCGGTACAGCGCATCATAGGTCGATCTCTCGGCGAGCATCCGGCGTCACTCCAGTTTGCTGCATTGCACCTAGCATTCCGGAGGGGCCGCCGGCAATGGCGGCTTTTTGTAGGGCTCAGAGCCAGGAAAGGCGGCTGTCCACCTCCGTGACGTCCTTCAGCGAGGCCGCGATCGCGCTCGCCCGCTCCGCCTCCGCGGCGGAGCCGACGCTGCCGGTGAGGATGATGCGCGTGCCTTTGCACGTCACCCTGACGTCGGAGGCGTCCACGTCGCCGGCCAGCGAAAGCGCATCCGCCACCGCAGCCTCCAGCCAGGCGGGGTGCGGGCCATCGAAATGTTCGGGCGGTTCGCCCTTGAAGGTGCCTTCCTTGAAGACCATGGCGCGCGCTCCTCTATGGCGGGTTCGGTGGACAACGCTGAAAGATCGGATTTGTTCATGGCGGTTTAAGGGATGGTTAGGGGTGCTTCGATGTCGGACAGCTCTGTGCCGAAACGGCGGTTGCCGGGCCTAAGCGCCCGCGTTAAGCATCGGCATCTCCAGCGAGGACGTGTTTATGAGTTATATCAATATTAGCGGTTTCACATCGAAATCCGGCGCCAATTTCAGCAAGTTCGTTTCGGAAAAATTGCATGACGTTCTAGATTACGAGCACGAAAAGGTAACATCGACCTCGCTGAAATTCTCCAATGATGCAAAGAATTACATGGCGATCGGCGGTTCGAAGCTGAAATACACCTTCGACGACAAGGAAGTCTCCGGCATTACATCGGGAACGATCACGTCTTTCAAGGCTATATCCGAAGGTCAGGCGCTGCTCGACATCACGAAACTTTCGCTCGCCGGCAAAAAACTCTCCAATGCGCTCGACAGCGGCAGCACAAAGACCTTCCTCGACACGCTTCTCTCCGGCAGCGACGTGATCAAGGCCACCAAATATGCCGATACGTTCTGGGGCGGGGCCGGCAACGACACGCTCTACGGCTATGCCGGCAACGACCGTCTGGAAGGCGGCGCGGGCGCCGACAAGCTTTATGGCGGCACGGGTGCGGATACGTTCGTTTTCCGTTCGGTGAAGGATTCGACCGTTGCCGCGGGCGGGCGTGACACGATCGTCGATTTCAGCCAGACGGAAAAGGACAGGATCGACCTCAAGGCGATCGACGCCGATGCGACGCTCGCCAAGAACCAGGCGTTCAGCTTCATCGCAGACAAGGCCTTTTCCAAGGATGCGGGCGAGCTGCGCTACGAGAAGAAGGGCGGGGATACCTTTGTCCACGGCGACGTCGATGGCGACGGCAAGGCCGATTTCTCGATCCGCCTCGATGCGTCGATCGATTTCACAAAGGCCGATTTCATTCTCTGAAAACCCCAGGATGGTTGAGACCCAAGAGCGTGCACATCGCTCTCGGGTCCCCCTCACAACCGCATCCGGGGGTGTCTGCAGTTGCAGCCGTAAAATGCGGCTGTGCAAAATTTGTTCCCGCTAAAATGCAGGTTTTTTAAGCGAGGGGTTTTCGGCCGGGGTCGTGCGCTGACCTAAAGCGTGCTCTGGATGAAATGATGCACATTTCGCACGGTCCGCGACGTGTAAGCGCCGTGGTTCTGCGTGAAGTCCCATGCCATGGCGCAAACCACCGTAACGATGATGATCAGATATTTCATGGACGCCCACGCAGCTGGTTGGCCCTTGACGGCAGACGGAGCTGAAGTCGCTGATAGTCGAAGCTGAGCTTGGACTATGCGTGGGAGGGTGAACCTGGGTCGGGGCGGAGTCCAGGTAATTTTAATATTTGCTAATTAAGTGATGAACGAGCCGTTAGTGCGCGCCACTACGTGCACCAAAAAGGCAAACGGCATGACGCCTACGGGGTCCATTCGTGATTAGGGGTTGGCGAGGAAGTCCAGCCGCTCTTTCTCGCCCTGGAACAATTGCCAGGAGCCGCGTTGCACGAAAGCGGGCTTGGCGAAGGTGCCGAACGCCACGTCGTGCTCGGAATCGAGCCAGCAGTAGAAGAGAGCGGTTTGATCGGCATACCAGATCGGCCTGCCCGTCGAGCGGGCATTTTCGACAATCCTCTGGAGGTAGGCGCCGATCCGATTTGCGAAGCGAAGCGCGCCGGGCGTTTGCCGCGCCATGAACGAACAGGCCGTCACCGATTCCCATGGAAGCCTGTTCAGGGTGCGTGCCTTGTCGAGCACCTTCGTGCTCAAGAGGACGTCAAGATGGGCGTGCTCACTCTCCATCTGCCGCAAATCGCGGGCCACATGGCCATCCACGTCGCCGACGAACACAGACCGGTAAAGTTGAAGGTATCGGGCCAGATGGATGTAGCGCGCGCTGGCATAATATCCCCGCTTCTGGCGCACCTCGAGGCCTGACAGATCGGTATGATCGATCGTAAAGCCGAAGCTGACAGGCACGCCCCATGAGCTGATCGCCTCGCGAGAATCGAAGCCCACGCAATGGAAGTGCAAGCCGTTCGTCGGGTTCGTCTGCGCATAACGTCTTGCGACGAGCAGGGCATATTTTTCGAAGTAGGTGCGGTCGAGGGAGAGCAATGTGACATGCTCGGCCGCCGACGGGCTCACCTCGATATCGTGTTCGGGAACGATCGTGCCCGCGTAGTCGGTTTCGACGAGCACGCTGGATATGCCGGCAAACGGCTCAATGAACTTGAGATCGCCGACCGACACGAACGAAGAGCGAGCATGGACGGCGTTTCCCGTCGCATGGGCCGACATGGCCTCGAAGGCGGCGAGATGTCTCTCGGCGCCCGGCCAGCCGGCTCGCAAAAACGCCGTCGTTTCCTTGGCATCGATGGCAAAACCGTCGCGCTCTTTGCCCGCCATCAGGCGATCGCGTTGAGAGCGATAGAAGGCAAGGAAGATCAGGTCGGCGACGTGCAGGGGAAGATGACGGAGCCGGCCGCGCAAACCCTCCGCGGTCGACCGAATCCGGGGCCAATCTTTTTGCGAGAAGAGGAACCAGAAGAATTCCGTCAATGCTTCATCGGAAAGATCGCCGGAAACGGCGCGTGCGGCATTCTCGCTCAAATACCGCTGGAGCGCCGGCATATGGACCGCCCGACGGGCTGCCGCGCCGAATTTCAGGATCTGCTGTTCGAATGACAGCGCGCTATCCAGGGTCGCATCCACCTCGACGGGCAAGTCGACATTGGAATAACACCGCGTCAGTTCTCCCAACTCTTGATTGATCACGTTGAAGCCCGTTCGATTGCAAGTCCTTGCCGTTTCATCTGCCTCATGCGGATAGTTTCGGCAAGGCCCGGGCGATAACCCGGCCTTGGCTAGCCCGTTGATTTGCCCGAAGGCTAGGATGGAACCGGAAACAAAGTGCCTAAAAAAGCTTTGAGATTTTGGTGCCCCATGCCGGAATCGAACCAGCACTCCTTTCGGAACTCGATTTTGAGTCGAGCGCGTCTACCAGTTCCGCCAATGGGGCACGGCACTTGTGAGCCATCGCCGTTTACACGAAGCTTTCGCGGGCGGCAACCGGCAAATCCGGGGGCGGGCATGATCACTTATCCGTGCGGGTGATTTACAACGGCGCGCCGCCTGATAGAACTCGGCGCCGTTCCGCCGGCACCCCCGCCGGCCCGATTGGACGATCCTGATGACTGCATCCCTCGACCTTTCCCGCAAGACATCCGCAGGCCTCCTGACGCTCGGCATGGCGGCGACCGTCGGCGGCGCGCTCGCCTTCGAGCATATCGGCGGCTACATTCCCTGCGCGCTCTGCCTGTTGCAGCGCGATCCCTATTATTACGGCATTCCGGTCGCGGTCGCGGCGCTGGTTTCGGCCCTCTTCGGCGGTCCGGCCTGGCTGACGCGGCTGCTGCTGGCGATTGCCGGCATCATGATGCTCGTCGGCGCCGGCATGGGCGTCTACCACGCGGGCGTCGAATGGGGTTTCTGGGAAGGGCCTGCGACCTGCGCGACCACGGCGCAGGGTGTCACGCAGAATGCCGGCGACCTGCTCTCCGATCTCAACACCAAACACGGCCCCTCCTGCACGGAGGCGTCGTTCCGCCTGCTCGGCCTGTCCTTTGCCGGCTGGAACGTGATCGCAAGCGTCATCCTCGCCGCAATCGCCTTTTCGGGCGCGCGGTCCGTGAAAGCCTGAGATGCCGCAACCCTTCGTGTCACGCATGTCGCTGACGTGAAACGGCCTTGCCGTTCACGCAGCCTGCGTCAGGGTTGCAGTTCGACGTCCCAGTAGAGATAGTCCATCCAGCTTTCATGCAGATAGTTGGGTGGAAACAGTCGCCCGTTGTTGTGCAGATCCTGAACCGTCGGCTGATAGGGCTTCTGATGCGGGAGCATGCCCGCCTGCTTCGGCAGCTTGCTGCCTTTTCTCAAATTGCATGGGGAGCAGGCGGCGACCACGTTGCACCAGGTCGTCTCGCCGCCATGGGCGCGCGGGATGACATGGTCGAAGGTCAGGTCGTCCGGCGACCCGCAGTACTGGCATTCGAACCTGTCGCGCAGGAACACGTTGAACCGGGTGAAGGCCGGGTGGCGTGAGGGCTGCACGTATGTCTTCAGGCACACGACGCTCGGCAGGCGCATCGTAAAGCTCGGGGAGGAAACCGAATGGTCGTATTCGGCGATGATGTTTACGCGGTCGAGAAACACAGCCTTGATCGCGTCCTGCCACGACCAGAGCGACAAGGGATAATAACTCAGCGGCCTGTAGTCAGCATTCAATACAAGGGCTGGCAGGGCCTGTGGTGAAACAGAAATCGTCAAGGGCTTCTCCTGATCGATTCGGCATCTGCCCTTCTATATTAGGCCCGTTGTTACAGCATTGTGAAGCCGGAAAGGAAAAGCGAAAACAACGTATTTCGCGAGCCTCAGCCTTCGAGCACCGGGACGGCCTCGCGGCGCATCTCGCGCGAATAATAAGCCCAGAAAAGCCGGGCCGAAACGCCGCGCCAGGGCGACCAGCTTTCGGCGATCCGGTCGAGCTCCTGCGGGCCTGGACGCACGGCAAGGCCGAAGGCATGCGCGACGGCATTTTGCAGCGCGATGTCGCCGGAGGGGAAGATATCCGGGTGGCCGCCGCAAAACAGCAGGTAGACATCCGCCGTCCAGCGGCCGATGCCCTTGATCGCGGTCAGCTTGCGGGTCGCGGCCGTCGCCTCCATGTGACAGATCGCATCGAGATCGAGTTCGCCGCGGTCAACGGCGTCGGCGGCGCGGCGCAGCGTCTCGGCCTTGGCGCGCGACAGGCCGATGGCGCGGCAATCCTCGTCGGACAGGGCGAGGATGTGATGGGGCGTGATGTCGCTTGCAGCCTCTTCCAGCCGGCGCCAGATCGCGTCCGCACTGGCGCGCGACACCATCTGCGCGACGATGATGCCGGCAAGGCCGCGATAGCCGGGCGCCAGGCGTCGCAGCGGCACGGGGCCGGCCTTGTCGATGACGGTGAAAAGGCGTGCGTCAAGCAGCGCGAGGTCGACGAGACCCGCCGCGACATCCGCCTCCGTCCTGATCATGTGCAACTGCATTTTTTCAAGCGGCCCTGATGCCGTAGTGACGCGACACGCCTCTTCGTGCCAGAAGACCTCATGCCAAGCGCTTTGTCAAAAAATCGTGTCTTTCGTCTTGCGCCGAGCCCGAACGGCCTCCTGCATCTCGGACATGCGCTTTCAGCGATCCTCAACCACGACCTTGCCGCAGCCTGCGGCGGCCGGTTCCTGCTGCGCATGGAAGACATCGATCCCGCCCGCTCGCGCCCCGAATTCGAGGCGGCGATCTATCGCGATCTCGCCTGGCTCGGGCTCGACTGGGAAAAGCCGGTGCGCCGCCAGTCGGAACATGTCGCCTTCTATGGCGAGGCGCTGGAGCGGCTGAAGGCGCTGGGCGTGCTCTATCCGGGTTTCTTGAGCCGCGGCGAAGTGAAGGCGCGGGTCCAGGCCCATGAGGCAGCGGGCGGCACCTGGCCGCGCGATCCGGACGGCGCGGCGCTCTACCCGACCGAGGAGCGCGCGCTCGACCGGGACCAGGCGCTCGCCTGGATCGCGGCGGGGCGGCAGCATGCCTGGCGGCTCGACATGGACAAGGCCCGGGCGCTGGCGCCTGCCGTCCTCGACTGGTCGGAGGCGGGCGAGGGGCCGGAAGGGGAGACCGGCACCGTGACCGCGAAGCCGGAGCGCTGGGGCGACGTCATCCTGTCGCGGCCGGATGCGCCGGCGAGCTATCATCTCGCCGTGGTGCTCGACGACGCGGCGCAGGGCATTACCGACGTGGTGCGCGGGCAGGACCTGTTTCACGCGACGGCCGTGCATCGCTTGCTGCAAAGCCTGCTCGGCCTGCCGGTGCCGGCCTATCGCCACCATGGGCTGGTGCCGGGACCGGACGGGCGAAAACTCTCCAAGAGCAACCAGGATACGGGGATCGCGGCCTATCGTGAGAAGGGCGTGTCACCGGCCGGCATTCGCGCCCTGCTCGCGGGCTATGGCTTCGTCTTCCATTGAGGGGTCGTCCTCGGCCTGCGGTTTCTTCACGCCGCGCACCTTGTCGAGGATCAGGTGTTTCACCCGATATTTCATCAGGGCCGCATTGATTTCCGCGCCTATGATGAAGATTGCGCCGACGATGTAGAGAAAGACCAGCGCGATCATGATCGAGGCGAGGCCGGCATAGGTCGAGACGTAATTGGCGAAGGTCGCGAGATAGGAGGCAAAGATATAGGCCCCGACACCCCAGGCGATCAGCGTGAGCAGGATGCCGGGCAGCACGTCGGCGATCTTGCGCCGGCCGGCCGGCAGCCAGAGATGGGCGATCAGCAGACCGACCAGCAGCACGAGCACCGTGCCGAAAAGGCCCCAGCTCTCCACCCAGGAATAGATATAGGTCAGCCACGGCAGCCAGTCGCCCGTGGCGCGCACCGCAAGGGGGGCGGCAACGAGCACGATGCTGATGACGGCAAGCGCCAGGACGCCCGCGATGACGAAGCCGAGGCTGGCGAGGCGCGTGACGTACCAGTAGCGCGTCTCGGCGACCCTGTAGGCGCGGTTGAGCGAGACGCGCAGCGCCTCCACGCCGTTCGAGGCGAAATAGGCGGCGGCGAGCACGGAGACCGTCAGCAGCCCGCCGCGCGGGATGGTGAGCACGGCGACGACCTCGCGCGAGATGGGCGCGGCGATCGATTCCGGCCAGGTGTCGAAGATCAGGTGCACGGCGGTTTCGGCGAACTGGTCGGCGCCGAGGAAGGAGCCGAGCGCGGTGCCGAAGATCAGGAAAGGGAAGATCGCAAGCAGCGTCGACAGCGCGACATGGCTCGCCATCGCCCAGCCGTCGTCCTCGGAAAAGTGCCAGATCGCGTCGAAGACGACCTTGTAGGCAAGGCGGATGACGGTTGGCATAAGCAATGTCCAGTCCCTTTGCGACCGTCGCCGGTCTCTCATTGTCTGCGCGGGCATGGCCCGTAAATCAGAATCGATTTAAGGGCTTATGCCCGGTTCAACGTTCTACGGCGACCTTTGTGCCTCCTGGATGACAGACAGAGGTTGCTGGAATGGTGAATATGGGAAACCCAGGCAGATTTGTACAGGAAACCGCCATGTCTTCTCCAACAGCGCCTCATCTGCCGAGCATCATCGTCACCGGCTGCTCCTCCGGAATCGGCGCCCATTGCGCCCGGGCGCTGAAGGCGGAGGGCTGGCGCGTCTTCGCGACGGTGCGCCGCGAGGAGGATCTCGCGAGCCTCGAAGCGGACGGCATCGAGGCGCTGCTGATGGACTATACCAAGCCGGAGACGATCGCGGGCCTTGTCGAGACGGTGCTGGCGCGCACCGGCGGGCGGCTCGATGCGCTGTTCAACAACGGCGCCTACGGGCAGGCCGGGGCCGTCGAGGACCTGCCGGTCGAGGCATTGCGCCTACAATTCGAGACGAACGTCTTCGGCTGGCACGATCTGACGCGGCGGGTGATCCCCACCATGCGTAAACAGGGGGCTGGCCGCATCGTGCAATGCTCGTCGATCCTCGGCATCGTGCCCTATCGCTGGCGCGGCGCCTACAATGCCTCGAAATTCGCGCTGGAAGCGCTGTCGCTGACGCTGCGCATGGAGCTTGCCGGCTCCGGCGTGCATGTCAGCCTCATCGAGCCGGGGCCGATCGCCTCGCGCTTCACCGCCAATGCGCTGACCCATATCGAGCGCAACATCGACCTGGAAAACTCGGTGCATGCGGAGGAATATCGCCGGCAGCTGCAGCGGCTGCGCGGCGAGGCCAAGCCCGCGCGCGGAAAACTCGGGCCGGAGGCGGTGCATGCCGTGCTGCGCCACGCGCTGACGGCGAAGGCGCCGCGGCCGCACTATATCGTGACGACGCCGGCCAAGCAGGGCGCGCTTCTGAAGAAGCTGCTGCCGGCGGCGCTGTTCTACCGCATCATCGGCAAACTCGGCTGACGCGGCGCGGCGTCGCAGGCATTCGTCGTCAAATCGCGTGCTATTTCGCCCAAATGCCCTATTTGAATAGGGCTGACAGAAATCAAATCGGATCGTTGGCATGTCTTCCTTTCTCACCTTCATGACCCTGCTCGTCATGGGCCTCGTGGTCATCGTGCTCGTGCGCGGTCTTGCCAACATGGCCAAGGGCGGCAACGGCAATACCTCGAACAAGCTGATGCAGGCGCGCGTGCTCTTGCAGGCGATCGCCATCGTGCTCATCATGCTGACCCTGTGGATCACGGGCGGCGGGCGCGGATGATGGTGAAACTCAACAAGATTTACACACGCACGGGCGACGACGGCACGACCGGCCTCGTGGCCGGCCCGCGCCGTAAGAAACACGACCTGCGCGTCGAATCCTATGGCGAGGTCGACGAGGCGAATTCCTGCATCGGCGTCGTCCGCCAGCATCTCGCCGGCCATCTGGATCTCGATCGGATGCTGATGCGCATCCAGAACGACCTTTTCGATCTCGGCGCCGACCTCGCCACGCCCGATACCGGCAAGAAGCTCGAATACGAGCCGTTGCGCATCGTGCAGGCGCAGGTCGACCGGCTGGAGAGCGAAATCGACACGCTCAATGCCGATCTCGAGCCGCTGCGCTCCTTCGTGCTGCCGGGCGGCACGGCGGCGGCGGCCGCACTCCATGTGGCGCGCACCGTCGCGCGCCGGGCGGAACGTCGGATCGTGGCGCTTCAGGATGGCGGGGAAACCGTCTCGGCCGCTGCTGTCGCCTATATCAACCGGCTGTCCGATTTTCTCTTCGTTGCCGCTCGCTGGGTCAACGACAAGGGCAGCACGGACATATTGTGGGTTCCGGGGCAGAACAGATAAGGTCGTCGCCAGCAGCTTAGCAAAAGTGCGCAGCCATCCTTTGGGGAAGGGGATCCATGTTCATACCGCTGCACGACGCCAACGCCCTGAAATACATCAAGGTCCAATATGTCACGATCAGCCTGATCGTGATCAATGTCGTCGTCTGGCTGGTGACGGGCCTCGCCTCGACGCAGGACTTCAACGATGCGGCGGTGGTCGGCCTCGGTTACATTCCGGCGGTCGTCTTCGATTTCGCCGACCTGGAGCCGAGCCTCGTGCTGGTGCCGGAGGATGCGACCTACATCACCTATGCCTTCCTGCACGGCGATTTCATGCATCTCGCCTCGAACATGATTTTCCTCTGGGTGTTCGGCGACAATGTCGAGGATGCGCTCGGCCATATCCGCTTCCTCATCTTCTACTTGCTGTGCGCGGCGGCCGGCGCGCTGGTGCATGGCCTCGTGCAGATGAATTCGGAGGCGCCGCTGATCGGTGCCTCGGGCGCGATTTCCGGCGTGGTGGCGGCCTATTTCCTGCTGCATCCGAAGGTGCGCGTCTGGGTCCTGGTGTTCTTCCGCATTCCGCTGCCGCTGCCGGCGGTCATTCCGCTCGCCTTCTGGATCGCCCAGCAATTCTACATGCTGGTGGTCGATGGCGACAGCGGCGTCTCCTGGGGCGCCCATGTCGGCGGCATTCTTGCCGGCGCGGTTCTCGTCCTCGTCATGCGCCGGCGGGGCGTGCCGCTGTTCGACCGCACGATCGTCACGCCGAAGGCCGTCCGGCATGTCGAAGCGACGCCGGTTCCCGCCGAGGAGACGGCGTCCGGCCCCTCCGTGCCGCCGACCCATTGGGGGCGATGATGGCGTTTCGCGGGGAAAATTGACGTGAACGTAAAGGTAATTTATAACGCCTGCGTTTTCGCGCGAGGAGGGCCCGTGGCGCATTGTATTTGGGGAAAAAACGCGTATCGATGTCGCCAACCGACAATCAGGGCGCCTTTGAAAGGCGCATTTTCCCTCGCGGGCATATGAAGGAAGGAAGCCATGAAGATCTTGGTCCCTGTAAAGCGGGTCGTTGATTACAACGTCAAAATTCGCGTGAAGGCGGATGGTTCGGGTGTCGAGCTTTCGAATGTGA
>NZ_JBPEHL010000011.1:0-239740 GCF_051201095.1 Shinella sp. BE166 | reverse complement strand
ATCGCGACGCTGGCGCTCTGCCGGCGGGACAGCCGGTCCATCGCGATCGTCGGATCGGGCACGCAGGCCCGCCAGCAGATCAGGGCGCTGTCCGCTATCGCGCAGCATCCGCTGACCTTCCGAAACTGGGGCCGCGACGGCGCCAGGGCGGCGACCTTCGCCCGCGAGATGGCGGCCGAAGGCTTCTCCGTCGCGGCGGAGCCGGATCTTGCGGCGCTGTGCGCAACGGCGGATGCGATCGTCACCACGACGCCATCGGCCGCGCCGATCGTCATGGCCGACTGGATCCGGCCCGGCACCCATATCACCGCGCTCGGCGCCGACGCCCCCGGCAAGCAGGAACTGCACCTCGACCTCCTGTCGCGTGCCGCGGTGATCGCGGTCGATCACCGCGCACAATGCGCCGACCACGGCGAGATCGCGACGGCGGTCGCGGCCGGCCTGCTCGACCCGTCCGCATGCCCGGAGCTCGGCGCCATCCTCAACGGGTCGCAGCCGGGGCGGACCGCCGACACGCAGATCACGATCGCCGACCTTACGGGCGTCGCGACGCAGGATATCGCCATCGTCCGCGCGGCTCTTCAAGCCCTGAAACAGGCATCGACCTGAAGCGCCTCAGGCGGCTGCGACATAAGTGCGGGGACGAAGGCTCTTGTAGCTCTTGGAATAGGTCTTGGCCCAGAAGAACTTGAACCAGGTGGTCAAGGCAGCTTTCGAGGGAAACCAGAATTCGCCGTAGTTGGGATCCATGAACAGCGCATCGGAGCCGTCGTACCAGGCGCTGACGGCATGCCCGCCGCCGGCGCCCGAATTGGTCTTTTTCAGGCTGATCATCTTGTAGCCGTTGACCGAGGTGATCAGGGCGGCAGCCTGGTCCGTGGTGCCGGCCGTCAACGGCATGTAGACGTTGGGGAGCTGCCCGCCCGATATGGACTTGTTGCGCAATTCCACGCCGAACTTCTTCATGAAGTTGTCGAAATAGATGAGCTGGTTGCCGGACGACTGGTGATGTTCGACGACGATGTTGGTGGCCGCACCCGTGTTCAGCCCGCCGTCGTTGAACAGGTAGTCCCAGACGGACCGTCCCTTGGTGAAGGCGCTGCCGCCCTTCTTGTCCTGCATGGCATGGAACACCACCCAGAAGGCGCACATGGTCATGCAGACGCCACCCATCGGCTGGCCGTTTCGCAAGACCATCTTGTACATCTTGCCCTGGCTGGGATCGTCCGTCTCGATGACCTTGAAGGCGGTGGCCTGGCTGAAATCGTAGGCCCTGAAGCCGCCCACGGTCTTGGCGAATGCATCAAGCGCGTCACTGGTCGGGCTCTTACCCATGTTCAGTTCCCCCGTTGCCGTTGAGTTCCCAAATAGCGGTGCTTCTGCACGCTTCGCGCGAATGGTTGCATACGCGCTCCCGCAGCACAATGAGCGCTGAGGGCAGCGGTGCGAAAACCTGCTTGCGATGGTAACCAGGTTCTTCCCGGCGGCTTGGGGGGACGATCGGGGAGGGCGGGGCAGCGGCGTTCAACGCCTCCGCCAGGGCCTCACTTCATCTGGTATTTCTTCGGCGCGATGCCGAACTGTTTGCTGAAAGCGCGGGTGAAGGCGGAGATTTCGGAATAGCCGACCTGCTGGGCGACCTCGCTGACCGACATCTGGCGGTTGACGAGCAGGTCGCGCGCCTTCTGCAGGCGCCAGTCGCGCCAATAGGCCTCGACGGAGGTGCCGTAGACCTCCTTGAAGGTGGTGACGAGCTTGGTGCGGTTCATGCCGACGCGCCGCGCGATATCGGCGAGCGAATCCTTCGAGGCGGGGTTCGACGTCAGGTAGCTCGCCACCGCCTCGACCTTGCGATGGTCGCCGTCGCCGCAGAACGAGCGTTTCTGGTTGGCCTGGTCGACCAGCGACTGATAGATCGTCGACAGGAGTTCCAGATATTTGGAGCGCACGAAGGCGCGGCGCACGCCGCCGGAAAAATTGCAGGCCAGCACGTCGTTGACCGCATGGTACATCTGCGTCGTCAGCGGTATCGAGGCGTAATAGACCCGGTCCACGCGCCCCGCCTTCAGCCAGAACAGCTCGTCGGGAATGCGCGATTCCGTCGTTTCGAGCATTCTCAGCAAGGCCTCCGGCTTGAACCAGAGACAGGCGATCTTGTATTGCCCGTCGAGCCGCGACATGCGGTCGATCACCGATTTCGCCGGATAGCGCGTGATCGTGCACTCGTAGCGCTCCTGCTCGACCACTTCCTGCCCGAGCACGTTTTCGCAGATGGCGGAATCCAGACAGAGGGTGAAGTGGATCCAGTCCTCGTCGCCGACGGTCTGGACGTGGTGGCGCACATTGGGCAGCGGAAACGGGCTGCCGAAGCCGGCAAAGGCGAGCACGTCCGGCTCGAACTGGATCAGGTCCTGGCGGAACGGGCCGCCGTCGACATGGGTGCGCACCACCATCCCGCGGTCGTCGTCATAATAGCGTCCGGCAGGCTCCGGCTCGACGCCATAGTAGATTTGCGCCGTTTTCCGATCGAAAAGCATCTCATAGTCGATACGCGATGACAGATCGATAACGCGTTCCATTCGTAACCCTTCGACGCATTGGCACTTCGGGAGGTTTGACGTCGGGCGCCTCGCGCAGCCCGTTCGTCATGTTTTCATCATGATTGCCGGTGCCCGGCCGAATCGCAAGGCCTTTTGCCGCACGCGGTGACAAAAGACGGTTGGCGGGTTGCCGCGCTGGTGCAACGGCACGACCGCCGGTTGCTGCCCTGCACAAATCCGTTGCTGCAATCCTGCCGTTGCGACAAAAAAGACGTACGCGGTGTCAAGCCGGGAGTGCCGTGCGGCTGCTAACGTTGCTGCAATTGGAAGGGGACGGGGGTCGGGAAAGCCGCCGCTCTCCTCCGGCAGGTCAACGATAAAGGGAACCTATCCATGATTACACGTCGCGAACTGCTTGCGAGTGCGGGTGCTGCCGTTGCGGTGGCGGGCCTTGCCTCGATTGCCGGGCCTGCCGCAGCGCAGGCGAAGAAGACCGTGGTCCTCGCCTCGATGGGTCCGGTGACCGGGAACTGGGACCCGACCTCGCACACGACGCTCGGCCAGTCCAACTTCGAAAAGTTCGTGTTCAGCCACCTGACACGCTGCCAGATGGAAGAGGGCAAGGTTCCCGAGCTGGAGCCGGATCTCGCGGTGAGCTGGCAGCTCATCGACGCCAACACGCTGGAATTCAAGCTGCGCGACGGCGTGAAGTTCCATGACGGCAAGGACTTCGGCGCCGAGGACGTCAAGGCGACGATGGAATATGCCTCCAACCCGGAACGGCCGGCCGCCTCCTTCTATCCGGGCCGCGTCGATGTCGAGGTCGTGGACCGCCTGACCGTGCGCCTCAGCACCGCCAAATACGGCTATCCGGCCTCGGCCTACTGGTTCATCTCCAGCTTCCTGCCGATCCTGTCGGCCAAGGACGTCGCCGATCCCGCGACCCTGCAAAAGCGCCCGAACGGCACCAATGCCTTCAAATATGTCGAGACGGTCGGCGATCGCAGCATGCTGGCGGCCAATGACGCCTATTATGGCGGCCGGCCGAAGATCGACGAGATCGTCTATGCCTATGTGCCGGATGCCAATACCCGCCTGCTCGGCCTGATGAACGGCGAATACCAGATCGCCGAGCGCCTGGAGCCCGAGCAATATGCCACGCTCGCCGGCAACGACGCCATCGTCGGGCATCGCGGCCTCTCCACCGAGAACAAGTACCTGCACTTCCGCTGCAACAAGGCGCCCTTCGACGATCCGCGCATCCGGCTTGCCGCCTGCCATGCGATCGACCGCGAGCAGATCCTCATGCTGATGGGCGACGCCGCCTCGGCGACGAGCTGCTTCATCTCGCCGATGAAGTTCGGCTTCAAGGACATCGAGACCTATCCGAAATACGACCCGGAGGAATGCCAGCGCCTTTTGGCGGAAGCCGGCTTCCCGAACGGCGAGGGCCTGCCGCCGCTCGAATATATTACCTCGATCGGCTTCTACCCGAAGACCAAGGAATATGGCGAGATCATCACCGCCATGATGGCCGAGCAGGGCTTCAACGTGCAGCTGACGGTGCTGGAACCCGCCGCCTGGGAACAGGCGATCTACCGCGCCGCCGACGGCCAGGGCCAGGGCCATATGTGCGACGTGGGCTGGATGACCGGTTCGCCGGAGCCGGACCTGGTGCTGCGCCCCAACTGGCATTCGAAGGCGGCGCTGATTACCGGCGTCAACGATCCGGAGATCGACGCCGTGCTCGACGAGGAGCGGGGTGCCGCGACGCCGGAAGAGCGCCTCAAGATCCTTCAGGAAAAGGTCTTCCCGCTGATGGCGCAGAAATCGCCGAGCTTCTCGCTGTTTTCCGCCGTCAACTTCCACGGCGCGGCGAAGGGTCTTCAGGGTGCCTATTACTTCCCGAACGGTCCGATCGATCTCAGCAAGGCGGACCTGGTCTAAAGCATTTCCAGCCGAAGCGGCATCGCTTCGGCGTCGGATAATGCGGCAGAAACAAAAGGTCCGCCGGCAGACTGTAACGGCATCGCGGGGTACCCTACATGCTCTTTGCTCTCGATTTCTTCATGCGAAGAATAGCGCAGGGTCTCATCATCGTTCTCCTCGTGGCACTGCTCATCTTCACCTTGTTGAGGGTGGTGCCGGGAGACCCCGTGCGCATCATGCTGGGGCCGATGGTGTCGCCATCGGTCGCAGAACAGACGGCCAAGGAAATGGGGCTGCGCGACCCGGTGCTCGTGCAGTTCGGCCGCTATGTCGGGCAGATCGCCCAGGGCGATTTCGGGCGCTCGTTCGTGCGCAGCGCCCAGGGCGCCAGCACCGGCGGCACCCGCGCCGCCGATACGTTCAACGCCGCCAACCGCGCGTCGGTCATCGGGCTCATCGCGACGGCAGTGCCCTACAGCCTGCTGCTCGCCGGCCTCGCCTTCGTCTTCGCGCTGGCGCTGGCCGTGCCGATCGGCATCTATGCGGGGCTGCGGTCGGGCAAGTGGCCGGATCGATTCGCGCTCTATTTGAGCTCGATCTTCGTCTCGCTGCCCAATATCTGGCTGGCGCTGGTGCTGATCTTCCTCGTCTCGGCGAAGGCAGGCTGGCTGCCGGCGATCGGCTACAAGGGTTTCAGCTACGCCATCCTGCCGGCGATCGTGCTGGCGGTCGAACTGGCGCCGGTCTTCATCCGCTCGATCGCGGTGTCGGTCAGCGGCAACCTGATGGAGGCCTATGTCTCGGTCGGCCAGATCCGCGGGCTGTCACGGTCGCGCATGATCGTCTTCCACGTCTTCCGCAATTCGCTGATCCCGCTTCTCAACACGCTCGGCATCCAGGCCGTCGGCGTGCTGCTCGGCAGCCTGTTCCTCATCGAATACGTGTTCAACTTCCCGGGCGTGGGCCTCCTGATGATCAACGCGGTGTTCCAGCGCGATTTCCCGATCATCCAGGCGATTTCCATCCTCGCCTGCGTGGTTCTCGTCGTCGTCAACATCCTCGTCGACTTCGCCGCCACCACCATTGACAGAAGGCTGCAGTACTGATGGCTATCGGAACGGATATCGATCCCGCCGGAACGGCCGTCGCAAGAAAGCGCGGCCCCGGCACCAGCCTCTTCGCAAAGGCATGGCGCACCGCCGATTTCAAGATCGGCTTCGCCATCGTGCTCGGGCTGCTGCTCCTGTCGGTGATCGGCCCCTATCTTCTCAACCTGTCGCCGACGCAGTTCAACGTCAGCAAGAAGTTCCTCGAACCCGGGCTTCTCGACGGCGCGAACATGCCCTACCTCTTCGGCACGGACCAGCTCGGGCGCGACCTGTTCTCGCGCTCGCTGATCGGCCTGCGCAATGCGCTGTTCATCGGCGTCGTCAGCGTCATCGGCATGTTCATCGTCGGTTCGGCGATCGGCATGATCGCCGGCTATGTCGGCGGATGGGTCGGCCTGGTGCTGATGCGGCTCACCGATGCGCAGATGTCCATCCCCGTGGTCATCCTGGCGATCACCATCCTCGGCGTCACGCGGCCGACGCCGCTGACCATCATCCTCGTCTTCATCCTCGCCGGCTGGCCGGCCTATGCCCGCGTCGCCCGCAGCGTCACGCTGTCCGAGCGGCGGCGGGAATATGTGCGGGCGGCCAAAATCCTCGGCGCATCGGACCTCCGGATCCTGCTCGTGCACATCGCGCCGAACATCCTGCCGCCGATCGCCTTCGTCGCCGTGCTGGATGTGGCGAAGATGATGATCTTCGAGGCCGCGCTCGGCTTCATCGGCATCGGCGTGCAGCCGCCGACGCCCACCTTCGGCACGATCATCGCCGACGGCACGAAATACCTCATGAACGCCTGGTGGATCACCACCGTTCCCGGCCTGCTGCTGGCCCTCTCGCTGTGCGGCATCAATTTCATGGGTGGCGCACTGGAACGTTCGCGCAACAAGATTCTGCAGGGGGTCGAATGAACACGTCCTCGAAAATCCTGGATGTCCAGGGCCTCTCCGTCGATCTGCTTCTCGGCTCCGGCGCAAGGCGGCCGGTGCTCCGGGACGTTTCCCTCAGCATCGAGGAAAACCGCGTGCTCGGCATCATCGGCGAAAGCGGCTCCGGCAAGACCGTGCTGTCACGCGCGCTGATCAACTGGGTCGCCAGGCCGCTGGAAATCACCGGCGGCAAGATCCTCTACCGCGGCGAAGACCTCGTCACGCTGCCGCAGCGGCAGATGCAGGCGCTGCGCGGCCGCAAGATCGCCTATATCGGCTCCGATCCCGGCAGCGCGCTCGACCCGACCATCCCGATCGGCCACCAGATCGTGGAGAAGCTGAAAGCCGTCGAGCCGGGCATCAGCACGGCCGACGCCGCGCGCCGGGTCGTGCGCACGCTCGATGCGGTGCGGATCCCCTCGGCGGCGCAGCGCTTCCAGGAATTCCCGTTCCAGTTCTCCGGCGGCATGATGCAGCGCGTGATGATCGTCGATGCGCTCGTCACCCAGCCGGACCTGCTGGTGGCCGACAATATTACCCAGCCGCTCGACGTGACGGTGGCGGCGCAGATCCTGCGCCTGCTGAAGGATCTCCAGCGCGATTTCAACACGGCTATCCTCTTCGTCTCGTCCTCGCTCGGCACCCTGCACGATATCGCCGACGAGGTGCTGGTCCTGTCGGCGGGCCAGGTGGTGGAACACCAGCCTTTCGAGGACCTGCTCAGCGCGCCAAAACATCCCTATACGGCGAACCTCATCTCGGACCTGCCGAAAATCTGGGAGGCCGACACGCGCAACACCGGCGCCTCGATTGCCGACAAGATTTCCGACAGCGAGGTCGTGCTGTCCGTGCGCGACATCAGCCGCGTCTACAGCACCAAGGATCCGACGAAACTGTTCGGCAAGCAGCATGTGCATGCCGTGCGCGGCGTGTCCTTCGATGTGCACAAGGGCGACAGCCTCGGCATCGTCGGCGAATCCGGCTGCGGCAAGTCCTCGCTCTCGCGGCTGCTCAGCCTGCTCGAACTGCCCAATACCGGGCAGATCCTGTTCAAGGGCAAGGATATCGCGCGCCTCAATGCCAAGGGCCAGCTCGACCTGCGCAAGCGCTTCCAGCTTCTGCTGCAGGACCCGTTCAACGCCATCCCGCCGCATTTCACCATCGGCCGCACGATCGCCGAACCGCTGAGGATCCACGGCATGGCGGGCAGCGCGATCCGGCCGAAGGTCGAGCAGGTCATGCAGGAAATCGGCCTGTCGCTCGATCTGCACGACAAGCTGCCGGTGGGCCTCAGCGCCGGCCAGCGCCAGCGCGTGAACATCGCGCGCGCCATGGTGCTCGATCCGGAACTGCTGATCCTCGACGAGACGCTGTCCGCGCTCGACCAGGTGGAGCAGACCAAGTTGCTTGCGCTCTTCGAGAAATTGCAGCGCGAGCGCGGCATCACGCTCCTCTATATTTCGCACGATCTCGGCATGGTGCGGCGGGTCTGCAACCGCGTCGCGGTGATGTATCTCGGCCGCGTCGTCGAGCTTTCCGACAACCAGACGACCTTCTTCAATCCCGGCCATCCCTATACGCGCGCGCTCCTCAGCGCCGTGCCGTCGATCGAGGCGCGTCCCTATGACCCGGAAAAATACCTTCTCGAAGGCGAGCCGCCGAACCCGATCAACATCCCGCCGGGATGCAGCTTCCGGACGCGCTGTCCCTTCGCGATCGAGAAATGCGCAACCATCGATCCGGTGCTGACACCGCGCGAGGGGCAAGCCTTCGCTGCCTGTCACCTGGCGAAAATCGTCGAAGCGGCGTGACGGATATCCAGAGGTCTACAGCAAATGAGTGCCTTGAAAGAATTTGATTATATCGTGGTGGGATCGGGCAGCGCCGGTTGCCCGCTGACCGCCCGGCTTCTTGAAAAGAAGAATTCCGTGCTGCTGGTCGAGGCCGGCAAGAAGGAGAGGTTGAACCTCACCCATATTCCCGCAGCGCTCGTGCACACGATCGGCAACAAGCGCTACGACTGGGATTTCCAGACCGAGCCGGACCCGACCCGCGACAATTTGGTGGAGAAGTGGCCGCGCGGCCGCGTGCCCGGCGGCTCGTCGGCCATCAACGGCATGATCTTCATCCGCGGCGCGGCGAAGGACTACGACGCCTGGGAAGCCATGGGCAACAAGGGCTGGGGCTGGAACTCGGTGCTGCCCTATTTCCGCAAGATGGAGACCGCCGACAACGACAAGGACAACGCGCTGCGCGGCGGCCTCGGCCCCCAGCGCGTCTCGGCCTTGCGCTGGAAACATCCGGTCTCCGAGGCCTTCCTCGACAGTTTCGTCAATGCCGGCGTGCCGCTCAACCCAGATCTCAACGGCGCCTCCCATGAGGGCGTCGCCTGGAACCAGGGCTCGACGCGCGAAGGCAAGCGGCATTCGGCCTGGGAGGCCTTCATCAAGCCGAAGCTCGGCAATCCGGACCTCACCTTCGTCGACGGCACGATCGTCGAGACCATCCTCTTCGAAGGCCGTCGCGCCGTCGGTATAAGGGCGATCAAGGACGGAACGCGCGTCACCTTCAAGGCGCGCAAGGGCGTCGTGCTGTCGGCCGGCTCCATCAACTCGCCGCAGATCCTGATGCTGTCGGGCATCGGCGATCCGGCGCAGCTGAAGCGCCACGGCATCGAGCCGATCATTGAGAGCCCGGATGTCGGGCGCAACCTCATGGAGCATCCCGGCCTCTACGTGCTGGCCGAGATGAACGTGACGACGGCCAACAGCCTGGCGACGCCGATCAACGGCGTGAAGACGCTCGCCGAATGGGTTTTCCGGCGCAAGGGCTTCATGAGCGTGCCGACCGCGCAGGTGCTCGCCTTCCTGAAATCCGACCCGTCCTTTGAGGAGCCCGACCTGCAATTCCATCTCTTCCCCTTCGGCTGGGTGAAGAAGAAGGGCCGCTACACGGTTCCGAACCGCAAGCTCACCACCATCCTCGTCAACATCAACCACCCGAAGAGCATGGGCCACCTGGAGCTTCGTTCGAAGGACCCGCTGGCCCCGGTCGCCATCTATCCGCGCCTGCTCGACCACCCGGACGATTTCGACGGCGTGAAGCGCGGCCTTGCCTGGGTGCGCAAGATCGCCTCGACGGCGCCCTTCGGTTCGCAGGTGATGAACCTCATCGACGTGCCGGACCCGAGCGCGGGGGCCGCGGCCGACGAGGCCTATATCCGCAAATCGACCGTGCCCTTCCTGCATCCGGTGGGCACCTGCCGCATGGGCATCGACGCGCGCGCGGTGCTGACGCCGGACCTCAAGGTCCGCGGCGCCAACAACCTCTGGGTCGCCGATGCCTCGATCTTCCCGCGCCACATCGCGGGCAACACCAATGCCACATCGATCATGATCGGTGAGAGGGCCTCAGACCTTATAGAACCCTGACAATCTGACCCCACCACAGTCCGGGCGCTGGTCCGGACACCGAAATCCTCCACCTTGCCTGCGCCTGCGCGTGGGCGAGACACCCTTCCTATAACTTCGAACAGGCTGAGCGCGACATGGTACATTTCACTGGAAACTTCATTGGCGGCCGTCGACAGGAACCACTGGGCGCGGAGCGCATCGAGGTCCGCTCGCCCTATGACGGCGCGCTCGTCGGCTCGGCGCCGCTGGCCTCGCGGGCGGATGTGGACCTTGCGGTGGCCACGGCCCGCGACGCCTTCGACAAGGGCGCCTGGCCCCGCCTGACGCCGGCGGAACGCATCGCAGTGCTGCGCCGTTTCTTCGATCTCTACGAGGCGAAAGCGGAAGAATTCGCGCAGTTCGTCTCGCGCGAAATGGGCGCGCCGCTCTGGTACACGCGGGCGATCCAGACGCTGATCCGCGACCAGAGCCTCGCCTATTTCAAGGCGGCGGAAGAATATCCCTGGGAGGCGACGCGGGATGGTTTTCCCGAAGCGAAGACCCTCTGGATGCGCGCGCCGGTCGGCGTCGTTGCCGCCGTCATTCCGTGGAACGCGCCGCACCAGGTGGCACTCGTCAAGCTCTATCCGGCGCTGCTGGCCGGCTGCACGGTCATCCTGAAGCTCGCGCCGGAAACCGCGCTCAGCGGTCAGTTCCTCGGCGAACTCTTTGCCGACGCCGGCGTGCCGGAGGGCGTGGTCAGCATCCTGGTGGCGGACCGCGAAGTCAGCGAACATCTCGTCAGCCATCCGGGCGTCGACAAGATCGGCTTTACCGGCTCGAGCGCCGTCGGCAAGCGCATCGCGCACATCGCCAGCGACCGGCTCGCCCGCTTCAGCCTGGAGCTCGGCGGCAAGTCAGCGGCGATCGTGCTGCCGGATGCCGATATCGACAGCACCGTCAGCGCGCTGCGCTACCGCTCCTTCCCCAACAACGGCCAGGTCTGCGTCGCCCAGACGCGCATCCTGGTCTCCGAAGGCCAGCATGACCAGTTCGTCGATGCCTTGGTGGGCGAGGTGTCGAAGATGGTGGTCGGCAATCCGTCGGACGAGCAGACCTTCATCGGCCCGCTCGTCTCCGAGCGCCAGCGCAAGCGGGTGGACGACTATATCGCGCTCGGCATCGAGGAGGGCGCTTCGGTTGCGATCGGCGGCCATGGCATGCCTGACGGCATCAACCACGGCTCCTTCATCCGGCCGACCGTCTTCACCGGCGTGACGAACACCATGCGGATCGCGCGCGAGGAAATCTTCGGCCCGGTCGTCAGCGTCATCCGCTACCGGGATATCGACGAGGCGGTGGAGATCGCCGGCGATTCCGAATACGGCCTCGCCGGTTCCGTCTGGACCCGCGACGTGCCGGCCGCGCTCGACATCGCGCGAAAAGTGCGCACCGGCGGCCTGTCGATCAACGGCGCGGCCGCCGACCTGATGGCGCCCTTCGGCGGCTTCAAGCAGAGCGGCATCGGCCGCGAGTTCGGCGCCGAGGGCATCAACCACTACATCGAGCACAAGACGATCAGTTTCTGACCGCAAACCGCAAATCCGGAGGTTACGCCCATGCCGCTCAACAAGGACATCGCCCCGATGCTCGAGGAAATCGTGGCGTGGCGGCATGATTTCCATAAGCATCCGGAATTGCAGTACGAGGTGCACCGCACGGCCGGCATCGTTGCCGAGAAGCTGGCCGAATTCGGCTGCGATGAGGTGGTGAGCGGCATCGGGCGGACGGGTGTCGTCGGTCTCATCCATGGCTCGGCCGGCGCCGGCGGACCCGTGATCGGCCTTCGGGCCGACATGGACGCGATGCCGATCATGGAGGAGACCGGCTGCAGCTATGCCTCGCAGACCGCCGGCCTGATGCATGCCTGCGGCCATGACGGGCACACGGCGATGCTGCTGGGGGCCGCGAAATACCTCGCCGCAACACGGCGCTTTGCCGGAAGCGTCGCGGTGATCTTCCAGCCGGCCGAGGAGGGCGGCGGCGGCGCGAACGAGATGGTGAAGGACGGCCTGCTGGAACGCTTCGGCATCACCCAGGTCTACGGCATGCACAACATGCCGGGCCTTGCCGCCGGCACGTTCGGCATGCGCACCGGCCCCATCATGGCCGCGGCCGACCGCTTCCGCATCGAGATCGACGGCCGCGGCGGGCATGCGGCCCGCCCGCATGATTGCATCGACCCCATTCTCGTCGGCGCGCAGATCGTCAGCGCCGCCCACTCGATCGTCGCGCGCAATGTCGATCCGCTGAACAGCGCCGTCCTCTCCTTCGGCGCCTTCAATGCGGGCTTCACGGACAATGTGATCCCGAACGTCGCCCTGCTGAAGGGCACGGTGCGCACGCTGAATGGCGCGGTGCAGGACCTGATGGAGCGGCGGCTCGGCGAGGTGGTGGACCTGACGGCCAGGACCTTCGGGGCCACCGCGCGGCTGCACTATCTGCGCGACTACCCGGTGACCGTGAACGCGGACGCCAATGTCGACATCGCCTTTGCCGCCGCCGCCGCGGCGGCGGGCGCCCAGAATGTCGATCGCGACGTGGCGCCGATGATGGGCAGCGAGGACTTCGCCTTCATGCTGCAAAAGCGGCCCGGCGCCTACATCTTCCTCGGCCAGGGCAAGACCGCCGGCCTCCACCACCCGAAATACGATTTCAACGACGAGGTCATTCCGGCCGGCGTCAGCTACTGGATCGAACTGGCCTCATCGTCCGCGGGCGCGCGCTGAGGTCAGGCCTCCGGCGGAAGGTCGAGCTTGCAGATGCCGGCGAGGAGCCTTGCGACGGAGGCGTCGTCGTCCGCCCCCATTCCCACCGCCTCGCACATCAGGAACAGTTGCAGCGCCGTGCCGGCCATCGAGGCTGGAAACTTGTTGGCCCGGGCCATGTCGGAGACGATGCCGAGATCCTTGGTGAAGATCGAAACGCTGCTTTTCGGGCTGTAGTCGCCGGCAAGAACATGCGGGATTCGATTTTCGAACATCCAGCTGTTTCCGGCGGATTTGGTGATGACCTCGAAGACCTTGGCGATGTCGAGGCCGAGCGACCTGGCGAAGGTGATCGCCTCGCAGGCGGCGGCGATGTGAATGCCGGCGAGGTGCTGGTTGACCATCTTGAACGAGGAGCCGATGCCGACATCCGCGCCGAGGTCGTAGACGGTTTCGGCCATGGCCTTGAGTGCGGGTGCTGCGGCATCGAAGGCCTGCCGCGGGCCGGAGGCCATCACCGTCAGTTTTCCCGCCGCCGCCTTTTCCGCGCCGCCGCTGATCGGGGCGTCGAGATAGAGGATGCCGTGCTCGCCGGCGCGCGCCGCAAAACCCTTCGCCCGTTCGGGCGCAATGGTGGCGCAGCAGACCACGACGGAGCCCGGCTGCATGGCGGGGACGGCGCCGTCTTCGCCGAACAGCACGGCCTCCACCTGCGCCGCATTCACCACGACGACGATGGCGATATCCGCCATGCCCGCCGCCTCAGCGGGCGTGCGATGGGTCGCTATGCCGTCGCGTTCCATCGCCTGCAATGCTTTCGCGTTCACATCCGTCCCGGCCGTCCGGATGCCGCTGCGATGCAGCGCGCGCGCCATGCCGGCGCCCATTGATCCCAGCCCGATCACGGCGGCGCTTCGACGATCATCCATTGCGGAACTCCTGTGGTTTCAAAGCGTGACGTTCAGCGTTTTCGTCCAGGTGAGCCCGTCATCCGTGCCGCCGCGCGGCTTGTATTCGCAGCCGACCCAGCCGTCGTAGCCGAGGCGGTCGAGTTCGGCGAAGGCATGGGCATAGTGGACCTCTCCCTCGTCGGGTTCCGCCCGGCTCGGCACGGCGGCGATCTGCACATGGCCGATGAGGGGGAGATAGGTTTCGAGCTTGCGGAAGATGTCCCCCTCGGAAACGCCGACATGGTAGATGTCGAACATGATCCTGACATTCGGCGCGCCGACCTCGGCGATGATGTCCGCCTTTTCGGCGATCGTGGAATAGAAGTAGCCGGGTTTGTCGCGCTGGTTGATGCCTTCCAGCAGGAGCGTCATTGCGGGCGCCAGGGCGGCGGCCTTGCGCAGGTTTTCGACAAGCGTGCTTCGGCCTTGCGCCTTCTGGCCGGCCGCGACGACACCCGCCATCACATGGATGGCCGAGGCCCCGGCAAGTTCGCCCCAGGCAAGGCATTGCCGAAAGCCCGCCTCGAACTCCGCCTCGCGGCCGGGCAGGGCGCCCAGCCCGAAATCGCCGTCCCCGGTGCGGCCGAGCGGCGTGTTGATGCCGAGAAGGTGGAGGCCGTGATCGGCGCAGCGCTGCTTCACGCTGCCGGCGGGCACGTCATAGGGCCAGTGCAGCTCCACCGCGCGAAAGCCGGCCCTGGCGGCGGCGTCGATGCGGTCGAGCAGGGGTCTGTCCGGCCAGAGAAAGCCGAGATTGGCGGAAAATTTCGGCATGGTTCACCGTAGTTTGAAGGTGGCGTTGAGATCGTCGACGGCGGTCTTCGAGAGGTGCCTCACCGGCAGGCCGCGCGTCAAAATTGCGAGCCTTGCCGCCTCCTCCAGCTCCTCGATGGCAAAGACCGCGGCATCGAGCGTGGTGCCGGAGACGATCGGCCCGTGGTTTTCGAGGAGGGCCGCACTGTGCTCGGCGACGATCCGGGCGATGAGCGGCCTGACCTCCGCAGAACCCGGCCGCGTATAGGGCACGACCGGAACCCGGCCGACGCGCATCACCACATAGGGCGTGATGGCCGGGATGGCGTCTTCGGGATCAGTATCCGACAGGCAGGAGAGGGCGGTGGCATAGGTCGAATGCAGATGGACCACGGCGCCGCAGGTGCGGCCCTCGTAGAAGGCGAAATGCAGGGGCAGTTCCTTCGTCGGCGGGTCGCCGGAAAGGTGGGTTCCGTTCGCATCGAGCTTCGACAGACGGTCCGGGTCGAGGAAGCCGAGGCAGGAATTCGTCGGGGTGGCGATGAAACCATTTTCCACGCGGGCGGAGATGTTTCCCGACGAGCCGGCCGTCAGCCCACGCTCAAACAGCGACTTTCCCCATCGGACGATAGTGTCGCGCACGCTTGCTTCGTTCATGGCTGTCCCACCCGGCCGAGTGCCTTTTCGAAGAAGTCCACCGTGCCGAAGTTTCCGCTTTTGAGCGCCAGTCCGAGCGGGCCGTTGCGCTCGCCGACGAGCACCGGAACGCCCGGATCGATCTCGCGGCCCACCTGCATGCTCGTCAGGTCGAGCGCCTCGACGACGGCGCCGGAGGTCTCGCCCCCGCCGACGACGATGCGGCGGGTTCCCGTATCGGCGAGATGGCGGGCGAGGGTGGCGAAGAAGTCCTCGATCTTCGCCGCGACCGCCGCGCGGCCGAAAAGCTTTTGCGCCTCTGCAACCGTGTCTTCGGCGGCGGTGGAATAGACGATGGGCGTTTGCGCTTCTTGTGCCCGTATCCATCGCGCGACACCGTCGACGGTCGTCTCGCCGCGCATGAGGGCGGACGGGTCTATGGCCAGGGAGGGGTGGTTTGCCGCGTAGAGGGCCACCTGCTGCTGCGAGGCCGTGGAACAGGACCCGCACAAAACGATGCCCGGCCCGCGCACGGCCGGCAAGTCCCGGGGCGTTGCGGAGAGCTTGCCCTGGGCGCGGAAGTTGCGCGGCAGGCCCTGCGCGATGCCGGAACCGCCGGTGACCAGCCTGTGCCCGGCGATGGCGGCGCCGATCGTCATCAGGTCTTCGTCGTCGATGGCATCCGTGACGACCAGCCGGCGGCCGGCCTGCGCGTTGAGGGCAAAGGCCGCCCTCACGGCATCGACGCCGGAGCGGATGGTGTCGAGCGGGACGCCGCCCACCTCGCCGGCGGTCTGGAGGGACAGCCAGCGGCGGATGTCGGGATCGGTCATCGGCGTCAGGGGATGATGCCGCATGCCCGTTTCGGACAGGAGGCGATCGCCGACGAAGAGATGTCCCATGAAGATGCGCCGGCCCGCGCCCGGAAAGGCCGGGCAGACGACCGCCGTGCCGCCGCCCAGCAGATCGAGCAGGGCTTCGGCGACGGGGCCGATATTGCCCTGCGGCGTGGAATCGAAGGTCGAGCAATATTTGAAGACCAGCTGTTCGCAGCCCTGATCCAGCAGCCAGCGCGCCGCCGCAAGCGATTGCGAAACGGCATCGGCTGCGGGAATGGAGCGCGTCTTGAGCGCGACGACGCCCGCTTCGCAATCCGCCGCCTCATGGCCGATGCCGGAAAACTGAACGGTCGACATGCCGCCCTTTGCCAGCGTGTTGGCAAGGTCGCTCGCGCCGGTGAAATCGTCTGCAATGGCACCCAGCAGCATGTCAGGCGCGCTCCGGAGCCCGGTTTCCCAGCTCGTCCTCGATATGCACGCGGATGATCTCCTCGAAGGACGTCTCGGCTCGGAAGCCGAGGGCTTCGGCGCGGCTTGCGTCAAAGCTCTTCGGCCAGCCGGCGATGATGCCGGCGATCGTCTCGTCCGGTTCGCGGCGGATGAGTTTCGTGGCGCCATCGCCCGCAACGCGGCGAAGCGCCTCGATCTGGTCGCCGACGGTGGCGCAAAGGCCCGGCATGGTGATGGTGCGCAACTGGCCGAGCGACCCGGTATCCAGTTCAGCCGCATGCAGCAGGAAGCCGACGGCGGCGCGCGGGCTGGCGAACCAGTGGCGCACCGTTTCGCTGACGGGCAGGACGGCCGGCTCCCCGACCAGCGGCTCGCGCAGGATGGACGAGAAGAAGCCCGAGGCGGCCTTGTTCGGCTTGCCCGGCCGGATCGAGATGGTCGGCAGGCGAATGCCGATGCCGTCGAAGAAGCCCTTCCGGGAATAATCCGCCAGCAGAAGCTCGTCGATCGCCTTCTGGGTGCCGTAGCTCGTCAGCGGGGTAAGGCATTGGGTGTCGCCGATCACCGCGGGCAGCGGCTCCCCGAAAACCGCGATCGAGGAGGTGAACACCACCCGCGGCCGGTAGGGCCTCTCGAGGCCGGCGCGGCGGATGGCTTCGAACAGCGAATGGGTGCCGCCGAGATTGACGCGGTAGCCCTTCTCGAAATCCGCCTCGGCCTCGCCGGACACGATGGCGGCCAGGTGGAATATGATATCCGGACGGGAGGCGATAAGGGCGGCCGCGGCGCCGTCATGCGCGAGATCGGTCGCGACGGCCTCGACCTCTCCGTCGAAATCGGGCGTTTCCGGCGCCACGATATCGGCAAGGGTGAGGCGGCGTATCGGGCTGCCGGCCACCGTGCCAGCCCGCAGCAGCGCGTTCACCAGCTTGCGCCCGACCATGCCCGCCGCGCCGATTATCAGGATATGCATAGGCCAACTCCCTAGTTTGTGAGGCCGCGCTCGTCGACGGCGCGCGATGTGTCGCGAATGCGCAGGATATGCTCGGAAAATGCCGCCGCCACGGCTTCCGGATTGCGCATCTTCAGCGCCCGCACGATGAAACGGTGGTCTTCTAGGCTCTTCTCGATCGCCCCGGGCTCGCCCATCGCGATGCGCCGATGGTCGAGCATGTAGGTGTAGAGATCGACCACGAAATCGGCGAGCAGCCGGTTGGTGGAGGCATAGTAGATCGTCAGGTGGAACTCGCGGTCGCAGATCAGGAAGCGGACCGGATCGTCGAGGGCCTGCTCCTGCGCGGCGATCGAATCCTCGAGGCGGCGGATATCGTCCGCGCTGAGATGGCGCGTGGCATCCGCCGCCACCGCGGTCTCGACGAGCAGCCGCGCCGCATGCACGGCCTCTAGGCTGTAGCCGTTGATGGAGGTGGGATCGGTGACGCCGATGCGTTGCGTGCGCACCGTCACGTCGACGCGGCAGACGCGCGTGCGCGCCCCCTGCGAGACCTGCACGACGCCTTCGCCGGCAAGCAGCTGGATCGCGCCGCGAACGGTCTCCCGGCTCACGGCCAGCATGGTGGAAAGCTCGCGCTCGCTCGGAAGCTCGTCGTCCAGCTGCAGGATTCCCGACGCGATCATGGAGATGATCTTGTCGCGGATCATCTCCTTGGCGGTCTGCTTGTGGATCGTCTCGTTGAGGGGCGAGAGGCTTGGCATGGCTTGCTCTGACTGGACTGCTTTATAGACCAGTTAAGCTATCTGTTGCCAGCTGTCACCTCCCTTGTGTAAAAAACGTGCAAGGACAGGATGCCGAGTGGTCTATTTCCACGACCAGTTCAGAGGCGTCAGGGCACGAAGACGGAGACGGCTTTTTCGAGGATCGCGAAGGTGACGGGCGTCGTGGTCTTCAACTCGCCGTCCAGGTTGACGGCGCGCGGCTTGCTCGTGCGAATGGTCAGCGCCTTCGTCGAGAAGGCGCGCACATCGTCCCATTCGCCCTGCGTGCCGTTCCTGAGGCTCGGCAGCAGGCGCAGCAGCCGCCACCAGTGGTCGACCTCCAGGCTGTAGAAATCGAGCATGCCGTCGGTCGCCGTGGCGTCGGCATGCACGGTCATGCCGCCGCCGTAGAAGCGCCCGTTGCCGACGGAGACCTGCAGGGTCTTAAGCTCCTCGGCCTGGCCGTCATGTTCGAGCGTCGCGGTGAAAAGGCGGGAGCTCGCCAGCAGGCGGGCGGCCACCAGGCCGTAGCCCAGCTTGCCCCAGCGCTTCTTTGCCTTTTCTGTCAGCGACATGGCGAGATCGGCGCTGAAGCCGATGCTGGCGACGTTGAAGAACGGGTGCTGGTTGGCCTGGCCGAGATCCACCTTCGTGGTGTTTCCCTTCGCGATGACGCCGATGGCGGACGGCAGGTCCAGCGGGATGCCCACCGTCTTCGCAAAATCATTGGCCGTGCCGAGCGGCAGCACGCCAAGCGGCAGCCCGGTATCGAGCAAGCCCGGCGCCGCACCGTTGAGGCTGCCATCGCCACCCCCGACGATCGCCATATCGACACGCGCGGCATGCTCGCGAATGGCATCCGCCGCCGAGACATCCGCCGCCGGCGGCAGTTCGACATAGTCGATCTGCGCACGGCTCAGCAGGTCACGGACTTGAGGAAGGCTTTCTCTGCCACGGCGCGAATTCGGATTGACCAAAAGCAAAGCGGTCTTCGGTGTCATGCGGTCATTGTCTTTCGATGGCTCAGCCCGGGCACCCTATATGCGCATTGCGACACCCGCATTCAACGACGCCCCGCGATGCAGCGGCTGCCTGCCACACCTTCCGTGCACTCCAGGCTATACGCAGCTTCCGCCGCATGCACATTCACGCCCGTCATTTTACTGTTGTAAAAATGAAAATACATCTGTATCAAATTCGCCGTGGGCTTTGGGTTTTGGGAGAGAGCCCCCATGCAAAGCCCCTGTTCCATCATTCAGGCGGGAGGGATTTTCGCCTGCTCCAAGGGAGGTCATCATGAAGAAACTTGCCACGCTCCTGGCATGCGCCGCCGCGCTTGCCCTGCCGCTTTCCGTTTCGGCCCAGGACGCCGAGGGAACGACCAAGAAGGACAGCTACCGCTTCGTCGTCGTGCCGAAGGTCGTTCATCCGTGGTTCGACAAGGTAAACGAGGGCGCGCAGGCCGCCGCGGCCGCGATCAAGGCGCAGACCGGTTCCAACGTCGAGGTCATCTACTCGGCGCCGCAGTCCGCCGACGTCGTGCAGCAGAACCAGATCATCGACAGCGCGCTTGCGACCCAGCCCGATGGCCTGGCGCTCGACCTGCTCGATCCGTCCGGCAACCGCGCTTCGCTCGAAGAAGCGCAGAACCAGAAGATCCCGCTGGTGATCTTCGATTCGATCCCGCCGGAAGGCATGGCCATCCCCTATATTGGCTCCGATTTCTGCGAGCAGGCCAAGATCGCGGCCCGCCGCCTCGTCGAGGTTCTCGGCGGTGAGGGCGAAGTCGCCATCATGCAGGGCGTGCCGACCGCGCCGAACCACTCGATCCGCGCCGAATGCCACCGCCAGGTCTTCGCCGAACATCCGGGCATCAAGGTCGTTGCCGAAGGCATCGACAATGACAGCATCGAGACGGCGCAGCAGCAGGCGGCCGCCATCATGCAGGCGAACCCGAACCTCAAGGGCTGGGTCGCATCCGACGCCGCCGGCCCGATCGGCATCGGCCAGGCGATCGTCGAAGCCGGCAAGCAGGGCCAGGTCACCCTCGTCGGTCTCGACAACCTGCCGGAAATGCTCGACATGATCCGCGACGGCGTGGCCGACAGCTCGTCCGCCTCGCAGCCGGAGCTCCAGGGCTACTGGTCGGTCATGCTGCTCTGGGCGCAGGCGACGGGCGCCAAGGTGCCGGGTTACCTCGACACCGGCAACGCCTTCCTCACCAAGGAAAATGTGGGCGGCTGATCCGGCGCGACCGGACTGACGCGAGGTGCGGGGCACTCCCCCCGCGCCTTTTCCATCTCATTCCTGTACGCAGGTGCCCCATGGCTTATCTCGAAACCCGCGGCCTTGGCCGGGACTTTCCCGGCGTGACCGCCCTCGATGGGGTCGATCTGACGATCGAACTCGGCCGCACGCACATTCTCGCCGGCGAGAACGGTGCGGGCAAATCCACCCTCGTGAAGATTCTCACCGGCACCGACCGGCCGTCCCGCGGCCAGGTGCTGATCGACGGCCGCGATCCGGCGGAGGATGCGAGCCTCTACAAGAACGTCGCCTATGTGCCGCAGGAGCTCAATCTCTTCCCGCAGATGAGCGTTGCGGAAAACCTCTTCATGCCGTTCGACAGGACGGGGCATGGCGGCCTTCTCGTCAATCGCAATGCGCTCGTCGAGGAAGCCAGGACCTATCTGGAACGCTTCGGCATCGAGGCCGATCCGCGCTACCTTGTCGCCAATATTTCCGTTTCTGACCAGCAGCTCTTGCAGATCGCCCGCGCCTGCACCAATGCCGCCATGAAGGTGCTTATCCTCGACGAGCCGACGTCGTCGCTGACGCGCGTCGAGGTGGACCGCGTCTTCAAGGTCATCCGCGGCCTGCTCGACCGCGACCACGCCATCGTCTTCATCAGCCACAAGATGGACGAGGTCTTCGCCATCGGCGACGACTACACGGTGCTGCGCAACGGCGAGAAGATCGAAAGCGGCCGGATCGCCGACATTGCCGAGGCGGACCTGATCCGCGCCATGTCCGGCCGGGACCTTTCCTTCGACGAACATTTCCGCCCGAAGGGGCCGGTCACCGACACGATCATGCAGGTGCGCGGCCTTTCCGGCGCGCGCTTCCACGATGTCGATTTCGAATTGCGGCGCGGCGAGATCCTTGGCTTTGCCGGGCTTGTCGGCGCCGGTCGCTCGGAAGTCATGCAGACGATCTTCGGCTTCCTGAAGGCCAAGGCCGGCACCGTGACGGTCGACGGCAGGCCGTGGACGCTCAACGACACATCCGCCTCGGTCGATGGCGGCATGCTGTACCTCTCGGAAGAGCGCAAGCACCACGGCATCTTCCCGCTTCTGTCGCTGCGCGAAAACATCGGCATCTCCATCCTCTCGCTGACGAAAGGTGCCTTCGGCATCAGCGGCGGGCGCGAGCGCGAGGCGGTGCAGAAGATCATCGACGACTACGGCATCCGCACATCCGGCATGGGCAAGCGCATCTCGCAGCTTTCCGGCGGCAACCAGCAGAAGGCCATCATCGGCCGTGCGATGGCGACACGGCCGCGCGTGCTGATCTTCGACGAGCCCACCAAGGGCATCGACATCCGCACCAAGACCGAGATCTACAGGATCATGAAGGGTCTGGCGGAGGAGGGCGTCGGCGTCATCCTCGTCTCATCCGAACTCGACGAACTCAAGAAATGCGCAAGCCGCATCGTGACCATGCATCACGGCCGCATCACCGGCGAGTTCGACACCACCAACACCAGCAACGAAACCCTCGTAGGCGCCATCTTCGGCACGGAGGCGAAAGCCCATGCAAACTAGTTCCACGCAAACCAGGCCCTGGGCGATCCTGTCGCGCAGCCCGCTTGTCGGCGTCTTCGTCGCGCTCGCCGTGATCTTCACGCTTTCCGCGCTGATCTCGCCCTATTTCCTCACGCCCTACAACCTGTCGGTCATAGCGCGCGGGCTCGCCTTCGTCGGCCTCATCACCATTGCGCAATCCATGCTGATGGTGCTGGGCGAACTCGACCTCTCGCTCGGCGTGGTCGGCGGGCTTTGCGGCGTCATCTCCGGCATCCTCATGGTGCGGCTCGGCTTCGAGCCCTATTCGGCCATGCTGCTGGCGATCCTGCTTGGCGCCTGCCTCGGCCTCGTCAACGGCCTGCTGGTGACGGTGCTGCGGCTGCATTCTCTGGTGCTCACCATCGGCACGGCCGGCATTTTCGGCGGCGCCAACCTGGTTTTGACGCGCGGCGTCGCGATCACCGGCATTCCGAAGGATGTGCACTATCTCGGCCGCGGCGACCTTCTCGGCGTTCCCGTGCCCTTCATCATCATGCTCGTGGCGCTAGCCGTTGCCACCTTCGTCATGCTGAAGACGCCCTTCGGCCGCTACATGTATGCGATCGGCAACAACCAGGCCGGCGCCCGCATGCTCGGCATCAAGGTCGACAAGGTGCGCCTTCTCGTCTTCACCGCCGCCGGCGCCATTGCTGCCCTTGCCGGCGTGCTGATGGTCGCTCGCCTCGGCACCGCCCAGCCGTCGATCGGCGAGACCTGGGTCCTGGCGCCGATCGCCGCCTCCGTTATCGGCGGCGTCGCCACCACCGGCGGCATCGGCAGCCCGATCGGGGCGATCTTCGGTGCGGGCATCATCGCCATCATCGAGAACATCATCGTGCTCTTCGGCGTCTCGCCCTATTGGCAGGGCATCGTCTCGGGTGCGATCGTCGTGCTCGCCATTTCCTTCGACGCCGTTTCCCGCCGCTATCTCCGCCGTGACGCTTGAAGCCTACGGCCGCATCGATCTGACGAAAGAAAGCAGAATGAACCAGGAAGTCAAAACGAAGAAGCTGATCAACGCGCCGGAAAACATCATCGCGGAGATGATCGAAGGCATGGTCGGCGCGCATCCGGACATGTTGCGCGTCGAGGGTGCGACGGGGCGGGCGGTCGTCGCCGTCGATGGCCCGCGCGATGGCAAGGTGGGCATCGTCGTGGGCGGCGGCTCGGGCCATGAGCCGGCCTTTGCTGGCTATGTCGGGCGCGGCCTTGCCGATGCCGCCGCCGTCGGAAACATCTTCGCGTCTCCCTCGCCGTCGCACATCGTCGAGGCGGCACGCGCCGTCGATGGCGGCGTCGGCGTCGTCATGCTCTACGGCAACTATACGGGCGACGTGCTGAACTTCACCATGGCGGCCGAGGAGCTGGAACAGGCCGGCATCGCCGTGCGCCATGTTGCGGTCGCCGACGACGTCGCCTCCGCCCCGATCGAGCGCAAATCCGAACGCCGTGGCATTGCCGGCGACTTCTTCGTCTTCAAGATCGCCGGAGCTGCCGCCGATCTCGGCGAGCCGCTGGCGCGCGTCGAGGCGCTGGCGCAGGCCGCCAATGACGCGACCCGCTCGATGGGCGTGGCGCTCAGCCCCTGCTCGCTGCCGCAGACCGGCAAGCCGAATTTCACCATCGGCGACGACGAGATGGAAATCGGCATGGGCCTGCACGGCGAGCCCGGCATCCGTCGCCAGAAACTCGCGCCGGTGGACGAGGTGAGCGATGAACTCGTGGAGGCGGTTCTGAAGGAGCTGGACCTCAAGGCCGGCGAACGCGTCGCTGTTCTCGTCAACGGCCTGGGCGCCACGTCGCAGATCGAGCTCTATCTCATCTTCCGTCGTGTCAAGCAGCGGCTCGATGCTCTTGGCATCGAGATCCACGCCTCCTGGGTCGGCGAATATGCCACCTCGCTGGAGATGGCCGGCGCCTCGGTGACGCTGATGAAGCTGGACGATACCCTGCAGGCGCTGCTCGACCATCCCTGCCGCACGCCGGCCCTCGTCGTCGGCGCCTTCGAGAAGACCGACGACATCGCGATCCGCAGCCGCAAGGCGGTGAAATTTGCCGAAAGCGGCGCCGCCGTGCAGGAAAAGCCCCGTGAACTGCTGACCGAAGGCGACGTCACGCCGGCGATCTTCAAGACGATGATGCATGCCGTCGGCGACGAAATCATCGCGGAGAAGAACTGGCTTTCCGAACTCGACGGCGTGATCGGCGACGGCGACCATGGCGTGACGATGGAAATCGGCTGGAAGGCGGTGCAGCGCGCGCTGGAAGATACGCAGGACGACGAGACGATCGAAGGCATCTGCAAGCGCATGGCCAAGGCCTTCCTCGACGCCGTCGGCGCCTCCTCCGGCCCGCTCTACGCCACCGCGTTCCTGCGCGCCGGCACGGCCGTCAGCCACCGCCTCAACCTCGACGGCGCGGGCATGGCCGAATGGCTGAGTGCCGCCTGCCAGGGCATTCGCGACCGCGGCCGCGCCGAACAGGGCGACAAGACGATGATCGACGCCTGGGTGCCGGCGGTCGAGGCGGGCTTTCGTGTTGCCAAGGATGGCGGCTCGACGCTGGACGTGCTGGTTGCCGCCCGCGACGGCGGCGAGGCCGGCATGAAGGCGACGGCGGCGCTCGAATCCCGGCGCGGCCGTTCGGCGAAACTCGGCGAACGTTCCGTCGGCCATATCGACCCCGGTGCCGCCTCGACCTACGTGACGCTGCGCGCCATGGCGGCCGCGCTCCAGAAGGCGCTCGCCTGATCCAGGACAGTCAGCGCGGGCCTTGCAGCAAGGCCCGCGCGACACCCTCGTTGGTGACGAGCCGGTTGACATAACCGGCGCGCAGGATCGCCCGGATGATCGGGATCTTGCGGATGCCGCCGGACACCAGCACGGAAATGGGTTTGAGCTTCAGCTTGTCCGGCGGCAGCGCGATGATCGAATCGTTGAGGAAATGATCGATCGCCTGGCCGCGCGCATCGAGAAACCACCCCATGAACTCGCCGACGGCGCCGCGCTTCAGCACCGTATCGAGATTGTCCTTCACGACACGGATCTGGGTCAGCGACGTATCCTGCGCCAAGGCCCCGCAGGAGACGATGCCGATATCGGCGATCTCGGTGCGCGCCAGCACGTCCGTCAATTCGTCGTTGAGCAGCAGCGCATTGCGGCTTTCGGGATTGGCGCAGTAGATCGGCGCCGTCAGGTAGTGACATTCGACGCCGAGCGCGCGGGCAAAGGCCGTCGCGACTTCGAACGTGTTGGTGGCCGAGCCGCTGGTGACCCCGCCGGTGAGCCCCACGACCCAGCTTTCGGATTTCGGCCGGGCGCGCAGACTGCGCACGGCAAAGCTCAGCGTGCGCCCGGAGCCGATGCCGACGCCCATGTCGCGCCCCTCGATCAGCTCGCTCGCCAGCGAGCCGGCCGCCTCGCCGATGACCCGCTTCTGCTCCAGATAATCGTCGAGATCCGGCACCACGAGCGCATCGACCAGACCGTAGCGGGCGGAGACCTTTTCGGCAAGCTCGATACAGTCTGTCAAAGGCAGGCTGACATTGACCTGCACGCTGCCGGATTCCCGCACCTGACCGATGATCTTGTTGACCTTCAGCCGCGTGATGTTCATGCGCTGGGCGATTTCCTGCTGGGTCTGCCCGCCGATGAAATAGAGCCAGGCGACGCGCGCGCGCTCCAGTTCCTCATCGAAATGTCCCCAGTCTTCGCCCACGCGGTGCACTCTCCCCAAATCGTTTCTTTCGATACGCCAACTGGTAGGCCATGGGCAACCGCGGATTGATCAGCGCTGAAGCGTGATATGTTCCAGCGAAGCAGGTTAATGACGCCCTGGATATTGACTCCCTCTGCAACGCGCCCGAAACATTACTTTAGCGATCATGGGAGGCGAACGATGGCTGACGAGCAGACCCCAGGCACCAATTCCGACGTTGCAGCGGCGATTGCCGGCGTGACCCCGCCGGCGGTCAAAAAGCAGCGCGCCCCGAGAGTGAAGAAGGTGGCTGCGGAAGCGAAGGCAAAATCGTCGCCCTCCCAGCCGGCAAAGGTCTCCGATGCGCGCAAGAAGCGCACCGGCAATGGCGCCGAGGTGACGCCCGCGGCCGAGCCCGTTGCGGCCAAGCGCCAGCGCAGCAACGCTGCGCCGAAAAAGCAGGCTGCCGTTGCCGTCAGCGCGCCTGCTTCGGCCGGGGATGAAATGGCCGAGCTTCTTCAGCTCGAAGACGAGAACAAGCGGCTTCGCAAGATCCTGGCTGAGAAGCTTCGCGCGGAAAATGCCGACCTGCGCAAGAAGCTTGGTCTCGCCTGATCGGCGGGCACATTCGGGCCGGCAGACAAGATCGGCCCTAGCCATGACATCGTCGGTAGCGAAAATGCGCTGAGGCTCACGTCCCGAGTCGGATTGGCGCGTCATGTCCGTCGTGACGCGAATGCTCGAGGTTGAAGCACGATGAAATCACCATGGAAGTTTATCGGGAACCTGATCTCGCGGGGCCGGCCGGCAGGCCCGGATAACGGCCAGGATGCGGAGCCTGCCCACGCAGAGACGCGCGCCGAGCCGACGCAGGAAGACACGCTTCCCGTAACAGAGCTGCCGCCCGCCGAGGATGTTTCCCCGATCCGAGAACCGGCAGAGGAAGAGGTGAGGGCGCCCGAGCGGTCTGCCCGCGCTCGTGCCAAGGCACGCACGGCGCCGAAACGACGCGAGGCCGTCGAAGTTTCAACGCGCAGGAAGCGGGTTGGCCGGGCGAAGAAAGCTTCGATCGATACGGCAGACGCGCCGGACAATCAGGCAGAAAGCGCCGCAAACACGCAGGACCACTTCCAGACCGAGTTGGAAAAAGTGGACGCGGATGTCCAGCGGCTGAGGCGCCAGTTGGCGGATGTGCTGGTTTTGCAGAATGCTCAGCTCAAGAAGATGCTGGAGCGATTTGGCGTTTCGTGATCACGCGGCCGTCTGGCGGATGTTCACCCGTTCGAGCATCTCGACAAGCCGCGCGCGCTCCGCTTCGAGCCGTTTGCGCAACTGTGCCCTGAGTGTCCGGTTGGCGTCTTCAAGCTCGATCAACGCGTCATAGGTCGGGACGGCTGCGGGCGTCGCCGTCGGTTTCCGGCTTGTCTGCGGCTGAGGCTTCGATTCGCTACGTTTACGCGCCGGCTGCCGCTTTGCGACCTCTGGCAGAGCCGCTTCGACGGGCTCGGGCGTCGGGATGATCTCAGGCGCCCCGATGGGTGCAGGTGCTTCCGCGACCTCTTCGACCAAGGCCGGTTCAGCAGCCGGCGGTTCTGCCGCAACCGGCTGCTCCACGAAAATACCCGGCGCATCGATCTCGGCCTCGCGGGCAAGGGCCTTGAAGTCCGTGTCACCCCAGATAGACGATGCCTGGGCTTTCGACTGCCGGCGGCTGTTCTTTTTCACGACGACAAAGCTGCGCTGCGATTTCATGCGCGGGTAGACCTTTGGCTCAAAGTTTTGCCTCGCAGAAAACAAGGCTCGGCGTCGCATACATTAGTTGCGGCTACGATACAATCGATCGATGAAATGGGGTTCAGGCCAGGCCGAGCTTCTTGCGCAACTCGCTGTTCTCAGTGCGCAGCTTTTCGGCGAGCAGGCCGCGGAGGCGGATGTTTTCCGCTTCGAGCGCAAGCAAATCCGAGAGCCCATCGTCCTGGGATGCGGGTGCGGCAGGTTTCGCGTCCGAGGTCGGCACTGCCCGCTTCCACTGGTAAAAAGTCTGGTCCGAGATGCCGGCGTCTGCGGCAGCCGCCTTCAACGTCGATCCCTCGCTCAGGCGGCGCTCGATTTGAGCGAGCTTTTCGGCCTTCTCGCTTTCGGAGTGCCGGCGCGATTTCGAGGGCGAGACAGCAGGAGTCACGACCGGTGCTGCCGCTTCCTTGCGCTTTGCCGGTGGCCGACGCTTCTTGGTCTCGGCAGGGACCGCGGCCGGGGTGGCCTCAACCGCTGGGGTGCTCGCATCGAGATTTGGTTCGTCTGCCATTGTAAACTCCAACTGAACAAGGGCTTTTGTCATCTGTGCGGCCACGGGAGTCAAGCCAAAGGAAATGTAAGGGCGACAGGCCCGACAAGTTCCATAACAAATCCTATGTGACTTTAGCGGATGGGCTGTCCGCGTTGGCGCCTTTCAAGACGCCACCTGCTCCTGGCCGGCGGCGGACATGGCTGACAGGAGCGCTGCGGCCTGGGGCAGCAGGTGGGGATGCTGGTCGAAGCGGAAGAGGGTTTGTTGCGGGAGGCGGAGGGCCTGGGCGCCGGCTTCGGTGAGGTGGAGCGCGATGCCTTCGGGTGTGGCGGCGAGCATGAGGAGGTCGCGGCTGTCGCAGGCGAGGTCCTGGTCGGTGCGCTCGATATACAGGAGGTCCTCGATCAGGGGCGGGATTTCGCCGCTGCAGGTGCGGCCGCAGGCGAAATGCAGGATGTCGAGCGGGTTTTCGGGCGAGATGAAGCCGAGCGAGAGGACCAGCAGGTCGTGCTGTTCGGTGAAGACCTCTTCGACCTGAAAGGTGCCGGATGATTGCGCCATGGGGGCATCATGACCGGCGCCGACGATGGCTTCAAGGCTATGCCCTCGCCTTTTGCGGAACCCGGGCGGGGCTGATAGCATTTGGCCGGCATGACCTATGAACTCTACTATTGGAGCGGCATTCAGGGCCGCGGGGAATATGTGCGGCTGGCGCTGGAGGCGGCGGGTGCGTCCTATCGCGATGTCGCGCGCGCGGATGGTGACCGGGTGCTTTCGGCTTTCGGCAAGGAGCTTGCGACGCCCTCCTTCGCGCCGCCGTTCCTGAAGAATGGGGCGGTGGTCGTCGGCCAGGTGGCGGCGATCCTGCTCTATCTCGGCGACCGGCTGGAGCTCGCGCCGAAGGACGAACGGCTGCGGCTGTGGACGCACCAGATCCAACTCACCATCGCCGATTTCGTCGTGGAGGGGCATGATGTGCACCACCCGATCGGCGCCGGGCAATATTACGAGGACCAGAAGCCGGAGGCGCTGCGCCGGGCAGAGGAATTCCGCGAGCAGCGCGTGCCGAAATTCCTCGACTGGTTCGAGACCATCCTGGAGCGCAATCCCGGCGGCCCCGCCCACCTCGTCGGCGATCGTCTGACCTATGCGGACCTGTCGCTGTTCCAGGTGATGAGCGGGCTTTCCTATGCCTTCCCGCGGTTGATGGAACAGCTTTACGGCGACTATCCGAAGATAGCCGCCGTCTCGGCCGCCGTGGCGAAACATCCGCGCATTGCGGCCTATCTGAAAAGCGACCGACGGCTCGCGCCAAACGAGGACGACATCTTCCGCCATTATCCGGAACTCGACCCGTAGTCTCGGCCGCCAAACGGTTTAGTGGCCGGTGGGCAGGGTCTCCGGGAAGGGGATGAACTCGGCCTTGTCATCCGGTGGCAGGCGGAAGCGGCCGTGTTCGAAATCGCCCTTGATCCAGGCTTCCCGCGCGGCTTCCAGCTTCTCCTTTGAGGAGGCGACGAAGTTCCAGGCGATGTAGCGCGGCCCGTTCATCGTCTCGCCACCGAGCAGCATCAGGCGGGCACCCGCCTCGCCGGCGGTGATGGTGATCGGGTCGCCGGGGCGGAACACCATCATCCGGCCGGCCAGAAATTCCTCGCCGGCGATCAGCACGGAGCCCTGCGTGACATAGAGGCCGCGGTCCTCGTGGTTGTCGGGCAGCGGGAGCTTGGCGCCGGCTTCGAGCACGGCATCGGCATAGAACATCTCGGAGAAGGTTTTCACCGGCGCGCGCTCGCCCCAGGCATTGCCGAGGATGAGGCGCACTTCCTTGCCCTCGCCCGTCAGGAACGGCAGGGCGTCGGCGCCCTGATGTTCGAAGCTTGCCGGCTTGTCCTCGTCGGCTTCCGGCAGCGCGACCCACGTCTGGATGCCGAACAGCGAATGGCGTTTTGCGCGGGTCTCGGGGCTGGTGCGCTCGGAATGGGTGACGCCGTTGCCGGCGACCATCCAGTTCACCTCGCCCGGATAGATCATCTGGTTGGTGCCCAGGCTGTCGCGGTGCTGGAACTCGCCCTGGTAGAGATAGGTGACGGTGGCAAGGCCGATATGGGGATGCGGGCGCACATCGATGCCGCCGTCATGCAGGAATTCGGCCGGTCCCATCTGGTCGAAGAAGATGAAGGGGCCGACCATCTGGCGCTCCGGCGCCGGCAGCGCGCGGCGCACCTCGAAGCCACCGAGATCGCGGGCGCGGGGCACGATCAGCATCTCGATGTCGTCGACCGTGCCGGCCTCGGGACATTGCGGTTCAATACCGGGCATCCAGCTCATGGTTTTTTCTCCTCGTTGGATTGTCTTGAAGGCCGGCCCCGGGGCGGGAGCCGGCCGCTTTCGTCCACCTTATCCCTGATCGGCAAGGAAGGCAGCAATGGCGTCGATCTCCGGCTGCCGCACTTCATGGCCGCCATCGTGCAGCGCGAGATCGACCGAAGCGCCCTCGCCTTCCAGATAGGCGGCAAGCCGTTCCGTCAGGGGCAGCGGGCAGATCGGATCGCGCCTTCCGGCGGTAATCAGGATTTTTCGCCCGGCAAGCGCTACGTTGGGCGCGGGTGTCCATGGGATCAGCGGGTGCATCAGCACCGCGCGGTCGAACAGGTCCGGCGCTTCGAAGAGCACGGCGGCGAGGATGTTTGCGCCGTTGGAATAGCCGAGGCCGTAGATCGGCGTTTCGGGGTTTTCGGCCTTATGGGCGCGGATGAAATCCGCCATCTTCCTGGTGCGCAGCGCGAGGTCCGCCATGTCGTAGACCCCTTCCCCCGTGCGGCGGAAGAAGCGGTTTGCGCCATGTTCGGAGACGTCGCCGCGCGGCGAGACGATGCCGGCGGCGGGCAGGATCTGGTGGACGAGGCCGGTGAACTGGTGTTCGTCGCCGCCGGTGCCGTGGAAGGTGAAGACCAGCGGCGCGCCGGCTTCCGGCGTCCTGGCGAAATGGTGGTAGGCGTCACGGGACATGATGGTCTCCCTGAAACAAAGAGGAGGCCGCCGGCTGGGTGGCGCCGGCGGCGGGATTGCAAATTAGTCGACGATCGGCGGCAGGATCTCTTCGATCTGCGCGCGCAGATGGTCGTGCTGGCGCGGCAGCTTCAGCGCCTGGCCGAGATGGGCGGTGTCCTCGTCGCGGTTGAAGCCCGGCTCGTTGGTCGCCACTTCGAACAGCACGCCACCCGGCGTGCGGAAGTAGATCGCCCAGAAGTAATCGCGGTCGATGACCGGGGTGACGTGGTAGCCGGTATCCATGAGCGCCTTGCGCACTTTTTCCTGCGCCGCGCGGTTTTCCACCGCGAAGGCGACATGGTGCACGGAGCCGGCACCCTGGCGGGCGGACGGTGCGCCGGGCAGCACTTCGAGGTCGATCAAATCGGCGCCGTTGCCATCCTTGACGGCGTAGCGGGTCAGCGCGCCGCGGCGGTCGATTTCCTCATAGCCCATATATTTCAGGAGCTCGCCGGTGGCACCGCCATCGCGCAGCCGCATGGTCACGCCGTGGAACCCGTGCACGCCCTCAGCGGCCGGAACCGTGCCGCCGGCAAAGGGCAGGCGCTTGTCGCCGTCGACTTCGGTCAGCGCGAAGCCGTCGCCATCGGGGCCGAGGAAGCGCAGGCGCTTCTCGCCGAAGGCTTCGTCTTCCGCAAGGCCGGTCAGGCCGGTGCCGGAAAAGCGCTCCTTCCAGTAGCCGAGCGAACCCTTCGGCACGGAAAACACCGTCTCGGAGACTTCGCCGGCGCCGCGCCCGCCCTTGGCGATGTGCGGGAAGGGGAAATAGGTCATGACCGTGCCGGCCGAGCCGGTCTCGTCGCCGTAATAGAGATGGTAGACGTCCGGCGCGTCGAAGTTGACCGTCTTCTTGACGCGGCGCAGGCCGAGCGTCTTGGTGAAGAAGTCGTTGTTTTCCTGCGCGTCGGCCGCCATCGAGGTGACGTGGTGCAGGCCTTTGATCTGGGTAAGCATGGATTTGTCCTCGCTCTCGGTTCATTCGTTGAGCAAGAGATAACCTCCCTCGGCCTTCACCAGAAGATCCATAATATTGCATATATTGTTGACGTTTTCGCAATAGTACCGATTGCGTTGCACGGTCGGCCGGCGTCGACTAAGGTCAAAACCACCCGCAGACATGGTTGAGAGATTGCCGTTGACGCTTCCCGACAAAGACCCGGCCCACAAAGACCTGACATGCGTGGGCCTCTATTTCGGCACGCCCGAGGCCCCCAGCCTCACAACGGTGCCGATCCGGGCCGCCGGCTTTTCCGTCACCAGCATCTGCAAGGAATTCGAGCCGGGCGGGGCAAACGACGCGCCCCTTCCCGCGGCTGACGCCTATTTCCTCATGCTCTACCTGGAGGACGCCGCGCACGCCGATATCCGCGCCGACGGGTCGGCGACGCCGGTGCGCCACTACGAGCGCGGCTCGATCTGCCTGGTCGACCTGGAAGACGGGGCGCGCATCCGCCTCGCCAGCCGGCTTCGCGCGCTCGCCTTCGTTTTGCCCAAGGCGCTGTTCGACGAGGCGGCGGCGCTGTCGCCGGGTGTCGCGAGCCGCCGGCTGGTCTGTCGGCGCGGCGAACCGGATTCCGTGCTCGGCAATCTCGGCACGGCGCTGCTGGCACTGCTTGGAAGTCGCGCGGAGCCCTCGCCGCCCGCACTGCTGCGCCATGTCGCGGTCGCTATCTGCGCCCATCTGCTGCACCAGTACGGCGAGAAATCCGCCGTCTGGGACCGCAAGCACCTGAATTGACGGGAGGGAGGCCGCGGTGAACGAAGCGTTTTTTGCAGATCCCGCCAGGGCGGCGGCTCTTCCGCGCCGGGCGATCCTGCATGTCTCGCCGATGACCGTGACGCGCCTCAGCTCCGACCGCGACGACCTCGTGACGAGCCCGCCGAACCCGCGCGAGGAAGCCTTCAACATCATCACGCAGCTCGCCGATTTCCGCCTGCACCGGCTGTGGCGCGGCGCGGCACTGGTCTTCGAGGGCGGGCATCCGAAGGGCGCGCTTGCGATCACGGACCTGCGCGAGGAATGGCGCTGCCACCACCTCTCGCCCTTCGACAATGTGCGCTTCCAGATCCCGTTCTGGCATGTGCGGGCCTTTGCCGCCGAGATCGGCCGGCCGGACCTGTCGGGCTTCAAATGCCCGCCCGGCACGCTCGACCCGGTGATGCTGGGCCTCGCCCAGGCGCTGCTGCCGGCGCTGGAGCGGCCGCAGCAGGCAAGCCGGCTGTTCCTCGAACAGGTCGGCCTTGCCATCCTCACCCACCTGACGCAGGCCTATGGCGGCGTCTATTTCCCCGCCGAGCGCCGCGGCACGCTGGCGCCCTGGCAGGAGAAACGCGCGCTCGAATTCCTCGCCGCCCGCCTCGACGGCGGCTTTTCCATCGCGGAACTGGCGGAAAGCTGCGAGCTGTCGCAGAGCTATTTCATCAAGGCCTTCAAGGCGAGTTTCGGCCGCACGCCGGCCCGCTGGCTCACCGAATACCGCGTCGCCTGCGCCAAGGACATGCTGCTGACCGACCTGCCGATCGCCGAGATCGCCATCAGCTGCGGTTTTGCCGACCAGAGCCACCTGACCAAGATCTTCTCCGCCGTCACCGGCGGCACCCCGGCCCGCTTCCGCCGCGACAGCCGCTCCTGAATTTTTCGGATCGGCGCGACCGGGCCGCGCGCATGGTTGCGTGCATTTTCAACCTAGAAACCTGGCGGAATCTTCAAAAGACGAACATACCGGACAAGAACGGCGCGGGGCGCGGGGGCATAGTCGGGTCATTCCGGAACCCGCAACACGCATCCTGCAAAGGGAGACCGTCCATGACCCTGAATGCCACGCCCACCCCCGGCAGCCAGCTCATTTCGCCCAAGGACCACACGCTGATCATGATCGACTTCCAGTCGCAAATGTCCTTTGCGACCAAGTCGATCGACGCCGTGAACCTGCGCAACAACGCCGCCCTCGTCGCCCATGGCGCCAAGGGTTTCGGGGTTTCGACGATCCTCACGACCGTGGCGGAAAAGACCTTTTCCGGCCCGATGTTTTCCGAGATCACCGAGGCCTTTCCCGGCCAGGCGCTATTGGACCGCACCTCGATGAACACCTGGGAGGACGCCGCCGTCATCGAGGAGGTGAACCGCATCGGCAAGAAGCGCCTGGTGCTGTGCGGCCTGTGGACCTCCGTCTGCATCGTCGGCCCGTCGCTCTCGGCCCTCGACCAGGGCTTCGAGGTCTATGTCATCGCGGATGCCTGCGGCGACATTTCCACCGAGGCGCACGATCGCGCCATGGACCGCATGGTGCAGGCCGGTGTGCGCCCGATGACCTCGCTGCAATATCTGCTGGAGCTGCAACGCGACTGGGCGCGCGGCGAGAGCTACGAGCTGACGACGGGCATCGCCAAGAAATTCGGCGGAGCGTATGGTCTCGGCATCATCTACGCCAAGACCATGTTCGGTGCCTCCGAAGCGCACTGAGCGTTCGGTCCAGTTTTGTCCCGCTGGAGCAGGATAACCGCATGAGGTGGCAGTCCGCGGCAAGTACCCCCCTCTGCCCTGACGGGCATCTCCCCCTCAAGGGAGGAGATCGGATGGAGCGCCGTGTTGCCCCTCGCAGGGCCTGCTGTTCGAGTGCGGAGCCCGCCCCTTGCCGATCTCCCCCCTTGAGGGGGAGATGGCCGGCAGGCCAGAGGGGGGGTATCCGACTGCACATCGCCTGCGGGCGGACATTTGATTCATATTGGAGGGAAGCCTGTGATGAAAATCTATCTCCTCTCGCTCGGCGCCGGCCTGCTCGTGGGCGTGATCTACAGCCTCTTGAACGTGCGCTCGCCGGCCCCGCCGGTGGTGGCGCTGATCGGGCTGCTCGGCATTCTCGTCGGCGAACAGATCGTGCCGCTCGCCAAGTCGCTCTGGAACCGTGACCCGGCCGCGCAATCCTGGCTGCAGCATCACGTCAAGCCGCATGTTTTCGGCGAAATGCCGAAGGGCGGAAAACCCTCTGACAGGACACACGCCTGATGCCGACCCGTCGTAAATTCCTCGGCGCGACAGCCGCCGCCCTCACGATGGGCGGCGCCGGCGCGCATGCCCAACAGGAGACCCGTTCGATGACCGCTGATCTCATCCTTCGCAACGGCCGTTTCACCACCCTCGACCGCAGCAATCCGCAGGCGACCGCCGTGGCGATTGCCGACGGCACCTTCCTCGCCGTCGGTGACGAGCGCGAGGTGATGGCGCTGGCCGGGCCGGAAACGCGGGTGATCGACCTCAAGGGCCGCAGCGCCCTGCCCGGGCTCTGCGACAACCACACTCACGTCGTGCGCGGCGGACTGAACTTCAACATGGAACTGCGCTGGGACGGTGTGCGCTCGCTCGCCGACGCCATGGACATGCTGAAGCGCCAGGTGGCGATCACCCCGCCGCCGCAATGGGTGCGCGTCGTCGGCGGTTTCACCGAGCACCAGTTTGCCGAAAAACGCCTGCCGACCATCGAGGAGATCAATGCCGTCGCGCCCGATACGCCGGTCTTCCTGCTGCATCTCTACGACCGGGCACTGTTGAACGGCGCGGCCCTGCGCGCCGTTGGCTACGGCAAGGACACGCCGCACCCACCGGGCGGCGAGATCACCCGCGATGCCAACGGCAACCCGACCGGCCTGCTGCTCGCCAAACCCAATGCCGGCATCCTCTATTCGACGCTCGCGAAGGGGCCGAAACTGCCCTTCGACTACCAGGTCAATTCCACCCGCCATTTCATGCGCGAGTTGAACCGGCTCGGCGTCACCTCCGTCATCGATGCCGGCGGCGGTTTCCAGAACTATCCGGACGACTATGCCGTCATCCAGAAGCTTGCCGACGACAACCAGATGACCGTGCGGCTCGCCTACAATCTCTTCACGCAGAAGCCGAAGGAGGAGAAAGAGGATTTCCTCAACTGGACGAAGTCGGTCAAGTACAAGCAGGGCAACGACTATTTCCGCCACAACGGGGCCGGCGAAATGCTGGTCTTCTCCGCCGCCGACTTCGAGGATTTCCGAGAGCCGCGGCCGGACATGCCGCCGGAAATGGAGGGCGACCTCGAAGGCGTCGTGCGCATCCTCGCCGAAAACCGCTGGCCCTGGCGGCTGCATGCCACCTATGACGAGACGATTTCGCGGGCACTCGACGTGTTCGAGAAGGTCAACCGCGATATTCCGCTGCAAGGCCTCAACTGGTTCTTCGACCATGCGGAAACCATTTCCGAACGCTCGATCGACCGCGTGGCGGCGCTTGGCGGCGGCATCGCCGTGCAGCACCGCATGGCCTATCAGGGCGAATATTTCGTCGAGCGCTACGGCAATGCCGCGGCGGAAGCCACGCCCCCCGTCGCCCGCATGCTGGAAAAGGGCATAAAGACCTCCGCCGGCACGGACGCCACCCGCGTCGCCTCCTACAATCCCTGGGTCTCGCTGTCCTGGATGGTGACGGGCAGGACGGTGGGCGGCCTGGCGCTCTATCCGCGCGCCAACTGCCTCGACCGCGAGACGGCGCTGCGCATGTGGACGGAAAACGTCACCTGGTTCTCCAACGAGGAGGGCAGGAAGGGCCGCATCGAAAAGGGCCAGTTCGCCGACCTCATCGTGCCCGACAAGGACTTTTTCACCTGCGCCGAAGACGAGATTTCGTTCCTGACCTCGGAGCTGACGATGGTCGGCGGCAAGATCGTCTATGGTGCCGGCGACTTTGCCGCGCTCGACGAAAACCCCGTGCCGCCGCCGATGCCCGACTGGTCGCCGGTAAAGACCTTCGGTGGTTATGCCGCCTGGGGCGAGCCGGAGGGCGCGGGCAAACGCTCGCTGCGGCGCACGGCGATCTCGACGTGCGGCTGCGCCAGTTCCTGCGGCGTGCATGGCCACGACCATGCCGGCGCCTGGACGTCGAAACTGCCGATCGGCGATCTCAAGGGCTTTTTTGGCGCGCTCGGCTGCGCCTGCTGGGCGGTATAAGGAGATAACATGCTGCAAACCATGGAACAGCGCGCGGCAAAGGTCTGCGCGCCCTTCATCATCAGCCATCCGGTGCGGCTTCTGGCGCTGCTCGGGCTCTGCGCCGCCTATATCCAGGGCAGCCTGATGAAGCTCTTCGATTTCAACAGCGCCATTGCCGAGATGGAGCATTTCGGCCTGACGCCCGCCGCCCCAATCGCCGCCGCGGTCATCTTCTTCGAGCTCGCCTGCTCGGCCATGGTGCTGACCGGCTTCTGCCGCTGGATCGGCGCGCTGGCGCTCTCGGCCTTCACGCTGATGGCAACCTTCATCGCGCTGCGCTTCTGGGAAATGACGCCCGGCATGGAGCGCATGATGGCGACCAACGCTTTCTTCGAGCATCTCGGCCTTGCCGGCGCCTTCCTGCTCGTCGCCTGGTACGACCTGCACCGCTGGAAGACGGCACCCCGGGAGGACTGGACCTGATGGCCGCCGACACCGCCCGCCCGCCCGGCGCTTTCGCGCCCTTGCGCCAAAAAGTCTTCGCCGTGCTCTGGGTGGCGACGATCGTCGGCAATATCGGCACCTTCGTGCGCGATGTCGCAAGCTCCTGGCTGGTGACGGACCTTTCCGCCGCACCCGCCGCCGTCGCCCTCATCCAGGCCGCCTCCACCTTCCCGATTTTCCTGCTGGCGATCCCCGCCGGCGTGCTTTCCGATATCCTCGACCGGCGCAAATTTTTGATCGTCATCCAGCTCATCCTCGCCACCGCCAGCATCTCGCTGCTGACGCTGTCGGCGACCGGGCTGCAATCCATCACCTCGCTCGTCGCCTTCACCTTCATCGGCGGCATCGGCGCGGCGCTGATGGCGCCCACCTGGCAGGCGATCGTGCCGGAACTGGTGACGAAGGCCGACGTCAAGGGCGCCATCGCGCTGAATTCGCTCGGCATCAACATTTCCCGCGCCATCGGCCCGGCCCTTGGCGGCGTGCTGCTCGCCACCTTTGGCGCGGCGGTCACCTATGGTGTCGACGTCATCAGCTATGTCTTCGTCATCGCCGCCCTCCTCTGGTGGCGGCGGCCGGCCAACAGCGAGGATGCGCTGTCGGAGCGCTTTTTCGGTGCCTTCCGCGCGGGCCTGCGTTATGCCAAGTCGAGCCGCGAGCTGCATGTCGTGCTCGTGCGCGCCGCCGTGTTCTTCGCCTTTTCCAGCGCGGTCTGGGCGCTGCTGCCATTGGTGGCGCGCAACCTGCTCGGCGGCACGGCCGGTTTCTACGGCGTGCTGCTCGGCGCGGTGGGTGCCGGCGCCATCGGCGGAGCCTTCCTGATGCCGATGCTGCGCGCCCGCTTCGACGTCGACGGGCTGATGCTGCTCGCCGCCATCGCCGCCGCGGCCGTCATGGCGGGGCTGTCGCTCGCCCCGCCGCAATGGGTGGCGATCGTGTTGCTGCTGCTGCTCGGCGCCGGCTGGATCACCGCGCTCACCACGCTCAACGGCACGGCGCAATCCGTGCTGCCGAACTGGGTGCGCGGCCGCTCGCTTGCCATCTACCTCACCGTGTTCAACGGCGCGATGACCGCCGGCAGCCTCGCCTGGGGCACGATTGCCGAGGCGCTCGGCATTTCCGCCACGCTGCTGGCCGCCGCCGCCGGCCTCCTGGTCGTCGGCCTGGTCTTCCACCGGCTGAAGCTGCCGAAGGGCGAGGCCGACCTCGTGCCCTCCAACCATTGGCCCGAGCCGCTGACCGCCGGCGCGGTGGAAAACGACCGCGGCCCCGTGTTGATCACCGTCGAATACCGGGTGGATGCCGCCGACCGCGCGGCCTTCCTTGCCGCACTCGACACCTTCTCCTCGGAACGGCGGCGCGACGGCGCCTATGGCTGGGGCGTGACGGAGGACGCGGCCGACCCGGAAATCTTCCTCGAATGGTTCTTCGTGGAATCCTGGGCCGAACACCTGCGCCAGCACCGCCGCATCTCGAAAGCCGATGCCGACCTGCAGGCGGAGGTGCGGAAATTCCACAAGGGCGAAGACCCGCCGACCGTGCGCCACCTGCTCGCCGCCGACCGGCGCTGACAGACGCCAACATCACCCGATCAAAGGAGGAGGTTCATGACCGACTGGAGCACCCTATTGCCCATCACCCGGCGCCAGACACTGACCGCCGCAGCCCTTGCCGGCGCGGCCACATTGCTGCCCCGCCTTGCCTTTTCACAAACCCAACCCGAAGGAGCAGAGACCATGAACACCATCACGACGAAGGACGGAACCCGGATTTTCTACAAGGATTGGGGCACGGGCCAACCGATCCTGTTTTCGCATGGCTGGCCGCTTTCGGCGGATGCCTGGGATGCGCAGATGCTGTTCTTCGGCCAGAACGGCTTTCGCGTCATCGCCCATGACCGGCGCGGCCACGGCCGGTCCGATCAGCCCTGGGACGGCAACACTATGGACCAATATGCCGACGATCTTGCCGAGCTGATCGAAAAGCTCGACCTCAAGGACCTCGTCATGATCGGCCATTCCACCGGCGGCGGCGAAGTCGCCCATTATATCGGCCGCCACGGCACGGCGCGCGTCGCTAAGGTGGTGCTGGTCGGCGCGGTGCCGCCCCTGATGCTGAAGACCGAGGCCAACCCGGAAGGCACGCCATTGGAAGTCTTCGACGGCATCCGCCAGGGCACGGCGACCAACCGCTCGCAGTTCTTCAAGGACCTGACCATGCCCTTCTACGGCTTCAACCGCGAAGGCGCCAAGGTCAACGAGGGTTTCCGCGAGAGCTTCTGGCTGCAGGGCATGGCGGGCTCCATCAAGGGCCATTACGACTGCGTGCACGAATTCTCCGAGGTCGACTACACCGAAGACCTCAAGAAGATCGACCGCCCGACCCTCATCATCCACGGCGACGACGACCAGATCGTGCCCATCGCGGCGTCTGCGGAGAAGTCGGCGAAGATCGTGAAGGATGCGCAGCTGCTCGTTTACAAAGGCGGTGCGCATGGGCTGGCGGAGGTGCAGGCGGAAAAGTTCAATGCCGATGTGCTGGCGTTTGTGAAGGGTTGATGTCGTGGGGTGCCGCCAAGGCACCCCCCCTCTGCCCTGCCGGGCATCTCCCCCTCAAGGGGGGAGATCGGCAAGAGGCAGGAATAGCACTCAAACTGCACCGTCAAAGATGAGCTAAACGGTGCCCCATCCAATCTCCCCCCTTGAGGGGGAGATGGCCGGCAGGCCAGAGGGGGGAGCCACAACCGCTGCCCCTCAAAGCCCCCAAACCACCGATTCCTCATGCCGCTTGATCAGGTGCTTGAGATTGTCGAAGCCGCTCTGCACATGGCGGGCGAAGTGGTCGACGGCGGGCATACGCGGGGCGTCGGCGCGTTTCAGGAGGCCGAGGGCGCGCTGGGGGTGGGGCACGTTGACCGGCAGCGCGGTGATCGATTTTTCGTTGCGCTGGGCAAAGACCACGCTGTGCGGCAGCACGGTCAGCGCATCGCTGCCCTTCAGGAAATTGACGACGCTCATCAGCGAGCCGCCGGTATAGCGGATGCGGATCTCGGTGGCGCCGAAGGACAGCAGCATGCTGCGCAGGTCGGCGAGCAGCGGGCTACCCGGCGGCGGCGCGACCCAGGGGTAATCCAGCAGGTGTATCGGCTGCGGGCGGCGCTTCAAAAGCAGCGGATGCGTGACGCGGCAGGCGACGACGTTGCGGCCGGGCAGGATTTCGTGGAATTGCAACCCCGAGCCCTCGTCGAGAATATCGATGGGGCAGATGGCGAGGTCGATCTGGTCGGCCTTCAGGGCGGCGCGCAGATCGGGAAAATAACCGTAGCTCTGGTCGACGCGCACATCCGGATGCTGATTCTGGAATTCGGCGATCATGCCCGAGATCAGCGCATCCATGAAAAAGGGCGTGCCGCCGATGCGCACCGTGCCGCCCTTGCCGACGCGAAAACTCTCGATCGTATCGGAGGCCTTGCGCGAGGCGGCGAGCATGACCTGGCCGTGATCGGCGAGCGCGCGGCCGAGCGGCGTTGGCTGGAGCGGCCGTTTTCCCTTGAGAAACAGCGGTTCGCCGAGGCGTTTTTCCAGCATCGACAGGGTGCGCGAGACGGCCGGCTGCGCCATGCCGAGCAGCGCCGCGCCCTCGGTGACTCCGCCCGTCTTGACGACGGCGGCAAGCTGGATCAGGTGGCGCTCGTCTATCTTCATAACGATCTGTTATATTATCCCGGCACAAAATCATCAATGCCGCGTCCGACCTTTGCTAGATTTCCCTCAGCTTGGAGGAGAAAGCATGCCGGGACCGATGGTTTCCCCTGTCGATACCTTGACCGCGTCGGACGCTTTTGCGCGCCGGATCGCTGCTGCCGGCGACGGCAGGCTGCGCCAGGCGCTGAGCGCGACCGTCATCCATCTCCACGCGCTGATTGCCGAACTGAAGCCGACGCCCGCCGAATGGCGCAGCCTTATCGCCTTCCTCACCGAAGTCGGCCATGCAGCAGACGACCGCCGCCAGGAATGGGTACTGCTCTCCGATCTTCTGGGCGCCTCGGCCCTCGTCGAGGAGGTCAACACGCGCCGCCCGAAGCTTGCGACGCCGAACACGGTGCGCGGCCCGTTCTTCCGCGCCGATGCGCCGGAACGCCCGCTTGGCAGCGACATCTCGCTCGACGGTATCGGCGAAGGGCTTGCCGTTTCCGCCCGCGTGCAGGATCTCGATGGCGCGCCGATATCCGGTGCCGAGGTCATCACCTGGCAGGCGAATGCCGCCGGCCTCTACGAGAACCAGCAGCCGGATCTCCAGCCGGAATTCAACCTGCGCGGCCTGTTTCGCACCGATGGCGAGGGCCGGTTCCATTACCGCACCATCCGCCCGGCGGGCTATGGCGTGCCGGAGGACGGCCCGGTCGGCACGCTGCTGCGCAAGGCCGGCCTGCCGCTGCGCCGCCCCGCGCACCTGCATTTCATGATCAAGGCGGCCGGCTTCGAGACGATCGTCACCCATCTCTATGATGCCAGCGACCCGCAGCTCGACGCGGATGCGCTGTTCGGCGTCAAGCCGGAGCTGATCTGCCGTTTCGAGCGCGCGGCCGACAAGCCGTGTTTCCGGCTCGACTACACCTTCGTCATGGCGCGATCGAAACAGGGAGCACCGGCGTGACCCGCGACTTCGTCTATTCCACCAGCCCGGCCCAAATCGTCTTCGGCGCCGGCAAGCTCGACACCGTCGGCGATTGGCTCGACCGGATCGGCTGCCGCCGTGCCCTCGTGCTCTCGACGCCGCACCAGAAAGCGGATGCCGAAAAGCTGGCGGAAACGCTCGGGGTCCGTGCGGCCGCGGTCTTCGCCGGTGCCGTGATGCACACGCCCGTCGACGTGACGGAAAAGGCTATGGACGTTGTGCGTCAGACGGGCGCGGACTGCGTCGTCTCGCTCGGCGGCGGCTCGACGACGGGGCTTGGCAAGGCGATCGCCTATCGCACCGACCTGCCGCAGATCGTCATCCCGACGACTTATGCCGGCTCGGAGGTGACGCCGATCCTCGGCCAGACGGAGGCCGGCCGCAAGACGACGGTGCGCGCCGCCAGCATTCTGCCGGAAGTGGTGATCTACGATCCGGCGCTGACGCTCGGCCTGCCGGTCGCCATGAGCGTCACGAGCGGGCTCAACGCCATGGCGCATGCCGTGGAGGCGCTTTACGCCGAAGACCGCAACCCCGTTTCCACGCTGATGGCGATCGAGGGCCTCAGGGCCTTCCGCCAGAGCCTGCCGCAGCTCGTGGCGCAGCCCCGGGACACCGAAGTGCGGGCGGAGGCGCTCTATGGCGCCTGGCTCTGCGGCACGGTGCTCGGCACGGTCGGCATGGCGCTGCACCACAAGATCTGCCACACGCTCGGCGGCACCTTCGATACGCCGCATGCCGATACGCATGCGATCATGCTGCCGCACACTGCGGCCTTCAACGCCGTCGCCGTGCCCGACCTGCTCGCCCCGGTGGCAAGCATGTTCGGCGGTTCGGTCGGCGGCGGGCTGTGGGATTTCGCGAAAGCCGCCGGGGCGCCGCTGGCGCTGAAGGACCTCGGCCTTACCGAAGCCGATCTCGACCGCGCCGCCGAGATCGCCACGCAAAGCCCTTACCGCAATCCGCGCGCCATCGACCGTCCGTCGATCCGCGCGCTGTTGCAGGATGCCTGGGAGGGCAGACGGCCGGCCAATTGACGTCACCCTTCGGGAGGAAGGGTTTTGGGAGGAAGAACCATGCTGACGAGACGCGAACTTCTGAAGACCACGGCGGCCGGAAGCGCCGTCGCCCTGACATCGGGCTTTCCGATGCCGGCGATCGCGCAGAATGCGGCGATCAAGCTCGGCTATGTGAGCCCGCAGACCGGGCCGCTCGCCGCCTTCGGCGAGGCGGACAGCTTCGTCATCGACGCCTTCCTGACGGCGGCGAAAGCCAAGGGGCTGAACTACGAGATCATCGTCAAGGACAGCCAGTCGAACCCCAATCGCGCGGCGGAAGTGGCCAAGCAGCTGATCGTCGACGACGAGGTCAACCTGATGCTCGTCGCCTCGACGCCGGAGACGACCAATCCGGTCGCGACGACCGCGGAAGCCGAGGGCATGCCCTGCATTTCCACCGTCGCCCCTTGGCAGCCCTGGTTCATCGGCCAGCAGGGCAATCCCGGCGATCCGGCCTCCTGGAAGCCGTTCGACTATGCCTTCCACTTCTTCTGGGGGCTGGAGGACGTCATCGCCGTCTTCACAAACATGTGGGCGCAGGTCGGGACCAACAAAAAGGTCGGCGGCCTGTTCCCGAACGACGGCGACGGCAATGCCTGGGGCGACAAGGTCGTCGGCTTCCCGCCGGTGCTGGAGAAGATGGGCTATTCGCTGAACGACCCCGGCCGCTACCAGAACATGACGGACGATTTTTCCGCGCAGATCAATGCCTTCAAGGCGGGCCAATGCGAGATCATCACCGGCGTCGTCATCCCGCCGGATTTCACCACCTTCTGGAACCAGGCCAAGCAGCAGGGTTTCGTGCCCAAGGTCGCCTCGATCGGCAAGGCGCTGCTCTTCCCGCAGGCGGTGGAGGCGCTGGGCAATGCCGGGCACAACCTCTCGTCCGAGGTCTGGTGGTCGCCGAGCCATCCGTTCAAATCGTCGCTGACCGGCGAGACCTCGGCCGAGGTCGCGGCCGCCTTCACCAAGACGACCGGCCGGCCCTGGACGCAGCCGATCGGCTTTGCCCATGCGCTGTTCGAGCTGGCGGTCGACGCACTCACCCGCGCCGAGGACCCGACGGACGGCGATGCGGTGGCCGCCGCCATTGCCGCGACACGGCTCGACACGCTGGTCGGCCCGATCGCCTGGGACGGCAAGGGCCTGCCGCCCTTTGCGGCGAAGAACATCGCCAAGACGCCGCTCGTCGGCGGCCAGTGGCGGCTGAAGGACGGCGGCGGCTACGATCTCGTCATCACCGACAACAAGACGGCGCCGAACATTCCGACCGGCGGCACCATGGAAGCGATCGCCTGAAGGATCAAAACCATGTCCCTGTTGCAACTCGACAGCGTCTCCAAGCGGTTCGGTGCCCTGACGGTCGCCGATGCGATCAGCCTCACCGTGGAAAACGGTGAGGCGCTCGGCATCATCGGTCCGAATGGCGCCGGCAAGTCGACGCTGTTCAACCTGATCACCGGCACGATCGCGCCCGATAGCGGCACGATCCGCTTTGCCGGCGCCGACGTCACGCGCACGCCGCCGATGGCGCGCTGTCTTTCCGGCATGGGGCGCACCTTCCAGATCCCGCAGCCCTTCGAGAAGCTGACGGTCTTCGAAAACCTGCTGGTCGCCGGCAGTTTCGGCGCAAGGCGCAGCGAGGCGGATGCCTATGACCGCTGCGCCGAAATCCTCGTCGAGACCGGGCTCATCGACAAGGCGAACGTGCCGGCGGGCGGGCTCAGCCTGTTGCAGCGGAAACGCCTGGAACTTGCCCGCGCGCTGGCCACCGAGCCGCGCCTGCTGCTGCTCGACGAGATCGCCGGCGGGCTGACGGAGGGCGAATGCCAGGCGCTCGTCGCCACCATCCGCGCCATCCACGCCAAGGGCGTCGCCGTCATCTGGATCGAGCATGTGCTGCACGCGCTGACCTCGGTCGTCGAACGGCTGCTCGTGCTGCATTTCGGCCGGGTGATCGGCATCGGCGTACCGGCTGAGATCATGGCCTCGCGCGACGTGCAGGAAATCTATCTGGGGATCGAGATATGACGGCGCTTCTCGAAACGAAGGGCCTCAAGGCCTTCTACGGCGATTTCCAGGCGCTGTTCGGCGTCGATATCACTGTGGCCGAAGGCGAGACCATCGCCATCATCGGCGCCAATGGGGCCGGCAAGACGACGCTGATGCGGGCGCTTTCCGGCGTGCTCGCCGGCGCCCCAGACAGCGTGTTTTGCCGTGGCGAGGCCGTGGGTGCTCTCGCCGCGCCCGATATCCTCGCCCGCGGCATCGCCATGGTGCCGGAGGGGCGGCGGCTGTTTCCCTCGCTGACCGTTGAGGAAAACCTGCTGGTCGGTGCCTATGGCAAGCGGCGCGGCGCCTGGACGCTTTCGACCGTCTACGACCTCTTCCCCATCCTCAAGGAGCGCCGCGCCAACCCCGCAACCGCGCTGTCCGGCGGCCAGCAACAGATGGTGGCGATCGGCCGGGCGCTGATGGCCAATCCGGACGTGCTGCTCTGCGACGAGATCAGCCTCGGCCTTGCCCCCGTCGTGGTGCGCGACATCTACGCCGCCTTCCCGCGCATCCGCGAAAGCGGCGCCGCCATCGTCATCGTCGAGCAGGATATCGGCCAGGCGCTGAAGGTGGCGACCCGCGTCTATTGCATGATGGAGGGGCGCATCACGCTTGCTGGCCGGCCGGAGGCGCTCAGCCGCGCGGCGATCCACGCAGCCTATTTCGGAGCGCAAAGCCATGACCATTCTTGATACGATCGTGCAGGGCGTGCTGCTCGGCGGGCTTTATGCGCTGTTTGCCGCAGGCCTCAGCCTGGTCTTCGGCATCATGCGGCTGGTCAACCTTGCCCATGGCGACCTCATCGTGCTCGCCGCCTTCCTCATCCTCGTCCTGGTGAACGGGCTCGGCCTCAACCCCTTCCTCGCCGCGCTGATCGTCGCGCCGCTGATGTTCATAGCAGGCTATGCATTGCAGGCTGTCCTTTTGAACCGGACGCTGGGCAAGGATGTGCTGCCGCCGCTGCTCGTCACCTTCGGCCTGTCGATCGTGCTGCAGAACGCGCTGCTGGAAGGCTTTTCCGCCGATAGCCGCCGCATTTCCGCCGGCGCGCTGGAAACGGCCTCCATCAATCTCGGCTCCATCACCATCGGCCTGATGCCGCTGATGGCCTTCCTCTCGGCGGTCGCCGTCATCGTCGGGCTGAACCTCTTGATCTACCGCACCGCGCTCGGCCGCGCTTTCCGCGCCACCTCCGACGACCCGGTGACGGCGGGCCTGATGGGCATCCGTCCGCGACAGGTTTTTGCCGTGGCGACCGGGCTTGCCATGGCGGTGGTGGCGATCGCCGCGCTCTATCTCGGCACGCGCGCCAATTTCGACCCGACCGCCGGGCCGGCGCGGCTGATCTATGCCTTCGAGGCAGTGATCATCGGCGGCCTCGGCTCGCTCTGGGGCACGCTTGCCGGCGGCGTCATTCTCGGCGTGGCGCAGACGGTCGGCGCGTCGATAAACCCCGAATGGCAGATCCTCTCCGGCCATCTCGCCTTCCTCGCCGTTCTCCTGATCCGGCCGCGCGGCCTCTTCCCGCGCGCCGTCGACTGAGGTGTCACGATGACCATCGCCATCCCCTCCCTCAAGGTCGAAACCCGCACCAGGGCCTCCTCGGTCTCGCGCCTCATAGCGCTCGCCGTGCTGGCGCTCGGCCTTGCCGCCCCCTTCCTCGTCTCGCGCGGCGCGGTGCAGGACCTGTTCTTCATCCTCACCATGCTGGTTCTCGCCCAAAGCTGGAACCTGCTCGCCGGTTATGCCGGCCTCATCTCCGTCGGCCAGCAGGTTTTTGTCGGCTTCGGCGCCTATGCGATGTTCGGCGCGGTCATCCTCTTCGGCATCGACCCGATCCCGGCGATCCTGATTGCCGGGGTGCTCTCGGCACTGCTTGCCATCCCCACCGCCTTCTTCATCTTCCGCCTCTACGGCCCCTATTTCGCCATCGGCACCTGGGTCGTGGCGGAGGTGGTGCGCCTCCTGCTTGCCCAGTGGAAGACGCTCGGCGGCGGCACCGGCACCTCGCTGCCGCGCGAGGCGGTGCGCGACATGGCAGGCGTCGGGCTGCTGCGCGATCTCTTCGGCATGAAACCGGCGCAGGCGAGCGACGCGATCACCTACTGGCTGGCGCTGCTGCTTGCCGCCGCCACCATCGGCTTCATCTACCGTCTGCTGCGCAGCAAGCAGGGGCTCGGCCTTGCCGCCGTGCGCGACAACGAGCAGGCGGCGCGCGCCGTCGGCGTCGATGCGCGGCGCATGAAGGCGATGGTCTATCTCGCCACCGCCTTCATCACGGGGCTCGCGGGCGCCTTGATCTATGTGCAGAAGGCCCGCATCTCGCCCGATGCCGCCTTCTCCGTCACCGACTGGACGGCCTATGTCATCTTCATCGTCGTGATCGGCGGCATCGGCACCATCGAGGGGCCGATCCTCGGCGTCATCCTGTTCTTTCTGTTGCAGAACCTGCTCGCCGACTACGGCTCCTGGTATCTGCTGATGCTCGGCCTTGCCGGCATCCTCACCATGCTTTTCGCGCCGCGCGGCCTCTGGGGCGCCTTCTCCGACCGCACCGGCATCCAGCTCTTTCCGGTCCGCCGCACACTCGTCGGCGGCCCGTCTGTCCATCAGGGAGGATCATCACATGGCTGACATCACCACGGACGTGCTCATCATCGGCACCGGCCCCGCCGGCTCCGCCACCGCGGCGCTGCTTTCGAGCTACGGCGTCGAGAACATGGTGATCAACCGCTACCGCTGGCTCGCCAACACGCCGCGCGCCCACATCACCAACCAGCGCACCATGGAAGTGCTGCGCGACCTCGGCCGCGAGGTGGAGGACGAGGCCTATATGTACGCCGCCGAGCAGGACCTGATGGGCGAGAACGTCTTCTGCACCGCGCTTGCCGGCGAGGAAATCGGCCGCATGAAGAGCTGGGGCAAACACCCTGTCTCGCGCGCCGAACACCAGCTCTCCTCGCCAAGCCACATGAACGACCTGCCGCAGACCTTCATGGAGCCGCTGCTGTTCAAGACCGCCTGCTCGCGCGGCACGCAGGCGCGCATGTCCACGGAATATGTCAGCCACGAACAGGACGCGGACGGCGTCACCACCACCTGTCTCGACCGGCTGACCGGAAAGACGCTGACCGTGCGCTCGAAATATCTCGTCGGTGCGGATGGCGGAAACTCCAAGGTCGCCGAACATGCGGGGCTCTCCTTCGAGGGCCGCATGGGCGTCGCGGGCTCGATGAACATCCTCTTCGAGGCCGACCTGTCGCGCTACGTCGCCCACCGCCCCTCGGTGCTCTACTGGGTCTTGCAGCCGGGCGCCGATGTCGGCGGCATCGGCATGGGGCTGGTGCGCATGGTGCGGCCCTGGCACGAATGGCTGATCGTCTGGGGCTACGACATCAACCAGCCGGCCCCGTCGGTGGACGAGGCGCATGCGAAAAAGGTGGTGCGCGATCTCGTCGGCGTCGCCGATCTCGACGTGACGATCAAATCGGTCTCCACCTGGACCGTCAACAACATGTATGCGACCACGCTCTCGAACGGCCGCGTCTTCTGCATGGGTGACGCCATCCACCGCCATCCGCCCTCCAACGGGCTCGGCTCCAACACCTCCATCCAGGATGCCTTCAACCTCGCCTGGAAGCTCGCCTTCGTGCTGAAGGGCCAGGCGGGCGAAGGGTTGCTCGACAGCTACCAGGCAGAGCGTGCGCCGATCGCCAAGCAGATCGTCACCCGCGCCAACAGGTCGATCGAGGAATTCGGGCCGATCTTCAAGGCGCTCGGCCTGCTGGATTCCATCGACCCGGTGAAGATGCAGCAGAACATGGACGCCCGCTGCAACAACACGCCCGCCGCCGAGGAACAGCGCGCCGCCATCCGTACGGCGATCGCCGCGAAGGTCTATGAATTCGACGCCCATGGCGTGGAGATGAACCAGCGCTACCGCTCGGACGCCGTGGTGAGCGACGGCGAGCCCGAGCCCGCCTTCGAAAAGGACGCGGAGCTGCATTTCCAGCAGACCACCTGGCCCGGCGCCCGCCTGCCGCACGCCTGGGTGTTCGCCGAGGATGGCAAGAAGGTCTCGACGCTGGACCTCGCCGGCCACGGCCGCTTCACGGTGCTGACGGGCATTGGCGGGCAAGGCTGGATCGAGGCGGCAAAGGTGGTCGGCCGCGAACTCGGCATCGAGATTGCGGCGCACGCCATCGGCCCGCGCCAGAACTGGCAGGATTTCACCGGCGACTGGGGCAATCTGCGCGAGGTGCGCGACGGCGGCGTCGTGCTGGTGCGCCCGGACCACCACGTCTGCTGGCGGCAGGCGGACGGTGCCGGTGATCCCGTTGCGGAGCTGCGCCGGGTCATGACCGCTATTCTCGGAAAGTGAGGCTCGCGATGGAAGCGCATGAAAAGGGTTTCTTCACGGAAGAGAATTCCGTCGAGGTCGTCGCCGGCCGCAACCGCAATGCCAAGGACACACGGCTGAAGGCCATCATGGAGGTGGTGACGCGCAAGCTGCACGAGGCGGTGAAGGAGATCGAGCCGACGCAGGAGGAGTGGATGGAGGCGATCCTCTTCCTCACCCGCACCGGCCAGATGTGCAACGAATGGCGGCAGGAGTTCATCCTGCTCTCCGACACGCTCGGCGTCTCGATGCTGGTCGACGCCATCAACAACCGCAAGCCTTCCGGCGCCTCGGAAAGCACGGTGCTCGGGCCGTTCCATGTGCAGGATGCGCCGGAACTGCCGATGGGCGCCAACATCTGCCTCGACCAGAAGGGCGAGGACATGGTGATCTCCGGCCGCATCAGCGACACCGCCGGCCGACCGATCGAAGGTGCGGTGCTGGATGTCTGGCAGGCCAATGACGAGGGTTTTTATGACGTCCAGCAGCTCGGCATCCAGCCGGAATTCAACCTGCGCGGCGTCTTCCGCACCGGCGCGGACGGGCGCTACTGGTTCCGCGCCGTCAAGCCGAAATATTACCCCATCCCGCATGACGGCCCGGTCGGCCAGATGCTGAACCACCTCGGCCGGCATCCGTACCGCCCGGCGCACCTACACTTCATCCTCAAGGCCGACGGGTTCGAAACGCTGATCACCCACATTTTTGATCCGCACGATCCCTATATCGAATCCGATGCGGTTTTCGGGGTGAAGCAGAGCCTGCTTGCGGACTTCCACCTTGTCGAGGATGCGGCGCGGGCGAAGGTGTATGAGTTCGAAGGGTCGTTTTGGGAGGTGGAGTACGATTTTGTTCTGGCGCGGAAGGGTGAAGCGGCGGCTTGAGCGGCGTCGGCGTTTGACAAACCCCCCTCTGCCCTGCCGGGCATCTCCCCCACAAGGGGGGAGATTGAATCGCGGCTACGTCCCGCCTATCGCTTTCGTCGCAGATGAAAGAATGCCCGCGCGCCCATCCAATCTCCCCCCTTGTGGGGGAGATGTCCGGCAGGACAGAGGGGGGTGCCTAAGGGCGCCCCTGTCAGCCGCGCGCCCGCCACTCTCGATACCACTCCACGAACGCCGCAATGCCCTCCTCCAGCTCCACGCTCGGCGCAAATCCGGTGAGGGCGTGCAACAGATCGGTGGAGGCGAAGGTGCGGGGGACGTCGCCTTGCTGCATGGGCATGTAATTGCGCGTGGCGGGGCGGCCGAGGGCTTTTTCGATGGTTTCGATGAAGGCCATCAGTTCCACCGGGTGGCCGCCGCCGATATTGACCACGCGGAAGGGCGCTTGAGCGGAGAGCGTATCGAAGAGGCCGGGCGTCGTGACGCGGCTTGCCTCCACCGGCACGACATCGGCAAGGCGGACGATCGCCTCGACGAGGTCGTCGATATAGGTGAAGTCGCGGCTCATATTGCCCTGGCCGTAGACGTCGATTGCGCGGTCGCTGAGGATCGCGTCGGCGAACTTGATCGGCGCCATGTCCGGCCGGCCCCAGGGGCCGTAGACCGTGAAGAAGCGGAAGGCCGTCGTCGGCACCCTGTAGAGATGGGCGTAGGAATGCGCCATCAGCTCCATGGATTTCTTGGAAGCCGCATAGAGCGTCATCGGCTCGTCGGCGCGGTCGCCCTCGGCAAAGGGGATTTTTTCGTTGGCGCCGTAGATCGAGGAGGTCGAGGCGAGCAGCAGGTGGCGCGGCTGGAGCACTTTTGCCAGTTCCAGCACGTTCCACGAGCCGACGAGGTTGGAATTCACATAGGCGCCGGGATTTTCCAGGCTGTAGCGCACGCCGGCCTGCGCGGCGAGATGGATGATCACGTCCGGCCTTTCTAGGGCGGCGGCGTCGTCCAGTGCCGAGCGATCCTCCAGCATGCCGGTCACCTGGCGGAAGCCGTCACGGGGCGTGAGCAGCGCGAGACGCGCCTCCTTCAGGCGCACGTCGTAATAGGGCGTCATGCCGTCGAAGCCCGTCACCGAATGGCCGTCGTCGAGCAGGCGCCGCGCGAGGTGGAACCCGATGAAACCCGCGGTGCCCGTGACGAGGAAATGCGTCATTCAGCCGCCTCGGCGATCGGCGCGACCATGGGCGACGTGCCGCGGCCGATGCCGACATAGGCGAAGCCATGGCGCTTGACCTCGTCCGGCTTGTAGACATTGCGGAGATCAACGACGAGCGGCCTGCCCATGATGGTCCTGAGCCGCTGGAAATCCAGCGCGCGGAACTGGTTCCATTCGGTCACGATGACCAGCGCGTCGGCGCCCTCGGCAATGTCGTAGGGCGAGGTGCCGTAGGTAATGTTGTCGAGCATGGCGCGAGACGCCTCCATGCCTTCGGGATCATAGGCGAAAACCTTCGCGCCGCCGTCCTGCAGGGCCTGGATGATCGAGATCGACGGCGCGTCGCGCATGTCGTCGGTCTCCGGCTTGAAGGTGAGGCCGAGCACGGCGATCTTCTTGCCGCGCACGTCGCCGTTCAGCGCCGAGATGACTTTGCGGGCCATGGCGCGCTTGCGCGTGTCGTTGATGGCGATGGTGGTTTCGATGAGGCGCACGGGGCTGTCATTGTCCTGCGCGGTCTTCACCAGCGCCAGTGCGTCCTTCGGAAAACACGAGCCGCCATAGCCGGGGCCGGCATGCAGGAATTTTCCGCCGATGCGCCCGTCGAGGCCGATGCCGCGGGAAATCTCCTGCACGTCCGCGCCGACCTTTTCGCAGAGATCGGCGATCTCGTTGATGAAGGTGATCTTCATCGCGAGGAAGGCGTTGGCGGCATATTTGGTGAGTTCGGAGGTGCGCCGGCTGGTGAAGAGCAGCGGCGACTGGTTGAGATAGAGCGGCCGGTAGACCTCGGTCATCACGTCGCGGGCTCGTTCGTCCTCGATGCCGACGACGATGCGGTCCGGCCGCTTGAAATCGCTGATGGCCGCACCTTCGCGCAAAAATTCCGGGTTGGAGACGACGGCGACATCCGCGTCGGGCCGCGTCTCGCGCATGATGCGCTCCACCTCGTCGCCGGTGCCGACGGGCACGGTCGACTTGGTGACGACGACGGTGAAACCCTTGACAGACTGGGCGATTTCACGGGCGGCGGCATAGACATAGGAAAGGTCCGCATGCCCGTCACCGCGCCGCGACGGCGTGCCGACCGCGATGAAGACGACATCGGCATCGCCGACCGGGCCGGCAAATTCCGTGGTGAAGGAGAGCCGCCCTGCCTTGACGTTCTCGGCCACCAGCGCATCGAGCCCCGGCTCGAAGATCGGGATCTCGCCGCGGTTCAGCGCCTCGATCTTCGCTTCCGCCTTGTCGATGCACACGACGGTATGGCCGAAATCCGCAAAACAGGCGCCGGATACCAGCCCCACATAACCGGAACCAATCATCGCGATCTTCATGCTGGTCTTCTCCAAACGGGACTCTGTGGCGGCTGTGCTAACCGCCGATCGTCACAGATAGAATACAATGCCGGGCAAAGCACGGAACGATGCCGGCTTCAAGCGGAATGCGGGCGGTATGTGGTGACGGGGGTTGCTCGCTGCCACCCCCCTCTGCCCTGCCGGGCATCTCCTCCTCAAGGGGGAGATCGGCAAGAGGCACGATCCCTACTCAAAAAGAGACGTTAGAGATGGGCGGGACGCCGCTCCATCCGATCTCCCCCCTTGAGGGGGAGATGGCCGGCAGGCCAGAGGGGGGATGCTGCCCCTACCAGGATTTCCAAGCCAACAGCAGCCCGCCATCCCCCGCCTCCGCCCTCCTGCACGCCGCCTCCACGTCCGAAAACGGCGCCCCCCGCGGCAGTTCGGCGGCCACGATGGCCGCGTCCGCCAGCGTCAGCGAGCCGCCGCGGGCGATGACGGTGAAGAGGAGCGGGCCGGTCGACCACCAGGCGGGGGCGTCCGGCATGCTTTCGATGGCCTTGGGCAGGGCGTCGTTGAGGCGCAGGATGATCGGGTGATGCGCAGGTGCGGCGAGGAAGGAATTGGCGAGGAGCAGGCTGCCGCGGCCGGTCTGGCGCGGCACGGCCTCGGCCATGGCGATGAGGCCGGTCATCGGCAGGATATCGTGGAAGCCGATATCGGTGCGGGCCGGATACCAGTCGCAATCGAGATAGATGCCGCCCTCCTGCTCCAGGAGCAGGTAGCGCGCGACATCCACAGCACCCGGATAATCGCCTTGTTCCAGCATGGCCCGGAAGGCCGCGTTCTCGAAGACGCCGGCGGTTTCCAGGTCCTTTTCGCGCCAGAGGAAATGGCCGTAGCCATGGGTCTTGGCATGGCGCGCCCAGGCTTCCGTCGAGGGCGGAATGGGGCCGTCGCCGATCCACACCTGGTGGATGATCGGCGGGATCGACGTGCGGTTGGCCTCGGCGATCGCGCGGCGCTCGGTGGAGGTGAAGGCGGCGAAGGGCGCCAGAACAGCCGGATCGGGCACGAGATGATACTGGTAGCCGATGCGTTTCAGCGGGTCGCGCTCGGCCTTGGCGAGCTTCAGGAAGGCCGAATGCAGGCGGCGCGGCAGGCCGAGCGCGGTTTGAGGCCCGAGCGCGGAACGCTCCGGATCGCGCGCCACGGCCTCCAGCACCGCGCGCGCCGCGTCAAAAGCGCCGGCATCGCGCTGTGCGGCGGCTTTTTCGAGTTCCGCGTTCAATCGTTGCTTGGCTGACATCAATCTGTCCTAAGGAGGCGCCGGTGCACGGCAATATGGACTGTCATATTCGGTCCGCGCCGGAGCAACGACAACCCCAAACCTGCCGTAAAGTAAGGCGTGGACAGAAAAAAATGCGCGCGCTAGTGTCAAGGCGGGGAACAAGAAAAAGCCGCATGGATAAATATCCGACAGGCGAGAAAGCGCATATGGATTCGAATGGGATCGGCCGGCCGCGAGACCTGCTGCGGATTGAAGGCCTGCACGTCTCCTTCGCGCTGATGGGCGCAAGGATCACGGCCGTCAGGGGCGCGAGCCTCAGGGTGTTGCCCGGCAAGGTGACGGCCCTGGTGGGGGAATCCGGCTCCGGCAAGTCCGTCATCAGCCTGGCCGCCATGGGCCTGCAGGCGCCGAGTGCGCGGGTTTCCGGCAAGATCCTGTTCGACGACCCGCTCTCCGACAAGGCCCCCATCGACATCCTGTCCCTGCCGCATGACGGCCAGAAGATCCGCTCGATCCGCGGCGGGCGCATGGGCATGATCTTCCAGGAGCCGATGACCTCCTTTTCGCCGCTGCACACGATCGGCGACCAGATCAGCGAGACGCTGCGCATTCATACGGGCCTGACGGGCGCCGAGATGCGCGAGCGCTGCGAGGACATGCTGTCGCGCGTCGGCTTCCACAATCCGCGCAAGGTCTACGACATGTATTCCTTCGAATTGTCGGGCGGCATGCGCCAGCGCGCGATGATCGCGATGGCGCTGGTCTGCGGCCCGGCGCTGTTGATCGCCGACGAGCCGACGACCGCGCTCGACGTGACCATCCAGGCGCAGATCCTGAAGCTGCTCAAGGACCTGCAATTGCAGATGGACATGGCCGTGCTGCTCGTCACGCACGATCTCGGCGTCGTCGCCAATATCGCCGACGAGGTGGTGGTGATCTACCAGGGCGAGATCATGGAGGCCGGGCCGGTCGAGACGATCTTCCATCGCCCCGCCCATCCCTATCTCAAGGGCCTGATGGCGGCGATCCCGCATTTCGGCATGCAGCGCGGCGACCGGCTGAGGCCGCTGCGCGAGATCGAGGTCAACCAGGAAAGCCTGCTCTCGAAGAAATACCAGGCGCGCACCGGGCCGGACATCATCCTGTCGGTGCGCGACCTTTCCAAAACCTTCGCGATCCGCAAGGACAACTGGCAGATGCCGGGCAAGGCGAAGGAAAAGGCGCGGCCCGCCGTCGACGGCGTCAGCTTCGACATCCGGCGCGGCGAATGCCTCGGCCTGGTCGGCGAAAGCGGCTGCGGCAAGACCACGGTCAGCAAGATTTTGATGCGCGCCATCGAGCCCGATACCGGCTCCGTGCTGTTCGACGACGGGCGCGGGCCGATCGACGTCTTAAAGGCCAAGGGCGCGGAATTGCAGGCACTGCGCACCCGCATGCAGATGGTCTTCCAGGACCCGCTCTCCTCGCTCTCGCCGCGCATGACGATCGGCGAAATCCTGCGCGAACCGCTCGACATCCACGATTACGGCGACGTCGCCAAGCGCAAGATGGCGATCAAGGCGCTGATCCGCGCCATCGGCCTCGACGAGGCCTCGCTGAAGCGCTACCCGCACAGCTTTTCCGGCGGCCAGCGCCAGCGCATCGGCATCGCCCGCGCGCTCGCACTCGGCCCGAGCATGATCATCTGCGACGAGCCGGTCTCGGCGCTCGACGTTTCCGTGCAGGCGCAGATCCTGAACCTCCTGAAGGACCTCCAGAAGGATCTCGGCCTCACCTACCTGTTCATCTCGCACAACCTCGCCGTCGTCGATTACATGGCCGACCGCGTCGCGGTGATGTGGGCGGGGCGCATCGTGGAGATCGCGCCGCGCGAGATCATCATGACGGCACCGGTGCATCCCTATACGCGCGCGCTGCTCGACGCCGTGCCCTTCCCCGATCTCGAACGCCCGTTGAACTTCGAGACGGCCGGCAAGACCAGCGCCGTGTCGCGTGAAAGCTGGGCGCGCGCCTTCCGCGATGATGAGGACGGCGGCGACGGCATGGCGCCGGCCGATCTCGGCGGTGGCCATTTCGTGCTGGCGCGGCGCAATGCCGATGTACGGGAACTGTCATCGTGATCACGCGCCGCGCCACACTCGGCCTCTTGGCTGCCGCTTTCCTCCCCGGTCTCGCCCGGGCGGGCGGCGGCGAATCCAAGTATCTGAAAGATAAGGTCGAGGCCGGCGAATTGCCGCCCGTCGCCGAACGGCTGCCGAAGGTGCCGCGCGTCGTCAACACGGCGGCGCTTGGCGGGGAGCCTGGCGTGCAGGGCGGCAGCGTGCGCATGCTGATCGGTGGCCAGCGCGACGTGCGGCTGATGCCGATCAACAGCTATTCGCGCCTCGTCGGCTATGACCGCGACCTGAAGCTCCAGGCCGACATCCTCGAAAGCTATACGGTGGAGGAAGAGCGCATCTTCACCTTCCGCCTGCGCGAGGGCCACAAATGGTCGAGCGGCGATCCCTTCACGGCGGAGGATTTCCGCTATTGCTGGGAAGACGTCATCCTCAACCGCGAGCTCCTCAAGGGCGGACCGCCGACGGACCTTCTCGTCGAGGGCAAGCCGCCGATCTTCTCGGTGATCGACGACGTGACCGTGCGCTACGCCTGGGAAAAGCCGATCCCGGATTTCCTGCCCAAGCTCGCCTCGCCCATCCCGCTAGTGCTGGCGCTGCCGGCGGCCTACATGCGGCAGTTCCACAAGAAGTTCCAGGCCGCCGACGTGCTGGAAAAGCACATCATAAAGCAGCGCGTCGATGATTGGCGCGGCCTGCACATCAAGATGTCGCGCCAGACCCGGCCGGAAAATCCCGACCTGCCGACGCTCGAAGCCTGGCGCCCGCGCACCGCGCCGCCCGCCGAACAGTTCATCTTCGAGCGCAACCCCTTCTTCCACCGGGTGGACGAGAACGGCACGCAGCTGCCCTATGTCGACAAGGTGGTGATGAACGTCTCCTCGCCGGATTTGATTTCCGCCAAGACCGCGACGGGCGAGAGCGATCTCCAGGTCGCCAATCTCGACTTCGCCGACTATACGCTCCTGAAGAATGCCGAGACGATCTATCCGATCAATGTGCTCCTGTGGAAGCGCACCCTCGGCTCGCGCGTGGCGCTGGTCCCCAATCTCAACTGCGGCGACGAGGGATGGCGCAAGGTGCTGCGCGACGTGCGCGTGCGCCGCGCCATGTCGCTGGCGCTGAACCGCACGGAAATCAACAAGGCGGTGTTCTACGGCCTCGGCCAGGAGAGCGCCAACACGGTGCTGCCGGAAAGCCCGCTGTTCAAGCCGGAATATGCCAAGGCCTGGGCCGCCTTCGATCCCGACCAGGCCAATCGCCTGCTCGACGAGGCCGGCCTCGACAAGCGCGACGACGAGGGACTGCGCCTGCTGCCGGACGGCCGTTCCGCCCATATCGTCGTGGAAAGTGCCGGCGAAAGCACGCTGGAGACGGACGTGCTGGAACTGATCACCGATCATTTCCGCCTGGTCGGCCTCGGGCTCTTCGTTCGCACCTCGCAGCGCGATATCTTCCGCAGCCGCGCCATCGGCGGCGAGATCGTCATGTCCGTCTGGTACGGGCTCGACAATGGCGTGCCGACGCCGGAAATGTCGCCGCTCGAACTCGCGCCGACCGCCGACGACCAGCTCCAGTGGCCGGTCTGGGGCATGTATTACGCGACCGTCAAGACCAAGGGCGAGCCGCCCGACATGCCCGAGGTGCAATATCTCGTCGACAAGCTCACCGCCTGGGAGATGACGACGACCGAGGCTGAGCGCGAGACGATCTGGCACGACATGCTGAAACACCATGCCGAACAGGTCTTCACCATCGGCACGGTCAACGGCATTTCCCAGCCGATCGTGCGCTCGCGCCGCCTTCGCAACATCCCCGCCAAGGCCCTCTGCGGCTTCCAACCCACCGCCTTCCTCGGCGTCTATATGCCGGATACGTTCTGGTATGAGGAGAGTGCGTGATGTTGCAGAGCCCTTCACACGCCACACCCCCCTCTGCCCTGCCGGGCATCTCCCCCTCAAGGGGGGAGATCGGCAAGAGGCTGGCCCTTCACTCGAAACGCGAGCCTTTGAAATTGGCGAAACGGTGCTCCATCCAATCTCCCCCCTTGAGGGGGAGATGGCCGGCAGGCCAGAGGGGGGTATTCGCCCAACGCCACGCTGAGAGGCCCACCCGATGATCCGCTATATCCTCGGGCGCATCGCCGTCATGGTGCCGACCCTGCTTTTGATCTCGATGCTGGTCTTCGTCATCATCGAACTGCCGCCGGGCGATTATTTCGAGAGCTACATTTCGGAACTGCGCGCCATGGGCGAGGCGACCGACATGGCGGAGATCGAGGAGCTGCGCGAGCGCTACGGCTTCGACAAGCCGCCGGTGCTGCGCTACGTGCACTGGGTCGGCGGCATGCTGGTCGGCGATTTCGGTTATTCCTTCGAATATCGCCTGCCGGTCTCCGACGTGGTGGGCGACCGGCTGTGGCTGACGGTGCTGGTCTCCTTCGTCACCATCATCTTCACCTGGCTGATCGCCTTCCCGATCGGCATCTATTCCGCCACCCACCAGTATAGCTGGGGCGATTACGGCCTGACCTTCGCCGGCCTCATCGGCATCGCCGTGCCGAACTTCATGCTGGCGCTCGTCGTGATGTATTTCGCCAATATCTGGTTCGGCGTGTCGATCGGCGGCCTGATGGACCGCGAATATATGGGCGCGGCGATGAGCTGGGAGAAATTCCGCTCCATCCTGTCGCATATCTGGATCCCGGTCATCATCATCGGCACGGCGGGCACCGCCGGCATGGTGCGGCGCCTGCGCGCCAACCTGCTCGACGAACTGAACAAGCAATATGTCGTCACCGCCCGCTCCAAGGGCCTGCATCCGATGCGGGTTCTGCTCAAATATCCGCTGCGCATGTCGCTCAACTTCTTCATCTCCGACATCGGCTCGATCCTGCCCTCGATCATTTCCGGCGCGGAGGTCACGGCCATCGTGCTGTCGCTCGAAACGACAGGCCCCATGCTGATCAAGGCGCTCCAGACCCAGGACATGTATCTCGCCGGCTCCTTCCTGATGTTCCTCGCATTCCTGACGGTCGTCGGCGTGCTGGTGTCCGATATCGCGCTCGCGATCCTCGACCCGCGCATCCGGCTTGGCGGAGGCAGCCGCAAGTGAAGACGCCGCTTCCCGAACCCGGCGCGCCGCTCGGCCACTACGTCTCCGACGCGCCCTTCGATCCCTACGCCGCCGAGCGCAAGGTCGAGGAGCTGAAGACGATCGCCCAGGCCTCGCAGTTCCAGCTCATGTGGTGGCAGTTCCGCCGGCACAGGATGGCGCTTGCCTCCGGCATCTTCCTCATCGCCGTCTACCTGATGATCGCGATCAGCGAGTTCCTGTCGCCCTACAATCTGCACACCCGCAACATCGACTTCATCTATTCGCCGCCGCAGACGCTGCGCTTCATGCACGAGGGATCGTTCGTCGGCCCGTTCGTCTACGGCCAGACGATGAGGCTCGACATGGACACGCTGCAGCGCGTCTATACCGACGACAGGACCGACGTGCAGAAGCTGCGCTTCTTCTGCCGCGGCGACAGCTACAGGTTCTGGGGCCTGTTCCAGTCGGACATGCACCTCGTCTGCCCGGCCAAGGACGGCGAGTTCTTCTTCCTCGGCACGGACCGGCTCGGTCGGGACATGCTGTCGCGCATCCTCTATGGCGCGCGCATCTCGCTCACCATCGGCGCGCTCGGCGTCATGATGAGCTTCGTGCTCGGCATCGTCATCGGCGGTCTTGCCGGCTATCACGGCGGCATTTTCGACCTCATCGTGCAGCGTGTCATCGAGGTGTTGCAATCGATCCCCAGCATTCCGCTGTGGATGGCGCTCGCCGCGATCATTCCGGTCACCTGGAGCCCTATTCTCGTCTATGTCGGCATTACCATCATCCTCGGCATGCTGGACTGGACCGGACTTGCGCGCGCCGTGCGCTCGAAACTTCTTGCCTTGCGCGAGGAAGATTATGTATTGGCGGCCCAGGTCATGGGCGCCGGCAGCGCCCGCATCATCCGCCGCCATCTCGTGCCCGGCTTCATGTCCCATCTGATTGCCAGCGCAACGCTGACCATTCCGGGCATGATCCTCGGCGAGACGGCATTGAGTTTTCTCGGGCTGGGCCTTCGGCCGCCCATCACAAGCTGGGGCATTCTTCTGACAGAGGCTCGCAGCATCAACATCATCGCCCTTTATCCGTGGCTGCTTTTTCCGGTAGTACCTGTCGTTTTGGTCATTCTTGCTTTCAATTTCCTCGGCGATGGACTGCGCGATGCGGCTGACCCCTACAAGTGAGATCGTTGGGACGACCAATGCACAAGAGCAGCTTTTCGACGGCGATCCCGGCGCGAGCCTGGAGGCTTTTCCCGTGAGCCGGAGTTTCGAACACGCCCGCATCCTCATGTACAGCCATGACACGTTCGGTCTCGGCCACCTGCGCCGGTGTCGCACGATCGCGCATGCGCTGGTCGAGGAATATCGCGGCCTCAACGTGCTGATCATCTCGGGCGCCACGATTGCCGGCGCCTTCGATTACCGCGCCCGCGTCGACTTCGTGAAGATCCCGAGCGTCATCAAGCTGCGCAACGGCGAATATACCTCGCTGGAGCGCCATATCGACCTCGAAGACACGCTGACCATGCGCCGCTCGATCATCCGCCACACGGCGGAGACCTTCCGGCCGGACATCTTCATCATCGACAAGGAGCCGATGGGGCTTTCCGGCGAGGTGGAGGAGACGCTTGCCTACCTGAAGGGCCGCGGCACGCGGCTGATCCTGGGCCTTCGCGAAGTGATGGACGCGCCGCACCTGCTCGAAGCCGAGTGGAAGCGCAAGGACGTCATGCACAAGATCGAGAAGTTCTACGACGACATCTGGGTCTATGGCCCGCCGGATTTCTACGATCCGCTGATCGGCCTCGACGTGCCGGACGGTGTGCGCGAAAAGCTGAAATTCGTGGGCTTCCTGCATCGCAACGCGCTGCAGATGGACCGCGCCCAGTACCAGCCGACCGGCGACTATATCCTCGTCACCACCGGCGGCGGCGGCGACGGGGCGGACCTCGTGCAGGACGTCATCCGCGCCTACCAGCACGATCCCGAGCTGACCCACCGGGCGCTGATCGTGCTCGGCCCCTACATGCCGCAAGGCGAGCGCACCAAGCTCACCCAGGAGGCCGCGAAGATCCCCTATATAGAGGTGATCGAGTTCGATTCGCGCATGGAGGACCTCGTTGCCGGCGCGCAGGGCGTGGTGGCGATGGGCGGCTACAACACCTATTGCGAGATCCTTTCCTTCGACAAGCCGGCGCTGATCGTGCCGCGCGTGCAGCCGCGCGAGGAGCAGCTCATCCGCGCCACCCGCGCCGCCGAGCTCGGCCTCATCGACATGCTGCTGCCGGAGGAATCGAGCGATCCGGTCCGCCTTGCCGCTGCGCTGAAGGCGCTGCCGAAGCGCCCGCCGCCGTCGAGCGGCCATCCGGGCCTCCGGCTGGAGGGCCTGCGCCACATCGCCCGCATCGTCGGCGATGAGCTGTCGTCGCGCGAACTGATCCCGTCCGGCGAGTGAGAGGCGAGACCGCATTGGCGCCCCCGCACAAGATCGTCGTGCTGCTGAAGGGTTATCCGCGCCTGTCGGAAACCTTCATCGCGCAGGAACTGCTCGGGCTGGAGCGGGCCGGGCTCGACCTCGTGCTCGTTTCGCTCCGCCACCCGACGGATCGCAAGCGCCACCCCGTGCATGACGAGATCAAGGCGCCGGTCTTCTACCTGCCGGAATACCTGCACCAGGAGCCGATCCGCGTGGTGCGCGGCCTGTTGCGGAGTTTTCGCTTGCCCGGTTTCGGCGCGGCCCTGCGGCAGTTCCTGAAGGACCTGCCGCGCGATTTCAGCCGCAACCGCTTCCGCCGCTTCGGCCAGGCGGCGGTGCTGGTCGGCGAATGGCCGGAGGGCGCCGGCTGGCTGCACGCGCATTTCATCCACACCCCCGCCTCCGTCGCCAATTATGCCAGCAAGATGCTTGGCATCCCCTGGACCGTCTCGGCGCACGCCAAGGACATCTGGACGTCTGAAGACTGGGAACTCGCCGAAAAACTCTCGACGGCGCACTGGGCCGTCACCTGCACGAAGACGGGGCACGCGCATCTGCAAACGCTTGCCGCAGAAAACCGCGACCGGGTGCATCTGAGCTATCACGGCCTCGATCTGGATCGCTTTCCGTCGGTTGATGCGGGAGCACACCCCCCTCTGTCCTGCCGGACATCTCCCCCTCAAGGGGGGAGATCGGCTGGCGGCGAGGACAGTGCTCAAACAGCGGCCTCCGAGATGGGCGAGACGCTGCTCCATCCAATCTCCCCCCTTGAGGGGGAGATGTCCGGCAGGACAGAGGGGGGTGACGCTCACCCGGCGCACGACGCTTGCGGCTGCACACCCACCGCAAGCAACACCCGCCCACCCCGCGACGGTTCCGACCCGCAGAACCCCGTCACCATCATCAGTGTCGGGCGCGCGGTGCCGAAGAAGGGCTATGACGTGCTGCTGCGGGCGCTGGCCCGCCTCCCCACCGACCTCCACTGGCGCTTCGTCCATGCGGGCGATGGCGGTGAGCGGGCGATGTTGCAGAGGCTTGCCGAGGAACTCGGCATAACGGAAAAGCTGAGCTGGCTTGGCGCGGTGGACCAGAAGGACGTGCTCGCCGGCTACCGCAAGGCCGATATTTTCGCGCTCGCCTGCCGCATCACCGCCGATGGCGACCGCGACGGCCTGCCGAACGTGCTGGTGGAGGCGGCAAGCCAGCGGCTGACCTGCGTCGCGACGGATATTTCCGGCATTCCCGAACTGTTCGAAAACGATGTCAACGGCCTGCTGGTGCCCTCGGAAGACCCGCAAGCGCTCGCCGCAGCCCTCGAACGCGCGATCCGCGACCCCGCCCTGCGCGACCGGCTCGGCCGGGCCGCCGAAGCGAAGGTGCGCACGAGCTTCGACCACCACACGAGCATCGCCCAGCTGAAATCCCTGTTCGAAACCGCAGCGCGGGAGACGGCATGAGCAGCCCGCGCGTCCTCTTCTATGTGCAGCACCTGCTCGGCATCGGCCATCTCGCCCGCGCCAGCCGCATCGTGCGCGCGCTCGGCGAGAACGGCTTCGCCGTAACGCTGGTCACTGGCGGCATGCCGGTCGATGGTTTTCCCGGCCCCGGCATCGACCATGTCGCGCTGCCGGCGATCGCTGTCGGCGACGGCGGTTTTGCGGCCCTGGTCGACGAGACCGGCAAGGTCGTCGACGACGCCTTCAAGGCCGATCGGCGCGACCGGCTCATCGCCGCCTATCACGCCTGCCGGCCCGATATCGTCATCATCGAGGCCTTCCCCTTCGGCCGCCGCCAGGTGCGCTTCGAGCTGCTGCCGCTGATCGACGCGATCGAGGCCACCACGCCGCGCCCGCTGCTGATGACCTCGCTGCGCGACATCCTGCAGGAGCGCGCCAAGCCCGGCCGCGATGAGGAGACGATCGACCTCGTGCGCCGCCATTTCGACCGGGTGCTGGTGCATGGCGATCCGGGTTTCGTGCGGCTGGAGGATACCTTTCCGCTGGCTGACGCGATTGCCGACCGCGTCGTCTATACCGGCCTCGTCGGCGCAGGTCCGGCAACGCCCGCGGCCGAGCGCTACGATATCGTCGTCTCCGCCGGCGGCGGCGCGGTCGGCGCGGGGCTGGTCGAGGCCGCCCTCCAGGCGTCGCAACGCCTCCCCGACAGCGGCCGCTGGCTGGTCATCACCGGCCCGAACCTGCCGCAGGCCGATTTCGACCGGTTTTCCGTGCAGGCGGGCGAGAATGTCGACCTCGTGCGCTTCCGTACCGATTTCCGCAGCCTGCTTGCCGGCGCGCGCCTCTCGGTCTCGCAGGCCGGCTACAACACGGTCTGCGATGTGCTGGAGGCCGATTGCGGCGCGGTGCTGGTGCCCTTCGCGTCGGGCGGCGAGACGGAGCAGACGGCGCGCGCCGAGCGCCTGGAACGACTCGGCCGGGCGGTCGTCGTGGCGGAGCATGAGCTTTCTGCGGAAACGATGGCAAGCGCAATTTCCCGCGCGCTTTGCGCCGAAACAGAGAAAAATGTGCCCGATTTGCAACTGGATGGCGCCAATCGTACCGCGAATATCCTGAGGGACCTTCTAAAAGGCCACACGGCTTCCTAGCTCTTGCGGTATTGCCGCTGTCTTATAATCTTCATACGGACAGCCGCCGTTCACGCGCATAGAAGTCTCCCATGGAAAAAAGCCTCGCCCGATATATTTGGGACCACACCCGGCCGCAGCAGCTCTTCATCCTGCTGATCGTCGCCCTGTCCATGATCCCTTATTATCTCGCCTTCGACCTGCCCAAGCAGATCGTCAACGGCCCGATCCAGGGAAGCGGCTTCGACCAGCCGGGCGATACCGAGCTGTTCATGCCGATCAGCTTCGATATTCCGTTCTGGGGGCATGTCGAGCTTTATGGCGGGCTGCCGCTGGAGCGCATGCCCTCGCTGCTCGCGCTCAGCCTGACGTTCCTCGTGCTCGTCATCATCAACGGCCTGTTCAAATATTACATCAACACCTACAAGGGTCGCCTCGGCGAGCGGCTTTTGCGCCGCATCCGCTATGAGCTGGTCGACCGCATCCTCCGGTTCCCGCCGAAATATTTCAAGCACGTCAAGGCCGGCGAAGTCTCCTCCATGGTCAAGGACGAGGTGGAACCGCTCGGCGGCTTCACCGCGGATGCCTTCGTGCAGCCGGCCCTTCTCGGCGGCCAGGCGCTGACGGCGCTGATCTTCATCTTCATCCAGCATTTCTGGCTGGGCTTCATCGCCTTTGCCATGGCGATGATCCAGGTCGGCATCATCCCGCGCATGCGCCGCCGGCTGATCGAGCTTGGCCGCGAGCGCCAGATCACCGCCCGCCAGCTTGCCGGCCGCGTCGCCGAGATCGTCGACGGCATCGGCACGATCCACGCCTACGACACCTCCAACTACGAGCGCGCCGACATTGCCGCCCGCCTCGGCCACATCTTCCGCATCCGCTACGACATCTACCAGTGGAAGTTCCTGGTCAAATTCCTCAACAACTTCCTCGCCCAGCTCACGCCCTTCCTGTTCTATTGTATCGGCGGCTACCTCACGATCGTCGGCAAGCTCGACGTCGGCCAGCTCGTGGCGGTCATCAATGCCTACAAGGAACTGCCCGGCCCGCTGAAGGAACTGATCGACTGGGAACTGGTGCGCCAGGACGTGCAGGTGAAATACGAGCAGGTCGTCGAGCAGTTCGATGCCGACAACCTGATCGAACCGGAAATCCAGGCCCTCAACGCGGCGAACGGCACCATGCTGAACCATCCGCTCAGCGCCACCAACCTGGTGCTGGAGGACGATATCGGCGGGCGCGTGCTGGAGCACGTCTCCGTCAAGATATCGCCCGGCGAAACCGTCGCCATCATCGGCACGGCGGCGAGCGGCGGCGACAGGCTGGCCGAAGCGCTCGGCCGCATCATCTGGCCCGCCGGCGGCAAGGTGACGGCCGGCGACGACGACCTCTATGCGCTGCCGGAATCCGTGACGGGCCGCCGCATCTCCTATGCCTCGCCCGATGCCTATTTCTTCCATGGCAGCCTGGAGGACAACCTGCTCTACGGCGTCAAGCATGCGCCCGTTGAGCCCGCCGCCTACAAGGGCGCGGCCTCCGACCAGCGCAAATGGGACGTGCTGGAGGCGCAGCGCTCCGGCAATCCGGATTTCGACCTCAAGGGCAACTGGATCGACCTGGAGACGCTGCATGCCAACGGCTCGGCCGGGCTCTTCGGCTCGATGATGGCGGTGCTCGACATCGTGGAACTGTCCGACGACGTATTGCAGCTCGCGCTGCATTCGACGCTGCCGGCCGATGCCGAGGTGGCACCCGCCGTCGCCGCCGAGATCGTCGCCCTGCGCCGGGACCTGCGCGAGGAATTGAACCGCCGCGACATGAACAACCTCGTCATCCCCTTCGAGGAGGACGCCTACAACACCGAGGCGCCGGTCGCCGAAAACCTGTTCTTCGGCATGATGCCGGACCCGAAGGCCTCGACCCGGGCGATCGTCAAGACGCCCTATTTCCGCAATATCATGCGTGAAAGCGGGCTCGGCGACGCGCTTTTCAAGATGGGCCAGGGTATTGCCGAAAGCACGGTCGAACTCTTCAAGGACCTGCCGCCCGACCATCCGTTCTTCGAGCAGCTGACCTATATGCGGGGCGACGAGATCCCCACCTATCAACACTTGCTTCAGCGCCTGCGACACAATGCCACGCCGAGCGACGAGGATCGCATCGCGCTCATCCGCCTCTCGTTCTTCTATGTCGAGCCGCGGCACCGCTTCGGCGTGCTCGACGAGGCGCTGATGCGCAAGATCGTAGAAGTGCGCCACCAGTTCCATGCAAACCTGCCGCCGGAACTTCAGGGCTATATTGAACGTTACGACCCGAATGCTTATCTGACGTCAGGAACGCTGGTCGACAATATCGTCTTCGGCAAGCTTAACCATCGTTACAGCGATGCTGTTCCGAAGTTGAGGGAGATCGGCGGAGACCTGCTGAGGAAAAGGCCCGAGCTTTACCGCGCGCTGATGGCGCTGGGGCTGGAGTCGAATGTCGGGGCAGGCGGACGGCGGTTGAACAACTTGCAGCGACTGAAGCTCAGCCTGGCACGTGCGCTCATCCGCCGGTCGGATTATTACATCTTCAACCGGCCGCTCTCGGGGTTGGACCACCACCTCCAGGAGCACATCGTGGAGGCAGCACTTGCGTTCCTGGCCAAGAGCGGTGATAATCCGGCTGTTGTCTGGGTTTTGTCAAATACCCCGCTTGCAAAACACTTTAAAAGAGTGCTTGCTTTTGATGGCGGAACATTGGTGGAAGACGGAGCCTACGACACGATTGTCGAAAGCGGTACGGTATACAAGCAACTGATAGCATGACTGGTGAGAATTGATCGAGTAGCCGAAATCGAGGCGGTTGACTATTATGATCCTGAACGACGAAGTACAGATGCTACGACGGGTTCCGCTCTTCTCGGGGATTGATGCGGCAAAGCTCAAGCTGCTCGCATTTGCCTCCAACCGCGTCTGCTACCGTGAAGGCCAAGAACTCTTCCATCAGGGCGACGAAGGCGATGCTGCCTATGTCGTGCTGTCGGGCGTCGTCGACGTCTACAAGGCAGGTCCTTCCGGAGACGAGAAAATTGCCTCCGCCGGCTGCTGTTCGGTCGTTGGCGAAATCGCCATCCTCTGCGGCACGGCGCGCAATGCCACGGTGAAGGCCTCAACGGCCGTCGAGGCCCTGCGCATCAGCAAGGACTGCTTCCTGAAGGTCCTCTCGACCTGCCCGCGCAGCATGGCCGAAACCATGCGTGTGGTCGGCCAGCGGCTTGCCCACAGCCACTGAAGGCGTTTTCAGCGCTTCCTTTTCCGACGACAACCTGTCCGGTGTCGCCCGCCTTTCGGCGGGCGTTTGCGTTTCCAGTAGTCTTGCCGATCGACTGCATTCGTTCGCGAATCCGCCTGTTTGCGTGGCGAAGAAATGCCGGCGAAATGCGGCGGAAACAAGGGGATAAGGTTAACGCCAGCTCATATTTCCGTGAGCAGATCGTCAACACCGAACCAGCCGCAATCGGCTCTCCCAGCGGTCGCCTCCAACACCAGTTCCATCACATCCCACGCCGCTCGATCGTGCACGAGATGATGGGTGAGCAGCCCGATCGGCCCCGCCTGCGCCTGCGAGACCCGCACCAGATCGGCGATCACCGCCTCCACTTGCCGCCCTCCGCGCGTGCCGCGCCAGTCGATGATGTCGACATGGGTGTTCAGCATTGTGAGCGGCGCCGGCTTTTCCGGGCCGAAAACCGAGAGCGCCCGAAAGCCGATGCCCGGCAGGCCGGCTGTGACGGACGGGGCGATGCGGTTCCACGGCGGCACGAGCATCGGCACGAAGCGGCCGGCATGCAGGCCGGATAAGATTGCAAACCCCTCGCCCAGTTCGCGGAGAACCTCCTGCGCCGGCCGATGGTCGCCGAGTTCCTGATTCTTCTCGCCCGCTCCCGCATAACTTTTGTGCGCCCAGCCATGCACCGCCACTAAGACGCGGCGTTCGCCCGCAAGCCGATCGGCCAGCGCCTGCCCGGTGAGCGCCGGAATGGCGGCGAGCAGGACCGGCACGTCATGCGCGGCCGTCAGCGTCAGCAGTTGGTCGAGCGCGGCGGTCGGCTCGATGGCATCGTCGTCCCGCAGCCACAGGCGCAGCGGCTTGCCGCTATCGGCCCGGCGGGCGATCTCGTCCAGCAGGGGTTGTGCGATTGCGGGCAGTGTCATCTTTTCTCTCCGAGGGATTGGCGCAGGATGGCATCGAGCGCCGTTGCGGCGGCCGGTAGGGAATGCTCCGCGACAACGCGGGCGCGCGCATTCTTCGCCATGCGGCTGCGCTCCGCTTCATCGCCAAGCAGGGCCGCAATCGCGGCCGCGTAGGCGGCGGCATCGCCCGGTTCGGTCAACAGGCCAGTTTCGCCGTGTTCCACGACCTCCGGCACCCCCGCCGTCGCGAAGGCGACGACCGGCAGCCCCGCGGCCTGCGCCTCCAGATAGGCAAGCCCATAGGCTTCGCCGCAGCCCGGCCAGACATAGAGCGCACCCTTCGCCAGGATATCCGCCACCTCCGCCCGCTTCCGCTGCCCCAGCCAGTCGATCCGCCCTTCCCCAAACCCGGCAAAGAGCGCTTGCACCCCCGCGCGCAACGGCCCGTCGCCAACCACCGACAGGCGCCACGGCACGTCGACAATATGATGCAGGCCTTCGGCGAGCGCGCGAAAACTCGCCAGCTTGTCGCCGGCGCGCATCATGGCGACCGTGACGAGGTGGTAAGGCTCCGGCCGTGCCGCTTGCGCGGTGAAATGCGCCTCGTCGATGAAGGGTTTCAACGCCGCGATTACCGCATCCGGGGCGGCATCCGTAAGGCCCGCGCGGTCGCGGGCGGTGAGGCCGATATTGACCGCCGCGCCGCGCACCGTTTCCAGCACGCCGGCCTGCATCTCGCTCCAGATGCCGAGATTGCGGCGCGGCGAATAGGAGGCCTCGGCCGTGACATAGGCGAGCCCGAACGTCTGGCAGAGCGCGGGTCCGATCAGGTCGGGCGCCTTGTAATAGGGGTGGTAGCAGAACCACAGGTCCGGCGCGCCTTCGCTGCGCCACAGCGCCGAAAGCCGGGCGATCTCCGCCTCGGCCGCCGCCTTGAGCCGCGCATAACCGGCCTCGTCGGCACTATCGCCGAGAAAGGCGCGCAGCTCCGACGCAAGCGTCACCTCATGGCCGGCGCGCTTCAGGCATTCGACGATCTGGCGCGCCATCAGCCGGTCCCCCGAGGGAACGGCATGTTCCGGCGACTTCAGCGGGGCGTAGAATGCGATCTTCATGGACTCGTTGTGCTGGTTTCGGCGGCGGATGGGCGAGACTTGACAGGCCGACCAAACTCTCCCATCTGAACACGCCGGTCTTGTATATGTGCGCGGAGTGCCGATGCCAACAGCCTTGCCTTCCCACGAGACGCTGCTTGCGCGCATCCAATCCCGCGAGGCGCGCATCGGCATCATCGGCCTCGGTTATGTCGGCCTGCCGCTCGCCATCACCGTCGCGCGCGCCGGCTTTTCCGTCCTCGGCTTCGACATCGACCCCGGCAAGATCGTCGCGATCGACGCGGGCAAGAGCTATATCGAGGCCGTTTCCAGCGAGATCCTCGCCGAGGAACACCGCGCCGGCCGTTTTGCCGCGACGAGCGATTTCGGCCGGCTCGGCGATTGCGACGTGATCGCCATCTGCGTGCCGACGCCGCTCACCCGCCACCGCGATCCCGACATGAGTTTTGTCGAAAAGACCTGCCGCGACATTGCGCGCACGCTGCGCCCCGGCCAGCTCATCGTGCTGGAATCGACCACCTATCCCGGCACCACCGACGGCCTCGTGCGCCGCACGCTGGAGGCCGGCGGGCTGAAATCGGGCCATGATTTCTTCCTCGGCTTCTCGCCGGAGCGCGAGGACCCCGGCAACCGCCAGTTCCAGACCTCGACCATCCCGAAGGTCGTCGCCGGCGATGGTGCAGAAGCGCAGGCGCTGGTCGTCGCCTTCTACGGCGCGGTCGTGAAGACCGTCGTGCCCGTCTCCTCCACCGCCACGGCGGAGGCCGTAAAGCTCACCGAAAACGTCTTCCGCGCCGTCAACATCGCGCTGGTGAACGAGCTCAAGGTGATCTACGAGGCCATGGGCGTCGACATCTGGGAGGTGATCGACGCGGCAAGCTCGAAACCTTTCGGCTACATGCCCTTCTATCCCGGCCCCGGCCTCGGCGGCCATTGCATACCGATCGATCCCTTCTATCTCACCTGGGCATCGCGCGCCTATGAACTGCCGACCCGCTTCATCGAGCTTGCCGGCGAGATCAACTCCGCCATGCCGCGCCATGTGGTGGAAAAACTCGCCGAAGCCCTCGACCGGCGGCAGGGCAAGGCGCTCAGCCGTTCGAAGGTTCTGGTGATCGGCCTCGCCTATAAGAAGAACGTGCCGGACATCCGCGAAAGCCCCTCGCTGAAGCTGATCGAGCTGATCGAGGAGCGCGGCGGCTCGGCGAGTTATTACGACCCGCATGTGCCGGAAATCCCGCCGACCCGCGAATATGGCGCCTTCAAGGGCCGGCCCTCGGTCGCCTGGAGCGAGGCGGAAATCCGCGCCTTCGACGCCGTGCTGATCGCCACCGACCATGACGGTGTGGACTATGCGGCGCTCGCCGACTGGAGCGCGCTCATCGTCGACACCCGCAACGTCTTCGCCCGGCGCGGCATTGCCGCCGACACGATCATCAAGGCCTGACATCCATGAGCCGTCTGGAAAGTTTTATCCGCCGCATGTCCGCCCAGCGCGACGTCATCGATCATGTGCGCGAGAGCCTGCCGCTGCCCGCCACCGGCGCCATCCTGGAAATCGGCCTCGGCAACGGACGCACCTTCGATCACCTGCGCGAAAAATTCCCCGGCCGGCGCATCGTCGCCTTCGACCGGGCGTTTGGCGCCCACGCATCCTCCGCGCCGCCGGCCGACGACCTGGTGCTCGGCGAGATCGCCGAAACGGCGAAGACCTTCGCCGGCGCGGGTGCGGCCCTCGTCCATGCCGATATCGGCACCGGTTACGAGGACAAGGATGCCATCACGCTGACCTGGCTGCCCGGCATCGTCGCGCAGGCGCTCGGCACGGGCGGCATCGCCGTCAGCGGCCTGCCGCTCGACCATGCGGCCCTCGAACCGCTGCCGCTGCCCGCAAGCGTCGATAGCGACCGCTACTTCCTCTATCGCAGAAGGCCGTGACGCCATGCCGGCCGTCGCCGTCATCGCGGACGCCCATTTCCACGACATCGAGGGCGACTACGATTTCGCGGGCATCACGGTCAATGGCCGCAGGCTGACGGTGCGCAGCTGGGCCGATACCGCCGGCTCGACCCGCGTGTTCAACGAGAGTTTCGCCGCCCTGCCCGCAGCCCTCGACCGCATCGTCGCGCGCGGCATCCGCCATGTCGTGCTGCTCGGCGATTACAGCGACGACGGCCAGCGCGAGACGGTGGCGAGCCTCGTGCGCCTGCTGGAAAACTACCGCGACCGCCACGGCCTCGCCTTCTATGCCACGCCCGGCAACCACGACGTCTTCGGCCCGCTCGGCAAGCACCGCGACACTCGCTATGTCGACGCCGCGGGTGGCACGACGCTGGTGACCAGCAACGCCGAAAAGGCCGCCGACGACCCCGGCAACCCGGTCGTCACGCCAAAAATGTATTGCGAGGGCATTCCGGCGGGCCTCATGCCGATGCGCGATTTTGGCTATTTCCGCCGCCGGGAATATCTCCACTGGGAAACGCCCTTCGGCGAGAGTGACGACACGGCCACGCGCGAACACGACCTCTTTTCCGCCGACGGACAGACCGTGCGCCGGCTGATGGATGCCTCCTATCTGGTCGAGCCGGAGGATGGCCTCTGGCTGCTGATGATCGACGCCAATGTCTTCGAACCGCGCAATGGCGGGCGCGACATCGCCCGCAAGAAGGCCTTCATCGACAGCTCGGACGCCGGCTGGAATGCGCTTTTGCGGGTCAAACCCTATCTCATCGACTGGATCGCCGACGTCGCGGCGAGGGCCGAGCGTGAGGACAAGCAGCTTCTCGCCTTCTCACATTATCCGGCGGTCGATCCGTTCGAGGACGATGCGCAAACCGAGCGCCGGCTGTTCGGCGAGACCAACGTGGCGAAACGCACGCCCCGCCGCTTGGTGGCGGAGACACTCGCCAAGGCCGGCCTGCGGCTGCATTTCAGCGGCCACCTGCATGTCGAGGCCCGTACCCGCCTCGCTGGCCTCACCAATATCGCTGTGCCCTCGCTCGTCGCCTTCCCGGCCGGCTTCGTCGTCGTGCATGCGGAAGGTGGCGCCCCTGTGGTGGAGAGCGTGTCGCTCGCCGAAGAACCGCTCGATGCCGATCTCCTCGCGCTCTACCGCGCCGAACACGCCCGCGCCGGCCTCGCGCCCGACCCGGCAATGGCGGCGCCAGACTATGGCACCTTCCTCCACCGCCACATGCGGCCGCTGGTGCTGGAACGCTTCCTGCCGAAGGAATGGCCGGCTGACATGGCGGCGCGCGCGCGACGCATGACACTGTGGGATCTCGGCCTGTTGATGGCCGGTGCCGAGCTGGAACAGAAGGCCGCGGCGTTCGGGGTGGATGCCGTCTGGATGCAGGCCTGCCCGCTGCTCGACCTCATCGTCGACTGGTATAGCCTGCGCCAGTCTCCGGCGCAGGCGCCCCTTTATATTTCGCGTGAAAACCTGCACGCCTACCGCTTCCTGGCCGAGGTCTTTGGCGACAGGCAGGCCGACCCGCAGACGCCGCGCGGCTTCTTCGCGCTCTTCCTCGGCGTGCTTGCGACCAGTCTGGAGCGTATGGCGCAAAGCCTGTCGGCTTGACGCGCCCGCAGTTGGCATATACATATTGCATATACATGGGAGCCGACGCCATGCCCATCCGATCACCCTCATCGAAGCCCAAAGAGGCCAAGCTGTTTCGCAACAACCGCAGCCAGGCGGTGCGGATTCCCGTGGAATTCGAGTTGCCGGGGGATCGCGTGTTGATTCGTCGCGAGGGCATGAAACTCATCATCGAGCCCGTCACCGGGCCGGCCAACATCGTGGAACTGCTGGCCCAGTGGAAGAAGGAAGCGCCGCTCGGGCCGGAGGACCAGTTCCCGGATATCGAGGATATGCCCGCAAAGCCCGAGGATATCTTTTGAGCGGCTATATGCTCGACACCAACATCATCAGCGACATCATCCGCAATCCATTCGGGCCGGCGGCGCGGCGCATCGAAGAGATCGGGCCGCGGGACATCTGCACCAGCATCGTCGTCGCGGCCGAACTGCGCTACGGTTGCGCGAAGAAGGGTTCGGCCAGGCTGCTTGAAAAGGTCGAGGGCGTGCTTGGGACGATTCCGGTTCTGCCGCTGGATGTGCCGGTCGATGCCGGCTATGGCGTCATTCGTGCGGAACTGGAGATGGCCGGGCAGATCATCGGTCTCAACGATTTGCTGATCGCCGCCCACGCCCAGGCGCTCAATCTGACATTGGTGACGGACAATACCCGCGAATTCAGCCGCATCCGGGGCCTCGATGTGGAAAACTGGCTGGCAAGATAACCGGCACCGTGCCCCGCCTTCCTATTGCAGCGCGTCCATGAGGGCCGGGACGTGCTCTTCGAAATATTTCGAGAAGGTGGCAATGCGGGGTGGCAGCGCCTGGTAGGGCGGGTAGTAGAGGGTCAGCCACAGGTCGGGCGGCGACCATTGCGGGAAGACGTGCACGAGCCGGCCGGTTGCGAGGTGCTCGGCGATGTGGAAATGCGGCAGCAGCGCCACGCCCGCCCCTTCCGCCGCCATGTCGGCGAGCAGGTCGCCATTGTTGGCGCTGAAGGCGCGGCCGGCGGAGATTTCCACGCTGGCGCTGCCGTCCGTCAACAGCCAGGCCTCGCGCCGGCTCTCGCCGTTATAGGCGAGGCACGCATCCGGCGTCAGCTCGCCCGGATGCGCCATGCCCGCAAAGCGGCTGCCGGGGGCAGCGACCAGCACGCGGCGGATCAGGCAGACCTTGCGCCAGATGGTGAACTTGTCGGAGGGGGCGGCCGAGATGCGGATGGCGAGGTCGAAATCCTGGTCGAGGATGTTGACGAAACCGTCGGCGAGCGAGATCTCGAAATTGATCTTCGGGTAGAGCGTGCGGAAACCCGAGAGCACGCCCGGCAGCGCGGTCTTGCCGAACCAGGTCGGCGCGCTGATCCGAAGCCGCCCCTGGTCCGCCTTGTTGGCGTTGATCACGTCCTTGCGCGCCGTCTCCAGCGCCTGCATGGCGGGCTGGACCTGGGCGGCGAAGATCGCGCCGTCCGTCGTCAGCGACACCTGCCGCGTCGTGCGCACGAAGAGCTGGATGCCGAGGTCTTCTTCCAGTGCCGCAATCGCCCGGGTGATGGCGGCGGGCGCCATGTCGAGCTCGCGCGCCACCTGGGCGAAGTTGCGCTTTTCGGCGGCGAGGAGGAAGATGCGCAGGGCCTTGGTGTCGTTCATCTCGATTATTCCATAAATCGCAATTCAATCGGAATTATTATTGCAATTCCGTGGTCCAATCAACTCCGGTAGCTTCATCTCCATAGACAGCGGCGCCACGGCGCACCAACCCGAGAGAGGAGAACACCATGTCCGGCAAACTCGAAGTCCTGACCCCGAACAACAGCCAGCTCATCTTCATCGACCAGCAGCCGCAGATGGCCTTCGGCGTGCAGTCGATCGACCGCCAGACGCTGAAGAACAATGTCGTCGGCCTTGCCAAGGCGGGCAGGATCTTCGACATCCCGACCACCATCACCACGGTCGAGACCGGCTCGTTTTCCGGCCACACCTATCCCGAACTGCTCGCCGTCTTCCCGGAAAACGACATTCTCGAACGCACCTCGATGAACTCCTGGGACGACCAAAACGTGCGCGATGCGCTGGCGAAGAACGCCGCAAACGGCCGCAAGAAGATTGTCGTCTCCGGCCTCTGGACGGAAGTCTGCAACACCACCTTCGCGCTGTCGGCCATGCATGACACCGACTACGAGATCTACATGGTGGCGGATGCCTCCGGCGGCACCTCCATCGACGCCCACAAATATGCCATGGACCGCATGGTGCAGGCCGGCGTCGTGCCGGTGACCTGGCAGCAGGTGCTGCTGGAATGGCAGCGCGACTGGGCGCACAAGGAGACCTATGACGCCGTCACCAGCCTGGTGAAGGAACATTCCGGCGCCTATGGCATGGGCATCGATTATGCCGTGACCATTGTCCACAAGGGCGAGGAACGCGTGCACCACGGCAAGCGCATCGGCCCGAACCCGGCGAAATAAGCCTCCCAGATGCAATGATGCGACCGGTTCCGCGAGGGGCCGGTCGCAGCTTTTTCGGAGATCGCTTTAGCCGCGACCTAATCAGCGCTGAAGCAAACGCTCATGTCGAGCATTTCCGGCGTGCTTTACACCTGTGGTCATGCATCAGCCGCGCGGGCTGAACACCCTGGTAAAGCGAAAAGGACGCCGGCATGTCAGTGGAAAAAGTGGATACGCTCGTCATCGGCGCCGGCCAGGCCGGGGTGGCGATGAGCGAACATCTCGGCAAACGCGGGGTCCCGCATCTCGTCTTGGAGAAGAACCGCATCGCCGAAAGCTGGCGCACCGCGCGCTGGGATTCGCTGGTGGCGAATGGCCCCGTCTGGCACGACCGCTTTCCCGGCATGAATTTCGACTCATACCAGCCGGATGAATTCGCGCCGAAGGAAAAGGTCGCGGACTATTTCGTCGCCTATGCCGAACAGATCAAGGCGCCGATCCGCTGTGGCGTCGAGGTGAAATCGGTCGTCAAGGACGGCGACGTTTTTCGCGTCGAGACGTCCGAGGGTGCAATCGAGGCGCGGAACGTGGTCGCCGCCACCGGCGCCTTCCAGCGGCCGATCATCCCCACCGTCGTGCCGGCGGAAACGGGCATCATGCAGATCCATTCGCATGCCTATCGCAACCCCGCGCAGCTGCCCGAGGGCGCGGTGCTGGTGATTGGCGCCGGCTCCTCCGGCACGCAGATCGCCGACGAGCTGCTGCGCTCCGGCAAGTCCGTCTACCTCTCCATCGGCCCGCATGACCGCCCGCCGCGGCGCTATCGCGGCAAGGATTTCGTCTGGTGGCTGGGCGCGCTCGGCATCTGGGACCTGAAGGTGCCCGCCCCCAACACCGAACATGTGACGATCGCCGTTTCCGGCGCCTATGGCGGCAACACCGTCGATTTCCGCCGCCTTGCCGCGCGCGGCATGACGCTGCTCGGCCGGGCTGAGACATTCGAGGACGGCAAGCTGCGTTTTGCGCCGGACCTCGCAAAAAACATCGCGCTCGGCGACGCCAACTATCTCTCGCTGCTCGACCAGGCCGACGCCTATGCCAAACAGCAGGGCTTCGACCTGCCGGAAGAGCCTGACGCCCGCAGGATGGAGCCGGACCCCGCATGCGTCACCGACCCGATCCTGGCGCTCGACCTGAAAGCGGCCGGCATCACCGCCATCATCTGGGCGACCGGCTATGCGCAGGATTTCGGCTGGGCAAAACTCGACGCCTTCGACGAGAAGGGCCGGCCGGTGCATGAGCGTGGCGTTTCCAAGGTGCCGGGCCTCTATTTCGTCGGCCTGCCCTGGCTGTCGCGCCGTGCCTCCTCCTTCATCTGGGGCTGCTGGCACGATGCGGATTATCTCGCGGGCTACATTGCCGAAGGGCAATCGAGCTGCGCCAGCAAGAGCGCCTGACGGTCCTCCCTATCAAGCTGCGTCCCGGGCCGCCGGGGCGCGGCATGCCGCAAGCAGGAAGCGAGTTGACCATGATCCGCAACCCAGATCCACGCGAGGTCCCTGCCTTTCCATCCTCCGGCAGCGAGGCTGCCCTTTCCCCGCGCATGAATCTGTTCCTTAATTGGCGGCTCAACAAGGATACGGACATGGTCTTGCGCTTCACGCTTCGGCAACTGGAATATCTCGTCGCGGTCGGCGAGTACGGCTCGGTTACGGAAGCCGCCGAGCGGGTGAACGTGTCCGCCCCCTCCGTCTCCGCCGCGATCTCCCAGCTGGAACGCGAATTCGGCATCACGCTCTTCGTGCGCCGCCATGCGCATGGCCTGTCGCTGACGCAGGCCGGGCGCACCTTCGTGGAGCAGGCGCGCCAGATTCTCGGCGAGGCGGCGAAACTCAATGCGCTCTCCAACGAACTGGCCGGGCAGATCCGCGGGCCGCTGCATGTCGCCTGCCTCGTCACCTTCGCGCAGGCCGTCATCCCGTCGCTGCGGCGTGCCTTTTCCGATACTTATCCGGATGTCGATTTCTTCCAGTATGAGCGCGACCATGCGCGCATCCTCGAAGGCCTGCGCATGGCGCGCTTCGACATCGCGCTCTCCTACGATCTCGACATTCCCGCCGACATGGAATTCCACGAGCTTGCCGTGCTGCCGCCCTATGCCGTGCTGCACGAGGAGCATCCGCTGGCCGGCCGCGCTGACGTGACGGTGGAGGATCTCGCGCCGCATCCGATGATCCTGCTCGACCTGCCCTATAGCTCGGCCTATTTCCTCTCGCTCTTCCGCGAGGCGGGGCTTACGCCGCATATCGTCGAGCGCACGCGCGACATGTCGGTGATGCGGGCGATGGTCGCCAACCGCTTCGGCTATTCCATCGCCAATATAAGGCCGGTCTCCACCTATGCGCTGGATGGGGGTAAACTCTCCTTCGTCTCGCTCAACGGCAACCTGCGGCCCATGCGCATGGGCATCATCGCCATGCGCGGCGCAAGCCCACCGCTGACGGTGCGGCGCTTCATCGATTTCTGCGGCGAAAAGATCCTCGGCATGGGCATGGACCTGCCGGTTTCCGCCGGCGACACCCCGGAACAGAAAGGCATTTCATGACCACGACCGATTGGCGCAGCCGCGCCGCGAGCCTCAAATTTCGCAACGGCCTCTATATCGACGGCGGCTTTCGCGAGGCGGCAAAGGGCGGGCGGTTCGAGACGGTGAACCCGGCGAACGCGCAGGTGCTGACCGCCGTCGCGCGCGGCACGGCGGAGGATATCGACGCTGCCGTCGCCTCGGCGCGGCGCGCCTTCAACGATGGCCGCTGGTCGGGAAAGTCACCCGCCGAGCGCAAGGAGGTGCTGCTGCGCCTTGCCGCCCTCATCCGCGAGAACGTGCCGGAACTGGCGCTGCTCGACACGCTCGACATGGGCAAGCCGATCAGCGACAGCACGACGATCGATGCGCCCGGTTCAGCCCATTTCTTCCAGTGGCACGCGGAAGCGATCGACAAGCTCTATGACGAGATCGCGCCGACCGGCCGCGGCGACCTCGCGCTGATCCGCCGCGTGCCGCTCGGCGTCATCGGCGCCGTCGTGCCGTGGAATTTTCCGCTCGACATGGCGACCTGGAAGCTCGCGCCGGCGCTCGCCACCGGCAATTCCGTGGTGCTGAAGCCGGCCGAACAATCGCCGCTCTCCGCCCTCATGCTGGCGGAACTGGCCTCCGAGGCGGGCCTGCCGGACGGCGTGCTCAACGTCGTGCCCGGCTTCGGCGAGGATGCCGGCCGCGCGCTCGGGCTGCACCCGGATGTCGATGCACTGGTCTTCACCGGCTCCACCAAGGTCGGCAAGCTCTTCATGACCTATGCCGGGACAAGCAACATGAAGCAGGTCTGGCTGGAGACCGGCGGCAAATCGCCGAACCTGATCTTCGCCGACGCCGATCTCGACAAGGCGGCCGAGATGGCGGCCTTCGGCATCCTGTTCAATTCCGGCGAAGTGTGTTCCGCCAATTCCCGCCTGCTCGTGCACCGCTCCGTGCAGGAAGAATTCACGCAGAAACTGATCGCTGCGACCGCCGCCTGGCCGCTCGGTGATCCGCTGGACCCGGCAACCCGCATGGGACCGCTGGTGGAAAAGACCCATGCCGATCGCGTGGCCGGCTATATCGACATCGGCCGCACGGAAGCCCGCCTCGCCCATGGCGGCGAGCGCGAGACGCGCGACGGTTCGGACTGCTACATCCAGCCGACCATCTTCAACGACGTGCCTGCCGACGCCCGCATCGCGCGGGAGGAAATTTTTGGCCCCGTGCTCGCCATCACGCCCTTCGACCAGGACGAGGAGGCGCTGCGCATCGCCAATGACAGCGAATACGGCCTCGCCGCCTCCGTCTGGACGCGGGATCTTTCGCGGGCGCTCTCCGTGTCCGACCGGCTCAATGCCGGCACGGTCTCGGTCAACACCGTCGATGCCCTCTCCGCCATGACGCCGTTCGGCGGCATGAAACAGTCCGGTTTCGGCCGCGACCTCTCGCTGCACAGCTTTGACAAGTATTGCGCGCTCAAAACTGTGTGGGTCAAATACTAGGCACCTGCCCGTGCCGTGGCACGGCCCTGCCTATGGCGTGAGCATATGAGGCAATGGTTCCCGAACGCGCCGGAAGATGCGATCGGGAACCGACATCCGCCTCGCCGCAACGACTTGAAAAGACGAGAGAATTTTCCGGCCGTTTTTGCGCGGCCAGCCTTTCGCGCCAGGATTGAAATCTGGCGCAACCACACGGAAGCCCTTGATTAGTCTGAACCTAATCCCTGTTTCCGGAACGCGTCATTTACCAAGACCCCTTCGCCCAATCCAATAGGCCCTGTAAAACCCCGAGGACTGCCATGCGCGACGCCAAATACGATATCCTGTTCGAACCTCTCGCGATCGGCCCGCACGTCGCGAAGAACCGGTTCTACCAGGTGCCGCATTGCAACGGCGGCGGATACCGCGACCCCTCTGCCGCGGCCGCCATGCGCGGCATCAAGTCGGAGGGCGGCTGGGGCGTCATCTTCACCGAGCAGACCGAGATGCACCACACCTCGGAAATCACGCCCTTCATCGAGCTGCGCCTGTGGGAGGACAAGGACATTCCCGGCCTTCGCCGCATGTCCGACGCGATGAAGGTGCACGGCGCGCTCGCCGGCATCCAGCTCGCCTATTCCGGCATCAACGGCCCGAACTTTTATACCAAGGAAGTGCCGCTCGCCCCCTCCGCGCTGCCGATCCGCACCTTTACCAACGATCCGGTGCAGGCCCGCGCGCTGGACAGGACCGATATCCGCGACCTGCGCCGCTGGTTCGTCAATGCGGCGAAACGCTCGAAGATCGCCGGCTTCGACCTGATCTGTCTTTACGGCGCGCACGGCTTCGGCATCTTCCAGCACTTCCTGTCGCGCGCCACCAACCAGCGCACCGACGAATATGGCGGGAGCCTGGAAAACCGCTCGCGCTTCGCCCGCGAAGTCGTTGCCGATATCCGCGACGCGGTCGGCGATACGACGGCGATCACCATGCGCGTCAGCCTCGACGAGACGATCGGCGAACTCGGTTTCTCCAATGCCGAGGTGCGCGAATTCGTCGAGATGAACGCCGACCTGCCCGACCTCTGGGACCTGGCGCACGGCGCCTGGGAAGACTGTTCCGGCCCCTCCCGCTTCAAGGAGGAGGGCGCGCAGGAAATTCTGGTCAAGGGCATCCGCGAACTCTCGACCCGCCCCGTCGTCGGCGTCGGCCGCTTCACCTCGCCGGATGTGATGGCGCGCATGATCCGCCAGGGCATTCTGGATTTCATCGGCTGCGCCCGCCCCTCGATTGCCGATCCCTTCCTGCCGAGGAAGATCGAGGAAGGCCGCATCGAGGACATCCGCGAGTGCATCGGCTGCAACATGTGCATCACCGGCGACATGACCATGTCGATCAGCCGCTGCACCCAGAACTCGACCTTCATGGAGGAATGGCGCAAGGGCTGGCACCCCGAGCGCATGAACGAGAAGGGCGACAGCCAGACCGTGCTCGTCGTCGGCGCCGGCCCCGCCGGGCTGGAGGCCACCCGCGCGCTGGCGCTGCGCGGCTATGACGTGACGCTCGCCGAAGCCACCACCACGCTCGGCGGCCGTGTTGCCCGCGAGCGGCTGCTGCCGGGCCTCTCCGCCTGGGGCCGCGTCGTCGATTACCGCCAGTACCAGATTTCCCAGCGCACCAATGTCGAGACCTATTTCGACAGCCGGCTCACCGCCGAGGATGTGCTCGCCTTCGGCTTCGAACATGTCGCCATCGCCACCGGCTCGCACTGGCGCCGCGACGGCGTCGCCCGCCAGCATGTCGTGCCCATGCCGATCGAACCGGGCATGACCGTCTGGACGCCGGACGACATCATGGGCAAGGTCCACCCGGAAAACCTCGCCGGCAAGACCGTCGTGGTCTATGATGACGACCACTATTACATGGGCGGCGTCATGGCCGAGGTGATGGCCAAGGCCGGCGCCAAGGTCATCCTCGTGACACCCTCCGCCTATGTCTCCGACTGGACGCGCAACACGCTGGAACAGGGCGCGATCCATGTGCGCCTCGACGATCTCGGCGTCGACATCCGCCTCAACCGCGGCGTCACCGCCATCCGCGCCGGCGAAGTCGAGACGAACTGCACCTATACCGGCCGCCGCAAGGCCATCGCCTGCGACGCCGTCCTCATGGTCGCCTCGCGGCTTTCGGAAGATGCGCTCTATAATGACCTCCTCGCCCGCCAAGGCGACTGGGCGGATGCCGGCATCAAGAGCGTAAAGATCATCGGCGACGCCGCGGCACCCGCGCCGATCGCCTGGGCGACCTATGCCGGCCATCGGTATGCGCGGGAGCTCGACACGCCCGATATCGGCGATGCCCTGCCGTTCCGCCGTGAAGTCACCCAACTCGAACCGGCATGAGGAACGGGTCATGAGCAAGGCCATCGAAGTGAAATCGGTCTCGAAAAGTTTCGGGACCTATCAGGCGCTGAATTCCGTCAGCTTCGACATTGGCGGCAACGAGTTCTTCACGATGCTCGGCCCGTCGGGCTGCGGCAAGACCACGCTTCTGCGCATGCTGGCCGGCTTCGAAAGCCCGAACAGCGGCTCGATCCTGCTCAACGGCCGGGAGGTCGTCGACATCCCGCCGCACAAGCGCCGCGTCAACACGGTGTTCCAGAGCTACGCGCTCTTCCCGCACATGACGCTGGAACAGAACGTTGCCTATGGCCTGGAAAACCTCGGCTGGGACAAGGCGCGCATCAAAAACCGCGTCGGCGAGATGCTGGAGCGCGTGCATATGAACACGATGGCGACGCGCAAGCCTGGGCAGCTTTCCGGTGGCCAACGCCAGCGCATCGCGCTAGCCCGCGCGCTGGCGCCCGAGCCGGAGGTGCTGCTGCTCGACGAACCGCTCTCCGCCCTCGACCTGAAACTGCGCCAGGCGATGCGCGACGAGCTGCGCACGCTGCAACGCGACACCGGCATCACCTTCGTCTTCGTCACCCATGACCAGGAAGAGGCGCTCGACATGTCCGACCGCATCGCCGTGCTCGGCGGCGGCGAGGTGCAGCAGATCGGCACGCCGACGGAGATCTATGAGGAGCCGGTCAACCGCTTCGTCGCCGATTTCGTCGGCGAGACCAATTTCCTCGATGTCGAGGTGCTGGAAACCGCTTTGGGGCAGGCGACCATCCGCACGCCTTTCGGCATGGCGATCACCGTGCCGGCGCCCGGCCATGCCGCCAAGGGCCTCGCGACGCTCTCCGTGCGGCCGGAGAAGATCAATCTCGGCGACCAGGCCCAGGGGATCACCTTCGAGGGCCGCATCACCAACAAGAACTATATGGGCGGCTACACCCATTACACGCTCGACGTCGCCGGCACGGAACTGCGCGCCTCGCGCCGCAATGCATCCCGCGAAGGCGACACGATCCCGCTCGGCGCCACCGTTCCCGTCGGTTTCGTCGCCGGCTCCGCCCGGGTGCTGGCGGCATGACCGACACCGCCCTCCATGCCCCCGCCGGAACGGACAGCGCCCTCCGCGCCCGTTTCTGGCATGACCTTTCCTTCTGGGGCCTGCTGCCGTCCTGGCTGCTGATGGGTTTCGCGCTGATCCTGCCCATCGCCATCATCGCCGCCGTCTCCGTCGCCACGCGCGGCGCCCATGGCGGCTTCGCCTGGGATTTCAACCTCGCCGGCTATCGCCAGATCCTATGGAACGAAGGCTGGACGGGCGAACTGGAATTCACCCCGCAATACCTGCTGATCATCTTCCGCACCTTCCTGCTCGCTGGCGCCACCACGCTGATCTGCCTCGCCTTCGCCGTGCCGGTCGCCTATTTCATCTCCCGCCAGCCGCCGGGCCGCAAGGCCATCCTCGTCTATCTCGTGACGCTGCCCTTCTGGGTCTCGATGATTCTCCGCGTCTACGCCTGGATGATCATCCTCGGCAAGGACGGCACGCTGCCGAAAGCTCTGGAATTCCTCGGTTTCCCCGCCGGCATGAGCTTCATGTTCAACGACGGCGCGACGCTGACGGCCATGGTCTACACCTATATGCCGCTGATGGTGCTGCCGGTCTTTGCCTCCATCGAAAAGCTCGACGGCACGCTGATCGAGGCCTCGCACGATCTCTACGGCAACCGCTGGGTGACGCTGCGCCGGGTCATCCTGCCGCTGACCGCACCCGGCATCATCGCCGGCGCCATCCTCGTCTTCGTGCCCTCGCTCGGCGCGGTGCTGGAGCCCTCGCTGATGGGCGGCGGCAAGGAGATGATGATGGGCACGCTGATCCAGCTGCAATTCGGCGGCGGCCGCAACTGGCCGTTTGGCGCAGCCATCGCCATGGCGCTAATGGCGCTCGTCATGCTCTTCCTGGTCTTCACGGCGCTGCGCGCCGCCCGCAAGGAGGCCGCCCAATGAGCACCCACCACGACGTCAAGCGCTATCCCGGCCTCGGCCCTCTCACCGCGCTGTTCTTCGTCTATCTCTACGCGCCGCTCGCCATCATCGTCGTCTATTCCTTCAACGCCAACCGGGTTGCCGGCGTCTGGACCGGTTTTTCGACGCAATGGTACGCCTCCGCGCTCAACAATGCCGCGCTGATGAACGCGCTCGAAACCTCGCTGATCGTCGCCGCCGTGGCCACCACCGTCTCGACGCTGATCGCGCTCTCCGCGGCGCTCGCCATCATCCGCGGCAAGAACGTGCGCTTCCGCAAGCTCTCCGAAACCGTGGTCAACCTGCCGCTGCTCTTGCCGGAAATCGTGCTGGCCGTCGCGACCCTCATCCTCTTCTCGCTGATCGACGTGCAGAACGGCATGCTGCGTCTCACCATCGCGCATTCCGCCTTCTGCACGCCCTTCGCCTTCCTGCCGATCCGCGCCCGCCTGCAAGGCATGTCGCTCGATTTCGAAGAAGCGAGCGCCGACCTTTACGCCGACCGCTGGACGACCTTCCGCCGCGTCACGCTGCCGCTGATCTTCCCGGGCGTCTTTTCCGGCGCGATGCTCGCCTTCCTGATCTCGATGGACGACTTCATCACCTCGAACCTGCTGTCGACCGGCGGCTCGACCACGCTGCCCGTCTACATCTTCTCGCTGATCCGCGCCGGCACCTCGCCGGAGCTGAACGCCATCGCGACGCTGCTGATCCTGGCGTCGCTCATCCTCGCCACCGTCGCCCTTCTGGTTGCGGCGCGGGGCGCCCGAGAGACTGCCTGAGCCATAATCCCAGAACCATAATCAAAGAGAGGAACGACCATGAAAAAATACCTAGCCGCCACCGCACTCGCTTTGTGCTTCGCCACCGCCGCGCACGCGGAAGGCCAGCTCAACATCTACGCCTGGGCCGAATCCATCTCGCCTGCGCTGATCGAAAAGTTCTCCAAGGAGAACGACGTGAAGGTCAATGTCGACAGCTTCACCTCCAACGAGGACCTGCTGACCAAGTTGCAGGCCGGCTCTTCCGGCTACGACATCGCCACGCCCTCGCAGCACTTTCTGCGCGTGATGATCGATGAGGGCATCATCGAGAATTTCGAGGCCAACAAGCTGAAGGCCTTCGAGAATGTCGAGGAGAAGTGGCGCAATCAATGGTGGGACGAGAAACAGGAATATTCCATTCCGCTGGCCTATGGCACCGCCGGCTTCGTGGTGAACACCGCGCAGTACAAAGGCCCGACCGACAGTTTCAAATACTTCTTCGAGCCGGATGGCGAGCTGAAGGGCAAGATCGCCATGCTCTCCTATCCCGACGAAATCATCGGCGCCGCCCAGCTCTATCTCGGCGTACCCTTCTGCTCGGAAGACCAGGCCGAGATGAAGAAGGTGCTGGACCTCTTGATGGCGCAAAAGCCTTCGGTCGCCGTCTATTCTTCGGACAACATCGCCAGCCGCCTGTCCTCCGGCGAAGTCTCCGCCCATTTCTGGTGGGACGGCGATTCGCTGCGCGCCCGCGTCGCAGGTTCGCCGGTCAGCCTCGCCATGACGAAGGAAGGCCTCGTCGGCTGGATGGACAGCCTGGTCATCCCCAAGGGCGCGCCCAACCGCGACAATGCGATCAAGTTCATCGAGTTCATGTCGACCACGGAAAACGCCACCGAGCAGATGAATTTTTATGCCCATTCCTCGCCGATGAAGGTCATCCAGGACAAGGTCGTCTACACCAAGGACAAGGCGCCGGAACTCTATCCCGAAGTGCCGATCACCTTCTCGCGCACCTGCTCGGCCGCCGCGCAGGACCTGGTGACGCGCGTCTGGACGCAGCTTCTGCAGTAAGCCCGCCGTCGCGCCGCGGGTCACTGCGGCGCGGCCTCGCCATTCATACCACTCAAAGGAGACATCCATGCCCGTGCACACCCGCATCCGCCCGTTCAACACCAAGGAAACCTATCCGGAGCAGAAGCTGAACAACGATCTCTGCCAGGCGGTGGTGGCGAAGGGGGCGACGGTTTTCGTGCGCGGGCAGATCGCGCAGGATCTCGATACGCGTGAAAGCCTGCATATCGGCGATGCCGGCGCGCAGGCGCGCAAGGCGATGGAAAACATCAAAATGCTGCTGGAAGAGGCGGGCTCCGACCTCAGCCATATCTGCCGCGTCGTCGTCTATCTCATCGATATCCGTTACCGCGAGGCCGTCTATACCGAGATGGGCAAATATCTCCAGGGCGTCTTCCCGGTCTCGACCGGCCTCGTCGTCTCCGCACTCGCCCGGCCGGAATGGCTGGTCGAGATCGAAGCGACCGCCGTCATTCCCGACGAAGGCTGAGGAGGGCGCCATGACCTTTTCCGTCTCCGGCCGCTGCACTGAAACCGGCATGTTCGGCATCGCCGTCTCCTCCTCCTCGCCAAGCGTCGCGGCGCGCTGCGCCCATGTACGCGCCGGCGTCGGCGCCGTCTCGACCCAAAACGTCACCGACCCGCGCCTCGGCCCCAAGGGGCTCGACCTGATGGCCGGCGGGCTCTCTGCCGAAGCCGCGCTGGAACGCCTGATCGCCGAGGCCCCGCACATCGAATACCGCCAATTGGCGCTGGTCGACGCGCAGGGCGGCACCGCCGCCTATTCCGGCGCGAAGACGCTCGGCACCCACGCCACCGCAAGGGGTAACGGCGTGATTGCCGCCGGCAACATGCTGACGACCACCGACATCCCGCAAAAAATGGTCGAGGCCTTCGAGGCCACGAAGGGCCAACATCTCGGCGACCGCCTGATCGCCGCCATGCGCGCCGCCATCGCCGCTGGTGGCGAAGAGGGGCCGGTGCACTCGATGGGCCTCGTCATGGTCGACAAGGTGTCATGGAACGTCGCGGACCTGCGCGTCGATTGGACGGAAGGCGACCCGATCGAGGAATGCGCGGCGCTGTGGGAACGCTGGCGCAACGAGATGGACGCTTATGTCACGCGTGCGCTGAACCCGAGCGGGGCGCCGAGTTATGGGGTGCCGGGGGATTTGTGATCGGCTGAAACGCCTTGTTCCGATATGGGTATAGGCAGACCGGCGCGACAACCTCCCACTGATCTCCCCCCTTGTGGGGAGATGTCGGCGAAGCCGACAGAGGGGGGTGGCGACGGTTCGGCAAAATCAGCGTCCGAGGATTCGGATGCGTCGCAGCACCCCCCTCTGCCCTGCCGGGCATCTCCCCCTCAAGGGGGGAGATCGGCAAGATGGAAGGACACTGCTCAACTGCAACGTTGAAGATTGGCGAAACGTTGCTCCATCCAATCTCCCCCCTTGAGGGGGAGATGCCCGGCAGGGCAGAGGGGGGTGCTGCCTCGATACGTCGCGAAACGCCGTAGGTTGATCGCCCTGCTATTCTATCTCCACGAACGGACGGCCATATGATCCCACCCACCCCGGAAATCCTCGCCCGCCTCGTCGCCGAGCCAACCATCTCGCGCACCTCCAACCTCGCGCTGCTGGACTACGTCGAAACCCTGCTCGCCCCCGCCGGCGCGCGCATCGAGCGGTTTGCCCACCCGGATGGCACCCGCGCCAATCTCTGGGCGACCATCGGACCGGAGGGGCCGGGGGGCGTGGTGCTTTCGGGGCATACGGATGTCGTGCCGGTCGAAGGGCAGGATTGGAGCGGCGATCCGTTCACGCTGGTCGAGCGAGACGGCCGGTTCTATGGCCGTGGCACGGCGGATATGAAGGGGTTTGTCGCTGCGGCGCTGCGGGCTGCCCTCATTGCCGCCGAGCGGCCACTGAAGACACCGCTGCATCTTGCGCTGTCCTATGACGAGGAAATCGGCTGCATCGGCGTGCGCGGCCTGATCGAGGCTCTTTCGGCGCGGCCGGAGCGGCCGGCGCTCTGCATCGTCGGCGAGCCGACCGGCATGCGCATCGCCACCGGCCACAAGGGCAAGCTGGCGCTAAGGGCCTGCTGCCATGGACAGGAGGGCCATTCGGCGCTCGCCCCCAATGCGCTGAACGCGCTGCATCTCGGTGCCGCCTTCGTCACCGCCCTGCAAGCGCGGCAGGAGGAGTTGGCGTTCAAGGGCGCGCGCGATGCCGATTACGACATCCCCTATTCCACCATCCATGCCGGCATGATGCGCGGCGGCACGGCACTCAACATCGTGCCGAACCGCTGCGAGATCGACTTCGAGATCCGTAACATCGCCGAGGACGACCCGTTGAAGATCCTCGAAGGCATCACGGCCGACGCCGAAACCATCGCGGCCCCCTATCGCAACCGCTTTCCCATGGCCTGCATCGAGATCGAGCAGGTTTCCGGCTATCCGGGCCTCGCCACCCCCTCCGACGCCGCGGTCGTGCGCCTGCTGAGCCGCATCCTCGATCACGACGACCCGACGCTGAAGGTCGCCTTCGGCACGGAGGGCGGGCTGTTTCACGAGACGCTCGGCATCTCCACCGCCGTCTGCGGCCCCGGTTTCATGGACCAGGGCCACAAGCCCGACGAATTCGTCAGCGCCGAGCAGCTCGCGCGCTGCGATGCCATGCTCGCCCGGCTGGTGGATATGCTGGAGGCTGGCCTCTAGGTTTTTGCCGCATTGTCCGACGCCGAAGCGATGCCGCTTCGGCTGGAAATGCTCTAGCCACACATCGCGCGAATAATCTTGCCGGTGGCCTCATCGGTCTCGATGGTGACGCGCTCCTGGCGGAAATCCATCGTCACCGGATCGCCCGGCTTGATCTGGCGCACGATCGTCGCGCCGGTCAGTTGTTTGGCCTCGTCGTCGGAAATCCTGTCCTTGCCGACGAGGGCGGCGACGGTCTCGGTCTTGCAGAGGCCGGGCTCCGCGGCAACGGCCTCGGGCTCCTTCTGGCAGCCGGCAAGGGCGAGAATGGCTACCGCCAGTACGGCGAGAGTGCGAACGGGGATCAAAGGCGCCTCCTTCTGTTCAAAGAGGCGCCAACAACCAGCCGATTGCGGCAACAGCGGGGCGTTACGCCACCGCCTGCGCCCCGGTGATCTCGACCAGCGAGCCGCAGATGAAGGCCGCCTCGTCGGAGGCGAGGAAGGCGACGAGGGCGGCGACCTCCTCCGGCTTGCCGATGCGGCCGAAGGGCACGAGCTTGTCGAGATCGGAGATGGTGCGGCCCGAACGCTTGACGCCCGCCTCCAGCATCGGCGTGTGGATTTCGCCGGGGCAGACGGCGTTGACGCGCACCTTGTCCGGCGCGTAGTCGCGGGCGAGGTTCTGCGTGAAGGCGGCCACCGCAGCCTTGGTCGTGTTGTAGGCGATGTGGTTTGGCGCCGGATAGAGGCCCCATTGCGAGGCGGTGTTGACGATGGCGCCACTGCCGGCCGAAATCATATGCGGCAGCACGGCGCGGCAGAGATGGAACATCGAATCGAGGTTGACGGCGAAGCTCACGGCCCAGTCCTCGTCCGAAAGGGAGAGGAGATTGCCGCGCCGGTTGATGCCGGCATTGTTGACCAGCACGTCGATGCGGCCTGCAAGCTCCAGCGCCTGTTCGACGAGGCCGAAGCAGGCGTCCTTTTGCGCGATGTCGGCAGCGATCGCCACCGCCTTGCCGCCGGCGGCCTCGATCTCGCCTGCCACCGTGGCTGCCGCCTCGCGGTTGACATCTGTCACCACCACCAGCGCGCCCTCCTCCGCCAGCCGCCTCGCGATGGCCGAGCCGATGCCGCCGCCGGCACCCGTGACGATGGCGACCTTGTTGTCGAAACGCTTCATGAACAATCCTCCAAGATTACCGGATATAGCTGCCGCCGTTGACATCGAGCGTCGCGCCGTTGAGCGAGGCCTGCGAGGGGCGCAGCACGAAGGCGACGAGCTCGGCCACCTCCTGCGGCGAGGCCATCTCGCCGATCGGGATATCGGCCACCGCCGCCTGCTTGCCATGGGTGGCGATGAAGTCCTCCGCCATGTCGGTGCGCACCCAGCCCGGCGCGATCGCCACGGCCGTCACGCCATCGGCGCCAAAACTGCGGGCGATGGATTTCGTGAGGTTGGTGAGCGCCGCCTTGCTGGCGCCATAGGGCATGGCATCCGCCGCATAACCGCGCTGCCCGGCCCGGCTCGCCATGTTGACGATGCGCCCGCCGCCCGCCGCCTTGAAATGCCGGATCGCCTCCTTGCAGAGATCGGCGGCGGCGAAGAGATTGACCTGGAACTCCCGCTGCCACGCCGCCTTCCAGTCCTCGGGCGAGGCCTCGATGGAGATTTCCGTGCGGATGCCGGCATTGTTGACGAGGCCGTGGATGCGGCCCGCCGCCGCGACGGCCTTCGCCCACAGCTCGAACGGACCAGCCGCGGCGGAAAGATCGGCCTGCACGACAAACCCGTTGCCGCCGATCTGCGCCAGCAGGCTTTCGGCTCCGGCCTTGTCCCGCCCGTAATGGATGATCGGCCGCGCACCTTCCGCCGCGAGGCGTTTGACGATGGCGGCGCCGATGCCGCCGGAGGCGCCGGTGACGAGGATGGTCTGTCCGTGCAGGTCCATGAAAACTCCTATTTCAACAGGCCGACCTGCGGCCCCCATGTATCGGACAGTGCAAAACCGGTGGCGAAGGGATCGTCCGCGTCGAGACGCAGCTGCGAGCGGCCATAGACATAACCGCGCCCGGTGATGCGCGGCAGCACGGCGCGGCGCCCGCCGATCTCGGTCTCGCCGATCGCCTCGGCACGGAACTCGCCGCCGATGATGGAGCGCGAGATGCGCGCATCGCCGACCGACACCTCGCCACGAGCAAAAAGAGTGGCGAGATTGGCGGAGCTTCCGGTGCCGCAGGGCGAGCGATCGACCCGGCCCGGCTGGAGCGTCGTGCAGGTGCGCACCGCGCCGTCCGGCTCCCGGTCGCGGAACATGACATAGGCGATCTCGTCCACACCGGGCAGCGTGGGGTGCTGCACCTTCACCCGCTCGGCCAGCAGCTGCTTGAGTTCGATACCGGCTTCGGCGAGCGCTCGGGCGTTTTCCGGGGCGATGGTCAGGCCGATCTGGCCGACATCGACCAGCGCATAATAGACGCCGCCGAAGGCGATATCGACCTTGATACGGCCCCAGGCCGGCGTGTCGATTTCGTGGTCCAGCAGTTCGGCGAAACTCGGCACATTGTCGAGGCTGACCGAGAGGCAGCGCCCGTTTTCGCACCGCGCCCGCGCCACGATCAGCCCGGCGGGCGTGTCGAGCCGCACCAGGGTCTCCGGCTCCTGCATCGTGACCCGGCCGCTTTCCAGAAGCGCTGTGACGACGCAGATGCAATTGCTGCCGGACATCGGATGCGCCCGGTCCGCCTGCAACACGATGAAACCGGCATCCGCATCCGGCCGCGTCGGTGCGGTGATCAGGTTGACCGACATGGCGACATTGGCGCGCGGCTCGAAGGTGACGAAGCGGCGCAGGCTGTCGTCCACCATGTTGATGTGGTTCATCTTGTCGAGCATGGTCGCGCCGGGAATGTCCGGCGCGCCGCCGACGAGTACATGGCCGAGTTCGCCCTGGCAATGCACGAGCAGCAGGTCGAGGGATTTTTCGAAATGCATGGCGCCGGCTCCTATTTGATGTACCAGCCCCAGGGGTCTTCGCTGACGTAGCGGGTGATCTGCTTGACCTCCAGATAGTTGTCGAGGCCCCAGCGGCCGAGCTCGCGGCCGATGCCGGATTCCTTGTAGCCGCCCCAGGGCGCTTCGGTGAAAGTCGGCTGCGAGCAGTTGATCCAGACGATGCCGGCGCGAAACGCCTTTGCGACACGCTCGGCCCGCGCATCGTCCTTTGACATGACGGCGGCGGCGAGGCCGAAGCGGCTGTCATTGGCAAGCGCGATCGCCTCCTCTTCCGTCTCGAAGGGGCGCAGGCAGACGACCGGGCCGAAGATTTCCTCCACCCAGGCGGCGCTGTCGAGCGGCACGTCGGTGAGGATCGTGGGGCGGAGGTAATAGCCCTTGTCGAATCCCTCCGGCCGTGTGCCGCCGCAGGCCACTGTTGCGCCCGCAGCCTGAGCGGCCGCGATGGCGGCGACGACCTGTTCTTGCTGCTTTCTGGAGACAAGCGGGCCGAGCAGCACGCCTTCGTCGAGGCCGTTGCCGATGGTGATCCTGTTCGTCTCTTCGATCAACCGGGCGAGCAGCTTTTCATAGATGCCCGCCTGCACCAGCACGCGCGAGGTCGCCGAGCAGACCTGGCCCTGGTTCCAGAAGATGCCGAACAAGATCCATTCGACGGCCTTGTCGATCTCGGCATCGTCGAAGACCACGAAGGGCGACTTGCCGCCGAGTTCCAGGCTGACGCGCTTGATGTCGCGCGCGGCGGCCGCCATGATCTTCGAGCCGACCGGGCCGGAGCCGGTGAAGGCGAGCTTGTCCACGCCTTTGTGATCGATGATCGCCTGTCCGGCGACGGAGCCCGCGCCGGTGACCACGTTCAGCACGCCCGGCGGCACGCCCGCCGCGTCGGCAATCGCGGCGAGTTCCAGCGCGGTGAGCGAGGTGACTTCGGCGGGTTTCAGCACCACGGTGCAGCCGGCGGCAAGTGCGGGGGCTACCTTCCACGAGGCCATCAGCAGCGGGTAGTTCCACGGAATGATGGCGCCGGCGACGCCGATCGGCTCCTTGACCGCCTTGGAGGTGAAGCGGTCGTCGGAAAGCGCGATCGTTTCTTCCGGATTGCTGTCGAGCTGTTCGGCGAGGCCGGCATAGAAGTCGAAGCAGCCGGCGGCATCGGCGATGTCCCAGTCGGCTTCCGGGAAGGGCTTGCCGTTGTCGAGCACTTCGAGGCGGGCGATTTCGGCCTGCCGGGCGCGGATGCCGTTTGCGATGGCGCGCAGGTATTTTGCGCGTTCGGTGCCCGTCTTCTGCGGCCAGCCGTCCGTGTCGAAGGCGCGGCGGGCGGCCTTTACGGCGGCATCGACATCCTCGGCCGTGGCGGCGGCGATGTGGTGGATCACCTCTTCCGTCGCCGGGTTGATGACCTCGAAGGTTTCGCCGTTGGAGGAGGGTTTCCACGAGCCGTCAATATAGAGTTCGCTGCGCATGAAAAGTCCTTTCAGAAACGGTCGATGCGATAGGGCTTGAGATCGACGGGCGGGGTGGCGCCCGTCAGGAGATCGGCGATCAGGCGGGCGGTCGTGGCGGCATAGGTGAGGCCGAGATGGCCGTGGCCGGTGGCGTAGACGACATTCTTGCGCGTCGCCGAGGGGCCGATGACGGGCACGGTATCCGGAAGCGCCGGGCGGTGGCCCATCCATTCGCTCGTCTGCTCGGCCTTCAGATCCGGCAAGGCCTCCTTCGCCCGTTTCACCAGCACTTTGGCGCGGCGGTAGTCCGGGGGCGCATCGAGGCCGGCCATCTCCACCGTGCCGCCGACGCGGATGCCGCCGGCCGTCGGCGTCACCATGAAGGCGCGGGCGGGCCAGATGATGGAATGGCGCATGGAAATGCCGGGCGCCATGATCTGCGTGTGGTAGCCGCGCTCGGTTTCGAGCGGGATCGGCTCGCCGAGCAGTTTCGACAGCCGTCCCGTAAAGGCGCCGGCCGCCAGCACCACGCGGTCCGTCGTCAGCCGGCGGCCATCGGCAAGCCGCAGCGCCGAGACGCGGCCCTCGCCCTCCGCGAAGCCGGCGACCTCGCCGGTCTCGATGACGCCGCCGAGCGCCAAGAATTTTTCCGCAAGCGCCGTCACCAGCTTGTACGGGTCGGCCACCGAGCGGTTGTCGGGGAAGAGCACGGCCTTGGCGATCGTCGTCGTCAGGGCCGGTTCGAGATCGCGGATGGCATTGCGCCCGAGAATCTCGTGGCGGAAGCCGAAACGTTCGAGGATTTCGATGTGATCGCGGTCGGCGCGAAATTCCGCCTCGTCGGCATAGAGGCTGAGGCAGCCCTCGGCGCTCAGCGTGGGCGTCAGGCCGGTTTCCGCCAGAAGGGCGCCGAAGTCTTCAAGGGCACGGGCGCAGAGGGCTGCTCCGGCCGCCTCCAGCTCGCGCAGTTTCGAGGGGCGGCTGGCGGCGAGGAAGCGCAGGAACCACGGCACGAGTTTCGGCATATAGGCGGGGCGGATGCGCACCGGGCCTTCGGGATCGAGCAGCCATTTCGGCATCTGCGCCCAGACACCGGGGCGTGAGGCGGGCATGAATTCGGTGACCGCGATGCTTGCCATATTGCCGTAGGAGGCGCCCCGGCCCGGCGCGTCGCGGTCGACCAGCGTCACGGTAAACCCGCGACGCTGGAGGGCATAGGCGATGGTCGTGCCGATGATGCCGGCGCCGACGACGGCGATGGATGACACGGGGTTTTCTCCTGCGCTCGGTCTCGTCAGAGCATTTCCGGTGAACCCCGGTTCACCGGAAATGCTCTAGGTTTTGTTTTTGCCGCATTGTCCGACGCCGAAGCGGTGCCGCTTCGGCTGGAAATGCTCTAGTTGAGGATCGGCGCGATGGCGGCGCGGAAGTCGGCCTTTTCCTGCGCGGTCAGTTCGCCGAGCGGCGCACGGCAGGTGCCGACGGGCGTGCCCTGGAGCTCGCAGCCATATTTGATCTTCTGCACGAACTTGCCGCTCTCCAGGATGTTCATGGCGCGGTAGAGCACCGTCATCTTGTCGCGCGCGGCGGCGAGATCGCCGGAGCGGAAGGTGCGGTCGAGATCGACGCAGGCCTCGGCCATGCAGTTTGCCGGGCCGCAGATCCAGCAATCGGCGCCCCAGAACATGAAGTCGAGCGCGATATCGTCCGAGCCGGAGATGAGGTCGATGCGGCCCTTGTAGCGCGCGTGGATATCGACGGCGCGTTGCAGCACGCCGGAACTTTCCTTGATGGCGATGACGCGCGGATCGTCCGCCAGGGCATCCATCAGCTCGAAGCCGATCTCGATGCCGTCCTTCGGCGGGTAGTTGTACATCACCAGATTGACGTCGGCGGCATCCAGCACCGCGCGGTAATGGGCGAGAAGCTCGTCCTGCGTCGGGCGGGTATAGAAGGGGGTGGCGAGCAGCACGGTGTCGTAGCCGATTTCTTTTGCGCGCAACGTGTTTTCGATCACCTCGCGGGTGGCGGGCGCATTGGTGCCGGCGATCAGCGCCTCGCCTTCCTTGGCGAAGTCCTTGACGAATTTCAGCACGTCCTCGCGCTCTTCGGTCGACATGGAGAAATATTCGCCGGTCGAGCCCAGCGGCACCCAGCCGGTGACGCCGGCGGCGCGAAGGTTGGCGAGGTGTTTTTCGAAGGCCTTGAAGTCGACCCGGTTGTTGGCGTCGAAGGGGGTGACGAGGGCGGGCATGACGCCGGACAGTTTCATGGTCTTTCTCCTAGATGGCGAGTTTCTTGAGGATACGGCCTTCGACGATCGTGACGGCGCGCGTCAGCGGGAAGGCGATGGCGAAATAGATGAGCGCGACGATGGTCAGCACCTCGACGGGGCGGGCCGTGTTGTTGGAAATGTTCTGGCCGACGAACATCAGGTCGGCCATGCCGACGGCCGAGACGAGCGCGCTTTCCTTGAACAGGCTGACGCAGTTGGACAGCAGCGTCGGAACGGCGCGCAGCACCGCCTGCGGCAGGACGACGTTGAGGATCTGCGCCCGACGCGGCAGGCCGAGCGCGACGCAGGCGTCGAGCTGTTCGCGGCCGATGGATTTCAGCGAGGCGCGAAAGGTCTCGCTTGTGATGGCGCCCATATAGAGCGTCAGCGCGATGACGCCGGAGGCGAGGTTGGAAAGCTCGACGCCGAGGATCAGCGGCAGGCAGAAGAAGATCCAGAAGAGCTGGATCAGCACCGGCGTGCCGCGGAAGAATTCCACATAGACGCTGGCAATGGCGCGCAGGATGACGCTCGGCGCGGTGCGGGCGAGACCGACGAAAAAGCCGAGCGTGCAGCCGAGCACCATGCAGATCAGCGTCAGCTTGACCGTCGTCCAGAGCCCCAGCGCCAGCGCTTCCTGGAAGCGCAGCAGGACGGAGAAATCGAGCGCCATGGGTCTCTCCTAGCTCGTCAGGATCTGACGGCGGCGTTCGAGCCAGCCGACGACCTGGGTGACGGGAAACGACACGGCGAAATAGATGAGCGCCGCGATGGTGAAGGTCTCGATCGGCCTATACGTCTCCGTCGCCAGCGTCTTCGCCTGGTACATGAGGTCCTGCACGGCGACGATGGCGACGAGCGCGCTCTGCTGGAAGATGACGATGCCGTTGGTGAGCAACACCGGAATGGAGGCGCGCAGCGCATTGGGCAGCACGATATGGACCACGCGCTGGAAGGGATTGAGGCCGAGCGCGATGCCGGCGTCGAGCTGCTCGCGCGGCACGGCCTGGATGGAGGCGCGGTAGGCCTCCGCGTTAAAGGCCATGAGGTTCAGGCCGAGTGCCAGGATGCCCATCGTCATCGAGCCGAGGAAGACGTTGAACAGCATGGGCACGCAGTAGAAGAACCAGACGATCTGCACGATCGCCGGCGTGCAGCGGAAGAACTCGACGAAGAGCGTCGCCGGCCAGCGGATGACGGCGATACGGCTCATCAGGAGCAGGGCCAGCGGGAAGCCGAGGATCACGCCGATGAGATTGGCCGCGATCGTCAGCTCCAGCGTGACGACCAGGCCCTCGATGAGCGGCCCAAGCGAGACGGCGTTGAAATCGAACGTATAGTTCACAGCCCGCCCCTATTGTTTGATGTGGAAGACGCGGTCGATGAATTCGCGCGTGCGCTCCTCGCGCGGCGCCGACAGAACCTGCTCGGGCGGCCCGTCTTCAACCACCACGCCGCCGGCGCAAAAAATGACGCGCGAGGCGATGTTCTTGGCAAACCACATGTCGTGGGTGACGATCATCATCGGCATGTCCTGCCGGGCGAGCTGGAGGATCACCTGCTCGACTTCCGCCACCAGTTCCGGATCGAGCGCCGAAGTGACCTCGTCGAACAGCATCAGCTTCGGATCGAGCATCAGCGCGCGAGCGATGGCGACGCGCTGCTTCTGGCCGCCGGAAAGCTGGGCAGGGAAAGCGTTTGCCTTGGCCGCGAGGCCGAAGCGCTCCAGCAGGGCGAGTGCGCGCTGCGTGGCGCTCGCCTTCTTCTCGCCGCGCACCTTGCAGGGGGCGAGCACGAGGTTCTGGATGACGCTCAGATGCGGGAAGAGCGTGTAGTGCTGGAAGACCATGCCGATCGAGCGGCGCACTTCCGTGTCGATGAGCGTCTTCGCCTCGGCACTGGCGGACGAAATATAGGGCTTGCCGCCGAAGGTGATGGCGCCGCTGTCGATGGTTTCGAGGCCCATCATGACGCGCAAAAGCGTCGACTTGCCGCCGCCGGAGGGGCCGATGACGACGACGCGCTCGCCAGGCTTCATCTCGATATCGAGACCCTTCAGCACCTGGATATGCGGGCCGAAACTCTTGTGCAGCGACTGGATGGAAACGAGCGGAGCGGATGCGGACGTCATGACATGCCTCCCTGATGGGGCTTCCTGTGAACGGGAGGGAAAAGCACGCGGCCACCCCCCTCTGCCCTGCCGGGCATCTCCCCCTCAAGGGGGGAGATCGAATCGTGGTGCCGCCCTGCCCCATCGCGAAGGGTGCTTTTCGAGCCGGGTCCTCGCCCCTTGCCAATCTCCCCCCTTGAGGGGGAGATGCCCGGCAGGGCAGAGGGGGTCGAAACGGGCGGAGGCCGTTTTACTGCGCAGCCTTCAGCACGTCGTCGACGGCCTTCTTGATCAGCGCGTCGACATGGCCGGTGGCGACCCGTTCTTCGAGGAAGATGTTGACCACCTCGACATCCGAGGCCGAGAGCTGGTGCGGCAGGCCGAAGGCGACGCCCTGTTTGGCGAGCGCCGGCGTCGGGTTCAGCGCGACGGCCCAATCGGGGTTCGACTGGGTGAAGAGCTGGTTGGTGTCGGAGGCGTCGACCAGGATGTCGGCGCGGCGCGAGACGACGGCAAGGCGCGTCTCGTCATTGCCGGGCAGGCGCAGGATCGTGGCATTCTTGACGGCGGCGGAGATCGCCTTGTCCTGTGCCGTGCCGGACATGACGGCGAGCGTGACGTCGGCCTTGTCGATATCGGCGACCGAGACGGCGCTGGCCGGGATCTTCGGGTTCTCCTTGTTGTAGGCAAGCGAGATCTGGTACTCCATCGCGGGAATGGAGAACTGCACGGCCATGGCGCGCGCCGCCGTCCGGTTCAGCGCCAGCGACACGTCCCATTTGCCGGCCTGCAGGCCCGCGACGATATTGTCCCAGGTCGTGTCGACGAATTCCGGCTTCACCTTCAGCACCTCGGCGAATTCCCGGCACAGATCGGCGAAGAAGCCGGAATATTCGCCGCTTGCCGGATCGCGCATCACATAGGGCGGTGCGACGGCCGCGCCGCAGCGCAGCGTGCCGTTCTTCTGCACGGTCTGCCAATATCCTTCGGCGGTCTGAGCCGAGGCGGTGGTGGCCGAAAGGCCTGCCATAAGGGCGAGCGCCGCCGTCGCCCGCAGTGCGGACGTCATCCAGTTCGAAAGCATGTGCGTTCCTCTTTTTTGAGCGCTTGGAAAGCGCGGTTCCACCCGTCGGCTTTGGCCGTTTTTCGGTCTTTTTCTGTCGGCTCCGTGTCGACTGGAAAATTTATGTCGTCTGCGTGTCGACAAAGTCAAGCGGAAATTTTACGATTGCTGTGCCGTCGGTTTTCTGGCCCAATGGCCACGGAATACGGAAAGGGACGTAAGTGTCTGACGAAATTGAAATGAAACGGGTGCGCGGCACCGGCTGGAAAAACGTCTACGACACGCTGCGCACGGAGATCCTCGCGCTGGCCCTGCCGCCGGGCCAATTGCTCGACGAGACGACGCTGGCCGAGCGGTTCGACATGTCGCGCTCCCCCGTGCGCGAGGCGCTGATCCGGCTGGCCGGCGAGGACCTGGTGGTGACGCTGTCGAACCGCAGCACCATCGTCGCGCCGATCGAGGTGGCGAGCTTTCCGAAATATGTCGAGGCCCTCGACGTCGCCCAGCGCATGAACACGCGCCTGGCCGCGGCACTGAGGACCGATGCGGACCTGAAGATCATCGCCAAGCGCCAGAAGGAATTCGAGGCGGCGGTGAAGACCGGCCAGCACCTGAAGATGTCGGAGGCCAACAAGCAGTTCCACATGGCCGTCGCCTATGCCGGCAAGAACGCCTATCTCGCCGCCTTCTACGAGCGGCTGCTCAACCAGGGCCAGCGCATGCTGCACCTTCATTTCGAATATCTGGAGCGCACCGGCGACGGTTATCTCCTCACCGACGAGCACGACGCCATGCTGGAGGCGATCCGGGCGAAGAATGTCGAGCTTGCCGACGAGCTGGCGCATGCCCATACGCGGCAGTTCCAGGATAATTTCATCGCGTTCCTGCGCGAAAACTACACGACCGACGTGTCCTTCGGACCCCTCGCTGCAGCGGAATAAAAGATGTCCCTCCCCCAGAAAATCGGTTTCATCGGCACCGGCGCCATCACCGACGCCATGGTGCGCGGCCTGCTCGCAAAACCCGCCGCCGTGCCGCATGTCATGGTCTCCATGCGCAGCGCCGACATTTCAGCGGCGCTTGCCGCGGATTTCCCGGCCGTGCTCGTTGCCGGCGACAACCAGGCGATCGTCGACGGCTGCGACACGGTCGTGCTGGCGATCCGGCCGCAGATCGCCGAAGAGGTCATCCGCCCGCTGCGCTTTCGCGATGGGCAGGGCGTGATCAGCGTCGTGGCGGCGACGGGGCGGCCTGCCCTCCTCGACTGGATCGGCGCGGATGTGCGCCTCATCCAGGCGGTCCCGCTGCCCTTTGTCGCGCGGCGCAAGGGCGTCACCGCGGTCTATCCGCCGGACCCGACGACCGCCGCACTCTTCAACGTGCTCGGCAATGCCGTCGAATGCGACACCAAGGAGGAATATGACCTGCTGGCCGCCGCAAGCGCCCTGATGGCCACCTATTTCGGCCTGATGCAGCGCACGACCGACTGGCTTGCGGCAAAGGGCCTGCCGGAGGAGAAGGGCCGCGCCTATCTCGCCCCCCTCTTCGCCGAACTTGGCCAGACCGCGGTTGCGGCTGGTGACGGCACGGCCTTCATCGACCTCAGCCACGAGTTCGCCACCAAGGGCGGCCTCAACGAGCAGGTGTTCCGCCATTTCGACGAGGGCGGCGGCTCGCAGGCGCTGGCCGAGGCGCTCGACCGCGTCTATGCGCGCATTTCGGGATAAAGTTTTCCTACTCGCGCGGGCTTTGTTGCCGATTTGCAGCAGGGGGCTGGAGATTTAGGCGATGGCGGCTGGGCGGTCTTCCCCCAGCCCGAGCCCTATAATTTCGAGCGGCTGGAAATCCTGAAAGGCCCGGCTTCCGTGCTCTACGGCGCCAATTCGCCGGGCGGGCTGGTGAATGTCGTCAGCAAGCGGCCGACCGAGGAGGCGCGCGGCGAGGTCGTTCTGGAGGTCGGCGGCCATGACAGAATCCAGGAGCAGATCGACATTCCCGGTCCGCTCGATGCCGACGGCACGCTGCTCTACCGGCTGGAGGGCGTCAACCGCAACGCCGACACGCAGGTCGACTTCCAGCCCGACGACCACCGCTTCCTCGCGCCGAGCCTGACCTGGAAGCCGGACGAGGACACGTCGCTGACGCTGCTCGGGTATATTCCCCTCAACGTGTCCAACCTCTTCGACAAGCGCCATTACAGCTATGTCGACAATGCCTTCACCACCGATGCGCCCGGCCGCGAGATCAGCGCCCGGCTTGGCTATAAGTGGTGATCTTCGGTGCCCTGCCGGCTTTGCCGGCCGGGCGCTCGATCAGGATATAGCCGCACAGGCCGACCAGCGTGCCGACGGCGATCGACGTGACGAAGACGAGCGGCGGGGGAAGGCCGAGCATGGCCCCCGCCTTGGCCGCGACGGAAATCGCGAACGTGTGCCAGAGATAGATCGAATAGGAGGCGTCGCCGAGCAGCGCAGGGAGCCTGAAACGGGCGATTCGCCCGTGTTTTTCCAGCGCGACGGTGCCGTAGACGAGGGCTATGGCGAGCGGGCCGCAGGTCCATTCGTCGAAGGGCAAGCGTAAAATGCCAATCGCGGCGAAGCCCGCCAGTGCCGTGCCGATGAGGGCAATTGACATGGGCCGGTTCGGCACCCGGCCGGCGAGTGAGAGCCGGCCGATCAGCATGCCGGAGACGAATTCCAGGATGATCGGGCGGGTGTAGGTGAGGAAGAGCGGATTGTCGCTCTCGATTGCGAAGCCAACCGCGACGAGGGATAGGAAGACCGTCGCCATCACCGGCAGCCGCAGGCGCGCTGGCAAAAAGAGGCAGGCGGCGAAGACGGCGTAGAAGAACATTTCGTAGTTGAGCGTCCAGCCCTGCACGAGCACCGGCCAGATCTCGCCGCTGCTCGGCGAGCGCCACGGCACGAAGAACAGCGAGGCGGCGACATGCTGCGCCGTCAGCAGCAGGTTGGGAAAGAGGCCGGCCAGTGCGCCCGCCACCATGACGGCGGTTGCCAGCCAGTAGACGGGCACGATGCGGCGGATGCGGTCTGCCAGGAACCGGCCGGGCGAGACCGGGCGGCGCGCGACGATGACCCACATGATGAAGCCGCTGATGACGAAGAACACGTCGACGCCGGCCGCACCGATGGCGAAGGCATAACCGCTGCGCTCGGCGGCGTGGAAGACGACGACCGCGAGCGCGGCAAACGCCCTCAGATACTGGATGCCGTAGAGCGTCATGCGGGCACGGCTTCATGGCGGCGCAACCCCGCGGGATGGCGGGCGAGGTTGCGGCGCGTATCGGCCAGCTTGCCGGCGGCGAAATAGAGCAGGAACGAGCCGACGTGATAGGGGTTCAGGATATCGATCTCCACGAAGGTGCGCACCGCCAGAAGGGCCGCGACGGTGAAGAGCACCAGCGCCTCCAGGTCGTGCGCGGTCGAAAGCAGCCGGCGCAGGTGCCCGGCCATGGTGACGAGGAGCACCATGGTCAGCAGCAGGCAGCCGATCAGCCCCGTCTCGACGGTGGCGGCGATGAAGGTGTTGTGGAAGTGGAAGCCGCTGCGGGTGCCGATGAAGAAGGCATCCCACAGCCGTTCGGCTTCCGCGAAACCCTGCACCCAGAAGGCCTGGTAGCCGAGGCCCACGGCGGGCGCCTGGTGTGCTGCCTCGATGCCCTGCTGCCAGAGATAGGTGCGGCCGGTGAGCGTCGCATCCTTGCCGAAGGCGCCGAGCACCATCTCGTAGCCGCCGCCATAGGCGCCGGCGACCAGCACCAGCACGGCGGTGACGGCGAGCACCATGAACAGCGTCTTGCGCTGTTTCGGCGCCAGCATTTCCAGCGCGCGCAGCGCCAGGCACAGGCCGGCAATGGCGACGGTGGTGAGCACCGAGGTCGCCGATTGCGAGGCCTTCAGGCAATAGAGCGCGATCAGCACCGAGCCGCCGGCCCCGAGCTTCCAGATGCCGCGTTCCGCCCCGAGGAAGAGGGCGGCGAAGGCGAAGAGCACGGCGAGCGAGGCATAGAAGCCGAGCTGGTTCTTGGACGCGAAGGCGCCGACGAAACTGTAGGTGCCGTCGAGCGGATCGAGATGGTAGACGCCGAAGGCCAGCGAGAAGAGCAGCACCAGCCCGGTGCCGATCAACCCGCCGCGCACCAGCATCTTCGTATCGACGACGCGCATGGCGATGAGCGCGCAGACGACATGCGAGAGATATTGCAGCCCGGCCCGCGCGCTGACCCCGGGTGCCTGCGACCAGAAGACCGACAGGCAGGCGAAGATCGCGAAGGCGAAGATCCAGCCGTAGCGCGTGTAATTGCCGAGCACGCGCCGGTAATCGACGGCGACGAGCGGCAGCCACAGCGCATAATAGGCGAGGATCGACACCTGCCCGAAGCGGAACGAATAGGCGAAGACGAAGAACGACAAGGCGACGGCGGTCGCGGCATAGGCCTCGTTGCCGATGGGTCCGATCAGGCGTGCCCTGGCGATCTTCACGCGGGCCTCACTGCGTGCCGAGGTTCATCTCCACCTTGACGATATCGCCCGGCAGGACCGGCGTCGTCTCGGTGGCGCGGATGAGCTCGGCCTTGCCTTCGACCGTGCGCAGGATCGAGTAGCCGATATTATCGGCCGAAAGACCGCCCTTCAGCGCCGCCGCATCGGCGGACTGCATCAGCGCCTCCGACATCAGGTCGCGGCTCGTGCCGAGCTTCAGCGTCAGCGTGTCGAGCTCCTGCTCGGTGTTCTGCAGCTCCTGCGCCAGCTGGGCGTCCCAGTCGTTCTGCAGGTTGGTCTCGTCCTGGGTCGCCTTGTTGATGTCCTGCTTGGCCTTTAGCGACGATGTGTCGATGTCGAGCAGGGCGGCTTGCAGGTCGGCGGTGCGCTGTTCGAGCGCCAGCCGCCTTGAGCTGATGGCAAGGCCCTTTTCGGCGAGCGAATCGACCTTGTCGAGATCGCCCTGCACCAGTTCGAGCTGGCGTGTCTGGGTTTCCGCTTTCTTGCCGAGCGAGGTGATCTCGCTGTCGAGCAGCGCCTTGAGGTCGGCAAGTGCCGTCAATTGCAGCCGGAGCCGCTTTTCGCGCGAGGTCATCAGCGCGGTCTCGCTCGCCATGATGGCGCGCGCCTCATCCGCCTTGCCGAGTTCCTTCGGCATCTCGATGTCCTTGGCGCCGCTCATCTCGGCGACGATGCGGGCGCGGCGGATCAGGAGGCGGTTGCGCTCGGCGAGGTAGACGGCGGCATCGCCTTCCGAGCGCAGGAAATCGCGGGCGAAGCGCTGCCCGGCCTCCGCGCGGCGAAGCCCGCCGCCGAAGCTGACGGCCTTCAGCACCGTGAGGCCCGGCGCAAAGGGATAGGCGCCCGGCGTCTGCACCTCGCCGGCCAGATAGACCGGCCGGTATTCGGCAATCTCCACGGAAGCGGAGGGGCGATCGCGCAGGCCAAACAGGATCTGCATCTTCTTGCCGATCTCCTCGGCAAGTTCGCCGGAGGTGCGGCCATCGGCCGGAAGCTGGCCGATGAAGGGCAGCGAGACGGAGCCGTCGGCGCCGACGCTGTAGTCGCCGCTGACGGCGCTCCAGTCGCGGATGGCGCCCTCGGCCGTCTGCCATTCCGCGACGCGGATGCGCAGCTTGTCCATCACGCCCAGCCGGTATTCCGCGGCGAAGGCCGGCCCTCCCGCCAGCGTCAGAGCGAGGCAGAACGGGGCGAACAACCGCATGGGCAAGGCAATCGCGGCCACCCGGGCCGCGTTCGAAATTCTCTTCATGGGAATCCCTCTCTCTGGCCGCCCGCCACCTCGTGGATCGCGGGCGTGCCTAGGATCAGTAGCTGCCCCGTGAAAGGCAGACGGCCGGGATGGTGCGGGCAACGATGACCAGGTCGCTGACCAGCGACCAGTTGCGCACATAATGGGTGTCGAAGGCGACGCGGCTCTCGTAGGAGACGTCGTTGCGCCCGCTGACCTGCCAGAGGCCCGTCAGGCCCGGGCGCGTCTGGAGATAGTAGACGGCGGAAGCCTCGTAGAGCTCCAGCTCGTCCTCGACCACCGGGCGCGGTCCCACGATGCTCATCTCACCCCGGAGGATGTTGAAGAGCTGGGGCAGTTCGTCGAGGCTCAGCTTGCGCAGCACGGTGCCCACCACGGTAACGCGGGGATCGTGTTGCAGCTTGCGCGTCGTGCGCCATTCCTCATAGGCCGCCGGATTCTGCTCAAGGTACTGGTGCAGAAGGGCATCGCCGTTTTCCGCCATGGTGCGGAATTTCAGGCACCGGAAGGTCGTGCCGTTATAGCCGATGCGGCGGTGGCCATAGAAGATGCTGCCGCCGCCATCCGAATATTTCACGAGCGCCATGATCAGCACGAAGATCGGGCTGAGCACGACAAGGGCGGCCAGCGCCACCAGAATGTCAAAGCTCCTTTTCGATATTCCCCCTACCGGTGGAGCACCGGTCGTTACAGAACTAAAAAACGGCGAGATGGCCGATCGACTCGCGGACTTCATAGAGGTCGCTCCATTGGCTTGCGATTAGGTCGGGTCCTTCGGACGCGTTCTGACATCCAATGCGGAGTGTATGGTCACAGTTTGTTTTTTGAAGCGTGAAGAATCGACCAAAAAACAGGCAATGCGTATATCAGAAGATTTGAATGTCCTAATCTTAAGTTCTTTTGGAGAAAAGGCGAGTGGCCGGCGCTTCTATAGCGATAGCAAAACGCAAATGTTTCAGCCGAAATACGCCGGATAACACTTTGTATCACTTCTTCTGACGACGGGCGCCCGGCGTGGTTACAGGGATTTTCGGTGTTTCTATGTAATCAGTCCGTCTATGCGGGGCCATATACCTCCGACGGGCGTAAATTTTTGCACTGCAATATTATTTTGCAGCGCACATTTTTTCGTGAAGCGTTGCTGATATTGTAACAAAAGTTGATCGGGAGCCCCCCAACGCGCAACCCATCGGGTGCGACCCTCATCGACAAACTCGCGTCATCGGCGTAACCGCAGGTTTTTGAGGCAGAAAGCATGGCTGAATCTGGGCAGGAAGATGGCGGCGATTCTGCCTGAGGCCTCTTCCGGCGCCTTAACGGAAGCACAAGACAAATGAACGAGGATCGGAACCGGTCCCGCATTCGACTGGTTAATACCAATGATTGCACGGACCAAAATGGCACCCTATAGTCCGACGGAGCCTCAGAGGAGAAGGCGGACCCACCGATGAAACGCGCGCCCGAAACCAAATCGCGGGATAGCCTGGCCTATGCGCCACGCTTCTTCCTCAGCATGCTTCTTGCGCTCGTCGCCTTTGCGGTCGTGACCTATTTCGCCACCGGCTCCTTCGCCACGACCGCCATCCAGACGCTGGTCTGTGCGGTGCTCATCCAGGTCGGCTATTTCCTCACCATGCTCTACCTCGTCCGGCAGGAAGCCAAGGCCCGCAAGAGCGAGCTCGACGGCAAGCAGGAGCTCGACAAGGCGAAGCCGAAAGTGCCCGTGACGATGAACGAGCCCGGCCACTCGAAATTCTGATCGCGCGCGCCGCTTTTGCGCAAAGCCGTTTTTGTGCCCTTTTCGCCTTTCATGCTGCATTGCAGCGTGGGTTCGCCCGCACTGCGATGTTCAACGCGTGAAAGGGGTATGATCGTGACCGAGGACAACAGGGTCTGCGTCATCATTGCCGCGAAGAATGCGGAAGAGACGATCGGGCGGGCCGTGCGCTCGGCGCTGGCGGAGCCCGAAGTGGCGGAAGTCGTGGTGGTGGACGACGGCTCGAACGACGGTACGCTGGCCGCGGCGAGAGACGCCGAAGACGGCAGCGGCCGTCTGGAGCTCATCCGCTTCAAGGTCAACCGCGGGCCATCTGCCGCCCGCAACCACGCGATCGCCATTTCCCGTGCGCCGCTGATCAGCATTCTCGATGCGGACGATTTCTTCTTTCCCGGCCGCTTCCGCCAGATGCTCGCCTGCGAGGGCTGGGATTTCATCGCCGACAACATCGCCTTCATGGAGAAGGCCGATCTTTCGCGAAAACCGGCGCAGTTTGCGCCCCGGCCGAAAAAGCTCGATCTGAAAACCTTCGTGCTCGGCAATATTTCGCGCCGCGGCGCGCCGCGCGGCGAACTCGGCTTCCTGAAGCCGGTCATGCGCCGGGCCTTCCTCGATACGCACGGACTGCGCTACCGCGAGGAGATGCGGCTTGGCGAGGACTACGAGCTCTATGTGCGCGCCCTCGTCGCCGGTGCGCGTTATACGGTGATCGAGAGCTGCGGTTATGGCGCGGTGGTGCGCGCCAATTCGCTGAGCGGCCAGCACCGCACGAAGGACCTGGAGGCGCTGCGCGACGCGGAACGCGCGATCCTTGCGACGGGCGACGTGCCCTCCGAGGCTGCCGCCGTGATGCGCCGGCACTGCCGGCAGATCGCCGATCGCCATGCGCTGCGCCATTTCCTCGACAGCAAGCGGGAGGCGGGTGCCGGTGCCGCTCTCGGCTATGCCTTCGCCAACCCCGCCGCCATGCCGGCCATTGCCGGCGGCATCCTGCGCGACAAGCTGGACGCGGCACGCCGGCGCGTGCGGCCGGACAAGCGCGTGGCGTCGGGCGACGGGCTGCGCTACCTGCTGCCCGCGCCCTCGGCCGACTGACTAGAGGTAGTCTCTCCGCACATCCTCAAGAACGGCGTAAAGCCGTGCCTTGCGCTCGGCGAGGCGTGCATCGCTGCTGAGTTGCGGTGTGGCGCGGCTGGCCTGCCAGAGCGCCAGCGTCGAGGGTGCGGCGAGCACCTGCTTGGCGGCGAGGCGCAGGCCGGATTGCTCCTCCACCTTCACGGCGATATCGCCCTCGTCGGGTCTGCGCGGTGCCGCGGCGTTCGACCGGTCATAATCGACGCCCCAGAAGCGGGCGCCCTTGACGATCGCTTCCGCGCGGCTGGAAATCGGGATGCGGCGCGGGCGATGTTCGACGCCGACGGTCGCGGCCCAGTCGCGCCACTTGAAGCTGTTGATGCTGTCCGACGTCGCGACGGCGACCCACGGCACGCGAAAGGCATCGGCGAGGATGGCGCCATGCATGGATTCGGCGACGATCAGCTCGGACTGCGCGATCTCGCGGATCACGTCCTTCGCCTCGCCGCGCGGATCGATGTAATGCATGCCGACCGTGGCGCAGGTGACCGGCCAGAGGCCCGCCACCGCGGATTCCCAATGGGGCACGAAGGTGCGCTTGTGGCGCTTCGGCAGGTTCCTGAATTCCGGCATGTCGGGAACCAGCACGGCCGGGTCGACGATGCCGAGCGACTCCGGCACGCCGACCTTTTCGGCCGTCAGTGGCCCGCGCACGCAGCGGATGTCCCACAGGCTGCGGTCGCCCATATCCGGCAGCGCGCCATAGCCGAAGCCGCTGCCGAGCACGAGTTTTCGCCCCGCCTCCGGCAACAGCGCCTTGTTCAGCACCGTGCCGACGCCGACGAGAAGCACGTCCGGATGCACATCCCGAAAACCCGGCAGCAGGAAATCCCAGAGCCAGAGATTGAGGTCGTCACCGAAATTGCCGTGCTGCGATTCCCAGTAATAGGGCTTCATGTCCTGCTCCTTGGAAAGGGCTGATGGGGAAAAGGCTGATGGTCAGCGGGAGAATTTGCCGACGGCAAGGCCGACGGCACTGGTGAGGATGCGTGGATCGCGCATCGCCCAGCGCGCCAGCATGTCGAATTGCGGCAGCTTGCGGCGTTTGAGCAGCCGCGCCTGGCTCCACAGCGCCTGCCGCCTGGCCGTCTGCTTGTAGGCGCGCAGCGACTGCACCTCGGCCGGCCGTTCGGCAAAACGCGATTCCAGCCGGTCGAGCGCCACCCAGGTGTTGAACTGCTGGCGCAGGAACTGCGGCGAATCATTATCGACGCCGTGGAAGATGTTGAGCCCCTCGCCGCGCACCGCACCTGCCGTGCCGCTCAGCACCGTGCGGCGCGACGCCAGCACGCAATCGCAGAAGAACAGCACGTCCTCCGCCGCGAGCCGCAAGGCCGCATCGAAGCGCACCTTTTCGAAGAGCGGCCGGCTGATGACCATGCAGGAGAGATGGAGAAAACTCCAGTTCTTGAGCATGACCTGGGTGAGATCGGGGATTTCGATGAGCAGCGGATCGTCGTTCAGCCGCGTGACCGCTTCGGTCTTTTCCAGGTCCGCCACGCCGAAATGGTAGTAGAAAGCATCGCCCCCGGTGATCGACGCGAAGTAGCAATCGGCGCCGAAACGCGTCATCGCGTCATGGGCGTTGGCGAGGTGGTCCGGGGTGAACGTATCGTCCGAATCGAGGAAGGCGACGCAGTCGGTTTCGGGCGACACATGGTCGAGCCCGGTGTTGCGCGCGCCGCCCGGCCCGGCATTCTCCTGACGGATGATTCGCACGCGCGCCTGCTCTTCGTCCGAAAAAGTCACGATGTCGCCATCGGCCGGATAGGGCGATTCGTCATCGACGACGATAACGTCGAAGTCCTTGAATCCCTGGGCAAACACGGAGGCTAGCGCGCGCGTGAGGATGCCCGGCTCCTTCTGGTAGAAGGGGATGATAACTGTCAGCTTCGCCATCTTTTCGTCCCTGTGGTTTCTCTAGAAAGAGTTTCGTCTGGTCTCCTCCCACCGGGGCGCGGCCGTTTCCGGCGCAGGCTTTTGGTCTCGTCAAAGCTCCTTTTTGCAGCAGGAATCCGCCATGTCCCAGCACGTCAACGCGAAGTCGGTTACCCGAAACGTCGGCTGGAGCGTCCTATCCAAGACAAGTACATTCGGGCTTAAATTTGTCACGGTGCCCATTCTGGCAAGGCTGTTGACGCCCGAAGAGTTCGGCGCGGTGGCCGTGGCGCTCGCCGTCGTGCAGTTCCTGGCGATGATCGGCGGGGCCGGTCTCGCCTCCGCCTTGATCCTCGAACCGAACGAGGACGAGGAGACGATCCACTCGGTTTTCTGGGCAAATCTCGCCTTCGCCTGCCTGATGGCGGCGGGGCTCTACATCTGGGCCGAGCCGCTCGCCGGCTGGTTCGGGGCGGCGGACGCCGCCTATCTCCTGCGCCTGATGTGCCTGCTCATCCCCTTGCAGCTTGCCGGCGACGTCGCCTATGCGCTGGTCGCGCGGCGCATGCAGTTCAGCAAGGATGCGCTGTGGAGCATGATCTCCGAATCGATCGCGGCGATTGCCGCTGTCATCCTGGCGCTTGCCGGTTTCGGCGTCTGGGCGCTCGTCGCGCAGCTGTTCGTGTCGGGCGTCATCCGCCTTGCCGGCCTGTTCTTCGTGTCGCGCTACCTGCCGCGCTTTCGTTTTCGCCTCGCCGGCGTGGTGCGGCTGGCGCGCTTCAGCCTGGGGCTGATGGGCTCGGAAATCGCCAATTTCGTCACCTTCCAGTCGCCGATGGTCGTCATCTCGCGTTTCCTCGGCCTTGCCGATGCCGGCGCCTATTCCGCCGCCAACCGCTTTTCCAGCATTCCCAACCAGGTCGTGCTGTCGGGCGTCATGGGCGTGCTCTTCCCCGCCTTCAGCGCCATGATGCACGACCGCGAACGCCGCTCGCAGGCGCTGATGCTGAGCACGCAGGTGACGACGCTGCTGCTGGCGCCGATGATGTTCGGCCTCTGGGCGCTGGCGGAACCCTCCATGCTGCTGCTCTTCGGCCCGCAATGGGCGGCCGCCTGGCCGGTGCTCGGGCTGCTGGCGCTTTCCAAGGGGCTGCTCACGCCGTGCAGCACCTTCATCCCCTATCTCAAGGGTTCCGGCCATGGCGGCGCGCTGTTCTGGTGGGCGGTCGGCCGCGCGATCGTCACCACCGCCGCCGTCGCCTATGGCGCCTATAACGGCACGCTGATCGAGGCGATGGTGGCGCTCTGCCTGGTCAATGCGGCGATCCTCGTCGGTTATTCCTGGGTGGTGTTCCGCGCCGACGGCACGCCTTTTCTCTCCGGCTTCTACCGCTCGATCCGCCCGATGCTGACCGCCGCCCTGACGGCGCTCGCCGTGCGCTACGCGCTGGAGCACTATCTCGCGCAGCATTTTCACCCGGTGTTGCAGGTCGGCCTCGGCATCGCGCTCGGCGGCGTGATCTACACGGTGCTCGTGCTCCTGACCGAACGCCCGCTCATCAGAAAACTCGTCGATCTCGTGCGCCGTCCCAAGGCGGCGCCCGCTGCCGCATTGCCCTGACCCTGCCCCAATTCGGCATCGCCCGGCCCGATTCACCGTCGCGGCCGCATAAATCGATTAAGCAGATCGAAAAAAGTTTCGGGGTCCTTGCAGCCAGCAATTGCAGATAGATCAGTATATTCGAATGTTATGCAAAGTATTGGTGGACTAGCGCCTGAACTTCCCCGGCGGCGCCGTTCACGACACTTTTCCGGACCGTCCGTCCACATCGCCTATGCTGCAATGCAACCAAACGATCACGAAAATTTGCTGCGTTGCCATATTTTCTTCCGTACCGTCACCCACACTCGGTTCCCGTAGGCTCGAGTCTGCTCTTGTTTGAATGGCCGTCCGGGGGGAACGGCCCACTAGAGGGGTGACATACACCGTGGATATCGACGCGACCGTTTCCGCGCGCATCAACATGATGCGCATCGTGCTGATTACCGGGATCATCTTCGTGCATGTTCCCTATGATCCCGCGACCAGTCCCTATCTCGGCCAGTTCGGCGGGCTCGACTGGCTGCGCGTGTTCCTGGCCGACAGCCTGTTTCGCATCGGCGTGCCGTGCCTCAGCGCGATCTCCGGCTTCCTGCTGTTCCACCGCGGCTGGCAGGCCTTCGATTATCGCAAGACGCTGCGCACCAAGGCCTCGACCATCCTCGTGCCGTTCCTGCTGTGGAATACCGCCTTCCTCGTGCTGGTCTATGCCGCGCAGTCGCGTGGCATCGGCTTCGGCTACCTGCCGGATGTCGTGAACGCCACGCCGCGCGACTGGATGAACCTCGCCCTTGCCATCGAGACCTGGCCGATCAACATCCCGCTCTATTTCCTGCGCGACCTGCTGCTCTGCCTGCTGCTGTCGCCGCTGATCGCGCTTGCCATCCGGCACTATCCGCGCACCGTGCTGGCGCTGATGCTGGCCTATGCGGTGCTGCCGCTGCCGAACGGCATTTTCCTGAAAAAATCCATCCTGTTCGGCTTCAGCTTCGGCGTGGCGATGGCCCTGCACCGTGTCGATATCAAGCGCCTCGACCGCTTCGCCGCCCCGGTCGTGGCCGCGGTTCTGGCCATGGCGGTGGCCCTGTCGCTGGCGCTCTATGCCTTCGGTCCGGAATTCCCGGCCTGGCTCGACATGCTGCGCAGCCTCGCCGCGATTGCCGGCATTTTCGGCGCCTGGGCGCTTTCGGCCTTGCTGATCCGCACGAATGCGGGACAGGCGCTGTCGCGCATGGGCGGTCTCAGCTTCTGGATCTTCTGCGGGCACTATCCGCTCCTCATCCTGTTCTGGATGGTCTGGAACCGGCTCGGCATTGCCGATTACCCGCTGTTCTACGCCGCAAGCCCCATCCTCGCACTCGCCATCCTCGTCGCGACCCATTCCGCGGCGCGGCGCTTTCTGCCGTCGCTGCACGCCATCCTCACCGGACGCCGTCTCGGCGGTCCGAAACGGCTCGCCACAGAGCCCCACCCGCCGATGAAGCCTGCCGGCTCCATCGCGCAACGGAGGTGACCCATGAAACACACGCTCAGCGCCACGGCGCTTATCGCGGCCCTTGCCGCCGCCGGCCCGCTCGCCGCGCAGGAAGGCGCCAACGGCACGTCCTTCGTGGAAGAGTTCGACACGCTCGACAAGGCGATCTGGTATGTCTCCGACGGCTGGAACAACGGCGCGCACCAGAACTGCACCTGGTCGAAGGACCAGGTCGCCGTCACGGGCGGCAAGCTGGAGCTCTCGTTCGACGCCAAAAAACTCGGCGAGCGCGACTATGCCTGCGGCGAGGTGCAGACGAAAAAACGCTTCGGCTACGGCACCTATGAGGTGCGCATGAAAGCCGCCACCGGGCCGGGCCTGAACTCCGCCTTTTTCAGCTATATCGGCCCGGCCGACAAGAAGGCGCATGACGAGATCGACTTCGAGGTGCTCGGCAAGAACACGGCGCGCGTGCAGCTCAACCAGTATGTCGCCGGCAAGGGCGGCAACGAGAAGCTGGTGGATGTGGCTGGCGGCGCGGACGCCGATTTCAACGACTATGCCTTCGTCTGGCAGAAGGAGCGCCTGCGCTACTACGTCAACGGCGCGCTGGTGCACGAGGTGACCGACCCGAAGGCGCTGCCGGACAACGCCCAGAAGATTTTCCTCTCGCTCTGGGGCACCGACACGCTCTCCGGCTGGATGGGCAAGTTCGCTTTTGCCGGCCCGACGAAGCTGGAAGTCGAGCGCGTGGCCTTCACCGCGGAGGGGGACGCCTGCCAGTTTTCCGATTCCGTCGCCTGCCTGCTGAACTGATCGGATCGTGCCGATGCTGCGTGTCCTGTATCTCGTCCACGACCTTTCCGACCCGGCGGTGCGCCGCCGGGTGCTGATGTTGCAGGCCGGTGGCGCCGAGGTGGTGCTGGCCGGCTTCCGCCGCGGTGAAAACCGGCTGGCCGATATCGAGGGCATCGCGCCGGTGGAGCTTGGCGCTACCAAGGACGCGCAGTTTGCCCAGCGCCTGCTTGCGGTGGTGGGGGCTTCCGCCTCGCTCGGCCGGCGGTTCGGCGGCATGGCGCGGCCGGACGTCATTCTCGCGCGCAACCTCGAAATGCTGGCACTTGCCGGCCGGGCGGCGGCGCATTTCGGCGGCGCGGTGCCGGTGGCCTATGAGTGCCTCGATGTGCATCGCCTGCTCCTGCGCAAAGATGCCGTCGGCCGGGCGCTGCGGGCGGCGGAGAGCCATTTCGGCAGGCGGGCAAAACTGCTTGTCACCAGTTCGCCGGCCTTCGTGGAACACTATTTCAAGCCGCTCTCCGGCATCCGCGCGCCGACGCATCTGCTGGAAAACCAGGTGCTGGAGCTCGACCGCAGCGAGGCCGGCCCGCCGGCCCGGACAAGGACGGAAGGTCAGCCCTGGCGCATCGGCTGGTTCGGCGCGATCCGCTGCCGCAAGTCGCTCGCCCTGCTCTCCGAATTCACCCGGCGCATGGACGGGCGCTTCGAAGTGGTGCTGCGCGGTCGGCCGGCGCGTTCGGAATTCGAGGATTTCGACGGGCTCGTTGCCCGCGAACCGTTCATCCGCTTCGAAGGCCCCTATCGCAACCCGGAAGACCTCGCAGGCATCTATGCCGAGGTCGATTTCGCCTGGGCGATCGATTTCTTCGAGGAGGGGCAGAATTCGCACTGGCTTTTGCCCAACCGGCTCTACGAAGGCTGCCGCCACGGCGCCCTGCCGATCGTGCTGTCCGGCACCGAGACGGCGCGGCTGGCAGGCGAGCGCGGCGTCGCCATCACGCTCGACGATGCCCGGCTCGAAACCCTGATCGCCCGCTTCTCGGCCTTCGACGACAGCGCCTACCGGGCGCTGCACGCCCATCTCGTCGCCCTCGGTCCCCGGCCCTGGATCGTCGATCGCGCCGATTGCACCGCCTTCGTCCAGCGCCTCGCCGCTCTACGCCAGCCGGGCGTGCAGCCGGTGGCGCATCCCATTCCCTCCCTCGTCACAAACCCCTCCCACATCGACAAGGTGGATTGCCATGACCGTTGACGCTGTAACGTCCGTGCGTTGCCTGATCGTGATCCCGTGCCTCAACGAGGCCCGTTACCTGGAGCCGCTGGTCCGCCAGCTCGAACCGACGCTGAACGAGCTTTCCGCGACGCTGGTCGTGGTGGATGGCGGCAGCACGGATGGCACGCGGGAGATCGCCGCAAGCCTTGCCGCGAGCGTGCCGAACATGCGCGTGATCGACAATCCGAAGCGCATCCAGAGTGCTGCCGTCAACCTCGCCGTCGCGACCTTCGGCATGGATCACGACTACCTCATCCGCATCGACGCGCATGGCACCTATCCGGAGGACTATTGCCGCGTGCTGGTCGAGGAGGCCATGGCGACCGGGGCGGATTCCGTCGTCGTCGCCATGCAGACCGTCGGCTTCGGCCTGTTCCAGAAGGCGACCGCCGTGGCGCAGAATTCCGTGCTCGGCAATGGCGGGGCGAAACACCGCGTGGGTGCCGAAAGCCACTGGGTGGACCACGGCCACCACGCGCTGATGCGCATCTCGGCCTTCCGCACGGTCGGCGGCTATGACGAGACGTTCAACGCCAATGAAGACGCCGAATGCGATTTCCGCCTGGCCAAGGCCGGCTACCGCATCTGGATGACGGCGCGCACCAGCATGATCTATTATCCGCGCGCCAGCGCCTCGCTGCTCTTCAAGCAATATTTCCGCTACGGCCGCGGCCGGGCGCGCAACTTCCTGAAACATCGTTCGCGTCCGAGCATCCGGCAGATGATCCCGCTGATGGTGGCGCCCGTCGCCGTGGGTGCTGCGCTTGCGGCGATCAACTGGCTGGCGGCGGTGCCGGTGGTGCTGTGGGCGGCGGCCTGCCTGGGTTATGGCGCGTGGATGGCGCTCGGCCAGCGCAACCCCTATGGCCCGCTCGCCGCCGTCTCGGCGATGATCATGCATTTCGCCTGGTCCGCCGGTTTCTGGCGCGAACTCCTGGATATCCGCCAGCGGAGGGTCGCGACATGACGCGCATCGACATCGCCGTCTGCACCTTCCGGCGCGAGGCGTTGAGCGAGACCTTGGCCTCGCTCGCCCGACTGACCGTGCCGCAGGGCGTGCAACTGCGCGCCATTGTCGCCGACAACGACGTCGAGCCGAGCGCGCGTGCCCGCGTCGCGGAAGCGCAATTGCCGATGGACATCGCCTATGTGCATTGCCCGGCCGGCAATATTTCCATTGCCCGCAATGCCTGCCTCGATCATGCGGATGCCGATTTCATCGCCTTCGTCGACGACGACGAGACGGTGGAGCCGCAATGGCTCGACCGGCTGCTCGCCGAGGCGGAAAAGAGCGGTGCCGACGTGGTGCTGGGGCCGGTCCGGGCGGTTTACGCCGCCGATGCGCCAAGCTGGATGCGGCGCGGCGACTTTCATTCCACCCTGCCCGTCTGGGTCGGTGGCGAGATCCGCACCGGCTACACCTGCAACGTGCTGATGCGCCTTGCCGCGCCGTCGCTCGCCGGCCGGCGCTTCGACCTGGCGCTGGGGCGCAGCGGCGGCGAGGACACCGCCTTCTTCGACGCAGTGCATGCCGGCGGCGGCCGCATCGCCTTTGCCGAAGAGGCCTGGGTGCAGGAGCCGGTGCCCGCCAATCGCGCCCGTTTCGCCTGGCTCGCCCAGCGCCGGCTGCGCATGGGCCAGACCCATGGCCGCCTCCTCGCCGAACGGCATGAAGGTCTTGCGCGCCTTACCGCGGCGGCGCTGGCGGCGGCGAAATGCGCCATCTGCTTTGCCGGCGCGGCGGCCCTCGTTCTCCTGCCGGTGCGGCGCAATCGTTTTGTCCTGCGCGGCCTGCTGCATGCCGGCGCTGTCGGCGGCCTGTTCGGCGCCCGCGCTATCGAACCTTATGGAACCGTGGAGGCAACCGCCCGATGATGGAAATGCCCGAGGTCAGCGTCGTCATCGCCGCTTACAATGCGGCCGACACGATCGAACGCGCCATCCAAAGCGCGCTCGCCCAGCGCGACGTGGCGGTGGAGATCCTCGTCGTCGACGATTTTTCCACCGACGAGACACGCGCGGTCGTCGCCTCGCTGGTTGAGCCCGCCGTGCAGCTCATCGCGCTCAATCGCAATCTCGGCCCCGGCGGCGCGCGCAATGCGGGTTTTGCCGCGGCGCGCGGAAAATGGATCGCGGTGCTCGATTCCGACGACACGATCCGGCCAGACCGGCTTCGCCGCCTCGTCGATCTCGCCGAGCGCGAGGATGCCGCCGTCGCCGTCGACAATCTCGACGTGCTCACCCTCGATGGCCAAGTGGAGCGGATGTTTGCGGAAGACCTGCTTGCCCGCACGCCCTACCTGACGCTCGCCGACTTCATCGATTCCAACCTGATTTTCCAGAGCACGCACAATTTCGGCTACATGAAGCCGATGTTCCGCCGGGCCTTCCTGGAGGAAAACCAGCTCTCCTTCGATACGGCGCTGCGCATCGGCGAGGACTACCTGCTGCTCGCCTCGACGCTTGCCGCCGGCGGCAAATGCGTGGTCGCGCCGGAAGTGGGCTACACCTATCACATCCGCGAAGGCTCGATTTCGCGCGTGCTGCACCCTCACCATGTCGATGCCATGCTGGCCGGCGACGGGCGGTTTCTCGCGCGCTTTGAACTCGAAGGGGCGGATGCCGCCGCACAGCGCCGCCGCACGCGCAATCTGGAAGAAACGCGCGCCTTCCTGGCGCTCATCCAGCACCTCAAGAATCGTTCGTTCGGGCCTGCCCTCAAGGTGGCGCTCGGCGATCCCGTCGCGCTCCGGCATCTGAAGATGCCGATCGCCGCCCGATGGCGCCGTCTCACGGCCCCATCGTCCCATCGCACGATGGCCGCGCCCCGCGCGGCTCCCTCCCCATCGACAGCGCAAGACCTGGCGCTCAAGAACAAAGGATAAAATGCCATGGAGCGAACCAAGACCGTCCGCAAGGCCGTCATCCCCGTTGCCGGCAATGGAACGCGTTTCCTGCCGGCCACCAAGGCCATGCCGAAGGAAATGCTGACCATCGTCGACCGCCCGGTCGTGCAATATGCCCTCGACGAGGCCCGCGAGGCCGGCATCGAACATGTCGTCTTCGTCACGAGCCGCAACAAGCAGGTCATCGAGGACCATTTCGACGACACGCCGGAACTGATCTCCTCGCTGGAGAAATCCGGCAAGGACGACAAGGTGAGCGAACTCGGCCGGCTCTTGCCGGCGGCGGGCTCCGTGAGCTTCACCCGCCAGCAGGCGCCGTTAGGCCTTGGCCATGCGGTGTGGTGCGCGCGGGACGTGATCGGCGACGAGCCCTTCGCGCTGCTTTTGCCTGACATGATCTCCTTTGGCCCGCGCGGCTGCCTGTCCGGCCTGATGGACCTCTACAACGAGGTCGGCGGCAATGTGGTGGGCGTGGAGCAATGCGCGCCGGAAGACACCTCGCAATATGGCATCGTCGGCAAGGGGGACGCCGTGCGCCACGGTTTTGCCGTCACTCATATGGTGGAGAAGCCGCGGGCGGGAGAGGCGCCGTCGAACTTCTTCCTCAACGGCCGCTACATCCTCCAGCCGCAGGTCTTTGATCACCTCGCCCGCCAGCAGCGCGGCGCGGGCAACGAGATCCAGCTCACCGACAGCATGCTGAAGCTCTCGCAGGCCCAGCCCTTCCACGCCCATGTCTATGAGGGGCGGACCTATGATTGCGGCTCGAAGCACGGCTTCATCGAAGCCAATGTCGCCTTCGCGCTGTCGCGGCCGGATATCGGCGCCGCCGTCTACCAGTCGCTGCGCGACCTGGTGATGGCCCATGAGGGCGGCGTGCGCGCCGCCTGACATTAGGGATGCCGGGCCGATACGGCTCGACCCGGCATCCTCGCCTGCGGGAGGACGCAAGCACCCACCGAGCCGAAAGGCAGAACGGAGCCCCATGCATCAACGCACCGTGCCGCACAGCAGTGTTTTCAGAAGGGAACCGGATCCGTCCGATTCCTTCATCGACCTCAATCGCCTGCTGGCCATTCTCGCCCGCCATGCCCGGCTGATCGCGCTTTCCGTCGCGCTCGCCGTGGCGCTGGGCGTGACCTATCTCGTCTTCGCGACGCCGATCTACACCTCGCAGACGCAGGTGCTGCTCGATGAGGACCTGTCGCGTTATGCCGAGGACACCGAACCCTCGCCGCAGAGCAGCCAGCAGGCGGACATGCGCATTTCGAGCGCCGTCGAGATCCTGAAATCGGGGCGCATGGCGCTGCGCGTGGTGGACGACCTGAACCTTGCCGACAACGAGATCATCCTCAACCCGCCGCAATCGCCCGTGTCGATCGCCAAGGGCTGGGTGAAGTCGCTGACCTCGCTCGTCTCGACCTCGCCGGCACCCTCGGAAGAAGCGTTGCTGAACGGCCGGCGCCAGAAGGCGGCCGCACTCTTGCAGCAGGCGCTGACCGTCGAGCGCGTGGCGCGTTCCTCCGTCGTCGCCGTCTCCTTCCGTTCGTCCGATCCGCAGCTTGCCGCCGGTATCACCAAGAAATATGCCGACGCCTATCTGGAAGACCAGCTCAACGCCAATTTCGACGCGACCGAACAGGCGACGATCTGGCTGCAGGAGCGCCTGACGGACCTGCAGGGCCGCGCCCAGGCGGCCGCCCTTGAAGTGGAGCGCTACAGGAACGACAACGGGCTGACCTCGGCGCGCGGCGAGCTGATGTCGGAACAGCAGCTTTCCGATCTCAACAGCCAGCTCATCGTCGCCCAGGCCGATACGGCCAGCGCCTCGGCGCGCTACAACCAGTTCAAGGCGATCATCGAGCAGGGCGCCGAAAAGGCCGTCGACAATGCGACGATCCCGACGAAGACCACCGACAATTCGCTGATCCAGGACCTGCGCAGCCGCTACATCTCCGTCGTCAAGCGAGAGCAGGAGATCACCCAGAATTTTGGCGCGGACCATCCGCAGGCGGCCGCCCTTCGCACCGACAAGGCCGACCTTACCCGGCAGATTTTCCAGGAGCTTCAGCAGCTGACCGCGAGCTACCGTAACGAATACGAGGTCGCGCGCTCGCGCGAGGATTCGCTGCGTGATAGCATCGAGAAGGTTGCCGGCAACAATGCGGTGGCCAACCGCTCGCTGGTGCGACTGCGCGAACTGGAGCAGAAGGCGACGGCGCTGAAGGTGCTGTCGGAATCCTATCTCAGCCGCTACGAGCAGGCCTCGCAGCAACAGTCCTTCCCCATCGCCAAGGCGCGTGTCATTTCGGACGCCGGCGTGCCCGTCTCGCCGTCGAGCCCCAGCCGGACGATGGTGATCGGCCTGTCGCTGGTGCTGGGCCTAATGGCGGGCGGCGCGCTGACCTTCGTGCAGGAAATGCGGGAGCGCTACTTCCGCGTCGAGGGCGATATCCGCACCGTTCTCGGGCTGAAGCCGCTTGGCTACCTGCCGCTGGTCGGCGGGCAGAAGAAGCGCAAGCCGGCGATGATCGGCGCCAAGGTGGTCAAGACCGAACACGGGCCGCCGGAGGAAGAGGAGGTCATCCCCCTCGAACGCATGACGCGCATTGTGCTGGATGCGCCGCGCTCGGCCTTTGCCGAGACGCTGCGCAATGCCAAGCTCGCCAGCGATGTGATGCTGCAAGGCCTGGAAAGCCGGGTGATCGGCGTCGTCTCGGCGCTGCCGGGCGAGGGCAAATCCACCGTCGCGACCAATTTCGCGGCACTGCTCGCGGCAAGCGGCAAGCGTACGCTGCTGATCGACGCGGACCTGCGCAAGCCGAGCCTCAGCGCCATGCTGAAGCCCACCCCGCAGGCCGGCCTCGTCGAGACGATTCTGGGCGAAATCCCCTGGAACCAGGCGATCAAGATCGACCGCCAGACCAAGCTCGCCGTGCTGCCGATCGCGCTGCGCTCCAGCGGCGGCGCGCTGCACCACACCAATGAACTGGTCTCCTCGCCCGGCATGAAGCGGCTCATCGCCGAGGTCCGCAAGGCCTTCGACTATGTCATCGTCGATCTCGCACCACTCGGCCCCGTCGTCGATGCCAAGGCCTTCGAGCCGCTGGCCGATGGTTTCGTCTTCGTGGTGGAATGGGGCCGGACCCCCTCCGCGCTGGTGCGTGACCTGCTCGCCGCGGAAAACCGCATCGAGGCAAAGGTGCTCGGCGTGGTGCTCAACAAGACCGACATGGCCGTGCTGCCGCGCTACAGCGACTTTGGCGGGGCGGAAAAGTATCGGCAGCTTTATGACGAGTATTATACGGAATCGGTGAACGGGGCGTCTTGAGCGGGGTGCACGCTGCACCCCCCTCTGTCCTGCCGGACATCTCCCCCACAAGGGGGGAGATTGGTTTGGGGCACGCGCATCTCTTCATTTGCAACGTAGCGATAGGCGGGACATAGCCGCGATTCAATCTCCCCCCTTGTGGGGGAGATGTCCGGCAGGACAGAGGGGGGTGAGCCACACCCGCAACCTACTGCCGGGCACCCTTCACCGCCGGCGCACCCAACTCCGTTCGCGCCAACAGCCGCACGAGCCAATCCACGAAGACGCGGACCTTGTTGGAGAGGTGGCGGTTCGGGGGGTAGACGATGTAGAGCGGGATCGGCTCCGAGCGCCAGCCGGGCAGCACCGGCACGAGCTGGCCGCTGGCAAGCGCTTCCGTCGCCATGAAGCGTGGCAGGGGGGCGATGCCGAGGCCGGAGAGCGCGGCGGCGAGGTAGCTGCGCGCGTCGTTGACGGCCAGCAGGTAGCGGCTGTTGATCTCGACCTTCTCGCCGTCCCGCTCGAATTCGAAGGCCATGGTGCGGTTGGTCTGCGCCAGGAAATAATTCACGCAATGGTGGACCGATTCGAGCTCCGAGGGGTGCTGCGGCATGCCGAAGGTCTCTATATAACTGGGGGCCGCGCAGGTCGTGACGTCGATCTCGGCGATGCGGCGGGCGATCAGCGACTGGTCGCCGGGCGCCCCCCCGCGCAACGCGCAGTCGACGTTTTCCGCCAGATAATCTACCGTCCGGTCGCCGACGCCGAGGTCGATATGGATATCGGGGTAGCTGTCGTGGAAGTCACCGAGCGCCGGAATGACCAGCAGGTCGGCGAAGGCGCCGGCCATCTCGACGCGCAGCCGGCCGCTCGGATTGGTGCGCGAATGGGAGAGGCTACCGTCCAGCTCGTCGATCTCGGTGACGATCTGGATCGCCCGCTCATAATAGAGAGCGCCGTCGGTCGTCACCATCACGCGCCGGGTGGTGCGGTTCAGGAGCTTGGTCTGGAGGTGGGTCTCCAGATTCTGGATGAGATTGCTGACCGTCGCCTTGGGCATGCCGAGCGCGGAGGAGGCGCGGGTGAAATTGCCCATCTCCACCACGCGGAGGAAGGCACGCATTGCTGAAAGCTGATCCATGGAACATTCCCACGTTGTAAGGCACTATTGTTCGAAAATTTGGATAGTGAAGTCAGTTTTCCCACACTTATCTGGGTGAAATCAATTACGATATAAATGGTGAGGCCCCATTGTATTTCCAAGCCGGGGCAAGGACGAAAACGATGCCCGTAGAAATCAAGGATATGACGTTCGACAAGGTGGCCAGCGGCCCCGTGTCGGTGCGCGTCTATCAGGGTGCGGAATTCGCCAAGGGCGCGCCGATCCTGCTCTATTTCCACGGCGGCGCCTTCCTGACCTCCGGCATCGTTCATTGCCCGCTTGCCGAAACCTTGGCTGCGACCGGCGCCATCGTTGCCGTGCCGGATTACAACGCGCCGGGTGGCGGCGTCTTCCCGCAACCGCTGGAAGTGGGCTTCGAGGTGTTTTCCTATCTCGCCAAGAAGCGCGCCGGCCTCGGCGACCGCAAGTCGGCGCTGCTCATCGGCGGCGAGGAAGCCGGCGGCAATATCGCAGCCGGCGTGGCGCTCAAGGCGCGCGACCACTTTGCCAACGAGCTTGACGGCCAGGTGCTTATCTCGCCGCTGCTCGATCCCTTCATGGGCACCACATCCTTCCGCAATGCCGATGCGATCGGCATGCGCGAGCGCTGGTCCGATGGCTGGAGCCACTATCTGAGCGGCGGTGTGTGCCACCCCTATGCGGCCCCCAGCCTCTGTTCGCGCCTTTCGGGCCTGGCCCCCGCACTCGTGCTGTCGGCGGCGGACGATCCGCTGCTCGACGAAGCGCAGGGTTATGCCGACCGCCTGAAGGCATCGGGCGTGAAAGTTCAGCAGCATGTTCTGCCCGCTGGGACAGGCTGGTCTTCCATCTACAGCGGAAAATCCGATGTAACCGGGGAATGGAAGGACTGTCTGGCCGGCCATTTTTCCGATTTCGTTCATAACATAAGCATTCACTAATTTAAATTGAGAACAAGCCGATAGAGCGTGGCCTGGAAGGCCACAAGGAGAAGAGAACATGATGTCGAAGCGCAAACGCTGGGCCCTGACGGGCGCCGGCCTGGGACTAGCTGTGTCCGTTTCCGCCGCAGCCCTGATCTTCCAACTGCCGGGCAACGTCGCCCAGGCCGAAGCAACCGTGACCGCGGAAGTGCCGGCCGTACCGGTCACCGTCACCGTGGTCGAGAACCGCGACGTGGTGACCTGGCAGGAATTTTCCGGCCGCCTGGAGGCGATCGACCGCGTGCAGATCCGCTCGCGCGTCGCCGGTGCCATCCAGTCGGTGAATTTTCGTGAAGGTGCGCTGGTGAAGGCCGGCGACCTGCTGTTCACCATCGACCAGGAGCCCTTCAAGACCGCGGTGACGCAGGCCGAAGGCCAGTACGCCTCGGCGGAAGCCCGGGTGAAGCTCGCCACCACCGAGCTTGAGCGCGGCGAACGCCTCGCCAAGAGCAACAGCATCTCGCAGAGCGACGTCGACACGCGCCAGAACGCGCTTGCCGAAGCCCGCGCTGCGCTGAAGACGGCGGAAGCCACGCTGCACGCCGCCAAGCTGGAACTCGGCTACACCGAAGTGCGCGCCCCGGTTTCCGGCCGCGCCGGCCGTGTCGAGATCACGACGGGCAACCTCGTCGCTGGCGGCTCGACCTCGCCGGCGCTGACGACGCTGGTCTCGGTCGATCCGATCTATGCCGGCTTCAATGTCAGCGAGGAGATCGTCGCCAAGGCGCTCGCCACCCTGCCGGTCTCCGACGGCGCGCTGCCGCCGATCGAGCAGATCCCGGTCGAGGTCGGCACGCTGGCCGACGAGGGCACGCCGATCCGCGGCAAGCTCCAGCTCATCGGCAACGAGGTCGATGCGGCGAGCGGCACGATCACCGTGCGTGCCGTCTTCGACAATCCGGGCGGCAGGCTGATCCCCGGCCAGTTCGTGCGCATCCGCATGGGCGAGCCGAAGGCCGAAAGCAAGATCCTCGTCAGCGAGAAGGCGATCGGCACCGACCAGGACAAGAAGTTCGTCTTCGTCGTCGACAAGGACAACAAGGTGACCTACCGCCCGATCGTTCTGGGCAGCCTTGCCGGCAGCGACCGCGTCGTCGAAAGCGGCCTGGCCGGCGGTGACCGCATCGTCGTCAACGGCCTGCAGCGCGTGCGCCCGGGCGTCGTCGTCGACCCGCAGATCCAGGAAAACGTCGCCTCCGCGAAGTAAGTGGAAGCAGGCGGGGCGCTGAAGGCGCCCTGCCATAAAGAAACAATCAACACTTCAATGCCTGCCGGCGGCGCGTTCGCCGCCGGATAGGCCCGTTCATCCCTGGAGAGGGGTATAGTCATGAACATCTCCCGTTTCTTCATCGATCGCCCGGTCTTCGCCGGGGTGCTGTCGATCCTCATCGTGGTCGCAGGCCTGATCGGCATGCGGGCGCTCCCGATCTCCGAGTATCCCGAGGTGGTGCCGCCGTCGATCGTCGTGCGCGCCACCTATCCGGGTGCCAACCCCGTCGTCATTTCCGAGACCGTCGCGACGCCGCTTGAAGAGCAGATCAACGGCGTCGAGGACATGCTCTACATGAACAGCCAGGCGACCTCCGACGGCGTGCTGACGCTGACGGTGACCTTCAAGCTCGGCACCGACCCGGACAAGGCCCAGCAGCTCGTGCAGAACCGCGTGTCGCAGGCCGAACCCCGCCTGCCCGCGGAAGTGCGTGCGCTCGGCGTCACCACGGTCAAGAGCTCGCCGGACTTCATCATGGTGGTCAACCTCGTCTCGACGACGGACCGCTATGACATCACCTATCTGCGCAACTACGCGACGCTGAACATCAAGGACCGCCTCGCCCGCATCGAGGGCGTCGGCCAGGTCCAGGTTTTTGGCGCGGGCGACTATGCGATGCGCGTGTGGATCGATCCGCAGAAGGCGGCCGAACATGCGCTCGCCGCCAGCGACATTTCCAACGCCATCCGCGAGCAGAACGTGCAGGCCGCCGCCGGCATCATCGGCGCCTCGCCGACGCCGACCGGCGTCGACCTCCAGCTCAACGTGAACGCCCAGGGGCGCCTGCGCACGGCGGAGGAATTCGGCAACATCATCGTCAAGACCGGCGCGGAAGGCCAGATCACCCGCCTTCGCGACGTCGCGCGCATCGAACTGGGTGCAGCCGACTACACGCTGCGTTCGCTGCTCGACGGCGAGCCGGCCGTCGCCATCGCCGTGCTCCAGGCGCCGGGCTCCAACGCCATCGAGATCGCCGACAATGTCCGCGCCACGATGGACCAGTTGCAGATCGCCATGCCGGAAGGCGTGAAATACGAGATCGTCTACGACACGACGGAATTCGTGCGCGCCTCGATCGAAAAGGTCGTCGATACGCTGCTTGAAGCCATCGCGCTGGTGGTGCTCGTCGTCATCGTCTTCCTCCAGACCTGGCGCGCCTCGATCATCCCGCTGCTCGCCGTCCCGGTCTCCATCATCGGCACCTTCGCGGTGATGTATGCCTTCGGCTTCTCGGTGAACGCCTTGACGCTCTTCGGCCTCGTGCTGGCGATCGGCATCGTGGTGGACGACGCGATCGTCGTCGTCGAAAATGTCGAGCGCAACATCGAGAACGGGCTCACCCCGCGCGAAGCCACCTATCGGGCGATGCGCGAAGTGTCCGGCCCGATCATCGCGATCGCGCTGGTGCTCGTCGCGGTCTTCGTGCCGCTCGCCTTCATCAGCGGCCTGTCCGGTCAGTTCTACCGGCAGTTCGCGCTGACCATCGCGATTTCGACCGTCATCTCGGCGATCAACTCGCTGACGCTCTCGCCGGCACTCGCCGCCCTCCTCTTGAAGGAGCACAATGCGCCGAAGGATTGGCTGACGCGCTTCATGGACGGCCTGTTCGGCTGGTTCTTCCGCGGCTTCAACCGGTTCTTCGGTGCTGCCTCCAATGGTTACGGCCGCAGCGTCGGCGGGCTCGTCTCGCGCAAGTCGCTGGTCATGATCGTCTACCTTGCCCTCGTCGGCGCCACCTACACGGTGTTCAATGCGGTGCCGGGCGGCTTCGTGCCGGCACAGGACAAGCAGTACCTCATCGGCTTTGCCCAGCTTCCGGACGGCGCGACCCTCGACCGCACGGAAGAGGTCATCAAGAAGATGAGCGAAATCGCGCTGGAACAGCCGGGCGTCGAGCACGCCATCGCCTTCCCGGGCCTGTCGATCAACGGCTTCACCATCGGCTCCAACTCGGGCATCGTCTTCGCAGCACTCGCCCCCTTCGAGGAGCGCACGACGCCGGAACTGTCCGGCGGCGCGATCGCCATGCAGCTGAACCAGAAGTTCGCCGGCATCCAGGACGCCTTCATCGCCATGTTCCCGCCGCCGCCGGTCAACGGCCTCGGCACGACGGGCGGCTTCAAGCTCCAGATCGAAGACCGCGCCGGTCTCGGTTACGGCGCGCTCAATGAAGCAACGCAGGCCTTCCTGGCGAAAGCCTACCAGACGCCGGAGCTGGCGGGCCTGTTCTCCAGCTTCCAGATCAACGTGCCGCAGCTCTATGCCGACCTCGACCGCTCCAAGGCGCAACAGCTCGGTGTGCGGGTGACGGATGTCTTCGAGACGCTGCAGATCTATCTGGGTTCGCTCTACGTCAACGACTTCAATGCCTTCGGTCGGACCTACAGCGTGCGTGTGCAGGCGGACTCCGCCTTCCGCGCCAAGCCGGAAGACATCGGCCAGTTGAAGGTGCGGTCGCAATCGGGCGAGATGATTCCGCTTGCGGCCCTCCTCAAGGTCGACGCCACGACGGGGCCGGAGCGCACCACGCGCTACAACGGCTTCCTCGCCGCCGACATCAATGGCGGGCCGGCGCCGGGCTTCTCCTCCGGCCAGGCGCAGGCCGCGGTCGAAAAGATCGCCGCCGAAACGCTGCCTGCGGGCATCGATTTCGAGTGGACGGACCTGACCTACCAGCAGATCCTTGCCGGCAATTCGAGCATCTTCGTCTTCCCGCTGGCGCTGCTGCTGGTCTACCTGGTTCTGGCTGCCCAGTATGAAAGCCTGACGCTGCCGATCGCCATCATCATGATCGTGCCGATGGGCGTGCTCGCGGCCTTGGCCGGGGTCTGGTACACGGGCGGGGACAACAACGTCTTTACCCAGATCGGCCTCGTGGTGCTGGTGGGACTATCGGCGAAGAACGCCATCCTCATCGTCGAATTCGCGCGCGAGCTGGAATTCGAGGGGAGGACGCCGGTCCAGGCCGCAATCGAGGCCAGCCGCCTGCGTCTGCGCCCGATCCTGATGACCTCCATGGCCTTCATCATGGGTGTCGTGCCGCTGGTCCTGTCGACGGGTGCCGGTGCCGAAATGCGCGCCGCCATGGGTCTTGCCGTGTTCTCCGGCATGATCGGCGTCACCTTCTTCGGCATCTTCATGACGCCGGTCTTCTACGTGCTGATGCGGCGCCTGACGGGCAACCGCCCGTTGGTGCAGCACGGCAAGTCGACGATGGAAGGCGATGAGCCCAAGGTCGCCGCGGTCGCGCATCACTGACGGGCGACACGTAGGAACGAACAGCAAAAGGGCGGCCAATCGGCCGCCCTTTTTCATGTTCAACGTTTGGCGCTTTACGGACGGCAGGCACCGTCATAGACGGCGAGCACCCTGTCCACGGCGGCGACGAGGATGTCGCCGGCATTGGTGCCCTCGACCTGCGGCAGGTACTGGTGCAGCACCGTTTCGGGAATGCGCACGCCCTCAAGCGCCGTCATCAGCGCCGCGACGGCGGCTTCCGCCTCGGGGCGCGTCCAGTAATAGCGGATGCGGTCGCTGTAGCTGAAATGGCGCTGGATGCGTAGCGCGGTCTCGTCACCGTGGTAGTAGCCGCTCCAATAGCCGGGCGCCGCCGTCATCAGCGCCTCCATCGCCTTGGCGAGCGGACGGTCGCCGTAGCCGGGCACGAGGTCTGAGGCGACGAGGTCGAGGGCATAGAGCGCCTCCCGATAGGCGAAGGTCAGGCCGGGGCCGACTTTCAGGATGGGATAGCCGTCGTGCACGAGGGCGGCGAGCGCCGCCTCCGTCTGGTAATCGGTGGAATGGGCCTCGAAGACCAGCGCGGGCTCCTCGCTAAGCAAGGCGCTCAAGGCGGCGGCGCGCGGTGGATCGTAGGCGATGACATTGTCGCTGCCGAATTCCACGCCGGGCTGCACGACGAAGGCAATGACCCGGGCGAAGGCCGCGTCGAGCCCTGCCTTGGCGAAGGCGGCGCGGTGCACGGCGATGGTTTCGCGGGCGGCGGCGGGCGATGTCGGCTCGACCGTCGAAAGCGCATGGTCGGCGCCGCCGGGCACCGGCACTTCGGTGCCGAGGATATAGACGGGCGGAGCGAGACCTGCCCGTGCGGCCGCTTTTTCGGCGACAGCGCAAAGGGCTGCGGCGCGCTCGGCCACGGTGCCGTCGTCGAGGGCTACGGGCTCGCCCGCGCAGCCCATCGAGGCGTCGAGATGGATTTTTGTGAAACCGGCCGCGACGTAGGCATCCACCATGTCTGCAGCCTTTTTCAACGCGATCTCCGCCGGCTCCTTGCGCCACGGATTGGGGCCGAGATGATCGCCTCCGAACAGGATCTGCTCGCGTGCGACGCCCTCCTCGCGGGCGATGCTCTCGACGAAGGCGATGAAATCGGCCGGCGTCATGCCGGTATAACCGCCGAACTGGTTGACCTGGTTGCAGGTCGCCTCGATCAGCACCGGCCCGCCGTTCTTGGCGGCACGGCGCAGGGCGGCGCGCAGCACGGTCGGATGGGCGGAGCAGATGGAGGCGATGCCATAGGGACGACCCGCACGGCGGGCGCCGGCGAGGCCAGTGAGGATGGTGCTCATGATGCGATCTCCCGGCCGGCGGCCGCTATGAAGCGGTCGAGTTCGGCCTTGCCGGACACACCCTCCATCGGCCCCTGTTTCGTCACCGTGCGCGCACCCGCGGCATTGGCGTAAAGCAGTGCTGCGGCCGGCGGCAGGCCGGCGCGGCGGCTGGTGAGATAGGCGGCGCCGAAACAGTCGCCTGCCCCGGTCGGGTCGATTTCCTCGACGCGGAAGGCGGCGCAATCGACGCGGCCGAACACCTTGCTGAAATGGCTGGAGCCCTCGCTGCCGCGCTTCAGCACGATCTCGCCAATGCCGAGCGTCAGCAGGCGCTCGACGGCCGCGGCCTCCGTCGCCTCGCCGGCCGCGACCAGCAATTCATCGCCCGACGGCAGCAGCAGGTCGGTGGCGGCGAGCACGTCGTCGATCAATTTGCGCCCTGCCTCGCCCTGCACCAGCTCCTTGCGGATGTTCGGATCGAAGGAGACCGAACCGCCGCGCGCCTTCACCACGGCGATTGCTTCGAGGAGGATTTCGGCAATGCCCGGAATGGCGAAGGCCGAGCCCATGACATGCACATGGCCGGCCCGCGCGATGAGGACGCGCGCCGCCTCGGTCATGCGCGTGTCGCCGGCCGCCGAATGGGTGATGTTGAAGACGAAGTCGCGCGCGCCGTCCGGCCGATAGCGCACGAAGGCGCTGCCGGTCGGCTTGCCCGCGATGGTGGCGATGGCGGAGACGTCCACGCCGTCGTCCCGCAGGCGCGCGACATTGAGCGTGCCGAAATCGTCGTCGCCGACGGCCGAGACGATGCCCGCCGCCCCGCCGATCTTCGCCACCTGGTCGATGAAGATGGCCGGCGCGCCGCTCGGGAACGGCCCGATGAGGGATTGCGGCGCCAGGAACCCCGCGCCGATGGTGGTGGCCATGATTTCGACGAGGATTTCGCCGACCGTGACCGTCGGCCCCAGGGCCTCCGGCGCCAAAACGCTTTTTCCTGCCAATGATCTCTCCCTGCGGGCGCATCCATTCTTTCCCGGAGAGTGCGGATTGGTGATGGAAAAGTCAAGGTAATTTGACGCGCGTAAACAATTCTTCAGCATCGTATTATGCGGCAACGCAGCAAATCAGATTCCGCGCTGCAAAATAGAACGGAAATTACTGCTTTATTATCAGATATTTAGAAAATGGCCGCGCCAAACTGTGAAAAACCGGCCGATTTTGCCGCTTGACAACTTACCCCGTCTTGTCTGATAAAAATTTACGCATGTAGCTTTATGCGTGTGCATCCGTAAAGGAGGAACGGACTCATGAGGACCCTTACCCGCATTCTCTCGTCGACTGCCGTATTTGCCCTTGCAGCCGGGCTGGCGCAGGCCGAGGAGATCAGCATCGCCACCGTCAACAATGGCGACATGATCATCATGCAGAAGCTGTCGGCCGCCTGGGAGAAGGAAACCGGCAACAAGATCAACTGGATCGTTCTGGAAGAAAACGTGCTGCGCGAGCGCGTGACGACCGACATCGCCACCAAGGGCGGCCAGTTCGACATCATGACCATCGGCGGCTACGAAGCGCCGATCTGGGGCAAGCAGGGCTGGCTGACGCCGGTCGACGATCTCGGCGACGACTACGACTACGCCGACCTCTTGGAGCCGATCAAGGCGGGCCTGACCGTCGACGGCAAGCTCTATGCCGTGCCGTTCTACACGGAAAGCTCGTTCACGCTCTACCGCAAGGACCTGTTCGACGCTGCCGGCCTCACCATGCCGGAACAGCCGACCTACGAGCAGATCAAGGAATTCGCCGCAAAGCTCACCGACAAGGACAAGCAGCAATATGGCATCTGCCTGCGCGGCAAGCCGGGCTGGGGCGAGAACATGGCCTTCGTCGGCACCATGGTGAACGCCTATGGCGGCCGCTGGTTCGACATGGACTGGAAGCCGCAGCTCAACTCCGAGCCATGGAAGAAGGCGATCACCGACTATGTCGCGCTGCTCGGCACCTATGGCCCGGCGGGCGCCACCGCCAACGGCTTCAACGAAAACCAGACGCTGTTTGCCACCGGCCATTGCGCCATGTGGATCGACGCCACCTCGGCGGCGGGCCGCGTTTATGATCCGAAGCAGAGCCAGGTCGCCGACAAGATCGCCTTCACCCGCTCGCCGACGGCCGAGACGGCCAACGGATCGAGCTGGTCCTGGTCGTGGAACCTCGCCATTCCGGCAACCTCGCAGAAGGCCGAAGTCGCGAAATCCTTCCTGAAATGGGCGACCTCGAAGGACTATGTGAAGCTGGTCGGCGAAAGCGAAGGCTGGGTCGCCGTGCCGCCGGGCACGCGCAAATCCACCTATGCGCTTGCCGAATACCAGAAGGCAGCACCCTTCGCCGAAACCGTGCTGCAGGCGATCCTGTCGGCCGATCCGTCGAAGCCCACCAAGGATCCGGTGCCCTATACCGGCGTGCAGTTCGTCGCCATTCCGGAATTCCAGGCGATCGGCACCTTCGTCGGCCAGCAGATCAGCGCAGCACTTGCCGGGCAGCAGACGGTGGATGCGGCGCTGGACGCCTCGCAGACCCAGGTCGAGCGCGACATGACGCGCGCCGGCTACATCAAGTAGGGTTTCAGCCTGCGGCCTGGCCGCGGGCCCTCCCGGAAGCCCGGCGCCTTGGCGCCGGGTTTCTCGAATGCCAGAATATGCTTGTGAACCGGCCTCGCCAGGCGACCGGATGGAGAGACACATGAGATTGCAGGACAAGATAGCCCTCATCACCGGCGGCGCACGCGGCATCGGCCTCGGCTTTGCGGAAGCCTTCGTGGCCGAGGGCGCGCGCGTCATCATCGCCGATATCAACCTGGAGCGCGCCAGCGAAGCGGCCGCCTCGATTGGTCCTGCGGCCAGCGCCATCAAGCTCGATGTCACCAACCTCGCCGACATCGACGCCGTCGTGAAAAAGATCGACGCGGATTTTGGCGGCATCGACATCCTCGTCAACAATGCCGCGATCTTCGACATGGCGCCCATCCAGGCGATCACCGAGGAGAGCTATGCCCGTGTCTTCGACGTCAATCTCAAGGGGCCGCTGTTCACGATGAAGGCGGTGGCCAACGTCATGATCGCGCGCGGGCGCGGCGGCAAGATCATCAACATGGCAAGCCAGGCCGGCCGGCGCGGCGAGGCGCTGGTGACGCTCTATTGCGCCTCCAAGGCCGCGATCATTTCCGCCACGCAATCGGCCGCACTTGCCCTCGTCAAACACGGCATCAACGTCAATGCGATTGCGCCGGGCGTCGTCGATGGCGAGCATTGGGATGTGGTGGACGCGAAATTCGCCGAATGGGAAGGGCTGAAGCCGGGCGAGAAGAAGGCCGCGGTCGCGAAATCCGTGCCGATCGGCCGCTTCGCCACGCCGGATGACATCAAGGGCCTCGCCGTCTTCCTCGCCTCCAAGGACAGCGACTATATCCTCGCCCAGACATACAATGTCGACGGCGGGAACTGGATGAGCTGATGAAGGCGATCCGCTTCACCGGCAAGGGCGAGGCGGCGCTTGCCGAGCTCGACCTCGGCGACCTGCCCGCCGGCCACGCGCTGATCCGCGTCAAGGCCTCCGGCCTCTGCCACACGGATATCGACGTGCTGCACGCGCGCTACGGCGACGGCGCCTTTCCGGTGGTGCCGGGCCATGAATATGCCGGCGAGATCGCGGCCCTTGCGGCCGACGTTACCGGCTTGCGCACCGGCGACCGCGTCGCCGTCGACCCCAACCTGCCCTGCGGCAACTGCCCGTCCTGCCGCAAGGGGCTGACCAATCTCTGCCGCGACCTCAAGGCCTATGGCGTCTCGCACGATGGCGGCTTTGCCGAATACAGCGTGGTGCGCGCCGAACACCTGCACGGCATCGGCGACATGCCCTATTCCGTCGCAGCACTTGCCGAGCCGCTCGCCTGCGTGCTGAACGGGCTGGGTGCCGCGGGCCTGCGCCACGGCGCGCCGATGCCCAAGGACGCGCTGGTCATCGGCGCCGGGCCGATCGGCCTGTTCCTGGCGCTGTCGCTGAAGGCGGAGGGGGCTGAGAACGTCACGGTCGCCGACATCAACGAAAGCCGCCTCGCCTTCGCCTCCGAACTCGGCCTTGGCGGCATCGTCTCCGGTTCCGAGGACCTGGCGGCCAAGCGGCGCTCCTATGATTTCGTGGCTGACGCGACGGGCATTGCCAGCGTCGTGGAAGGCATGATCGATCTTCTCGCCGATGGCGGCACGGCGCTCATCTTCGGCGTCTGCGCGCCGGATGCCCGCATCTCCGTGGCGCCCTTCGAGATCTTCCGCCGGCAATTGAAGCTCGTCGGCTCGCATTCGCTGAACCGCAACATCCCCGATGCGCTGGATATCCTCAAGCGGGACGACGGCCGGATGGCGAAACTCGTCTCGCACCGGCTGCCGCTTGCCGACATTCTCCCCTTCTTCACGAAGAAGCCGACGGACCCCGCCACGATGAAGGTGCAATTCGTCGCCGACTGAGGCCGGAAATTGCGGAAAACAAAGGAATAAAGCGTTTTCGCGATTCGGAGAAAAGCGGAAATGCTTTAAGAAGGCGAGAGCAGAACCCGCAAGGAGCGCCAGGCTTGGCCAAGTCGATCAGGACAATGGAGGATTTTTCCGAGTTCGTCGGCCTGTCCCGGCCCACGGTGTCGAAATACTTCAACGACCCCTCCTCCGTGCGCAAGCGCACGCGCGACGCGATCGAGGAGGCGCTGAAGAAATCCGGCTTCCGGCCGAACATTTTTGCCGTCAACCTCAACCGCCGCCGCTCCAACATCCTCGGCGTGGTCATCCCCAACTCCACCGATCCCTTCTACATGGCGCTGACGCGGCGCATCGAGCTCATCGCCAACGAGGCCGGCTTCCTCGCCTTCGTGCTCTCCTCGGATGGGCGCAAGGAGATGGAGGACAATGCGATCAAGACCTTCAAGTCGATGAACGTGGCGGGCGCCATCATCGCGCCGCTCGGTGTGGGCGCGCGCCAGACCACACTGGAGCAGCTCGGCCAGTCCATCCCGCTGGTTTATGTCGATTCGCCGATCGACGAGACCTCCGCCTTCGTCGGCACGGACAACCGCCAGAGTTTCGGGCTGATCGTCGATTATCTCTGCCGCTCCGGTGAGCCGCCCTGCTATTTCGGCATGCCCAACGTCAACACCAATGCCGCGACCCGGCTCAGCGCCTATCGCGAGGCGATGGCGCGGCTGAATGTCGAGCCACATATCCTGCCCGTCGCCAACGCCACGACCTGGGATTTCGAGCGCTTCGCCTTCGAGGAGGCAAGCCGCCTTTTTGAAAAGCCCGACGCGCTCGCCTCGCGCACCATCCTCTGCGCCAACGACCGCCTCGCCTTCGGCGTCATCGCGGCCGCCTGGCAGCGCGGGCTGAAGGTCGGCCACGGCGCCGACTACGACCTGCGCGTCGCCGGCCATGACGACCATCCCCTGTCGCAATATGCCTGCCCGCCCATCACCACGGTGGCGCAGAACTACAACGAGATCGGCCGCCTGGCGATCGAGCTCCTCCTGCGCAAGCTCAGCGACACCGAAGACCCCGCATCGGCCAAGGACCAGATCCTCCTGAAATCGGACCTGATGCTGCGCCGCTCGGCGTGACCTTCCCCAAAAAAAAGACAACCCCGCTTTCGCGGGGTTGCAAGTGTCTCCAAAGGCTGAGGATCACTCGGCCGGTTGCAGCGCCGGCGTGTCGGCGATGGGCTCGCGGCCGCCGCTGAGTGCGGCGTTGAGCTTCTCGACGTCGAGTTCGTTTTCCCAGCGGGCGACGACGATGGTGGCGACCGCATTGCCGATGAAGTTGGTGAGCGCGCGGCATTCCGACATGAAGCGGTCGATGCCGAGGATCAGCGCCATGCCGGCGACCGGCACGGAGGGCACGACCGAGAGCGTGGCCGCCAGCGTGATGAAGCCTGCACCCGTGATGCCCGCGGCACCCTTGGAGCTCAGCATGGCGACGAGCAGCAGCAGCACCTGGTCGCCGAACGACAGGTTGATATCGACGGCCTGGGCGATGAAGAGCGCGGCGAGCGTCATGTAGATATTGGTGCCGTCGAGGTTGAACGAATAACCCGTCGGGATGACGAGGCCGACGACCGAGCGCTTGCAGCCGGCGCGTTCCATCTTCTGCATCAGGCCCGGAAGGGCGGCCTCGGACGAGGACGTGCCGAGCACGAGCAGCAGCTCTTCCTTGATGTAGCGGATGAGCGCCAGGATCGAGAAGCCGTTGTACTTGGCGACCGCGCCCAGCACCACGAAGACGAAGACGAAGGCGGTGAAGTAGAAGGTGGCGATCAGGAAGGCTAGGTTGGCGACCGAGCCGATGCCATATTTGCCGATGGTGAACGCCATAGCGCCGAAGGCGCCGATGGGGGCGGCTTTCATGAGGATGGCGACCAGACGGAAGATCGGGTTCGTCAGCGCCTGGAGGAAATCGACGACCGGCTTGCCCTGTTCGCCGACCATGCCGAGCGCGATGCCGAACAGCACGGAGAAGAACAGCACCTGCAGGATATCGCCTTCGGCGAAGGCGCCGACGATGGTCTGCGGGATGATGTTCATCAGGAAGCCGGTGATGGTCGATTCATGCGCCTTGGAGGCATAGGTCGCCACCGCATTGGCATCGAGCGAGGCGGGATCGATATGCATGCCCGCTCCCGGCTGGATGACATTGGCGACGATCATGCCGACGATCAAGGCTAGCGTCGAGAAGGTGAGGAAGTAGAGCATCGCCTTGCCGGCGACGCGGCCCACCTTCTTCAGGTCCGACATGCCGGCGATGCCGGTCGCAACGGTCAGGAAGATCACCGGGGCGATGATCATCTTGACGAGCTTGATGAAGGCATCGCCGAGCGGCTTCAGGCTGGCGCCGAAATCGGGATAATAGTGGCCGACCAGCATGCCGGCGACGATGGCGACGATGACCTGGACATAGAGGTGGCGGTAGAACGGGATTTTGGCACGCGGTTGCGCGTCTGCAGACGGGATATGCATGACTTCCTCCTTTTACACCCCAACCGGAAAACCGGCTCTTCCCAGGGTGACTTGCTGAAACTGGCACAAGCTTAGCAAGGGGCGTGCCAGTTCGCATTTTGGACGGTAAGTGTCTGTAGTAGCGTGATTTTATTTTAGAGGGGTAGGAGCCGCGATCCGTGTCTGTGCGGATATCCGCACGAAAATCCTTGAGTGTCGTGCGGTTTCATGCTCAAAATCCCCGATGGACGCGCCCGCGCAAACCAGCACGCAGAAGACCCTCTCCCGCGCGACGCGGCGGCAATGGGTGGCGTTTGCCCTCGTGCTGCTGCTGGTGTCGATCGCGGCGCTTTATGCCGCCGGGGTCTATGGCCGCTCGGCTGCCCTCTCGACGCTGGAGGCGCAGGGCCGCACCGATGCGAACCTCAAGGTGGCGCTGCTGCGCGCGGTGCTGGAGCGCCCGCGGGCGCTGCCCTTCCTGCTGTCACGCGACCGGGACGTCACGGAGGCGCTGGCGGGAGCCGACCCGGCGAAGCGCAGCTTCCTCGACCGCAAGCTTGAAGACCTCGTCGCCGGCACCAGCGCCGCGGTGATCTATGTGATCGACCCCAAGGGCGTGGCGATATCCGCGAGCAACTGGCGCGAGCCGACGAGTTTCGTCGGCAACGACTATTCCTTCCGTGCCTATTTTTCCCGCGCGATGGCGGAAGGAACGGCCGAGCATTTTGCGCTGGGCTCGGTCAGCAAGCGGCCCGGCCTCTACATCTCGCACCGCATCGGCCCGGCCGAGACGCCGCTTGGCGTCGTCGTCGTCAAGATGGAGTTCGACCAGCTCGAACGGGACTGGCACGAGACGCAGCGCCCCTCCTATGTCGTCGATGCCGACCATGTGGTGCTGATCACCAGCATCCCCTCCTGGCGCTTCATGACCACCGAGCGGCTACCGGCGGAAAGCCTCGCGGCCATTCGCGAAAGCCTGCAATTCGGCGAGGCGCCGCTGGCGCCGCTGCCCTTCGAGGAGACGGCGGACAGCCGCGTCATCCGGGCCGTGCAGCCGGGCGGGGGCGCGGAGGCCTATCTGCGCATCACCACGCCGGTCGCCACCACGCCCTGGCAGTTCGAATATCTGGTGCCCGTCGCCGATGCCGTCGCGACCAGCATGCGCGAGGCGCGGCTTCTGGCCGTGCTGGCGCTTGGCGCGATCACGCTTGCCGCCGCCATATGGCTGCGCCGGCGCCAGATGGCGCTCGCCACCATCGCCCGCGACCAGGCGGTGCGCGAGGAGCTGGAACGCCGCGTGATCGAGCGCACCCGCGACTTGAGCCTCGCCCGCGACCACCTGCAAGCCGAAATCGCCGATCACCGCGAGACCGAGACGAAGCTGCAGGCTGTGCAGCAGGATCTCGTGCAGGCGAACCGCCTCGCTATTCTCGGCCAGGTGGCGGCGGGCGTGGCGCATGAAATCAACCAGCCGCTCGCCACCATCCGCGCCTATGCCGACAATTCCAAGGTCTTCCTGGCGCGCGCCAAGCCGGAGCCGGTGTTGGAAAATCTCGGTCTCATCGCCGACCTCACCGACCGCATCGCGACGATCACCGAAGACCTCAAGGCGCTCGCCCGCAAGGGCCGCTCCGGTGAGGAGCCGGTGGCGCTGCGCGATGTCGTCGACGGCGCGATCATGCTGCTGCGCAGCCGCTTTACCGGCCGGCTGGAACGCCTGATCATCGCGCCGCTGCCGGATGGGCTGAGCGTGATGGGCAACCGGCTGCGGCTGGAGCAGGTGTTCATCAACCTCTTCCAGAACGCGCTGGAGGCCGTGGAAGACCAGGCAGACGGCCGCGTCGATGTGTCGGTCGTCCCGAATGGCGAGGTGGTCATCGCGGTGGCCGACAACGGCCCCGGCCTGTCGCCCGCCATCCTCGGCTCGCTGTTCGAGCCCTTCAACACGTCGAAGGAAAAGGGCCTCGGCCTTGGCCTCGTCATCGCCAAGGACATCGTTTCCGATTATGGCGGTCGGCTGGAGGTGGAGACGGGCGAGCGCGGCGCCTGCTTCAAGGTCCATCTCAGAAAGGCGCCGGCATGACGACGCCCGTGCTCCTCATCGACGACGATCGGCAGCTCCTGCGCGCCACCGCCCAGACGTTGGAACTGGCGGGTTTCGATGTCTCGCCGCTCGGTGCTGCCAGTGAGGCGCTCGGCATGCTCGACCGGGATTTTGCCGGCGTGGTCGTCTCGGATATCCGCATGCCGGGCATGGACGGGCTCCAGCTTTTCGAGCGCATCCAGGCCCTCGACGCCGAAATCCCGGTGATCCTCGTCACCGGCCACGGCGATATTCCGACCGCCGTCAAGGCGATCCAGGATGGCGTCTACGACTTCATCGCCAAGCCCTTCCCGGCAGAGCGGCTGATCCAGTGCGTGCGCCGCGCCGCGGAAAAGCGCGGCCTCGTTCTCGAAAACCGCCGCCTGCGCGAGGCCGCCCGGCAGGCGGAGGACGATTTTCCGCTGATCGGCCAGACGCCGGTGATGGACCGCCTGCGCCAGACGCTGCGCCAGATCGCCGATACCGATGTCGATGTGCTGGTGACCGGCGAGACCGGCAGCGGCAAGGAGGTGGTCGCCCGCCTGCTGCACGGCTGGAGCCGCAGGGCGAAGGGCCATTTCGTGGCGCTCAACTGCGGCGCCCTGCCCGAACAGGTGATCGAGAGCGAGCTTTTCGGCCACGAGCCCGGCGCCTTCACCGGCGCGCAGAAGAAGCGTATCGGCCGCATCGAACATTCGAGCGGCGGCACGCTGTTCCTCGACGAACTGGAAAGCATGCCGCTCTCCACGCAGATCCAGATGCTGCGCGTGCTGGAGCTGCGCGAGGTGACGCCGCTCGGCACCAACGAGGTGCGGCCGGTCGACATCCGCATCGTCGCCGCCGCGAAGGTGGACCTTGCCGATCCCGCCCAGCGCAAGACCTTTCGCGAGGACCTCTATTATCGCCTGAACGTGGTGTCGCTCGCCATTCCGCCGCTGCGCGAGCGGCGCGAGGACATTCCGCTGCTCTTCAGCTATTTCGCCGAGCGCGCCGCCCGGCGCTTCCAGCGCGCCGCGCCCGGGCTTTCGGCCGAAATCCTGCGCCATCTGCGCGAGCACGACTGGCCGGGCAATGTGCGCGAGCTTTCCCATTTCGCCGAGCGCGCCGTGCTGGGCCTGATGCCTTCGGCCGCCACGCCCGTCCCGTCCGTTGCCGATGCCGGCGGCACGCTGCCCGAACGGCTGGAACGGCTGGAGGCGGAGATCATCCGCGACACGCTTTCGGCCCATGGCGGCGACGTGCAGGAGACGATCGCGGCCCTCGGCATCCCGCGCAAAACCTTCTACGACAAGCTCCAGCGCCACGGCATCGTGCGGCGGGAATTTTCCGCCAAGGGCGAGTCCTGAGCACAATCATCAGCAACAGTTGCACCTTCGCCACGGCGGAGCCGCTCGGAATGTCCTAACATCCGGCCGGATCATTCGGGGGGCCTGGCGGACGATCCGTGAAACTTGCCGTAAACGGAGGATCGGCATGAAAGCTGCAATTGGCGCAATCGCGCTCTGGCTGGCGCTTTCGCCAGCCGCCGAGGCCCAGCAAAGTGGCGGCAATGCCGCTGCCGGCCAGACGATCGCCGACTTCGACCGGGCGATCCGGCTCGATCCGAAGAATGCCATCCCCTATAACGAACGCGGCAAGCTCCATTTGCAGGCGGGCCAATTCGACAAGGCGATCGCCGATTTCACGGCCGTCATCGACCTCGTGCCCGACAACGCGACCGCCCGCCACAACCGCGGCATGGCCTATCTGTTGGCCGGCGACCTGGCAAAGGCGGTGCCGGATTTCGACGCGGCCCTGACGCTTGATCCGACCCGCGCCGACACCTACCAGAACCGCGGCGTCGCCCATGTGCGGCTTGGCGATGTCGACAAGGGCATTGCCGATTTCGACGAGGCGATCCTGCGTCGGCCGACCGCCAATTCCTACAATTCGCGCGGCTCGGCCCATGCGATGAAGGGCGATTTTCCGCGCGCCATGGCCGACTACGACCAGGCGCTGGTGCTGGAACCGCACCGCGCCGAGACCCTGCAAAGCCGCGGTTCCACCCGGCTGGAGATGGGAGAGGTGGACGCGGGCATCGCCGATCTCGACGAAGCCATCCGGATCGACGGCCGGAACCCCGGCTATTACGACATGCGCGGCGTCGCCTATCTGCGGAAGCGGGATTACGCGGCGGCCATCGCGGATTTCAACCGGGCGCTCGACCTCGACCCCGCCCGCGTCGTCTCGCTGCGCAATCTCGGCGTGGCGCAATCGGAAAGCGGCGAGGGGCGGCTTGCCATCGCCAGTTTCGACAAGGCCCTGGCGCTCGATGCGAAGGATGACGGGGCGCTGTCGGCCCGCGGCTTCACGCTCTACCGGCTCGGCGAATTCGACAAGGCCTATGCGGACCTCAACGCCGCGTTGGCGCTCAATCCCAGGAATGCCGACACCTACAACAACCGCGCGGAAGTCTACCGGCGCGACGGCAAGCTCAAGGAGGCGATGGCGGACCTCGACCAGGCGCTGGCGCTGAACCCGCGGCAAAGAAACGCCCGGCACAATCGCGGCATCGTGCTGGTGGAAACCGGACGCTACGACGAGGCTATCGCCGATTTCGACACGGCCATCAAGCTGAAGTTCGACGACGAGGAAACCTATTACGGCCGCGCCACCGCTTACCACAAGAAGGGCGAGACGGCGAAGGCGCTGGCAGACCTGGAATACGCCCTGCGGCTCAACCCGAACTTCCTGAAGGCGCGCGACCTGCGCAACGAGATCAAGAGCGCGGTGAAGTAACCCTCATACCGTTAGGTGCCGGCGGGCTTCCGGCGTGTCGAGCGTCTCGGCGGCGCCCTCATGCACGATCTCGCCGCGATCCATGATGTAGACGTGGTCGGCAAGCTCGCGGCAGAAATCGAGGTACTGCTCGACGAGCAGGATGGCCATGCCGGTGGAATCGCGCAGATATTTGATCGCCCGGCCGATATCCTTGATGATCGACGGCTGGATGCCCTCGGTCGGCTCGTCGAGCACGAGGATTTTGGGCCGCGTCACCAGCGCCCGGCCGATGGCGAGCTGCTGCTGCTGGCCGCCGGAGAGATCCCCGCCGCGCCGGCCGAGCATGGATTGCAGCACCGGGAAGAGGCTGAAGATCTCGTTCGGGATGAAACGTTCCGACCGCTTCACGGGGGCGTAGCCGGATTCGAGGTTTTCCTTCACGGTGAGCAGCGGGAAGATTTCTCGCCCCTGCGGCACATAGCCGATGCCGTGCTTGGCCCGGTTGTAGGGCGCCATGCCGTCGAGCTTTACATCGTTGAACGTGACGGTGCCGGCGGAGAGCGGGTGCTGGCCGGTGATGGCGCGCAAGAGGCTGGACTTGCCGACGCCGTTGCGGCCGAGCACGCAGGTGATCTTGCCCATTTCGGCGGTGAGCGAGATGCCGCGAAGGGCTTGGGCGGCGCCGTAGTGAAGGTTGGCTTTTTCGACGGTCAGCATGCTTGGGCTCCTGTGGTGGTGGAGGCCGTATCACCCCCCTCTGCCCTGCCGGGCATCTCCCCCACAAGGGGGGAGATTGGATGGGGCGAGGCCTCGCCCTTTACGAACGTCGCGTGGGAGCAAAGCGTCTGCCACTTGCCGATCTCCCCCCTTGTGGGGGAGATGCCCGGCAGGGCAGAGGGGGGTATCACAGCCGCAAATTCCAACGACAAGAACACCGAATACACCCTCACCTCCCCAGATAGTTTTCGATGACCTTCTGGTCGGCGCTGACGAAATCGATCGAGCCTTCCGCCAGCACGGAGCCTTCCGCAAGGCAGGTCACCTTCACGCCGAGATCGCGGATGAAGCCCATGTCGTGCTCGACGACGACGACCGAACGCGTCTTGGCGATCTCCTTGAGCAGGATCGCCGTCTCCGCCGTTTCGGCATCCGTCATGCCGGCGACGGGTTCGTCGACCAGCAGCAGTTCCGGCTCCTGCGCCAAAAGCATGCCGATCTCCAGCCATTGTTTCTGGCCGTGGCTGAGGTTCGCCGCAAAGTCGTCCTTGCGGTTCATCAGGCGCACGGTCGAGAGGATTTCCTCGATGCGCGCCTTGTCCTCGGCGGTCAGGCGATAGAACAGCGTGGAGAAGACGCCGCGGTTGCGGTTCAGCGCCAGTTCCAGATTGTCCCAGACGGTGTGGCTTTCGAACACCGTCGGCTTCTGGAATTTTCGGCCGATGCCGAGCTGGGCGATTTCGGCCTCGTCCTTCTGGGTGAGGTCGATCGTGCCCTTGAAGAAGACCTCGCCGGAATCCGGCCGCGTCTTGCCGGTGATGATGTCCATCATCGTCGTCTTGCCGGCGCCGTTCGGGCCGATGATGGCGCGAAGCTCGCCGGGCTCGATGACGAAGGAGAGCGAGTTCAGCGCCTTGAAGCCATCGAAGGAGACGGAGACGCCGTCGAGATAGAGGATGCTGGTGGGTTTTGCGTTGCTTGCGAGCGTGTTCATGCCATCTACTCCGCCGCTTGGGGTTCTGCCGCCGCAAAGGCGCGCGCCTCTTCGACGGCCTTTGCCTTGCGATAGTCCCTGCGTCGCTCGAAAAATTGCCGCGCGGTGCCGACGATGCCCTTGGGCAGGAACAGCGTGACGAGCACGAACAGCCCGCCAAGCGCGAAGAGCCAGAATTCCGGGAAGGCGGCGGTGAAGATGCTTTTCCCCCCGTTGACGAGGATGGCGCCGACGATCGGGCCGATCAGCGTGCCGCGCCCGCCGACCGCCGTCCAGATGACGACCTCGATGGAATTGGCCGGATCGAACTCGCCCGGATTGATGATGCCGACCTGCGGCACGTAGAGCGCGCCGGCGACGCCCGCCATCATGGCCGAGACCACGAAGGCGAAGAGCTTCATGTGCTCCACGCGGTAGCCGAGAAAGCGCGTGCGGCTTTCCGCATCGCGCACGCCGACGAGGATCTTTCCGTATTTCGAGCGCACGATGCCCGACGTGATGATGAGCGAGAGGGCGAGCGCGATGGCCGAGGCCGCGAAGAGCGCCGAGCGCGTGCCGTTCGACTGGATGTTGAAACCCAGAATGTCCTTGAAATCGGTGAGGCCGTTATTGCCGCCGAAGCCCATGTCGTTGCGGAAGAAGGCGAGCAGCAGGGCGAAGGTCATCGCCTGGGTGATGATCGAGAGGTAGACGCCATTGACGCGCGAGCGGAAGGCGAACCAGCCGAAGACGAAGGCGAGCAGGCCGGGCACGAGGATCGCCATCAGCGCGGCGAACCAGAACATGTCGAAGCCTTGCCAGAACCAGGGCAGTTCCTTCCAGTTGAGGAAGACCATGAAATCCGGCAGCAGCGGATTGCCGTAGGAGCCGCGCGCGCCGATCTGGCGCATCAGGTACATGCCCATGGCATAACCGCCGAGCGCGAAGAAGGCAGCGTGTCCCAGCGAAAGGATGCCGCAGAAGCCCCAGACGAGATCGAGCGCCAGCGCCAGCAGCGCATAGGTGAGGTATTTGCCGAACAGCGAGACGATGTAGGTCGGCACATGCAGCGGGTGCTCGGGCGCCGTCAGCAGGTTGAGCGCCGGGATGACGGCGGCAAGCGCCAGCAGGATCGCGACCGTGATGACGATGTTGCGCCCGAGGGCTTTTGCGAGAAACGAGGTGATCATGCTTCCACCGCCCTGCCTTTGAGTGCGAAGAGCCCGCGCGGCCGCTTCTGGATGAAGAGGATGATGAGCACGAGCACGAGGATTTTACCCAGCACCGCGCCGGCATAGGGTTCCAGGAACTTGTTGAGGATGCCGAGCGTGAAGGCGCCGACCAGCGTGCCCCAGAGATTGCCGACGCCGCCGAAGACCACGACCATGAAGCTGTCGATGATGTAGCCCTGGCCAAGATTGGGCGAGACGTTGTCGATCTGGCTCAGCGCCACGCCGGCAATGCCCGCGATGCCGGAGCCGAGCGCAAAGGTCAGCGCATCGACCCAGGGCGTGCGGATGCCCATGGAGGAGGCCATGCGGCGGTTCTGCGTGACAGCGCGCATCTGCAGGCCCATCGGCGTCTTCTTCAATAGGAACAGCAGGAAGGCGAAGACGGCGAGCGAGAAGACGATGATCCACATGCGGTTCCAGGTGACCGTGAGGCCGCCGAGTTCGAAGGCGCCTGACATCCACGAGGGGTTGGCGACCTCCTGGTTGGTCGGGCCGAAGATGGAGCGCACGGCCTGTTGCAGGATGAGCGAGACACCCCAGGTGGCGAGCAGCGTTTCGAGTGGCCGGCCGTAGAGGAAGCGGATGATGCCGCGCTCCATGACGAGCCCGACGGCGCCGGTGACGAGGAAGGCGAGCGGCAGCGCAATCGCCAGCGACCATTCGAACAGGCCCGGCCAGGCGGCGCGGATATAGGCCTGCACCACGAAGGTGGTGTAGGCGCCGAGCATGACCATCTCGCCATGCGCCATGTTGATGATGCCCATCACGCCGAAGGTGATGGCAAGGCCGATCGCGGCGAGCAGCAGCACGGAGCCGAGCGACAGGCCGTACCAGATGTTTTGCGCGCCGGCCCAGAGCTCAAGCTGGTCCTCGATCTCTCGGATGCCGGCCTCGATATCGGGGCGCAGACTTTCATCGGCGGATGTGAGCGCGCCGGAGAGCAGCGACAGCGAGTCGCGCCCGCCGGTCTGAACCACGGTCGCGACGGCCGCCTTCTTCTCCTCCACCGGGCGATCGGACACCAGGATGGCGGCGGCGCGGGCCTTTTCGAGCACGGCCTTGACCGCGCCGTCGGTTTCCGCGGCAAGGGCGGCGTCCAGCCCTTCGAGCGCATCGGCGGATGGCGTGCGCAGGATGGTGCTCGCGGCCTGAAGGCGCACGGACGTGTCAGGGCTCATCAGCGTCAGGCCGCCGAGCGCGGCGCGGATCACCCGGCGCAGCCCGTTGTTGACCTTGACCTTTTCGAGCGCGGCCTTGGCTTCCTCGCCGGCCGCATCGCCCGTCAGGGCATCGACGAGCGCGAAATTGGCGCCGGCCGGCTTGACGATGAAGACGGTGCCGTCGGCCTTGCGTTGATAGAGATCGCCCTCGGCGAGCGCCTCAAGGGCGGGCACGATCTTCGGATCGCCGGTCTTCGCCAGCGCTTCGACCTGTTTCTGGTTTTCCTGGAAATTGCCGCCGCCCAGCGCATTGACCATGCTGCGCAGGTCGTCTGCCGCGCGAAGGTCGGTGGCGAGCAGCGTCACCATCACGCAGACGGCGATGAGCAGGCATTGCAGGAAACGATGGATGAGCCGCGTGTGCATCTCATGGCCTCGAAGCACTGGTCGTCAGGAAAGGGAAACATCCCGGCGCGTGGAACGCCGGGACGCGATGCGGTTGCTGTGAGGATCAGGAGCCCTTGCCGCCGCACTTGCCGGTGGCGACGTTGAAGTTGCCGCATTCCATGGGCTTGCGCCAATCGGCGATCAGGTCCTTGGAGTCGGGCAGGAAGTCCGACCATTCGTCGCCGACGACGAGGCCGGAAGTCTGCCACACGGTCTCGAACTGGCCGTCGGCCTGGATTTCGCCGATCAGCACGGGCTTGGTGATGTGGTGGTTCGGCATCATGGTGGAGAAGCCGCCCGAGAGGTTCGGCACGGAGACGCCGATCATCGCGTCGAGCACGGCGTCCGTATCGGTCGTGCCGGCCTTTTCGACAGCCTTCAGCCACATGGCAAAGCCGATATAATGGGCTTCCATCGGGTCGTTGGTGACGCGCTTGTCGTTCTTGGTGAAGGCCTTCCACGTCTTGATGAACTCGGCATTCGCCGGGTTGTCGACGGACTGGAAGTAGTTCCAGGCGGCCAGATGGCCGACGAGCGGCGCGGTATCGAGGCCGGCGAGCTCTTCCTCACCCACCGAGAAGGCGACGACCGGAATGTCTTCCGCCTTGACGCCCTGGTTGCCTAGTTCCTTGTAGAAGGGAACGTTGGCATCGCCGTTGATGGTGGAGACGACGGCCGTCTTCTTGCCGGCCGAGCCGAACTTCTTGATGTCGGAGACGATCGTCTGCCAGTCCGAATGGCCGAAGGGCGTGTAGTTGACCATGATGTCCTCGGGCTTCACACCCTTGGAGATCAGGTAGGCTTCGAGGATCTTGTTGGTCGTGCGCGGATAGACATAGTCCGTGCCGGCCAGAACCCAGCGCTCGACGCCTTCGTTCTCGGCGAGGTAATCGACGGCCGGGATCGCCTGCTGGTTCGGTGCGGCACCCGTGTAGAAGACGTTGCGCTGGCTTTCTTCACCCTCATACTGGACGGGGTAGAAGAGGATGGAATTCAGCTCTTCGAAGACCGGCAGGACCGACTTGCGCGACACCGAGGTCCAGCAGCCGAACACGGCCGAGACCTTGTTGACCGAGACGAGCTCACGCGCCTTCTCGGCGAAGAGCGGCCAGTCGGAAGCCGGATCGACCACGACGGCTTCGAGCTTCTTGCCTAGCAGGCCGCCTTTCTTGTTCTGCTCCTCGATGAGCATCAGCATGGCGTCCTTGAGCGTCGTCTCAGAGATCGCCATGGTGCCGGAAAGCGAATGCAGGATGCCGACCTTGATCGTGTCGTCGGCCGCGAAGGCGCCGTGGAAGGCGGTTGTCGAAAGAATTGCAGCAAGCAATGCGCCGGTGGCGCGCGCCTTGATGGACATTGTCGGAACCCCTCTCGTTCTTTTTGACCGCAACGGGGGCGGAAGCTGTTTAACCGTTGCTTAAGAAACTATCCGCCGGGGATGCTGCGCTGCACATACGTCATTCTACGTAGTTGCCGGGGGGAAGCGGGAAGTTTTGCGGCGCTGCACCAATTTCAGGGGCGCTGTATCTGTGTTACGAAGGGCCTTGTGTGTTGAGGCCACTGCCCTCTCCTCCGTCATCCTCGGGCTTGACCCGAGGATCTACGGCACCCTGCGGCTTGGATCCTCGGGTCAAGCCCGAGGATGACGTGGAGGGTGGGGGTAGGTCATGCTTCAACGCCCGCAAAAAACGGCCGGGTAAACGGGCCATGGGAACAGCAGGAAAAGATGGCCGCACGCCAGCGCATCATACCGATCCGCCGCGAGTATAACCGTTGGGTCGCCAACCAGACGCTGGAAGACTATGCGCTGCGTTTCACCGCCAAGAGCGCACGCCGCTTTTCATCGGACCGCATCTCGCAGACCGCCATCGGCGCCATCTCCTTCCTCGCGCTGGAAGCGATCGGCGGCGCGATCACCATGTCCTACGGCACGACCAACGCCATCGTCGCCATCGTGGTGGCGAGCCTGATGATCCTGCTCGTCGGCCTGCCGATCAGCCGCTATGCCATCCGCCATGGCGTCGATATCGACCTTCTCACGCGCGGCGCGAGCTTCGGCTATATCGGCTCGACGCTGACCTCGCTGATCTATGCGAGCTTCACCTTCATCCTCTTCGCCATCGAGGCCTCCATCATGTCCGGCGCGCTGGAGCTGGCGCTCGGCATCCCGCTCTGGATCGGCTACATCATCTCCTCGGTGGTGGTGATCCCGCTGGTGACGCATGGCGTGCAGCTCATCTCGCGCTTCCAGCTCGTCACCCAGCCGTTCTGGATCGTGCTCAACATCCTGCCCTTCGTCTTCATCGCCTTTGCGGACTGGGAGAAGGTCGGCCTGTGGCTCGCCTATTCCGGCCTGCACCACGCCTCCGGCCCGCCCGGCACCTATGCGCCGTTCAACCTGGTGGAATTCGGCGCGGCCTCGGCCGTCATCTTCGCGCTGATGGCGCAGATCGGCGAGCAGGTCGACTTCCTGCGCTTCCTGCCGCCGGATGGGCAAAAGAAGCTGCACCACCGCATCGCCGTGTTCCTTGCCGGTTCCGGCTGGGTGATCGTGGGCGCGCCGAAGCTGATTGCCGGCTCCTTTCTCGTCGTGCTGGCGCTTTCGGCGGGCGTGCCCTCGACGCGGGCGGCCGATCCCGCGCAGATGTACTACACCGCCTTCGGCTACATGCTGCCATGGGACGCGGCGGCCCTGCTGCTGATGGTCGCCTTCGTGGTGGTCTCGCAGCTCAAGATCAACGTGATGAATGCCTATGCGGGCTCGCTCGCCTGGTCGAACTTCTTCTCGCGCCTGACGCACAGCCATCCCGGCCGCGTCGTCTGGCTGATCTTCAACGTGGCGATCGCGCTGCTGTTGATGGAACTCGGCATCTACAAGCTCCTGGAGGAAACGCTCGGCGTCTTCTCCATCGTCGCCATGGCCTGGCTCTGCACCATCTCGGCGGACCTCTTCGTCAACAAGCCGCTCGGCCTGTCGCCGCCGGGTATCGAGTTCAAGCGCGCCCATCTCTACGATATCAACCCGGTCGGGCTTGGCGCCATGGCGCTGTCGGCGATCATCGCCCTCATGGCGCATTTCGGCACATTCGGCGAAATCCCTGCCTCGCTCGCCCCCTATATCGCCGCCGTCGTCGCCTTTATCGCCTCGCCGGCGATCGCCTGGGCGACGGGCGGCAAATATTACCTCGCGCGCAAGCCGAGGAAGAGCTGGGCGCAGCAGCACACCATCACCTGCTCGATCTGCGAACACCCGTTCGAGCCGGAGGACATGGCCTGGTGTCCCGCCTATGCGGCGCCGATCTGCTCGCTGTGCTGTTCGCTCGACAGCCGCTGCCACGACCTGTGCAAGCCGAAGGCGCGGTTCAATGCGCAGGTGGCGGGCGTGGCGAAATCCATCCTGCCCGAGGCGGTGACGGCGGCGCTCGGCACGCGGCTTGGCCGCTACGGCATCGCCGCCGCGCTGTCGATCACCGGCATGGGCATCATCCTCGCGATGATCGCCCACCAGGTCGGCACCGGCTCGCCGGAAACGGCCACCGTGGTGGAGCGCACCATCGCCATCGTCTTCTTCGTCTTCGCCGTGGTGGCGGGCGTCGTCTCGTGGTTCTACGTGCTGGCGCATGACAGCCGCGTGGTCGCCGAGGAAGAATCGTCGCGCCAGACGACGCTGCTGCTCAAGGAAATCGCCGCGCATAAAAAGACGGACGCGGCGCTCCAGCAGGCGAAGGAAACGGCGGAAGCCGCCAACCGCGCCAAGAGCCGCTATGTCGTGGGTTTGAGCCATGAACTGCGCACGCCGCTCAATGCGGTGCTTGGCTATGCGCAGGTGCTGGAGCGCGACGAGAGCATTCCGCCACAGCGGCAAGGCGCGATCCGCGTCATCAAGCGCAGTGCCGATCACCTGTCCGGGCTCATCGACGGCTTGCTCGACATTTCCAAGATCGAGGCGGGCAAGCTGCAGGTCTATTCGAACGAGATCAACATCGACGATTTCCTCGACCAGATTTTGGAGATGTTCCGCCCGCAGGCGCAGGCCAAGGGCGTCGCCTTCACCCATGCCCGCCCGAAAAACCTGCCGTCCTATGTGCGCACCGATGAAAAGCGCCTGCGCCAGATCCTCGTCAACCTCATCTCCAACGCGCTGAAATTCACCGATAGCGGCGAAATCCGCCTCGACGTCGCCTATCGCAACCAGGTCGCAACCTTCACGGTCGCCGATAGCGGCCGCGGCATCCTGGAAAAGGACCTGCCGCGCATCTTCGAGCCGTTCCAGCGCGGCGATACCGAACACGGCATGCCGGGCCTCGGCCTCGGCCTTACCATCACGCGGCTGTTGACGCAGACGCTCGGCGGCGAAATCTCGGTAAAGAGCGAGCGCGACAAGGGCACCGAATTCAAGGTGCGCCTGATGCTCTCTGCGGTCGACCGCCCGACGGCGCCGAAGGTGCTGCACATCAAGGGGTATGGCGGCCCACGGCGCACCATCCTCGTCGTCGACGACAATGCCGACCATCGCAACCTGATGGAAGAGGTGCTGCGGCCGCTCGATTTCACCGTGCTGACGGCGCGAAGCGGCGCGGATGCGCTGGCGCTCCTCGAAAGCCTGAAGCCGGACCTCTTCCTCATCGACATTTCCATGCCCGGCATAAGCGGCTGGGCGCTGGTGGAGCGGCTGCGCGCGCTCGGCCAGCCCGGCCCGATCATCATGCTGTCGGCCAATATCGGCGACGGCTCGGCCTCCGCCCATACCGGCCATAACGACACGCTGGCAAAACCCTTCGACCTGCGCCAGCTCACCGATAAGCTCGCCTTGCATATGGGTCTCTCCTGGACCTATCACGGCGAGGCGAAGGCGGCGGAGCCGGCCGAGGCCAGCATCGTCGTTCCCGAACAAGGCCATGTGCAGGAATTGATCCGGCTCGGCGAGATCGGCTATGTCAGGGGCATCGAGGCGAAGCTCGCCGAAATCGCCCGCGTGGCCGAACACCAGCCCTTCACCGAGGCGGTGCGCGCCTATGTGCAGGTGTTCGATCTGGCCGGCTACGATGCCTTCCTGAAGACCATGGACCGACAAGAGGACGCTGCCCGTGACTGAGACGGCCACCCCGCGCGATATCGTCCTCATCGTCGACGATTCCCCCGAAGCGCTCGGCTTCCTGACCGAGGCGCTCGAACAATCCGGCTTTTCCGTGCTGATCGCCACGTCCGGTGCTTCGGCGCTCAACATCGTCGACCGCATCACGCCCGATATCATCCTGCTCGACGCGGTCATGCCCGGCATGGACGGGTTCGACACCTGCCTGCGCCTGAAGGCCAACCCGGCGGCAAGCCCCGTGCCGGTGGTCTTCATGACCGGGCTCACCGAGACCGAACATGTGGTGCGGGCGCTGGAGGCCGGCGGCGTCGACTACCTGACTAAGCCGATCAACATCGACGAACTGCGCGCCCGCATCCGCGTGCACCTCACCAATGCGCGCTCGGCGCAAAGCGCGCGCGTGGCGCTGGATGCGGCGGGGCGCCACCTGCTGGCGGTGAGCGGCGAGGGAAAGATCCGCTGGTCGACGCCGCAGGCGACCCGCCTCGTCAATGCCGCGACCGGCAGCGACGACGGGCTCGACGCCGTCTCCACGCATATCCGCAGCTGGATGAAGACGCGCAGCACCGCGCGCGAAAACACCTTCGCGATCCAGCAGGCGGGCCAGGCGAGCCTGCAGCTTTCCTTCCTCGGCGCGATCGGCGCGGACGAATATCTCTTCCGCCTGACCGCGGAAAACCGCCTGTCGGACGAGGAGATTCTGCGCCAGCATTTTGCGCTGACGCAGCGCGAATCCGAGGTGCTGCTGTGGATCGCCAAGGGCAAGTCGAACCGCGATATCGGCGAGATCCTCGGCCTCAGCGCCCGCACGGTCACCAAGCATCTCGAACAGATCTATGTGAAGCTCGGCGTCGAGAACCGCGCCTCGGCCGCCGTGAAGGCCGCCCATATCCTGCACGAGTGAGAAGGTTCAGCGCTTTTTCGCGCCGGCGAGCTGCGCCGTCGTCTCGCGCACGACGAGCGGCCCGTCGACCTTGATGGTCATCGGCCGCATATGCTTGCCGTGGATCGCCATGTCGATGAGCAGTTCGGCCGCCTTCTGGCCCATCTCGTAGTTCGGCAGCACCAGCGTCGAGAGCGGCGGATGGGTGTAGCGCGCCAGTTCCTGGTCGTCATAGCCCATGACGGAGAGGTCCTGCGGCACGCGCAGACCCTTTTCCTGCGCCGCCTCCATCATGCCGATCGCCATCAGGTCGTTGCCGCAGAAGATCGCGGTCGGCGGATTGTCCATGGACAGCAGGTCGAGGCCGGCCTCGTAGCCGCGTAGCGGCAGCCAGTCGCCATCGCGCACCAGGCTCTCGTCGAAGGCGATGTCGGCGGTGGCGAGCGCCTGCTTGTAGCCTTTCAGCCGGTCCATCGCCGCGTCCATCCAGGGTTCGCCGTTGATGAAGCCGATGCGCTTGTGGCCGAGCGCGGTGAGATGCGCCGTCGCCGCAAAACCGCCCGCCACCTCGCCCGGAACGATCGCGACGTGCTGGCGCGGTTCGCAATAGCAGTTGAGCAGCACGGTCGGGATGGTCTTCAGCTCAGGCGGCACGCTGACCTTGCGGGTGAAGATCGTCGCGTAGATGACGCCGGCAATCGACGGGTCGCGCAATACCGAGCGCAGCACCGCCCGCTCCAGATCCGGGTTCGACCGCGTGGCATGGGCCGAGACCAGCAGCCCCTGCTCGAAGGCATGGTCGCGGATGCCGTCGAGGCTGACGACGGGATGCGGGCTCGTCGAGATCTCGTCGACAATGAAGGCGATCGTATCCTTCTCGACGGCGGGGGCGGTCGCCACCGGGCTGCGCGTCGCCGGTAATTTATAACCGATTTTATGAGCAGCCTCGCGCACCTTCTGCTGCGTTTCCGGCGAAATGCGCGAGCCGGACATCTCGTTCAGCACCAGGGAAACGCTCGACTGCGACACGCCGGCAATGCGCGCTATGTCCGTCATGGTCGGCCGGCCCCCATCCTGCCTGCCACCGCCCTCCTTGCCCGAATTGCGCCCGTTGCCCCTGGCCATGCGTCGTTCCTCACCCCTCGGTGTGCATTGCGCTGCACACGGATTTTTTGCAAGTGCTCATAATTTTGGCTCTTGACTGCTAATATTATTAGCGCAAGATTTAGACATGTGAAGCACAAAATGCTCACGTCCGGTAGAGGAGCACCGGCCAAGTTACCCGGGAGGAGACCCACTGATGACCATGATTTCCCGTCGCACCTTCATGCTTGCGGCAACGGCCGTCGGCGCGCTTGCCGTGGCAGGCGTCGCCATTGCCGAAGTGCCGAAGCTGGCGCAGAAAGACACCTACAAGGTCGGCTTCGCGCAGACCGAATCCAACAATCCCTGGCGCATCGCGCAGACCAACAGCATGAAGGCGGAGGCCGAAAAGCTCGGCTTCCAGCTCGTCTATACGGATGCCGCCGGCTCCGCCGCCAAGCAGGTGGCCGACGTCAACTCGATGATCGCCCAGGGCGTCGACGTCATCTTCCTCGCACCGCGCGAAGAAAAGCCGCTCATCCCAGCCGTCATGGCCGCCAAGAAGGCCGGCATTCCGGTGATCCTGCTCGACCGCTCGGTCGATCCGTCGCTCGCCAAGGCCGGCGAGGATTACCTGACCTTCATCGGCTCGAACTTCGTCGAGGAAGGCAAGCGCGTCGCCGAATGGCTGGTGAAGAACGCCAACGGCAAGACGAAGATCATCGAACTCGAAGGCACGACCGGCTCTTCGCCGGCCAACGACCGCAAGAAGGGCTTCGACGAGGCCATCCAGGCGGCCGGCGGCTTCGAGATCGTCGCCTCGCAGACCGGCGATTTCGCCCGCGACAAGGGCCGCCAGGTGGCGGAATCCCTGCTTCAGGCGCATCCGGATGCCGATATCATCTACGCCCACAATGACGAGATGGCGATGGGCGCGATCGCAGCACTCGAAGCCGCCGGCAAGGTGCCGGGCAAGGACGTGCTGGTTCTGTCGATCGACGGCGGCAAGGAAGCGGTGCAGGCCGTGGTTGACGGCAAGATCGCGGCCGTCGTGGAGTGCAACCCGCGCTTCGGGCCGAAGGCTTTCGAGACCATGATGCGCTATGCCAAGGGCGAGGCGATCGACCCGATCCTCGTCAACGAAGACAAGTTCTACGACGCCTCGAACGCGGCCGCGGAACTCGCCAACGCCTACTGATACCATCTCCCAAGCACTTTGCGGCCGGGGCGGCAAAACCGTCTCGGCCGTTTTTTGAACGGGCCTGACCTGCGGTCCGTTCGGGTGTAGGTTGTGTGGCCCGTCCCGGAGGGCGGATAGAGGAGGACTTCCATGCTTCTGTCCATGCAGGGCATTTCCAAGGCGTTTGCCGGCGTGGCGGCGCTGAAAGCCGCTTCGCTGGAGGTGGAGCCGGCGGAGGTGATGGCGCTCGTCGGCCAGAACGGCGCCGGAAAATCGACGCTGATCAAGATTCTCACCGGCGTCTACCGCCGCGACGAGGGCACGATCGCCTTTGACGGCAGGGAGGTCGATTTCACCATGCCGGCCGAAGCCCAGGCCGCCGGCATCGCGACGATCTACCAGGAGATCAACCTCGCGCCGCAGCGCTCCGTGGCGGAAAACATCTATCTGTCGCGCGAGCCGAGGCGCTTCGGCCTGATCGACCACACCGCCATGCGCCGCGGTGCCGAGGCCGTGCTCAAAACCTTCAACCTGACGATCGACGTCGACCGGCCCGTCGCGCATTTCGATGCGGCGACCCGGCAAATGGTGGCGATCGCCCGCGCGGTGACGCAGAACGCCCGCCTCGTCATCATGGACGAGCCGACCTCGTCGCTGGACGAACGCGAGGTCGCCGTGCTGTTCGAGACGATCCGCACGCTGAAACGCTCCGGCGTGGCGGTCATCTTCATCGGCCACCGGCTGGACGAGCTCTACGAAATCTGCGACCGCGTGACGATCATGCGCGACGGCCAGACGGTGGCGAAAAGCCCGATGGCCGACATGCCCAAGATGGCGCTGGTGCGCCACATGCTCGGCAAGGAGCTTGCCGCCTTCCAGGCGATGGCGCCGGGCGAGGAGAAACCCGAGCGGCCCGTGCGCCTCGACGTGACGAATGCCGGAGCCGGCGTGCGGGTGCGCGATGTCAGCCTGACGGTGCGCGAGGGCGAGATTTCCGGCCTTGCCGGCCTGCTCGGCTCCGGCCGCACGGAGACGGCGCGGCTCATCTTCGGCGCGGACAAGATGGAGCGCGGCACGATGCGCCTGGCGGGCAGTGAGCGCACCTACCGCGAGCCGGCGGACGCGATTGCCGATGGCATCGGGCTTGTCTCCGAGGATCGCAAGATCGACGGCATCGTGCCGGACATGAGCATCCGCGAGAACATGACGCTGGCGCTGCTGCCGCGGCTGAAGAAGGCTGGCATCGTCGACCGCGCCCGGCAGGACGAGATCGTCACCCGCTATATCCGCGCGCTCGGCGTCAAATGCGCCTCGCCCGACCAGCCGATCAAGGAGCTTTCCGGCGGCAACCAGCAGAAGGTGCTGCTCGCCCGGTGGCTGGCAACCGACCCGCGCGTGCTGATCGTCGACGAGCCGACGCGCGGCATCGACATCGGCGCGAAATCGGAAATCCTCAAACTGCTGCGCAGCCTCGCCGACGAGGGGCTGAGCGTGCTGATGATCTCCTCCGAACTCGAAGAATTGCTGGCCGCCGCCGACCGCGTGACCGTGCTCAGCGACGGCACGTCGGTGAAGACCCTGCCGCGCAAGGATCTGAGCGAGGCGGCGTTGCTTGCCGCCATGGCCCATCAGGTGGAATGATATGACGACGATCGAAACCCCTGCCCCGCAGCCAGCTGGCGCGCTTTCCTCCGGCAGCCGGCTCTTCACGCTGGCGAGCCGCTACGGCACCTTCGTCGCCTTCCTGGCGCTGATCGCCGTCAACATCGCCATCACGCCGAACTTTTTGTCCTGGCAGACGCTGAACGTGAACCTCACCCAGGTCGCCACCATCGTCATCGTCGCGACCGGCATGACGCTGGTCATCGCCACCGGCGGCATCGATCTCTCCGTCGGCTCGCTGATGGCGATTGCCGGTGCCTTGGCGCCGATGATCTTCATGGGCCAGTTCTGGCCGGTCGAGAACATGGCGGTCGCCGTCACGCTCGCCTTGATCATCCCGGTGGTGGTCGCCAGCCTCTTCGGCCTGTTCAACGGGCTGCTCGTCACGCGCTTTTCCATCCAGCCGATCATCGCGACGCTCGTGCTCTTCATCGCCGGCCGCGGCATCGCGCAGGTCATGACCAACGGCAACCTCCAGGTCTTCAAGAACGAGGGTTTCCAGTTCATCGCCATGGGCCGCATTGCCGGCGTGCCGGCGCAGGTCGTGCTGATGGTCCTTGTCGCCGCGCTCGCCTTCGCGATGATCCGCTACACCGTCATCGGCCGCCAGATCATCGCGGTGGGCGGCAACGAGAAGGCCGCGCGGCTGACCGGCATCCCCGTCAAGCGCGTCAAGCTCTTCGTCTATATGGTGAGCGGGGCGCTTGCCGGCATTGCCGGCCTCGTCGTGGTGGCGCGGAATTCCGCGAGCGACGCCAACCTCGTCGGCCTCGGCATGGAGCTCGACGCCATCGCCGCCGTCGCCGTCGGCGGCACGCTGCTCACCGGCGGGCGGGCCAATATCGTCGGCACGGTGCTCGGCGCCTTCGTCATCCAGCTGGTGCGCTACACGCTGCTTGCCAACGGGGTGCCGGATGCCGCGGCGCTCATCGTCAAGGCGGGGCTGATCGTGCTCGCCGTCTTCATCCAGCAGCGCGCCGACAGGCATTGAGGGCAACCGCCATGCAGACCATCCTCCGCCCCTTCGCGATCAAATCCTCCGGCGACCTCGCCCGGCTTGGCGTCATGCTCGCGCTCGCCGGCCTCATCCTGTTCGGGGCGCTGCGCTACGACAATTTCCTGTCGTCCTTCAACATCCTCTCTTTCCTGCGCTACAATTCCATGTTCGCGCTGATCGCGCTCGGCATGGCCTTCGTCATCATCACCGGCGGCATCGATCTTTCCGTCGGCGGCACGGCGGCGATGGCGAGCGTGGTGGCGGCGCTGTTCTCGCCCTATCACTGGGCGGCCGGGCTTCTCGGCGGCATGGCGGCGGGCCTTGCCGTCGGCGCGCTCAACGGCTTCATCATCACGAAAATGCGCATCCAGCCCTTCATCGCCACGCTCGCGACCATGCTGGCGGCCTATGGAACGGGGCTGTTGCTCGCCGACAACCAGTCGGTCTCCGTCTCCTACGACACCGGCTTCACCGTGATCGGCCAGGACGACTTTCTGGGCTTCCCCATCCCCGCCTGGATCGCGCTTGCCGCCTATGTCCTCGGCTGGCTGGTGCTTGAAAAGCTGCCGGTCGGCCGCCATGTCCTGGCGATCGGCGACGGCGAGGCGACGGCGGGGCTGATGGGCCTCAAGGTCGAGCGCACGCTGGCCGCCGTCTACCTCGCCTCCGGCGTGCTTGCGGGCCTTGCCGGCGTCATCCTTGCCTCGCAGTTCGGCGCCGGCCAGCCGACGGAAGGCGTGGGCTGGGAGCTGTTCGCCATCGCGTCCGTGGTGGTGGGCGGCACGCTGCTCACCGGCGGCTCCGGCTCGGTCGGCGCCACGCTTGCCGGCGCGCTGCTGCTCGCCATGGTGTTCAACATCCTGAACTTCGAAAACGGCCTCGGCTGGATCTCGCTGTCCGCCTATTGGCAATCCGTCATCCGCGGCGCCTTCCTGCTGGTCGTGGTGGTGTTGCAGGCCAAGCTGATGGCGCGGCGCTGAGCGTCACGCGTTCAGCAGCGCCAGCGTCTGCGCGTCGCGCACGCCATCGCAACAGGTCTGCAAGGCCTGGGTGAAGAGCGGGCCTTCTCTGGATGCGACCGCAAACAGCGTCATCGACGAGCGGAACTTCTGGTCGTCGGGCGAGCCGAAGATCTCCAGCAGCGAGCGGCCCTCGACCGAAAGCACGGCCTGCGTCGCCAGCCGAAGCCGCTCGGACAGCACCGGGTCGGCGAGATAGGCCTGTGCTTCGCCCAGCGAGGCGATGCCGAAATGCCGGGAGGCCGGTGAGCGGCCGAGCCCGCGCATCTGCGGGAAGACGAACCACATCCAATGGCTGCGCTTACGGCCGGACCGAAGCTCCCGCAGCACCGTCTCGAACACCGGCGCCTGCGCCAGCTTGAAACGGTCGAGATCGTGGGGAGGGTCCATGTCCATCGGCCTAGTCGAGGATGCTCGCTTCGACACAGGCGCGGATGAACGCCTCGCGGGCGGTCTCGCAAGGCTTACCGTTCTCCATCGCGTCGGCGCAGAGCGTGCGGGCATTGTCGAAGGCCCGCCCCCGGTGCGCCGGCCAGCGGAAATGCAGGTAGTTCATCGCGTCATGCGGGCTGCGAACGGCTTCCGCCGCGCCATAGCCGATCCGTACGAACACGGGAGAAAGCCAACGGACGTCGTTGCGAAGTGTCGTCATCGTCATATGAATATGCCCCAATTCCGGCACCGGAATGCGAAGGCATGCCCCAGGGTTCCCGACGGCGAAGGATTTTTTTCAGGCGGCGGGCGGAGGCGCCCGGAAGATGGCGACCGCGGCGCTGACAAGGGCCGCATTGTCCTCGGCAACGGTGCCGTCCGGCAGGTGTTTTCCGTCCTCCAGCCCCACCCGCGTCGACCAGCGGCGCGCGCGGGCTTCCACCACGAAGGGCCACACCGTGGCGTCGCTGCCGTGCAGCAGGATGGGCCGTCGCAGGCCGGCATCTGCGAGCGTCGTGGCGATGCCATCGGCGACCGCCATGGCGCGCGCAAGGTCCTGCTCATCGATCTCGATGAGGATGCGCAGCACGCGGGCGTGATCCGTCAGGGACAGCAGCCGCTCGGCATCGGCGACGCTCGCGAGCCCCGCCTCGATGCCGACGCCGCGCTCGCGCAGAAGCGCCATCACGGCGGGGGCATCCGGCTCGGAGAGGTTGACCGAGGCGTAGTCGGGCAGCTCGCGCCAAGCGGAAATCCGCCGGCGCGTCTCGGCCTCGTCGCCTTCGATCCAGGCGCCGGTCGACACGCCGATGAGCGTGCCGGGGCAGGCGTGGCGCAGCGCCAGCATGGTCTCGTCGATGGCGGCAAGGGATTCGCGGCCGTCCGCGCGGGGGTGGATGTGGAGTTCGGCGGCACCGGCCGCGATGGCGAGCAGGCTGTCGCGCACCATGGCCTCGACATCGAGCGGCAGCCGCGGGTGAAACGCGCTTGGCCGCGCGCCATTGATGCAGGCCTGGACGATCATGGGCATGCTCCTGATGGGTTTTCCCGGAGAATGCCCGCACCGCGCACGCGGAGCAACGGTCTTTCTAGACCTGCTGCAAGGTGCGGAAAATGCGGTCAGATTCGCCCGCCACCGTCCAGGGCCGGGTCGTGCCGCCGAGGCTTTCGCCCACCGCAAGCCCGGCCTGGATGGCATCCTCGTGGAAACCGGAGCCGAAATAGGAGCCGCAGAACCAGGTGTTGGACTGGCCCTGCAAGGACCAGAGTTCCTTTTGCGCGGCGAGCGTGGCGGCGTTGAACAGCGGGTGCTGGTAGACGCCGCGCCAGACCACCGTCTCCTCCGCCGGCGCATGCAGCGGGCTCAGTGTGACGAAGAGCGCGCGATCGGCCGTCACGCCCTGCAGGCGGTTCATCCAGTAGGTGACGCAGGGCTTGCGCCGCTTGCTGCCGTCGCGGGCGGATTGTGCCAGATAGTTCCAGCTCGACCAGACCCGGCGGCGGCGCGGCATCAGCGTCTCGTCGCTGTGCAGCACGGTTTCGTTGAGGCCGTAGGAGAAGGCGCCGAGCAGGTCGTTTTCCCGCTCCGACCGATCGGTTAGCAGCGCCAGCGCCTGGTCCGCATGGGCGCCGATCACCACATGGTCGAACCATTCCGGCTCCGCCCCCGGCGTCGAGATTTCCACCGCGCCATTGACCCGGCGGATGGCGGTGACGGGCGCGCTGGTGCGGATGCGGTGGCGGAAGGGGGCGATGAGCTTGTCCACATAGGCGCGGCTGCCGCCCTCGACGGTGCGCCAGATCGGTCGGCGGAAGAATTTCAGCAAGCCGTGGTTTTCGCAGAAGCGCACGAAGGAGACGGCCGGGTAATTGCCGATTTCGAGCGCCGGCGTCGACCAGATCGCAGCCGCCATCGGATAGAGATGGTCCTCGCGGAAGGCCGTGCCGAAGCCGGCGCTGTTCAGGTAATCGTCGAGGCTTGCAGAGGGATCGAGGGCGCGCACGCTCGCCGGCGCTTCGCGGTAGAAGCGCACGACATCGCGCAGCATCGACCAGAAGCGCAGGCTCGCGAGATTGCTGCCCTGCGCGAACAGGCCGACGAGGTTGGTGCCGGAATATTCCAGCACGCCGTCATCCATGGAGACGGCGAAGGACATGTCGGAGGCTTTTGTCGGCACGTCGAGATGGGAAAACAGCGCCGTCAGGTTGGGATAGGTGCGCTCGTTATAGACGATGAAGCCGGTGTCCACCGCCGCCTGCCCGGCCTCCACCGTATGGCAATGGCCGCCGATGCGCGCCTCCGCCTCGAAGACCGTGACCTCGTGGCGCTGCGACAACAGCCAGGCCGCCGAAAGGCCGCCGATGCCCGTGCCGACGACGGCGATCCGGAGGGGTCGGTCGGATTGGGAAACATGTCGCATCGCGATCCTTATGGGGGCTGTCGATTTGGTAGTGGACTTTCTGTAGGTTCTACGAAAACGGTGCCGTACCGGATCACTCGTCAAGCCGCGTCAGGGGGAGATGATCCGGCTTGAGGCCCGCCGCGTAGAAGGATGCATGTATGACGCTTCGAACCAGATCGACACGCAGGAAAGGCCGGCCCCGCCCGCCGGCATGCGGCGTGCCGTCATGAATGCCGCCGATCCGCGCGCGCCGACGCCGGAGGTGCTCGCCAGCCTTCTTGCGGCGGTGGCCGATGATCGCGACCGGCAGGCCTTCGCCGCGCTGTTCCGGCATTTCGGTCCACGCCTGAAGACCTTCTTCCTGCGCTCGGCGATATCGTCGGGCGTGGCGGAGGACCTGGTGCAGGAGACGATGCTGAACGTCTGGCGCAAGGCCTCCTATTTCGACCCGGAGCGCGCGGGCGTGGCGACATGGGTCTTCACCATCGCCCGCAACTTGCGCATCGACCATCTGCGGCGGCTGCGCAATCCGGCGACGCTGCCGGTCGATGCCGAGGACGCGCCGTTTTCCATCGAGGATGGGGTGATCGGCGCCGAGCGCGACGAGCGGGTGCGCCGTGCGCTCACCACCTTGTCCACGGAGCAGCAGACGATCATCCGCCTGTCCTATTTCAGCGAGAAATCGCAGACCGAAATTGCCGGCGAGCTGGGCATTCCGCTCGGCACGGTGAAATCTAGAACACGCCTGGCGATGAACCGCCTACGCGCGCTGCTGGAAGACGAAACATGAGCTCGAAACACCACCACGCCACCGACGAGACCCTGATGCGCTACGCCGCCGGCACGCTGGCCGCAGGCCCTGCGATCGTCGTCGAAGCGCATCTTGCCGGCTGCCCCGCCTGCCGCGCCCGCGTCGCGACCTACGAAGCCGTCGGCGGCGCGCTGCTTGAGGAGATCGAGCCGACGCAACTCTCGGAAACCGCCTTCAACGACGTGCTGGCGATGATCGACGCGGAGGACGAACCGGCACCGAGGCCGCAATCACGCAAGCCCGTCGAGATCGAGGGCGTGCGCCTGCCGGATGCACTGGGCGGCTGCGACATCGGGCGCTGGCGCTGGATCGGCCCCGGCATGCGCATGAGCCGCGTCGGCGTGCCGCACGATCCCGATGCCAACCTGATCCTGCTGAAGATCGCGCCCGGCCGCGCCCTTCCCGATCACGGCCATGCCGGCACGGAATTCACCTATGTCGTGGCCGGCGCGTTTACCGATCGGTTCGGCACGTTCCGGCCGGGCGACATGGCGGAAATGGACGAGGACGTCGAGCACCAGCCGGTCGTCGATCGCGACGGCGACTGTATCTGCCTTGCGGCGATGGAAGGCCAGATGCGCTTCAAGGGTTTCATCGGCCGCATGCTGCAACCGATCTTCGGGATCTGAGCCATGGCGCCGGCGGCCCTGTTCCTCTTGCTCGCCGTCGCCCTCTCGCTCGCCATGACGGGCGCCTGGCTTGTCGTGGTGCGCGGCGCCAGTTCCGGCTGGGTCGATGCGACCTGGTCCTTTCTCGTCGGTGCCGCCGGCATCGCGGTGGCGCTCACCCCGGTCGCGGGCTGGGAGGGTGATGTCCAGCGCCGCCTCGTCGTCGCCCTCATCGCCGTGTTGTGGTCCTGCCGGCTCGGCTTTCACATCGTGCTGCGCACGCTCCATGGCGGCGAGGACCCGCGTTATGCACGGCTCAAGCAGGAATGGGGCGACCGCTGGAAAGGCCGCCTGTGGTTCTTCCTCCAGATCCAGGCGGCGGCGGCGCTTCTGCTCGCCGCGACCATCTTCCTCGCCGCCCGCAACCCGGCGCCCGGTCTGCGCTGGAGCGACATTGCCGGCATCGCCATCCTCGTCGCGGCCGTGCTTGGCGAAGGCCTGGCGGATGCGCAGCTCGCGCGCTTTCGCGGCGATCCTGCCAATCGCGGCAAAGTCTGCGATGCCGGGCTCTGGGGCCTCTCCCGCCACCCCAACTACTTTTTCCAGTGGCTCGGCTGGACGGGTTACGCCGTCATCGCCATCGGCCCGGCCGGCACATGGCCGTGGGGCTGGGCGGCCCTTGCCGGACCCGCCTTCATGTATTGGCTGCTCGTCCATATCTCGGGCATCCCGCCGCTGGAAGCCCATATGCTGCGCTCGCGCGGGGTCGCCTTCGCCGCCTATGCCAAGCGCGTGAACGCCTTCTGGCCCGGCTTCAACACCAAGGAGAGACCGTCATGAACCTCGCCGTTACCGCGATTGCCGCCGCCGAGCGCCTGCCGCTTCCCGACAGCGCGCTGCGCTTCGGCATCGACCGCCTCGTCGGCCGCACCAGCCGCGTGCTGACGGGCGGCGGCGTGGCGGACCGGGATTTCGCCAAGGCCATGGAGGCCTTTCCGATCGCCGTGCACACCGATGCGGCAAACGAGCAGCATTACGAACTGCCGCAGGATTTTTTCGCGTTGGCGCTCGGCCCCCGCCGCAAATATTCCTCCTGCCTCTATCCGACCGCCGAGACGACGCTTGCCGAGGCCGAGATCGCCGCGCTGGACGAGACCTGCGCCCATGCCGCGCTCGAAGACGGGCAGGACGTGCTGGAGCTCGGCTGCGGCTGGGGCTCGCTCTCGCTGTTCATGGCGGAGCGTTACCCGGCCTCGCGCATCGTCTCCGTGTCGAATTCCGCCTCGCAGCGCCACTTCATCGAAGGCGAAGCAACGCGCCGCCGCCTGACCAACCTCACCGTGATCACGGCCGACATGAACGCCTTCCAGCCGGGCGAGACATTCGACCGCATCGTCTCGGTGGAGATGTTCGAGCACATGTCCAACTGGCGGAGCCTGCTGTCGCGCGCCCGCTTGTGGCTGCGGCCGCAGGGGCGGCTGTTCCTGCATGTCTTTTCGCATCGCGCCAGCGCCTACCGTTTCGACCATGCCGACAAGGCGGACTGGATCGCCCAGCATTTCTTCACCGGCGGCGTCATGCCGAGCCACGGGCTGGTGCGCGAATTTTCCGACAGTTTCATCGTGGAAAAGGACTGGCGCTGGAACGGCCGGCACTATGAGCGCACCGCGCTCGACTGGCTGAAGAATTTCGACGCCAACCGTGCGGCGATCCGGGCGATCTTTGCCGACACCTACGGCGCCGACGCCATTCTTTGGATGCGCCGCTGGCGGCTGTTCTTCCTGGCGACGGCCGGCCTCTTCGGCCATGCGAACGGCGAGGAATGGGGCGTCAGCCACTACCTGCTGCGCCCCGCCGCCCAATGAGGCCGCTCCGCGCCCTCAGCGCCTATGCCCACCACCCGGACCCGCGGGTGGCGGCGGCAAACCTCATCGCGCTCATCGTCGCGTCCAACCAGCCGTTCTATCCGCTTTATCTTTATTGGCTGGTCGGCGGGGATATCACGCCCGGCTGGTTCACCTTCCTCTCGACGCCTTTCTTCCTCGCCGTGCCGGCGGTGGCGCGCTGGAACACGATTGCCAGCCGGGCGCTGCTGCCGCTCGCCGGCATCGGCAATACGGTGCAATGCGCCTGGCTTTTCGGCGTCCCATCGGCCGTCGAGATCTTCCTGCTGCCCTGCGCGATGATCGCCCTTCTGCTGCTTCGCCCGAAGGAGCGCATCTACGGCCTGGCGCTGGCGGGGCTCGCCTTCCTCGCCTTCATGCTGAACGACAGCTATGGCCCGCCCATGGCAGCCTACAGCGCGGAGCAATATGCCGCGCTCGCGCGGCTCAACGTGGTGAGCGCCGGCATGCTGACGGCTTTCGTCGCCCTCATCTTTTCCAACAGGCTGGCCGAGGCGGAAGGATCAGTCGAACCGGCTGGCGGCCAAAAATCCGGCTGAGGCGCCGACCGCGGTGACGAAAGCGCCCCAGGGCAGGTCGGCGAGCGTCACGGCGAGCGGCCAGTCCCGCAGCGTCGCCTGGTTGGTGAGGTCGTAGGTGGCATAGGCGACGAGGCCGAGCACCGCGCCATTGAGCGCCGCCTTGGGCAGCCCGCCGCCCTCCAGCGCCGGGATCACCGCGAAGAAGACGATGCCGGCAATATAGATCACATAGAAGCAGATCGCCGGCACGAGCTTGAACTGCGTTTCCAGCTTGTCGGCGAGCAGCGGGCGGTAGAGCGCATCGGCCATCGTGCTCAGCCAGATCGCGTCCACGATGAGAAAGACGAGGCCGGCCGCGAAATAGGCGATGATGAGGGTCTTCATGAGGTGCTTTCCGTGGGGTTCATGATGTCTACGCCGCACCGCACGCGCCGGATCACTCGTCGAGTGAACCGATCGCCTGCGCGCTGCGTATGTGCGGGAAAGCAAGCAAGGAGGATGACGCGATGAAGACGCCGATTTTGGCACCCTTTGCCCTGCTGCTGCTCACGGTCAGCGCCGTGGGTGCGCAGCAATCCGCCGATCCGAGTGGCGTGTGGCTGCGCGACGACGGCAATGCGCGCGTTCGTATCGCGCCCTGCGGCAACGATATCTGCGCCACCAACCTGTGGATCGGCGATACCAGCAAGGGCGAAGCGGCCGGCGACGTTCTGGTCATGTCGCTGAAGCCGAAATCCGCCGATACGCTGTCCGGATCGGCCTATGACAAGAAACGCGACCGCACCTATTCCATCACCGTGCAGGTCTCCGACGGCGCGCTTTTGACGCGCGGCTGCATTCTGGGCGGCGTGCTCTGCCGCAACGTGCGCTGGAAATCGGCGCAATGAAGGCTGAGCGCATCACCAGCGTCGAGGAGAACGGCCCGCCGCCCGACGCGGCCGGCACGCTCTATCCCGGCAAGGTGATGCACCAGCGGCTGAAACCCTTCGGCCATCGTTTCAGCTATTCGGTCTTCGCGCTGCTGGTCGATGTCGACCGGCTCGGCGAACTCGGCCGCCTCTCCCGCCTGCTCGCCGTCAACCGGCCGGGGCTGCTGTCGTTTCGCGAAAGCGACCATGTCGAGGCGGACGGCGAGACGCTGCGCGGTTTCGCCGACCGGCTACTGGCGCAGGCGGGCGTGGAGGTGCCGGCGGCGCGCATCCTGTTGCTCGCCTATCCGCGCATGTTCGGCTATGTCTTCAACCCGATCTCGACCTATTTCGCCTATGACGCGGCGGGCGAGCTGCTTGCGATCATCTATGCGGTGCGCAACACCTTTGGCGAGCGCCACAGCTATGTAGCACCGGTGCTGCCCGGCGAGGCGAGCCCCGCCGGCATCCGCCAGACGCGCACGAAGATCTTCCATGTCTCGCCGTTCATCGAGATGGGCATGCGCTACCATTTCCGCATTCTGCCGCCGGGAAAGACCGTGCGGCTGCGCATCCACGAGACCGCCGGCAGCGAGCCGCTGCTTGCCGCCACCTTCAACGGCGACGCCATGGCGCTGACCGGCCCGAACCTCGCCCGATACCTGCTGCGCTTCCCCTTCATGACGCTGAAGGTGATGGCCGGTATCCATTGGGAAGCACTGAAACTCTGGCTGAAGGGCGCCCGGTTCCACGCCAGCCCCCCACCCCCCGCCACCGCGAGTTTTCGCGACGAGGGGTGAGCGTGGCGCGTATCAACGCGCGCCGATGGCCTTTTCGAATTCCGGCAAAGCCTCGAAAATATCCGCCACAAGCCCATAGTCGGCGACCTGGAAGATCGGCGCCTCCTCGTCCTTGTTGATCGCCACGATCACCTTGGAGTCCTTCATGCCGGCCAGATGCTGGATGGCACCCGAGATGCCGCAGGCAATGTAGAGCTGCGGCGCAACCACCTTGCCCGTCTGCCCGACCTGCCAGTCGTTCGGCGCATAGCCGGCATCAACCGCAGCACGAGAGGCACCAACGGCAGCGCCGAGCTTGTCGGCAACGGGAAGGATGACCTCCTGGAACTTTTCAGACGAGCCAAGCGCACGCCCGCCCGAGATGATGATCTTGGCAGACGTCAGCTCCGGACGATCCGACGAGGACAGCGCGTCCTTGACGTGGGTCGAGAGACCGGGGTTGGCTGCAGCGGAAACGCCCTCGATCGCTGCGCTGCCGCCCTCGCCGGCTGCGGCGAAGGACGCCGTGCGCACCGTGATCACCTTCCTGGCGTCGGTGGACTGAACCGTCTGGATGGCATTGCCCGCATAGATCGGACGCTTGAACGTATCGGCAGAGACGACCTCGATGATTTCCGAGACCTGCGCGACGTCGAGAAGGGCTGCCACGCGCGGCAGCACGTTCTTGCCGACGGAGGTCGCGGCAGAGACGATCGCCTCGTAGCTGCCGGCCAGCGAGACGATGAGCGCTGCCAGCGGTTCTGCCAGGTTGTTGGCAAGGGTTTGATCCTCTGCGACGAGGACCTTGGTCACGCCCGAAAGCTTTGCCGCCTGCTCGGCCGCAGCCTTGGCACCGGCACCTGCGACGAGCACATGCACGTCGGAACCGATCTTCGATGCCGCCGTCAGCGCCTTCGCCGTCTGGTCGGAAAGGTGGGCATTGTCGTGATCTGCCAGAAGAAGAATGGCCATGGTAATGTTCTCCCTTTCCTGCCTTACAGCACGCCGGCTTCGTTCTTGAGCTTGTCAACGAGTTCGGCGACGCTCTTGACCTTGACGCCTGCCTTGCGGCCGGACGGCTCTTCGGTCTTCAGCACCTTGAGGCGCGGGCTCGTGTCGACGCCGAAGTCGGCGGGCGTCTTCTTGTCGAGCGGCTTCTTCTTCGCCTTCATGATGTTGGGCAGCGAGGCATAACGCGGCTCGTTGAGGCGCAGGTCCGTCGTGACCACGGCCGGGAGCTTCACTTCGATGGTCTGGAGACCGCCGTCGACTTCGCGGGTGACCTGTGCAGAGCCATCGCCGATCTCGACCTTCGAGGCAAACGTCGCCTGTGCCCAGCCGAGCAGCGCCGAGAGCATCTGGCCGGTCTGGTTGCTGTCGTCGTCGATCGCCTGCTTGCCGACGATGATCAGGCCAGGCTGTTCAGCTTCTGCCACACCCTTGAGGATCTTGGCCACGGCGAGCGGCTCGACGGCATCCTCCGTCTCGACCAGCACGGCGCGGTCGGCGCCCATGGCGAGTGCGGTGCGCAGCGTCTCTTCGGCCTTCGCCGGACCGATCGACACGACGACCACTTCCGACGCCTTGCCGGCTTCCTTCAGCCGCAAGGCTTCCTCGACCGAAATCTCGTCGAACGGGTTCATCGACATCTTCACATTCGAAAGCTCGACACCCGAGCCATCCGCCTTCACGCGAATTTTGACGTTGTAATCAACGACCCGCTTGATGGGCACCAGCAGTTTCATAAAGAATCTCCTAAATCGTCAGCAGAGCGCGCGAAAACGCTCGACCATCACATCGAGGACCCCGCCGGGGTCCCGTTTCCACCAATTGTTCGCGGAAAAGATCTCGACCTCGCACGGCCCCGCATAGCCGACGCCCTCGACGCTGGTGCGGATCGCCTTCAGGTCGGCGACGCCGTCGCCCATCATGCCGCGGTCGAGCAGCACGTCGCGCGTGTCGGCGAGCCAGTCGCACAGGTGGTAGCCGAAGATCCGGTCTTTTCCCGCGCGGCGCAACTGCGCATCGAGGTCCGTGTCCCACCAGACATGGTAGACATCGACGGCGATGCCGAGGTTCAGCGCGCCGACCGTTTCGCAGAGATCGACGGCATCGCGCACCGTCGTGAGGCAGGAGCGGTTGCCGGCATAGACGGGATTGAGCGGTTCGAGCGCCAGCTTGACACCCCGCTCCGCCGCATAGGGCGCGATCTCGGCGACACGGTCGGCGACGATCCTCAGGCTTTCCGCCGTGCCCCTGGTGCCCGGATGCACGCCGCCGACCACGATGGTCAGCACGTCGGCGCCAAGCCCCGCCGCCATGTCGATGGAGGCCTTCGCCTCGTCGATGACGGCAATCCTGTCCACCGCTTCCGTGCCGACCAGAAACGGCGTGCGGCAAAGCCCGGCGACGGAAAGACCCGCCGCCCGCGCCCGCGCGCCGATCTCCACGGCCCGCGACCCGATTTCCCGTCGCCAGAAGACGATGGCGCCAAAGCCACGCTCTGAGCAGGCATCGATCACCCGCTCCGGCGACCAGCCCGCACCATGGCCTTCGAGATTGTGCCCGAGGCTCGCGGTGTTGAGCGCAAGTGCCGAATGATCGCTGGAAAAATCCCGCATCGCCTAGGCCCCGTAGAGCGCAAGCAGCTTCTTCATGCGCTCCACGGCCAGCTCCGGATCGCGCAGCAGGCCGCACTGGTCGGCATGGCGGAAGAGGTCCACGAAATAGGGCAGCGGCCGCATGGCCTGCGCGCCGTTCAACATAATGAAATGGTCCTGGAACCCATTGAGCCAGGCGAGGAAGACGACGCCCGTCTTGTAATATTGCGTCGGCGCGCGGAAGATCAGCCGGGCGAGCGACACGGTCGGATCGAGCGTCGCACGGAAGCCCGCCTTGTCGCCCTCGCCCAGCCGCTCCACCGCGTAAGCAGCTGCGGGCGCCAGCGGATCGAAGATGCCGAGCAGGGCATGGGAAAAGCCCTCCTCGTCGCCCTCGATCAATTCGGGATAGTTGAAGTCGTCGCCCGTATACATTTTCACGCCCGCCGGCAGGCGGCGGCGCATGCGGATTTCCTTCTCCTTGTCGAGAAGCGAGATTTTTATGCCGTCCACCTTGGCCGTGTTCCCGGCGATGACGGCGAGCGCCGTCTGCATGGCGGGGTCGAAATCCGCGCTGCCCCAGTAGCCGGCCAGCTGCGGATCGAACATGTCGCCGAGCCAGTGCAGGATCACCGGCTCGTCGCAGGCCGACAGCACGTCCGAATAGATTTTGACATAGTCCTCCGACCCTTTGGCGACGCGCACCAAGGCGCGCGAGGCCATCAGGATGATGCGCCCGCCGAGCTTCTGGATGGCGTCGGCCTGCTCCAGATAGGCGCGACGGACATCGTCGAGGCTGGTCACCGAGGAGGGGTCGAGATGGTCCGTGCCGCAGCCATTGGCGACCAGCGCATCCGGCAGCTCCTCGCGCGTGCGGCGGATGAGCTCCAGCGCGCCCGGCCAGTCGAGGCCCATGCCGCGCTGCGCGGTGTCCATCGCCTCCGCAATGCCGAGCCCGAGGCCCGCGAGGTAGCGGCGGAATTCCATGGTCTTTTCCCAATCGACCGTGGCGCGGCCCGAGGGATCGTTGGCGGTGAACGGATCGGCCACCACATGGGCGGCAGAATAGACGGTGCGGGCCGGGTTCCTGCCGAGTTTGGCCGCGGCGATCGGCTGGCCCGTCAGGGTGTAGTCCGAGAGGCGGCCGGCGGTATCGGGAAGCGCGATAGTCATGAAAAAACCCTCAGAAGCGCGGGACGAGCATGCCGGCATCCGCCGGGATGGTGAGGCCGGTGGTATAGGGAAGCCGCCCCGACGCAAGCGAGGCGACCAGCGTGCCAATATCGTCGGGCTGGCCGACGCGGGGAAACAGCGTCAGGCCCTGCTCCGCCCGTTCGCGATAAGCGTCGATCACCGGCGCGGTCATCTCGGTGGCGATGAGGCCGGGCTGCACGTCATAGACGGCGATCTCCTCGCGCCCGAGCCGCACGGCGAGCGCCTTGGACACCATGGCGGCGGCGGCCTTGGAGGCGCAATATTCCGAGCGCTGCTCGGCCACCGCGACGGCATTGGACGAGGTAATGTTGACGATCGAATGAAAGAGCGGCGGCCGTTCGCGCGCCAGCAGGCGCCGGGCGAAGGCCTGGCTCAGGAAGAACAGCGCCTTGGCATTGACGGAAAAGCAGCGGTCCCAGCTTTCCTCCGACACGTCCATCATGTCGCCACGCTGGAGTACGCCGACGCCGGCATTGTTGACCAGCGTGGTGAGCGGGCCGAGCTTTTCCTCGACGGCGTCGAGCGCGGCTTCGTGACCGGCGATACTGGTAACGTCGAAGGGGGCGGCAATGACCGGCACGCCCAGCGCCGCAATGCGCGCGACCGCCGCCGACAGTTCCGCATCCTCGGCCGGGCCGTTGACAGCGACGGCAAAACCCTGGCCTGCGAGCGCTTCGGCCACCGCCAGCCCGATGCCGCGCGACGAGCCGGTGACCAGCGCGACCGGCCGGGCACTCATGCCCGCGCCCCCTTCTTCAAGAGTTCGCGCGCGATGATCATGCGCTGGATCTGGTTGGTGCCCTCGTAGATCTGCGTGATCTTGGCGTCGCGATAGAGCCGCTCCACCTCGAAGCCGCGGATGTACCCCGAGCCGCCAAACACCTGCACGGCATCGGCAGTGCGCTGCACGGCCATGTCGCCGGCAAAACATTTGGCGATCGAGCAGGCCTTCGTGGCGTCCGCGCCGGAATCGATCTTCGAGGCGGCGGAGTGCACCAGCAGGCGCGCGGCCTCGATATCCTTCGCCATGTCGGCGAGCAGCCATTGCACGCCCTGGAAATCGGAAATCGCCTTGCCGAACTGTTTTCGCGTGCCGGCATAGTCGAGCGCGGCTTCCAGGCCCGCCTGGCCGATGCCGACGGCAAGCGAGGCGATGCCGACGCGACCCTTGTCGAGCACCGACATCATCATGTGGAACCCGCGGCCTTCCGTGCCGAGCAACGCATCGGCGGAGAGGCGAACATCGGCGAAATTCAGCGCGCCGACCTGGCTGGCGCGCTGGCCCATCTTGTGTTCCTTCGGGCCGCGCTCGACGCCGGCCGCATGCAGGTCGACGATGAAGATCGACATGCCGCGGTTGCCGGCGTCCTTGTCGGTGCGCGCCAGAACGAAGCCGTAATCGGCGACCGGCGCATTGTGGATCCAGATCTTGCCGCCATCGAGCCGCCAGCCGTCGCCATCGCGCACCGCCGTCGTGCGAATGCCCGAGACATCGGTGCCGGCCTCCGGCTCCGTGATGCAATAGGCGACCTTGGCGCGCATGCCGAGAATGTCGGGAAGCAGCGCCTGCTGGCGCTCCGTGCCGTGGCGCACCAGCAGGGTCGAGATCAGCTCGACGAGGCCGCACTGGTCGGCGACGGAGGCGTAGCCGCGGCTCAGCTCCTCCATCACCAGCGCGTAGGTGAGCGTGTCGAAGCCCGGGCCACCGAGCGCCTCCGGCACGCCGATGCCGAACAGGCCGAGCTTGGCCATCTCGTCATAGAGGGCGGCGGGGAAACTCTCCTCGCGGTCCAGTTCCTCGGCCAGAGGGCGGATCATTTCATCGGCGAAGGCGCGCGCCATGTCGCGCACCTGCTCCTGTGTTTCCGTGAGATACATCGGCTTCGTCTCGCTTCTAGTAACTATCTGGTTACATACATGTGACGGATGCACGACGTCAAGCCGGAAAAATTTCCAAACGTGCACGAACCTGCTTGCACAGGGGGTTGGGCCGTGCTTACTATTCACCATATGGTTACTTATGGAGGATAAGTATGCACGCGAGCGACAAGCGAAAATTCGGCCGCACGGATATCGAGGTCACCAGCTTCGGCTTCGGCACCGCCCCCCTCGGCAATATTTTCCACGAGATCGACGAGGCGACGGCCGCGGCCATGTTCGAGCACGCCTGGGATGCCGGCGTGCGCTTCTTCGACACCGCGCCGATGTATGGCCATGGCCTGGCGGAGCTTCGCACCGGCCATGCGCTGCGCTGGAAGGAGCGTGACGATTTCGTGCTCGCCTCGAAGGTCGGCCGCCTGCTGCGCCCGGCCCGGCGCGACACGATCGATTTTGCGCCCTGGAAGAACGCCGCGCCCTTCACCATGCATTTCGACTATAGCTACGACGGCACGATGCGCGCTTTCGAGGACAGCCTGCAACGGCTGGGGCTGGAACGCATGGAGATGTGCTTCATCCACGACATCGACGTTTTCACGCGCGGTGACGCGCAGCCGGAGGTCTTCGAGCAGGCTATGGATGGCGCCTGGCGGGCGCTCGAAAAGCTGCGCTCGGAAAAACTGGTGAAGGCGATCGGCGTCGGCGTCAACGAATGGCAGGTCTGCCATGAGGCGCTGAAGCGCCGCGATTTCGACTGCTTCCTGCTGGCCGGCCGCTATACGCTGCTGGAACAGGACGCGCTCGACGCCTTCCTGCCGCTCTGCGAGGAACGGGGTGCGGCCGTCGTGGTCGGCGGCGGTTTCAACTCGGGCATCCTTGCGACAGGCGCGAAGGAAGGCGCCAAATACAATTACGCCCCGGCGCCGCGCGAAATCCTGGAAAAAGTCGCCAGGATCGAGGCCGTCTGCGCCGAACACGGCGTGCCGCTGGCCGCCGCCGCCCTGCAATTCGTGGTCGCCCACCCGGCCGTGCCGTCCTTCATGGCGGGCACGCGCACGGTGGAGCAGCTGGACCAGAATCTCGCCTGGTTCTCCCACCCGATTCCCGGTGAGTTCTGGGTGGATCTGAAACGCAAGGGCCTGTTGCGCGAGGACGCGCCGGTGCCGGCCTGAGCCTGCTGCCCGCGCTGCCTGGCGGCGCGGGCGTGCTGTCCGCTAAAACGCCGGCGGCCGCTTTTCCCGGTAGGCGGCAAGACCCTCCGCGAGGTCGGCCGATGCCGCGGCCGCGGCACCCGCCAGCGCCTCGACGACACGGGCATTCTCCTCGCCTTCGGCGGCGTTGATCAGCATTTTCGTGAGCTCGGTGGCGCGGGGTGCGCGTTTCAGCACGCGCTGGGCGGCGCCTTCTGCCGCGGCCGGGCCTTCGCCCGTCGCCACGACCTGATCGACGAGCCCGAGCGCCAGCGCCTCTTCCGCGGAAAAAACCTCGCCGAACAGCGCCATGCGACGCACCAGCGATGGCCCGAAACGCCGCGCGGCGCGCTGCGTGCCGGACCAGCCGGGAATGATGCCGAGGCCGGGCTCCGGCTGGCCGATCTTCACATGGGCTTCCGCAATGCGCAGATCGGCGCAGGCCGCAAGCTCCAGCCCGCCGCCGAGCGCGTGGCCGTTCAGCACGGCGATCAGCGGCGCGCTGAGGCGCGCCAGCGCATCGAAGGCATCATGCCCGTCGCGCAGCCAGCGCCGCGAAAAGACCTCCGCATCGAGGTTGCTCCACGCCGCGATATCACCGCCCGCGGAAAAGGACCGCGCGCCCTCGCCGGTGAGAATGGCGACGCGCGCATCCGACCGCTCGATATCGCGGCAGGCCTGCAAAAGCGCGTCGACCATTTCGGCGTCGATGGCGTTCAGTTTTTCCGGGCGGCGCAGCGTCAGCCGGGCGATGCGGTCCTCGACCACCAACTCAACGCGCGGGTCGCTCACAGGGCGAGACCCATGGTCTCGGCGCGGAACAGCGCGGCGTCCATGGTCTTCAGCGTCTCGGAGACCCTGAGTGGCGTGGCCGCCTGGTCGAGCACGTCGCGCTGGAGATCGAGGCCGGGCGCGATTTCGGTGACGACCAGCCCATCCGCCTCAAGCCGGATGACGCAGCGCTCGGTGACATAGGTAATGTCCTGCCCCTGCGCACGGGCGCGTTTGCCGGAAAAACTGACCTGGTCGACCTTCGGCACGATCTTGGCGATGCGGCCCTCCTTGTCGATGACCAGCCGGCCATCCTCGATGTGCATTTTCGCGCCCGCATTGAAATTGCCGGAAAACACGATTTTTTTCGCCCGCGCGGTGATGTCGACGAAGCCGCCGGCGCCGGCGGTGCGGTGCGGCGTCGCCGCCAGCCGGCTGACATTGACCGAGCCCTCGGCATCGATTTCCAGGAAGGACAGCAGCGAACAATCGAAGGCGCCGGCCTGGAAGTAACAGAACTGGTGCGGCGAGGCGACGAAGGCCTCCGCATTGGAGGCGCAGCCGAACTTGAAATCGAGCAGCGGCACGCCGCCGACGGCGCCCTGCTCGATGACCCAGGTGATCTTGCCGTGGTGGCCTTCCTCGATGAGGATGCGCGGCACATTGGCCGAAATGCCGAAGCCGATATTGACCGCCCAGTCCTCCCTGAGCTCCCGCGCCACGCGCCGCGCAATCACCTTGCCGACATCGAGCGCCGGAAGGCGGAAGGTGTCGAGCGGGCGGAATAGTTCGCCGGAAATTGCCGGATCATAGGGCGTGGCCGTCGTCTGCAACTGCTCTGGCGCCTCCACGATGACATCGACCAGAATGCCGGGCACGCGCACGTCGTGCGGTCGCAGCGAGCCGCTCGCCGCCACGCGCTTGACCTGCGCGATGACGAGGCCGCCGGAATTGCGCGCGGCAAGCGCCATTTCCATGGCGCCGAGGGTCGCACCCTCCTGCTCGAAGGTCAGGTTGCCCTTCTCGTCGGCGGTGGTGGCGCGGATGATCGCGACATCGGGCCGGATGGCCGGGAAATGCAGCCAGTCCTCGCCGGCGAATTCCACGCGCTTGACGAGGGGTGCGGCCCGCGCGCTGGCATTCATCGCGCAGCCGTCCTGATCGGGATCGACGAAGGTCTCCATGCCGACCTTGGTCAGCACGCCCGGGCGCTTGGCAGCACCCTCGCGCAGCATGTCGAAGACGATGCCGGAGGGCACGTTCCAGGCGGCGAGTTCTTCCTTCAGGATCATCTGCCAGATCAGCGGCGGCTCGGCATTGCTCGGCCCGGAGGGGTAGGAGCCGCCGATGATCTTTTCCAGCATGCCGGGCTTGGCGATGTGGTCGACGCCTTTGGTGCCGAAGAAATCGCCGGCTGCGATCGGGTGGACGGAGGTCAGCCCGCGCGGATGGCCCTCGTGATCGAAGCGCTCGCCGAGCGCCTTCAGCACGGCATCCGGGCAGCACAGGCCCGAGGAAGAATTGACGGCGACGACCGCGCCATCCTTGACGAGCCTGGCCGCCTCCTCCGCGGTCTTCACCTTCTTCATGGCCGAATCCTCCGATCTCCATTGCATTAAGTAACTAACTAGTTATACATTAAGCACGGCCGGAGCAATCGGGCAAGCAAGATTTTCGCGCCCGCACCGCCGGCGCATCGACCAGCCAAGGAGGAGGCATGAACATCTATTTCCAGAAGAGCTTTCAGCGCGGTTTCGGCACCTATCCGCTGAAGGGCGACGACCTGCGCGCCGCCGTGGACGCGGCCCTTGAAGCCGGCTACCGGGCGTTCGACACGGCGCAGATGTATGGCAACGAGGCCGAGACCGGGGCGGCCCTTGCCGCCGGCGGCGTCGCCCGCGCCGAACTCTGCATCACCACGAAGGTGCATCCGGACAATTACAGCGCGGAGAAATTCATCCCCTCGGTGGAGGCGAGCCTCGCGGCGCTGAAGCTCGACCGCGCCGATGTGCTGTTGCTGCACTGGCCGCCGGCCGATGGCGATGTCGCCCCGTCGCTGCGCCTGTTGCAGGAGGCCTATGACAAAGGCCTGGCGGGCGCAATCGGCGTGTCGAACTATACGGCGCGCATGATGCGGGAGGCGAAAGCGGTCGTCGATGTGCCGCTCGTCACCAACCAGGTGGAGTTCCACCCACTGCTCGACCAGAACAAGCTCCTCGCCGCGGCGACGGAGACCGGCATTCCGCTCTCGTCATACGCCTCGGTGGCGCGCGGCGAAGTCTTCAAGCACGGGCTTTTCGCCGAGATCGGCGAAGGCTACGGCAAGTCGGCCGCCCAGGTCGTGCTGCGCTGGATCCTCCAGAAGGGCGTGCCGCTCAACACCATGTCGACGAAGCCGGCGAACATCCGGGCGAATTTCGAGATCATGGATTTCACCCTCTCCTCCGTCGACATGGCCCGCATCGACACCCTCAACACCACCGGCTACCGCATCATCAAGCCGGGGCTTTTGCCTTGGGTGCCTGAGTGGGATTGATTAAAAAAGGGCGGCCACCGTGCCGCCCTCACTGTGCAGCGAGCCTCGCCACACCCTCCACGTTATCCTGAGGCTCGACCCGAGGATCCATGTGGCACCCGGGGCATGGATGCTCGGGTCAAGCCCGAGCATGACGGAGGAGAGGCTTGGCGCCTTTGGCCAACGAACTCAGCGCATGTGGACCAATGATTTCAGGGCGGCCACTGTGCCGCCCTTTGCTGTGCAGCGAGTCTTGCCACACCCTCCACGTCATCCTCGGGCTCGACCCGAGGATCCATTTGGCACCCGGGGCGTGGATGCCCTGGTTAAGCCCGAGCATGACGGAGGAGAGGTTTGCGCCCTTGGCCCAACGAACTCAGCGCGTGGGGGCCAATGAATAAGGGCGGCCGTTGGGCCGCCCTCTTTGCTTGGGAGTCAACGTGGATCAAGCATTGCCGCGGATCATGTCCGCCGCCTTTTCGCCGATCATGATCGTCGCCGCATTGGTGTTGGAGCCGACGAGGCTGGGCATGGTGGAGCTGTCGCAGATGCGGATGCCGTCGAGGCCGTGCACGCGCAGTTGCGGATCGACCACCGACAGGGCGTCGCGTCCCATCTTGCAGGTGCAGGTCGGGTGGTAGGAGGTGCGGCCGAACTGGCGCGTATAGGCGATGTAATCCGCCTCCGTGCGCACGCTCTTGTCCGGGAAATGCAGGGCCTTGATGTATTTCTGCAAGGACGGCTGGGCGAAGATTTCCTGGCTGATTTTGACACCTTCGACCGAGATCCTGATGTCGTCGGGATCGCTCAAAAAGTTTGGGTCGATGACCGGCAGCGCGCGGGGATCGGCTGAGCGCAGCGTCACCGTGCCGCGCGATTTCGGCCGCAGCGTATAGGAATTGAGCGTGATGCCGGAGGAGCCCTTCGGCACGCCGGGAACGCCGGCTTCCGCACCCGCGCCTGCGAGGAAATGGAATTGCAGGTCCGGCGTGGGGTTCGTCTTGTCGCCATACCAGAAGGCGCCGCCCTCCACCACGTTGGAGGTAATAGGACCGGACTTGAACAGCGCATATTGAATGCCCGCCCAGATCGACCAGTGCAGCTTGTTGTACTTGTCCAGGCTGTCGTGGTTCTTCAGTTCCGCGACGATATCGACGCCGAAATGGTCCTGCAGGTTCTGGCCGACGCCGGAGAGGTCCTGCACGACATCGATGCCGTGGCTCTTCAGCGTATCGGCCGGGCCGATGCCCGAGAGCATCATCAGCTTCGGGGTGCCGATGGCGCCGGAGGTGACCAGCACTTCGCTGTCGGCGCGCGCCGTCCGGCGCTTGCCGTCCACCTCGAAATCGACGCCCACGGCGCGGCGGCCTTCGAAGACCACGCGCAGCACGAGCGCGCCGGTGACCACTGTCAGATTCTTGCGCTTCAGGGCCGGGCGCAGGTAGCCGACGGCGGCCGAGCAGCGGCGGTTGTCGCGCGTCGTGGTCTGGTAGACGCCGGCACCTTCCTGCACCGGGCCGTTGAAATCCGGATTGTAGGGAATGCCGAATTCCTGGCAGCTCTGCACGAAGGCGCGCGTCATGCGCTGGGGTTCTGGAATGTTCGAGACGCCGAGCGGGCCATCCGTGCCGTGCCAGGCGCCGGAGAGGATGGAATTGCCCTCCGAGCGCAGGAAATATTTCTGGATGTCCCTGAAACCCCAGCCCTCAGCGCCCTCCTCCACCCAGCGATCGTAATCGCCGGGCACGCCGCGGGTGAAAACCTCGGCATTGATGGAGGACCCGCCGCCGAGCACCTTGGCCTGCGCGTAGAGGATCTCGCGGTTGTTGGCGTGTTTCTGCGGCGCGGTCTTGAGGCCCCAGGTGAGCGGCCCGGTCGTCATCTTGGCGAAGCCGACGGGCATGTGGATCAGCGGGTTGGTGTCACGCCCGCCCGCCTCTATCAGGCAGACGCGCGCGGACGGATTTTCGGACAGCCGCGCCGCCAGCACGCAACCCGACGTGCCACCGCCGACGATCACATAGTCGTAGCCCTCTGCCATCATGCGATCCAATGCGTGCGCTTGCCGATCTCGATATGAACGGATTTCACCTGCGTGTACTCCTCCACCCCGTAGACGCCCGCCTCGCGGCCCCAGCCGGATTGCTTGAAGCCGCCGAGCGGCATTTCGGGACCGCCCGCCATGATCGTGTTGACCCAGAAGCGCCCGGCGCGAACCCGGCGGCTCACCGTCAGCGCCTTATCGATATCCTTCGTCCAGACGCTCGCCGCAAGCCCATAGACCGTATCATTGGCAAGCTGGATGGCTTCTTCCACCGTGTCGAAGTGCATGGAGCACAGAACGGGGCCGAAAATCTCGTCGCGGGCGATCGCCATGTCGCGCGAAACGCCGGAAAACAGCGTCGGCGCGATATACTGGCCGCGGCCGAGATCGACCGGCCCGCCGCCGGCGAGCAACGTCGCGCCCGCCGCCTTGCCCTTGGCGATATAGTCGAGGATCGTGGCGTTCTGCGCTTCCGTGGTGATCGCGCCGACCTGCGTCGCCTCGTCCAACGGATCGCCGACGCGGATCTTGGCCATCTTCTCCACCAGTAGCTTTTCGAACTCGGCGGCGACGGAGCGCTCGACGATCAGCCGCGAAGAAGAGACGCAGCACTGCCCGGTGTTGAAGCTGATGCCGAAGGCGGCGCCATCGGCGGCGTCCTCCAGGTTGGAATCGGCGAAGACGACGATCGGGTTCTTGCCGCCAAGCTCCAGGCCGAGCTTCTTGAAATTGCTGTCGGCGGCGGCGTGCACGCAGGAGCGGCCGACCGCCGTGGAGCCCGTGAAGGAGAGCATGTCGACGTCCGGGTGCTCGGACAAAGCCTGGCCGATGGTGCGGCCGGAGCCGGTGACGACATTGTAGACGCCGGCGGGCAGGCCCGCTTCCGCCAGCACTTCGGCGAGCAGCAGCGTCGTGGCGGCGGTGACTTCCGAGGGCTTCACGACCATGGTGCAGCCGGAGGCGAGGATGAAGGGCACGCGCTCGCAGAGAATGAGGAACGGGAAGTTCCACGGCGTGATCAGGCCGACGACGCCGATCGGCTCGCGAAGCACCATGCCGAAGAGATCGTCGCCGAGCGAGTTGAAGCTGTCGCCGTGCAGCAGGCGGGCCGCACCGGCGCCGACCTCGAAACAGGCGATGCAATGGTCGATCTCGCCGCGCGCCTGGGAGATCGGCTTGCCGTTTTCGAGCGCCTCCCAATAGGCGATCTCGTCGCGGCGGCGGCGCAGCCCTTCGGCGACGCGCAGCAGCACGCTGCCGCGTGCGGCACCCGAAAGGCCGGACCAGCGGCGATCCTCGAAGGCGCGGCGGGCGGCGGCGACGGCGCCGTTGAGGTCCTCCACCGTGCAGCGCACCGTGCGCGTGACGGGCGTGCCGTGGCCGGGCGAGGCACGCTCGAAGTGCTCCGCGCCGTCCTTCCACTCGCCATCGACGAAGAAGCCGAAGGTGCGCGCTGCGGTCGGGGGCGAAAGGAACGGGGTCTTCTGGTCCATGGGATCCTCCACTTCGATTGTTTATGCCGCGATGGCGATTTGCGTCTTCAGGTCCTGCGGCCGGTCGGCCAGCGTGTCGAAAGCCTCCTGGATGCGCTCCAGCGGATAGCTCGCCCTCGTGAAATCCTCCGTCCGGAAACGGCCATGCGACAGCAGCGTCAGCGCGTCGTGCATGTCCTCGCCCATGCCGGCGACGGACCCCTTCAGGCTGCCTTCCTCCAGCACGGTCTTGAGGATATCGACCGGCACGGTATCGCCCGGCGGCGTGATGCCGAAGAAGGCGACATGGCCGCCGCGGCGCGTCAACTTGAAGGCCTGCTCATAGAGCCTCTTGTTGCCGACGCTTTCGATCACCAGGTCCGCGCCGCGCCCGCCGGTCATCTCCAGCACGGTCTGTTTCAGGCGGTTCGGATCGGACACGGCGGCATCGGCCCCCGCCTCGATCGCCATCCGGCAGCGCTCGGCCGAGAGGTCGGTGACGATGATCGGGGCAGCGCCGGTGAGGCGCATCATCTGGACATGCAGGTTGCCGACCGGCCCGGCGCCGAAGATGACGACCGACTGGCCGAAGCTCGCCCGCGCCTTGCGCGCCGCGCGAACGACACAGGCGACGGGCTCGGTGAGCGCCAGCACCTCGTCGGCGATGTTGCCCGTGACGGGGATCGCGAGGCGCGCTGGCACCGCGACGAACTCGGCAAAGCCGCCGTCGCGGCCGATACCGACCTGGGTGACCTCGGCGCAGTTCAGCACCTCGTTGCGCCGGCAGAAGAAGCAGGTGCCGCAGCCGATGTTGATATCGACAATCACCCGCGTGCCGACGTCGGGATGGCGCACATTGGCGCCGCGTTCGAAAATGGTGCCGCAGAATTCGTGGCCGGGAATGAGCGGCAGCTTGTCGGCGGCATAATGGCCGTTGAAGATGTGGATGTCTGTGCCGCAGATGCCGGTGCGCGTGACCCGCACCAGCACGTCTTCCGGGCCGATGGCCGGCACGGGGACGTCGCGCAGTTCGAAGCGTTTCGGGGCGGTCAGCACGGCGGCGCGCATGGTGCTCATTGCCGGTCCCTCACTTCACGGTGCGCAGCTTGGCGCGGTCGATGGTGAGCGCGATGGCGACGATCAGCACGATGCCGAACACCATCTGCTGGCGCGTCGCGTCGATCTCGAAATAGAGCATGGAGGCGCGGATGACGGCGACGATGAGCGTGCCGACGACGGTATTGACCACCCCGCCGACGCCGCCGGTGAGCGGCGTGCCGCCGACCAGCACGGCGACGATGGCCGGCAGTAGGAAGCCGTTGGCGATCGTCGGCGCACCGCCCGAGAGTTTTACCGCGAAGAGCAGGCCGGCAATGGCGGCAAGCGCGCCGGAAATCGCGAAGGCGAGAATCTTGTAGCGCGCGACGTTGAGGCCCGAGGCCGCCGCCGCAAGCTCGCCGGCGCCGACCGCTTTGAGCGCGCGACCGAGCGTCGTTCGCCGCTCGATGAACAGGCAGATGGCGACCAGCACCGCGGCGATCAGCAATTCATGCGGCACGCCCCAGGTGCGGCCGATCATCCAGCCGAAAGTCTCGTTGCGCTGGACGGCATCCATGTTGAGCGCGCGCTGGCCGGAGAGCCATTGCGCAATCGAGAAGGCCACGCCGCCGATGGCGAGCGTCGAGATGAAGGAGGGCACGAAGAGCCGCGTCGTCACATAGCCCGACAGCATGCCGAGCAGGAAGCCGGCGGCCACGCAGAACACCGCCACCCACGCCCCCATCGAGGCGAGGTAGACCGAGGCGATGACCGTCACCATGTTGGCCATGGACTGGGCGGACAGATCGATGCCGCCGATATAGATGGCGAAGGTCAGCCCGAGCGCCATGATGAACAGCGGCACGATATCGCCGGCAAGGCCGAGCAGGTTGGTCGGGCGCAGGAAGCCCGGATCGGTAAAGCCGACGATCGCGACGAGCACGACCAGCGTGATCCAGGGCAGGTGCGGTTTGAGGCGCTGAATATCCATTGGTCCCTCAGATCATGTAGTGCAGGAGGTCGTAGGGCGTGGGCTTGGCGCCCGGCTCGCAGGCGAACTGCTTCTGGATGCGACCGTCCTTGACGACGATGATGGTGTGCGACAGGCCGATCGCCTCTTCCAGCGTATCGGCCACGAGCACGATGCCGACGCCGGCCGCACTCATGGCGCGGATCATGTCGTAGACGTCCTCCTTGGCGCCGATATCGAGGCCGCGCGTCGGGTGGTCGAGCAGCATGATATCCGAGCCGCCGGAGCGCCATTTCGCGAGAACCACCTTCTGCTGGTTGCCGCCGGAAAGGTTGCCGCAATCGGCGAATTCGGAATGCGCCTTGATCGAGAGTTTCTTGATCCAGTCGCGCGCCAGCGCCCGCTCTTCCGAAACACGAAGGACACCGCCGCGCGAATGGTTCTTCATCTGCGACAGCGTCATGTTCTCGTAGACATTCATGCCGGCGACGATGCCCTCGACCTTGCGCTCGCGCGGCACGTAGCCGACGCCATGGGCGACCGCGTGGCGGGGCGAATAGCCGGCCGCGTCCTCGCCCTTGATGCGTAGTTGCCCCGTCGTTGCCGACAGCATGCCGTAGATGGTGCGCAGGATCGCCTCGCGGCCGGAACCCTCCGTGCCGACCAGACACAGCACTTCGCCGGCATGCAGCTTCAGCGAAATATCCTGGATGCGGCCGGGCAGGCCGACGCGGTCCATCTCGACCAGCACTTTCGAGGCGTCATAGGGCGCCTGCAGGTGTTCGCGGTAATATTGTTTGTCGACGTTGCGGCCGACCATCTTGTGCTGGATGGCCTCCGCCGTGGCGCCGCCGCGCACCACCACATCGACCACCGCGCCGTCCTTCATGACATAGATGCGGTCCGACAGGTCCATCACCTCGTCCATGCGGTGCGAGACGAAGATGAAGGAGGCGCGGGTGGTCAGTTCCCGCACCAGCTTGAAGAGAAGCTGCACCTCTTCCTTGGAGAGAACGGAGGTCGGCTCGTCGAGCAGGATGACGAGGTCGCCCTTCACCCGCTCCTCCAGCGTCAGCACCTTGGCCAGCTCGACGAGCTGGCGCTGTGCAAACGAGAGTTTCGACGTCACCATGCCCGGATCGATATCGAGCTTCACCTTGGCGAGCTGGGCCTTCGCGGCCCGCGCCATCGCCTTCCAGTCCACCACGCCGAAGCGCACGAACTGCTGCTCGTAGCCGAGGAAGATGTTTTCCATGACGGTGAGGTTGGGGATGAGCGACTGTTCCTGGAACACCATCCCGATGCCCTTTTCCATCGCCTGGCGCGGATTGGCAAAACGCACCGGCACGCCCTTGATGAGGACCTGGCCGCCATCCGGCTGGTAGGCCCCGTAGATGACCTTCATCAGGGTGGATTTTCCGGCGCCGTTCTCGCCGACGAGCCCGACGATCTCGCCGCGCTCGACATGGAAGTCGATGGCCTTCAGGGCGTGGACGCCGGGGAATTTCTTGTCGACGGCTTTGAGCTGATACATGGCGCGCGCCTCACTTCACGAAGGAAACCATCTTGCGGTCTGTCGACAGCACGACGGCAACGATGACGAGCAGGCCCAGCACCCCGTCCTGGACGAAATCCGGCAGGCCGATGACGACCATGCCATTGTCGATGACGCCGACGATGAGCACGCCGACCAGCGCATTCCACACGCCGCCGATGCCGCCCCACAGCGCCACGCCGCCGACGACGACGGAGGTGATGGAGACGAACATGAAGTTCGAGCCGGTCACCGATTCCGCCTGCCCGATGCGGGCGACGACGAGGATGGCGGCAATGGCATAGAAGACGCCCGCCAGCGCAAAGCCCGTGACGCGCACCCGGGTGACGTTGAGGCCCGAGGCATGCGCCAGGTCCTCCCCGCCGCCGACGGCGTAGAAGTTGCGGCCGAGCGTCGTGTGGGTCTGGATGAACCAGGCGACGAACAGGAAGAAGGCGGCGATATAGACCATCAGCGGGAAGCCGAGCCAGCGCACGGTGAGCAGGCCGCGGAAGGCCGCGTCGCTGACCTTCACGATATCGCCGCCGGTAAGCAGGATGGCGGCCCCCGTGCCGACGAAGCCCATGGCGAGGCTCGCCATGAAGGAGGGTATCCTGAGCTTCACATGGACCAGCCCGTTCAACAGCCCGATCGCGCCGCCGAGCACCAGCACCAGCGGAATGGCGATCCAGCCCATGCCGCCGAGCGAGCCGCCGAACTGGGCGAAGATGAAGGCAAAGGCGACCGCGGTCAGCGAGATCGTGCCTTCCATGGAAAGGTCGATCGACCCCATGACGATGATGAAGGTGACGCCGACGGCGACCATCAGCGCGGGCGCCGAGGCGATCGCGATGCGCGCAAAATTCCGCAGCGAGAAGAAGGTTGGATTGAGCGCGGTGAAAAAGATCACGAGCGCGAGCAGCACCAAGAGCGGCGCCCACTTGATCAAGGTTTCGCGCGATAGGCGACGTGTCACGTCAGACACCCCTCTTCCCGATGAGATTTAATGTAAGAAAAGTGGCGGCAGCGCTTGGGGCTGCCGCCGGGCCTGGTCAGGCCTTGTACTGGATCTGGCCGTTCGACGGCCCCCAGAAGTCCTTCCAGTCGTAGACCGGCACGGAATCGAGATATTTCGCTTTGAATTCCGCGGCATCCTTGGCCGTGACGAGGATCGTCGGGCCGTAGAACTCGCGGTGTTCCTTCGGCTCTTCGGAGGGTTTGAAGCTGCCGATCGCGGCATGGTAGGCGAGCGCCGCGCTGATGCCGCCGCCCCAGTGCGGATTGGTGAAGACGGTGGCGAGAAGCTGGCCGTCCATGACCATCTGCACGGCTTCCGGATTGCCGTCATAGGCGACGATCGGCATGTCCTCGATGCCTTCGGCGCGCAGCGCCTCGATGACGCCATAGGCGATGTTGTCATTGGCGCAGTGCACGCCCTTGATCTTGTCGCCGTAGCGCGTGAGGAACGAGGCCATCAGCGCCGCACCCTTCTGGGTGTCCCAGTCGGCCGGCTGCGCATCGAGAAGCTCGATCTTCGGGAAATCCTTCAGCGCATTCTTGAGGCCGTTGAGGCGCTCGACGGCCGGGTTGTTGGCCGCGATGCCGCCGAGATGCACGACGCCACCCTCGCCGCCCATCGCCTCGAAGAGGATGCGCGCGGTCTGCTCGGCCGGCTGTTCGTCGGACCAGGTCATGTGCGAGACGTAGTTGTCGCCGAAATCCCACGGATGCAGGTCGTCGGTCTTGTTCCAGATCGTCGAGATATAGGCGCCGGCGGCCTGCACGGCTTCCACGACGGGGCGCGCATTCGGGCTGTCATTGGCGTCGCAGGCGATGGCGCAATTGCCGTTGTTCTTGGCGAGGAACGCCTTGATGTCGGCGAGCGACTTTTCCGTCGAGCCCTCGTTGATGAGGCTCACCAGCGCGCTCTTCGGCTTGCCGAGCGATTCCACGAAAGCCTCGCCGCCGGCGATGACCGAGTTCCAGTAGGCCGACGCCCGGTCGCGGTAGCTCCAGGCAATCGCCGGGTCCGTCAGGGCGGCATGTGCCGCGCCGCGGCCCATCAGACCGGGTGCCGCAACGGCGCCGAGGCCGGCGGCGGTTGCCAGCAAGAAGTTGCGACGGCTGACCGTCTCCCGCTCGATGAAATCCTTGATAAAGGTCGACATAGGTTCCTCCCGATTCCCCAATTGAAACGCTTCCCGCGCCGCGGCCGGCTCGACGGACCCGAAGGGGGCTTCCGGCTTTCGCCCGAAGTGCCCCGGAGCGTCTCTCACGCCACTTAACGCACTAACTAGTTACTTCTTTAGTTTCCCCCAAGTCAAGTGGTTTTCAACAGCCGCGCGCCAGGCAATCGTCGCGACCCGCTTTGACGGACGGCGATCTCTACGTGTATGAGTTGCAGGCAAGACATCCCGACTGCGCAAAGGACAGGCCCCGAGCATGACGAGCGAACAGACAGAAAAACCGGTCCGCAAGCCGCGCATCCGGGACGCGGAAGCCACCAAGGCGCGCATTCTCGACGCGGCGAAAAAAGAGTTCGCAAAGAATGGCTTGGGTGGGGCGCGGGTGGACGACATCGCCGAAAAGGCGAAGGCCAACAAGCGCATGATCTACCACTATTTCGAGAGCAAGGAGGGCCTGTTCCAGACCGTGCTGGAAGAGGTCTATCTCGATATCCGCAGCGCCGAGCAGAAGCTCCACCTGGAGGATCTCGACCCCAAGGCGGCGCTCGAAAAACTGGTACGCTTCACCTGGGAATATTACCTGAAGAACCCGGAATTTTTGACACTGGTCAACAGCGAGAACCTGCACCGCGGAAAGCATTTGAAAAAATCGGAGATCGTGAAAGCATCGAGCCGCAAGCTCGTCAGCATGGTCGATACGCTGCTGGAACGCGGCATAAGGGAAGGCGTTTTCCGCGAGGGTGTCGACCCCGTGCAGCTGAACATCACCATCGCCGCGGTCAACTACTACTACCTGACCAACCGCTTCACCGGCTCGATCATCTACGACCGCGACCTGATGGCGAAGGACGCGCTGGAAGGCCGCATCCACTTCAACATCGAAACGATCATGCGGCTGGTGTGTCGCTAGTTTTCTGAGGTGGCGGGCCGCTCCGGCCCGCCCCTCTCATCGGCGGATCAGTCGGCACTGCCCGACTGGCGGGCAAGCTCGGCGAGCTTGACCTGCACCAGCAGCGACAGCTCGTCATAGACGTTCCACTCGTCGACGATCTTGCCGTCCTTGTAGTGGAAATGCGTCATGCCCATCACCTGCAGGCGGGCGCCGGTCGGCTCGCCGAGTTCCTGCAAAATGCCGTAGCCGAGGTGGTGGCCTTCCATCAGCCAGCGCACCGCGACCTTGGTGCCGCCCTCCTCGCAGGGGTTGGAGCAGATGTGCTGTGCGGTGAACGCGGCATCCGGGATCGAGCCGATGAGGCCGAGATGCTGGTGCGTCACGGCGGCGATGCCGTAAAGCTCCTTCATCAGCGGCCCGTGATACTGGCAGGTTGGCGCGTAGACATCCTTGATGCGGCCGAACATGCGCCCGTTGAACATGTCGTGCAGCCATCGCAGCGTATGCGCCTCCAGATCGTTATGCGCGATCGAGACATCCGCTTCCGCTTCCGGCGGATATTGACCGAGCAGCCGGCGGTTCTCTCCGATATCGAGCGACAGCAGGCCCTTGTCGAAGGAGGACTTTGCGAGCTTTTCGGCAAAGCCGTGCGGATCGAGGCCGAGCTGCTTGATGATCGCCATCGTATCGGCCACCACCCATTCCCGGTAGATCTTGTTACGGTGGATCATGCAGTCGGCGATGGTGCGCGAGACGAAGGTGCGCCCCGTCGGCTGGCCGTAATGGCCGAACTGCGTGTGCCGGCCCGAGCCGGTGACAAGATGCGAGGTGTAAAACCCCTCCACATCATTGCCGCGCCAAAGAACCTGGGTCGCCATGCCGCGCCGCTCCGGCAGCGAGACGAGCCGCTGGATCGTGTCGCGCACCACGTCCTCGCGGTTGTAGATCGTGCAGAGCGTGCCGTAGAGCACGCAATTGTGCGTGTAGTGCGAGTAGATCAGGCCGATGTCGCGCTCGTCCCAGATCCGGTGCGTACAGCGCACGATATAATCGACGATGTCGGTATAGATCTCGTCGAAACCCTCCAGCGACTGGCCGCGCGCACGCCCGACGGGCGCAAGCTCGGTATAGTCGCGGCGCTCGACCTGCAACACCTGTTCCACCGGTTCCTTGCGCTGGCTCTGCGCCACGGTTTTTGCGCCCTTGGCGTCGTCCTCGCTCATGACATGTCCTTCCATTCGATCCTGTCGGGGTTACGATAGAGTGTTCAGCCAGCGCCGCAGATGGAGCGCCATGGCTTCAGGGTTTTCCAGCGGCGCGAAATGTCCCGCATCCGCGATGAGATGAAGTTGCGCGCCCGCAATGCCGGCCGCAATCTCGTGTTGCGCTTCCAGCGGACAAACCTGCTCCTCGGCGCCGGCCAGCACCAGCGTGGGCTGCGCGATGGCGCCCAGCCGCGGCCGGCTGTCTGCGCGATGGATCGCCACCTCCGCCTGCTCCGACAGCCGGTCCGGCCCGCAGTCGCGCGCCATGGCGACGATCGTGTCGCGGAGGCCGGCATTGTCGACATTGCCCGCCGCCACCAGCCGCGGCCAGGCATCGAGGATGAAGCCGTCCATGCCCTTTTCCCGCGCATCCAAAACGGCCTTGCGCCGTACCGCCGCGTTCGCCGGCGGATCGGGCCGCGCCGTCGCATCGATCAGGGCGAGCCCGCCGATGCGCTGCGGCCGTCGCGCGACCATTTCCAGCGCGCAGATGCCGCCGAGCGAAAAGCCGGCAAGCAGGAAAAACGGTGGTGCGGCGGCAAGGATCGCCTCGGCGAGATCAGCCATGGTTGTCGCCCCGCCCATGTCGCCGATCAGCACCGGATAATCGCCGAGCCTGTCGATCAGCGGCGCGAACACCCTGGCATCACAGGCGGTGCCCGGCAGGAACAGGAGCGGTGGGCGCGGGTCGTTGGTGGTCGGAACGGCGGTCATTGTCAGGGTATCCGGAGCATCGCCATCACCCTCCTTGCCCGCCCCAAATGGAGCGCGAAACGAGTTTGTGACGGCCTGTTGGAAAAAAGACTGGCAGATTTTGAATACGTATGCAATAGGATTTGTGCTCGATCATTTCGAACGCCCGGGACACAGTTTCCAGGCCGAACCGCAAAGGTTTCGCCGACGGGAAAGCCGTGCCCGCGCACCATCAGGCTCAGTGGAGAGACAGGCCATGACCAGCAAGGATACGCCGATGAAGGGCGTGCAATACGTGAAGGCACCCGAACGCGACTCGATCGGCGACAACGCCTCGGTCGAAACTTTGGTGGCGCAGATCATCGCCGATGTGCGCGAGCGGGGCGACGCCGCCGTGCGCGACTACTCCGTGAAATTCGACAAGGCCGAGCTTGCCGCCTTCGAGGTGACGCCGGAGGAGCGGGAAGCCGCACTCGCGGAACTCGACCCGCAGACCCGCGCCGACACGGAATTCGCCATCGGCAATGTGCGCAAATTCGCCGAGGCGCAGCTCGCCACCATCCTGCCCCTCGAAATCGAGCTTCGCCCCGGCCTGCATCTCGGCCACCGCGTCATCCCCATCGAGCGCGTCGGCTGCTACGTGCCGGGCGGGCGTTATCCCCTGCTCTCCGCGCCGATCATGACCATCGTGCCGGCAAAGGTCGCGGGCTGCGACGAGGTGATCGCCTGCCTGCCGCCGAATGCCCACCGCGCCATGATCGCCGGCTGCCACCTCTCGGGTGCCGACCGCATCTTCCGCATCGGCGGCGCCCAGGCGATCGCCGCCATGGCTTATGGCACCGAGACCGTGCCGGCCGTGCACAAGATCGTCGGCCCCGGCAATGCCTTCGTCAACGAGGCCAAGCGCCAGGTCTTCGGCCCCGTCGGCATCGACCAGCTCGCCGGCCCCTCGGAAATCTTCATCGTCGCCGACAAGACCGGCGACGCCGTGATGATCGCCACCGACCTGCTCGCCCAGGCCGAGCACGACATACGCACCCGCGTCGGCCTCATCACCACCGACCGCGCGCTCGCCGAGGCGACATTGAAGGAGGTCGAGCGCCAGCTGTTGGATCTCTCGACCGCCCCCGTCGCCGGCCAGGCCTGGCGCGACTATGGCGAGATCGTCGTTTGTGACGACGAGGCGGCCATGATCGCCTATTCCGACCACATCGCCGCCGAACATCTGCAAGTCCACACGTTGGACCCGCAGGCGACGGCGAAGAAGCTGCGCAACTACGGCTCCCTCTTCATCGGCGAACTCGCCAGCGTCGTCTATTCCGACAAGTGCTGCGGCACCAACCATACGCTGCCGACCATGGGCGCCGGCCGCTACACTGGCGGCCTCTGGGTCGGCGCCTATGTCAAGATCGCCACCCACCAATGGCTCGACGAACGCGGCGTCGCCGCCGTCGCCCCACCCGCCGCCCGCCAGAGCGCCAGCGAAAGCCTCGAAGGCCACCGCCGCGCGGCACAGCTCAGGCTTGATCGGTTGCAGAAGGCCTGAATCTTCTCTGCTCCACCGTCCCAGACGGCACGGTGGCCGCACCCCCTCATCCGACCCTTCGGGCCACCTTCTCCCCGTGGGGGAGAAGGGAAAATCAGAGGCCGGCGATCCTCCCCTTCTCCCCCACGGGGAGAAGGTGCCGGCAGGCGGATGAGGGGGTTTTTCTCGACGGTTCAAACTGCTTGAACGCGTGACCGTGACAGCCGCCAGACTACCGCAACGCCACCCCACCCTCCGTCATCCTCGGGCTCGACCCGAGGATCCACGCGGCTGCAACCAGCCGTCAGGGCCGCGGCGGCTTCGATGCCGAAAAATCGCTGGCCATCTCGTAGGCATGGCCGATCTGGCACAAGGTCGCCTCGTCTCCCGCCTTGCCGACGAGCTGGAGGCCGAGCGGCAGGCCGTCTGCAAAACCGCAGGGCACCGATAGCGCCGGGTGGCCGGTGACGTTGAAGGCGATGGTGCGCATCGGCGTCCACCGCGCCGCCTCGCCGGCGAAGTCGGTAAAGGGGATCGCCGGCGTCAGCGTCGTCGCCGTCAGGATGGCGTCGACGCGGGAGAAGACGGTGCGGTCGAGCCGGGTGCGCAGGCGGACGGCGGCGTGGCGGGCGCGGGCGAGATCGTCCGAGGTGAGGCACAGGCCGGAGGCGATGTTCTGGAAGACCTTGCGGCTGTAGCGCGCGCCGGAGGCGGCGAGTTGCCGGCGGTGGATCTCGAAGGCTTCGGCATGGATGATGACCGCGCCGACCGCCTCGAAATCCGCCGCATCCGGCAGCGTCACTTCCTCGATCCGGGCACCAAGCAGCGATAGCAGGGAGGCCGCACCATCGATGGCGTCGAGCAGCGCCGGCAGGGTTTCCGCATCGCCGGCAAACCAGTCGCGGGCGTAGCCGATGGTGAGGCCCGCGAGCGGCATGCCGAGGCGCGCGGTAGCGGATGCGCCGTCCGCAATTGCATCGAACGTGATCGCCGCTTCCGCGACGGAGGCGCTGACGAGGCCGACATGATCGAGGCTTGGCGACAGCGGAAAGGCGCCGCGGGTGGGGATGCGGCCATAAGTCGGCTTGAAGCCGACGGCGCCGCAATAGGCGGCGGGGCTGCGCACCGAGCCGCCGGTATCCGAGCCGATCGTGGTGCGCACCAGCCCGCCGGCGACCGCCGCGGCCGAACCGGAGGACGAGCCGCCGGTGGCGCGATTGACATCCCAGGGATTGGCGGCCGGCGGAAAGGCGCGGTCGAAGACCGGGCCGACCATGGCGAACTCGTAGGTTTCGAGCTTGCCGAGCAGCACCGCCCCGGCGGTCCTTAGCCGGCGAACCACCTCGGCATCGCCGGTCGGCACGCGTCCGGCATGCAGATCCGAGCCATAGGTCGTCGGCATGTCCGCCGTATCGAACAGGTCCTTGATCGCGACCGGTATGCCCTGCAACGGCCCAAGATCTTCACCGCGGGAAAACGCCGCGTCGGCCTCGGCGGCCGCGGCGAGCGCATTTTCGGCGGCGACATGCAGGAAGGCATGGTAGGCCCCGTCGCGTTCCGCGATGCGGTCGAGATGCGCCTCGGTCAGCGCCACGGAGGTCAGGCGTCCGTCGCGAAGGCGCGCGGCGGCCTCGGGGATGCTCAGGTCGGCGGCCGTCATCGCGGCGCTTCGTCCGCGGCGATATCGTCCAGCCGCTGCGCCGCCTCGTGCAGATGCTGCGCGCCGGCCAGCACGAATTTCTCGCGCTCGGGGGCGATGGCGATGCCGTTGGCGCGGGCCTGTTTGCGGAGGATGGCCAGCGTCGGGCGGGCGGTTTCGGGTTGGGCCATGGCGTGCTCCGTCAGGTCCTAGCGGCCTCGAATGTGGCCCATGCGGCTTCGAACTTTGCGAGATCGAAGCCGGGCTGTCGAGCGGGTTCGAGGATCAGCCGTTCGGTGGCCTGCAATTTCTCGATCGAGGCGGCGAGTATGGGGATGACCTCCGGCGGCACGACGACGGCGCCGTGGCGGTCGGCATGCACGAGGTCGCCGGGATTGACGGTGAGGCCGAAGACGGTGACGGGCACGCCGATCGCCTCGACATGCACGAAGGCATGGCTCGGGCCGAGCGAGCCGGCGAGCATGGGAAAGTCGTCCGGCACGTCGCCGAGATCGCGCATCACGCCATTGGTCAGCACGCCGGAAAGGCCGAGGCCGCGATGCACCGTCGCGTTGATCTCGCCCCAGAAGGCGCCGACGCAATCGGGGAAATCCGTGTCCTCGATGACGACGAGCGAGGGCGCCGGGCCGCTCGCCATGTGGCGGTAATAATCCATGCGCCGCGTGCGGATGACGGCGGGGTCCTCGGTCGAGGGGGAGGCTGCGGCGATCTTTGCCGTGCGGGCGTAGCCGACGATCGCCGGGGCCGAGGGCGCCGAGCTGATCAGCGTGCCGCGGGTAAAGGCGTCGAAGCCGCGCTTGCCCTGCGCCACCTCGATCGCGTTGCAGACGGTGGGCGTGTCGACCGTGCGCAGCAGGGCGAGAAGTGCGTCGTCCAAGGGATGTCCTCCAAAACGTGTTGCGGGGAAGAGGCGGCAGAATTTGCCGCCCCGTTGAGAAAGCCCCCTCATCCGCCTGCCGGCACCTTCTCCCCGTGGGGGAGAAGGGGAAACGAAGGGTTAAGGCGCAACGTGTTGCGCCGGGATGAGGGGGTGGGCGATGCGCTCGCCCCGCCCTTTTCCAGAGCATGTCCAGCCGAAGCGGCATCGCTTCGGTGTCGGCGTCAAAAACGAGAAACGAAAGCAATTCCGGTGAGCCAGAGTTCACCGGAATTGCCTCAGATCACCCGCGCCAGGTGAGCCCCGCCTTGTCGCCCGTCGAGACGACGCGGTAGAGGCTGGCTTCGCCGGTCATCGACGGAACGAGGCTGTGCTTGAGGCCGGGGGGGACCGCGCAGGTATCGCCCGGTGCCAGCACCGCCTCGCCCCCCTCCCAGCCGAGTTTCCAATGGCCGCGCATCACCATCAGCACCTCGTGGCGCTCGTTGGTATAGGCGTCCTCCGGAATGGACCCGCGGGTCAGAAGCTCGACGTCGAAGCCCGGCTTGTCGCGCAGCAGGGCGTTTTTGCCGATCACCCGGGCCGGCGCCTTCTGCGCCAGCGCCATCAGGTCCCAGTAGCGGGCGACATAGTCGCGCACCACGTCCGTCACCGGCGTTTCCGGGAAGGCCTTCAGCTCCTCGTCGGTGAGGAGCGGCATCGGCTTGATGCCATCCGGCAGCGCCTGGCCCTTCTTGCTGTCATAGAGCTTGCCGTTCTCGCCGAGCACCAGGCCGTGTTCGCGGGCGTCTTCGATGACCTGCGGCGCCCAGATGACGCCGCCGCCGGCATCGTCGCCGCCGAGGATCGCCATGATCATCCCGTAATCCGTGCCGATATTCTCGAAGCCGCGGAAGATGCCGGTCGGGATGTTGAAGATGTCGCCCTCTTCCAGCACCACCTCGCCGGCCGAACCGTAGCGGCCCCAGAAGAAGCGCCACCGGCCCTTCAGCACGAAGAACACTTCAGCCGTGCGGTGCGAATGCAGCGAGTTGCGGCATTTCGGCGGCTGGCCGGCCGCGCCGATGTTGAAGCCGGGCGTGTCCTTGATATGGACATGCTGGTCCGGGCTTTCCGAGACGCCGCCGCCGATGATCGTAAAATTTTCCTTGCTGTTCGAGCCCGGCGTATGGGCGTCGATGAAGGCGGTGCGGCAGGGCTTCAATTCGCCGTAGCGGACGATGCGTTTTTCCATTTCCGTCTGGGAGATCTGCATGTTTCAGCCTTTCATACGTATGCAAAATGGGTTGCGGACAAGGTTTGCCCGTCCCCCTGTCGGGGGGCGGCTGGCTAGCGTGTCTCGTATTTCGGAGTCTTCTGGGCGGTCGAGCCGCGTTGCACGAGGGTGCCGTCGAGGATGACGCGGCGCGCGGCGCCCTCGCCTTCCTTGATGCTCTGCATCAGCGTCGCCACCGTCTCGGCGACCATGTCGTCGACATTCTGGCGGATGGTCGTCAGGTTATAGGCCGGCCAGCGCGCCGGCGGCACGTCGTCGAAGCCGACGACCGAGACGTCGGCGGGAATGGCGAGCCCGAGCTCGAAGCGCAGCACGTCCATCACGGCGAAGGCCATGTGGTCGTTGCAGACGAAGACGGCGTCCGGCCGGTCGGGTCCGGCGAACATGCGCCGTGCGGCCGCCTGCGCCTCGTCATAGCGGAAATTGCCGACCCCGCGGGCAAAGAGCGTCAGCCCGGCCGCCTCCAGTCCCTCGCAAAAACCCTGCTCGCGGTCGCGCTGCGTCGAGGCGCCCTCGAAGCCGGCAATATAGCCGCAGCGGGTGTGGCCGAGCGAGACGAGCAGGTCCGCCAGCGCCCGGCCGCCGCCGCGGTTGTCGGAGGTGACGGCGGAAAGCCGCACATCGTCCTGCAGGCGGTTGAACAGCACGATCGGCACGCCGGACGCATGGCAGCGGGCGGCAAGCTCGGAGGACATGTTGGCGGACGCCAGCACGATGCCGTCCACCTGGTAGTCCAGGATCTCCTGGGTGATCTGGTCGACATTTTCCGAGGCGATCGAGGAGATGAAGACCAGCACATGGTAGCCCTGGTCCTGAAGCGCCTTCGACAGGCGCTCCACCACCTCCGGGTAGAAGTAGTTTTCCAGATAGGCGACGACGAGGCCGATGATGCGGCTGCGGCCGGTGATCAGCGAGCGGGCAAGCACGTTCGGCCGGTAGCCGAGTTCTTCCGCCGCCGCCCGGATCTTCTCCGCCGTCTTCTTCGACACCGAGGTTCCCGGCGTGAAATACCGCGAGACCGCCGACTGGCTCACACCCGCAAGCCGCGCAACATCGTTCGACGTGACCTTGTCGTTTGCCATCAGTCCGCTGTCCAACCCCCATCAACCATCAGCGCCGTTCCCGTCACCATCGCCGCGGCATCGCCGGCAAGATAGGTGACGGCGGCCATAATGTCTTCCACGCGACCGATGCGCCCGAGCTTGATTTTCTGCGTTATCCACTGCACCCGCTCGGGATTGGCGAAGGTCTGCTCGGTGAGCGGCGTGCGGATGAAGGTCGGGCAGATCGTGTTGACGCGAATGTTGTGCGGCCCCCATTCGATCGCCATGGACTTGGTGAAGCCCTCGACGGCGTGTTTGGTGGCGGCGTAGACCGCCCGGTCGATGCCGCCGACATGGGCCATCTGCGAGGAGACGTTGATCAGCGAGCCGGGCGCGCCTGCCGCAATCAGCCCCTTCGCCACCGCGCGGGTGAGGAAATAGGCGCCGCGCACGTTGAGATCGAAGACGGCGTCGAAATCCGCGGGGCTCGTCGCCACCGCCGGGCCATGGCGGGCGATGCCGGCGCTGTTGACCAGCACATGGAACGGCCCGTGCGCGGCAATTGCCGCCTCGGTGGCCTCGACATCGGCGACATCCAGCACCAGCGCTTCGGCCGAAAAGCCCTCGGCGCGGATCGCCTCCACCGCCTCGCCGAGCTTTTCCGCCGAGCGCGCCGACAGCACCACATGCGCGCCCGCCTCCGCCAGGGCCACCGCGCAGCCGAAACCGATGCCGGAGGACGCACCGGCGACCAGCGCGCGTTTGCCGTCGAGGCGGAAGGAGGGCGTGCGCGGGATCTCCATCAGGCGGCAGCCTCCCCGTAAGGAATGTTGCGCCCGCCATAACGGCGCACGCGCACATTCGCCTGTTCGGCATGGCCGACGAAGCCTTCCAAGAGGCACAGCCGCGAGCAATAGGCGCCGACTTCGGCGGCGGCTGCGTCGGTCGTCACGCGCTGGTAGGAATGGGTCTTCAGGAATTTGCCGACCCAGAGACCGCCGGTGTAGCGACCGGCCTTCTTGGTCGGCAGCGTGTGATTGGTACCGATCACCTTGTCGCCATTGGCGACATTGGTGCGGGGGCCGAGGAACAGCGCGCCGTAGGAATGCATGTTCTCCAGGAACCAGTCGTCGCGGTCGGTCATCACCTGAACGTGCTCGGAGGCGATGTCGTTGGCGACCGCCAGCATCTCCTCATAGGTGTCGCAGACGATGACCTCGCCATAGTCGCGCCAGGAGGCGGTGGCGGTTTCCGTGGTCGGGATGATCGAGAGAATGCGGTCGATCTCCTCCAGCGTCTGCCGCGCCAGCTTGTCCGAATTGGTCAGCAGGACGGAGGGCGAATTGTAGCCGTGTTCGGCCTGGCCGATCAGGTCCGTGGCGCACATTTCCGCGTCCACCGTCTCGTCGGCGATCACCATGGTCTCGGTCGGACCGGCGAAGAGGTCGATGCCGACGCGGCCGTAGAGCTGGCGCTTGGCCTCGGCGACGAAGGCATTGCCGGGGCCGACCAGCATGTCGACCGGCTTGATCGTCTCGGTGCCGAGCGCCATGGCGCCGACGGCCTGCATGCCGCCGAGCACGTAGATTTCATGCGCGCCCGCCTTGTGCATGGCGGCGACGATCGCCGGATGGGGCTCGCCCTTCTGCGGCGGGGCCGATGCCACGATGCGCGGCACGCCGGCGACGGACGCCGTCAGCACCGACATATGGGCCGAGGCCACCATCGGGAACTTGCCGCCCGGCACGTAGCAGCCGACGGACTGCACGGGAATGTTGCGGTGACCGAGCACGACGCCGGGCATGGTCTCCACCTCGATGTCGGTCATCGAAGCGCGCTGCGCCTCGGCGAAGCGGCGGATCTGCATCTGCGCGAAATCGATATCGGCCATGTCGCGCGCCGAGACCTTGGAAATGGCGGCCTCGATCTCGGAGGGGCTCAGCCGGAAGGACGGCGGCGAGAACTTGTCGAACTTTTCCGAAAGATCGCGCACGGCCGCATCGCCCCGCGTCTCGATATCCTTCAGCGTCGCCTCGACCACGGCGCGGACCTTGGCGTCGTCCTCGGAGCGTTGTGCCTCGGGCTTGCCGCGTTTGAGATAGGTAACGGTCATGAAAGTCTTCCCTTAGTTGCTCTGGGGCCGCGCGATCCGCACACCGGTCTTGCTGTCGAAGAGGTGACAGATCGCGGCGGGGATGGCGGCATGCAGGAGATCGCCGATGGCGGCGCGGTATTCCTTGCCGGACTTGATGGAAACGAGCTGGTCGCCGATGCGGAAGCTCGCCATGGTCGCCTCGCCGAGCAGCTCCATCGAGTAGACGTCGGCGCCGAGCTCGCCGCCTTCGGAGACGAGCGTCGCATCCTCGGCGCGAAAGCCGAGCGTCACCGGACCCTTCACATTGGTCTGGAGGCCGCCGATGGTGATGCCGGGACCGCGAAACGTGCCGTTCTCGATATCGCCGGACACGAGGTTCATGGCGGGCGAGCCGATGAAGGACGCGACGAAGGTGTTGGCGGGGTTGTCGTAGATTTCCGTCGGCGTGCCGACCTGCTGGACGAGGCCCTTGTTCATCACCACCACCCGGTCGGCGAGCGTCATCGCCTCGATCTGGTCATGGGTGACGTAGATGGTCGTGACCTTCAGCGTGTGGTGGAGATTCTTGATCTGGGCGCGGGTGGAGACGCGCAGCTTCGCATCGAGGTTGGAGAGCGGCTCGTCCATCAAGAAGGCCGCCGGCTGGCGCACGATGGCGCGGCCGAGCGCCACGCGCTGGCGCTGGCCCCCCGACAGGGCCGCCGGCCGGCGTTCCAGGAAGTCGACGAGCTCCACCATGCGCGCGGCCTGCATGACCTTCTCGTGATGCAGCTCCTTCGGCACCTTTCGCACACGCAGCGGAAAGCGGATGTTCTCGTACACGGTCATGTTGGGGTAGAGGCCGTAGCTCTGGAACACCATGGAGATGTCGCGGTCCTTCGGCTCCAGCTTGTTGACCATGCGGTCGCCGAGCCAGATCTCGCCCTCGTTGATGTCTTCCAGCCCTGCGATCATGCGCATGGTCGTCGTCTTGCCGCAGCCGGAGGGGCCGAGCAGCACGAGGAATTCCTGGTCGCCGATATCGAGGTTGAAATTGTCGACGCCCACGAAATTGTGCCAACGCTTCGATACGTTCTTGAGGCGGATTTCGGCCATTTGCGATTATCCCTTCACGGCGCCGGCGGTAAGGCCGCTGACGATCTGACGTTGGAAGAACAGGACCAGCACGAAGAGCGGCGCGGTCGCGGAGACCACGGCGGCGACGGCGAACATGACGTTGCCCTCCTGCTGGATCGTGCCGAGGAAGCTCGCGATCTTCGGCACCATGGTCTGGTTGGGCTGGGAGAGCAGCATCGCGGTCACGGCGAAGTCGTTATAGGCGAGCAGGAACGAGAACAGGCCCGTGGTGATGACGCCCGGCCACATGACCGGAATGACCACCAGGCGGAAAGCCTGGAAACGCGAGCAGCCGTCGACCATCGCGCTCTCGTCGAGGTCCTTGGGGATCGACAGGAAGAACGAGTGCAGCATCCACAGGGTGAACGGCTGGTTGATGGCGACGAGCACGATGATGGCCGTCGGCATGTAGCCCCAGATGTTCATCTCGAAGAACGGCAGCAGGTAGCCCGAGACCAGCGTGATATGCGGCATGGCGCGAAACACCAGCGCCAGCATCAGCAGCCAGAATGTATAGCGGTAGCCGGAGCGCGCCAGCGCGTAACCGCCGAGCGTGCCGAAGGTCAGCGACACGACGACCACCGAGACGGTGACGATCACCGTGTTGATCACCGAGGAGAAGAAATCGCGCAGCACCCAGGCGCCGTAATAGCCGTCGCCGGTGAAGGCCGAGCCGGTCTGCGCGATGGTGCGTGTGCCCTCGATGGCAAACCACCAGCTATCGCGCGAGAAGAAATCCTGCTCGACCTTGAACGATCCCCAGACCGTCCAGATGAAGGGGAAGGCCGCCATGAACACCCAGAGGAGCACGAAGCCCGTGGAAAGCGCTGCCAGCGGCAGGGGCAGTCTGCGTTTTGTCGCAATCATCGCGGCGCCCTCATCGACGGTTGAAGTCTCGCCAGGTGCGCACCAGCACCGGCGAAAGAAGAATGATCACGCCGACGATGGTCAGCATCGAAGTGGCCGCCGCCGAGCCGAAGAGCTGGTCGACCTGGCCGCGCAGGTCGTTGAAGATCGACCAGGAGAGCGAGGTGGCATTGGCTTCCGCGCTGAAGCCGACGATCGGTTCGAAGACGCGGAAATTGTCCATGAGCTGCACCAGCCCGACGAAGGTGGCGAGCGGCATGAGATGCGGGATCACCACGAAGCGGATGCGCTCCCAGCGGTTGGCACCGTCGATCATCGCGGATTCCAGCGTGTCGTGCGGCACCGTCTGCAGGCCGGCATAGAAGACGACGAAGGAGAAGGGCGCATTGTGCCAGATGCCGTAGACGAGCAGCGTGATCCAGGTCATCGCCGCCGAGGATTTCAGCGACAGCGTCGGATCGTTGAGCAGCGTTTGCAGTGTCGCACCGAGAATGCCCTGCGAGGACGCCATCCAGTAGACAATGAGCGCGCCCACCAGCGGCGTGACGATCATCGGCAAAAGCGAGAAGAAGATGACCGGCCCCTTGTAGAAAGGCGGAATGGCATCGACGCCGAGCGCAATGCAGAAGCCGAGCAGCATGGCAAACGGCGTCACCACGAACGTGTAGGTGAGCGTGAAGGCAAGTGCGCGGTAGAAGGGCAGGTTGTAGATGCGCGCGGCGGCATCCTTGAAACCGGCATTGTCGGACAGGATCGCGCCGATTTCGCTGACGGCCAGGTGGTTGCGGTCGAGATAGGTGCCGAAGCCGTTGAAGCGGCCGAGCGGTTCCTCGTTGCGCAGCTTCTCGGTCGCCTCCGCGTCGACGCGCGTCTCCTTGGTGCACCCGGCAAAGGGCGTGCAGGTCTCCACCTCGGTCACGACCCGCTCGTGCTGGACATAAAACGACTGCACCGCGACCGAGATGATCGGCAAGGCGATGAAGAGCAGCATCGCCACGAGCGACGGCATGATGAAGGCAAAAAAAGCCCTGTGCGGCATGCGCCTTCTCCTTGCTCAAAGTTCCGTGTTGCATGGATCCCGCGGGGCGCGGGACGTATCGGCGGCAAGACCCGCGGGAGCGCCGGAGGGGCCACCGCTCCCGCCGGGCCTCACTTCAGGAAGCCACCCTCGCGGGCGGCCGCACTATAGGAGGCCTCGACATCCTTCAGCGCCTCTTCGGCACTTTCGCGCCCCTGCATGAACTCCGCCAGTTCCGAGCCGAGCGCGGAATGCAGGAGGCCCATATAGGGCATCATCGGATAGGGCTTCGCGCCGCCGGTTGCGGTTTCCAGCACGCCGACCGCGACGGGGCCGGGCTTGTAGTCCTTGGTGAGCCACGTCGCGAGGTTCGGGTTCTGCTGCCCCACCTCCGGCCGGATGGCATAGACCATGGCGCGGAAGGAGGCTTCCGCATCCTCGTCGGAAATGTTCTTGGCAATCGAGAAGCCGTCCCACCAGAGCGCGCCCGCCGGCGTCGAGCCGCCGCCGACCGTGGGGGCCGCCGCCAGCACCGTGTTGTTGGCGATCTCGGCCGGCGTCTTGGCCGGGTCGATCACGCCGCTTGCCAGCGACCCCCAGCCGTTGACGATGGCGGCCTTGCCGGCGACATAGACCTTGATGATCTCGTCGGCATTGTAGGTCATGTAGTCGGGGTTCATATATTCGGTCATCGCCTTCATGGTGGCGAGCGTGGCGAGGCCCTTCTCGTTGTTGATGGCCGCCGCCGAACCCGGCGCGAAAAGCTCGCCGCCGTAACCCAGATACATGTTGACGAATTCCGCCGCGAGGTCCCAGCCGGCCTTGTCGGAGGCGGCGAGCGGATAGTCCATCAGGCCCTTTTCCTTGATGACCTTGGCGGCCGCCAGCACGTCCTCATAGGATTTCGGCGGCTGGAGGCCGGCCTTTTCCAGGATGTCCTTGCGGAAGAACAGGTGCTGCGAATTGCCCATGAAGGCGATCGCCATCACCTTGCCGTCGAGCTTGATCAACTGCGTCGGCTGGAGGTCCTGGCCGTACTTCGCGACGAGATCGTCGAGCGGCCGCAAGAGCCCTTCGTTGAGGAGCGGCACGATGGAATTGTTGGCGATGACGGCGACGGTATATTCGGCCGGGTTGATCTTCAGCGCCGGCACCTGGAGGTTCTTGTGCTCGGTCGTCTGGTTCATGCTGACCTTGACCGTCGCGGAAGCGCATTTTTCCGCCTCCGCGCCGACGAGGCGCAACGCCTCGAAATCGTTGGAAAGGATGCGCACGGAGCCCTTCTCGATGCCACAGTCGGCCTTGGCGGGCTGAGCCGCCACCAGGCCTGCAACGAGGAGGGCAGCGGTCGATGCGAAGAGTGTCGATTTTCTCATGTTCCCACTTTCTTTGTTGGCGGCGCGCCTCGCCTGGAGGCGGACGCCGCATTGCTCCCGCGCCTTTTTCCGGCGCTTCATGTCGTCATGATAGGCAATGTGCATACGTATGCAAGCAATTTCGCAAGCGTATGCAAAATTCTTGGAGTAAGGGTCCCGCGACTAGCGCAGGACCTGGATGAGCACGCCGAATTCGTTGAAGGTGGTCCACTCCTTGGTGACGCGGTTGCCCTCGATCAGCCAGTGCGTGATGCCCCAGATATTGACCTCGCGGCCCGTCGGCTCGCCGTAGCGGCCAAGCCCGCGATGGGTGCCGGTCATCGACCAGCGGGTGGCGACGACGAAGCCTTCCTGCGCATTGCCCATCCAGTAGAGGTCGTCCACCGAATAGAGCACGTCCGGGAACATGGCGAGCTGCGACAGCATGAAGGAGCGCAACTGCCCCGTCCCGCGGAAGATGCGGCTGCCGGTCTGCTGCGAGACGATGCCGGGATGATAGACCTGGTCGAGCGCGCCGAGATTGCGCCGGTTCCACATCGTGTGCAGCGCAGCGCGCACGAACTCTTCCGGGTTGTCGCGGATCTCTGTCGGCACCGCCACCTTTTCCGGCTTGCCCTGCCCCACCGTGCGCTTCGGCTCGCCGCCGAGGAAATCGCGCGGCAGGCCGGCCGTCACGCCGGACGAGGCCGCGCGCTTGGCCGTCTCGACCACGTCGAAGCCGAGCTGCTTGACCACCTCCGCCGTGTCGTAGACGACGTGCTCGTAGAAGATCTCGTTGTCGCGGGCCACACAATTCGCCATGCAGAGGAACTGCACGCGGCGCCCGGTCGGCGCGCCGTAGCGGCTGAAGCCGGTATTGGTGCCGATGATCTGCGAGCGGTGCGAGGTATGAAAGCCGATCGCGTCGTCGCCGGCCCAGACCACGTCTTCCGCCACGATGCGGATATCGGGAAAGGCATTGTTCAGCGAGGTCGTATCGGCGACGATCTTGTCGCGGCCCACCTGAAGGGCGAGATCGTCCCACACCAGACAGTCATGGCTATAGGTATCGTAGATATAGCCGATGTCCTTTTCTTCCCAGATCTGGTGCGTGATGCGGATGATATAGTCGATGATATTGACATATTGCGGCTCGAAGCCGGTGAGCCGCTGCTTGACCAGATGGTCCGGCGAACGCCCGATGAAGGCATCCGTGCCGCCGCGCCGGTAGGCGTCGAGCGAGATCGCATAATCGCGCGGCATATGCTCGGGCGACAGCGGCCGGAACCGCGACCGGCCCTGCTTGGCCTCCGTGCGCCCCTTGGCGGGAGGCGCCTCCTCGTTGGCCGGGGCCTGCTTGCCGACGACCTTTCCCGACTGCTCGTTCATCATCTTCCCTCGTTTTGCATTCGTATGCATAAATAAACACGAGATGCGCGATCGGTCAACAGAAAATGACTGTTCGGTCATAAAGTTTCTGCTTCCACAGTCATTGGCTGGGTAAAAACGCTGACCTCAGGCCATTTTACCACAAGCCCCTCCGCAACGTCAGGATGGAAAATTGCCAGGAACGCCGGACTTCCGCGGCCGAAGATCCGGGCAAAACGCTATACGAAACGGAAAAAATCCGGCCAGAAGATTGACCGAACAGTCAAAACGCCGGGCCGGTTGACATGCAATAAAATCATTGCATATTAATCCGCATGGAACCCGAGCAGATGGACCGAATTTTCAAGGCGCTGGCCGACCCGACCCGCCGGCGGATCATCGACCAGTTGCGCGCCCGGCCGGACCAGTCGCTGTTCCAGATCTGCGCCGGCGCCTTCGCCGTGGACGGCAAGACGCTGTCGCGCCAGGCGATGAGCCAGCATCTCGACATGCTGGAGGCGGCCGGCCTCGTCCGCGTGTCCTGGTCGGGCAGAACGAAGATCCACGCGCTCGACCTCGCCCCCTTGCGCGGGGCGACGCAGGACTGGCTGCAACAACACCTTCAGGAGGAATGAACCATGCGGATCTACGTGATGAGCGTGCTGGTCGACGACCAGGCGAAGGCGCTCGATTTCTACACGAACATGCTCGGCTTCCAGATCAAGAACGACGTGCCCGTCGGCGAATACCGCTGGCTCACCGTCGTCTCGCCGGAAGACCCCGCCGGCACCGAGCTGCTGCTGGAGCCGAGCGAGCACCCCGCCGCAAAACCCTTCAAGACCGCGCTCGTCGAAGACGGCATCCCCGCCGTCTCCTTCCAGGTCGACGACCTCCATGCCGAATATGAAAAGCTGCGCGACCGCGGCGTGCGCTTCACCCAGGAACCGATGGACGCCGGACCAGTGCTGATGGCGATCTTCGACGACACCTGCGGCAACCTGATCCAGCTCGTACAGATGACCGGCAAGTAAGAAGCCGGCATGGGCTGAATGTCGGTTGGTCCTATTCGTCGTCGGGATTGTCGTCGGCGGTCCCGAGCGGCACGTCCGCCGCCATTTCCTGCCGGCTGAGCAGCCCGGCATCCTCCAGCGCCTCGATGTCCGGAAGGTCGCGCAGCGTCTTGAGGCCGAAGGCGGCGAGGAACTGCCGCGTCGTCACATAGGTATAGGGCGCGCCCGGCGAGGGGCTGCGCGGCCCGGAGGCGATGAAGCCCGCCCCCCGAAGCGACGCGATCGTATCGCGCGACACGTCCTTGCCGAAAATCTTCGACAGCTCGCTGCGCGTGATGGGCTGGTAATAGCCGATCGCCATCAGCACCATCGCCTCGAACTGCGACAGGCTCGGCATCATCGAGCGGGTGGTTGCGGCAGAGGCCCGGATGGTCCCCGCGTAGCGCGTGCGCGTTCGATGCTGCCAGCCACCCGCCACCGCGACGATCTCGTAGGGCCGGTCGCCGAGGTCTTCCTTGAGGTCGTCGATCAGCAGGTCGATGCTGCAATCCTTGCCCACCACGCGGGCCAGCGTTTCGCGGCCGACGGGCTCTTCCGAGGCGAAGATCACCGCCTCGATGCGCAGCATCCATTCCCGCCAGCGCATCGGCGCCGGCAGATCCTCCAGCTCCCGGTCGAACAGCTGCTCGCTCGCCGCACTCGCTTTCAGTCGTCCGGCCATGGTCACAACCCGAAAATGCGGAACGACGAGCGCCCCGACAATTCACGCACCGCGCCAAAGCTCTCCAGCCGTTCGAACAGCCGGGTGCTCGCCCAGCGCGACAGGTTCATGCCCGGCGCCGAGGCCGCCACGGCGTCCTCCTCCAAAAGCTTTCGGATCACCGCACCGCCGCCCTTGGTGCGCACCTTCGGGGCGACTTCGACCAGCCGGTCGGCGCGGCGCGCAATGTCGTTTGCCGCGCGCAATGCCCCGCTCGCCCCCTCCACCAGCGCCAGGCAGACGGCGCGCGGGAAGGCGGGCTCGCCCGGCCGCACGCGCCCCCTGCCCCCGAGCGTCTTGAAGGCCGGGCCGTAGCGCTCCGCCATCAGCAGCGGCAGGGTGCGCGGCCATTTCAGCGTTTCGGCGATGACGGCATCGGCCAGCATCCAGGCCAGTGGCTCGGCATCCGGACGCCCGGCATGGATCGCCGAGACGAGGTCCGCGGCCGCGAAGGGCGCCGGGCGGGTCGACTGGAGCGCCGTATCCACATGGTCGACGGTCGCGGCAAGCTGCTCGTCCCAGGCGAGGCCGAGAAGATCGGCCAGTTCGGCGATCGCCTTCGACGAAAAAGCCGCCTTGCGCGACGAAATCCGCTTGAAGGCGAGCAGCACCTTGCCCGCCGGCCCCGCATCGTCCCCTGCCGCGGTCAGCAGCACCGCGTCGCGCAGCGCCGCCTCTTCCTCGTTGCGGCCCATCAGCCGAACCGCCGCCGCCGCGCAGGCCAGCGCCTGGCGCGAACGCCAGCAGCCGAGCCACACGGGCTCCGCCCGCACGAGGTCGTCCAGCGCTTTCAGGGCGATGCCGGCCGAGAAGGCCGCGTCGATCTCGCCCGGCTCGCGCCCGCGCGGCAGAGCCCAGGCGGGCAGGGGAGCAAGCGGCAGCAGGGCCGGGGCGGGTTTGGCAGCGGGCGAATCCATGCGGGTGATGTTACAGCCGCCGTGCGAGGCGCGCCACTCTTTTCCGGCAAAACCGCACGCTAGGGCACGGGGGCATAATGACGGATAACGTTGATTTATCGCTCGCCATGGGCTTTATAGAAAGAATGCCCCGAATCATCGCGCAAAACACCGAAAATCTCGCTGCCGAAGCTGATGTCCCCGAGGATGTTTCGCCGCAGGCGCCTGTGGTCGCGGAGGCCCCTGCCCTGCCCGGTCATTTGCAGGATCTCACCGATCGCGCGCGCTCCTATGTCGAGGCGGCGAGCTCCGCCAACACGCGCAAGGCCTATGCCTCGGACTGGAAGCATTTTTCCGCCTGGTGCCGGCGCCAGAACCTGTCGGTGCTGCCGCCGGATCCGCACATCGTCGGCCTCTACATCACCGCCTGTGCCTCCGGCACGGCGGCGCGCGGCATGAAGGCCAACACGGTCTCGACCATCGAGCGCCGCCTCTCCTCGCTCTCCTGGAACTATGCCCAGCGCGGCGGCGAAAGACTCGACCGCAAGGACCGCGCCATCGCCACCGTGCTCGCCGGCATCCGCAACAAACATGCCGCCCCGCCCCGCCAGAAGGAGGCGATCCTGCCGGAAGACCTGATCGCCATGCTGGAGACGCTGGAGCGCGGCACGCTGCGCGGCATGCGCGACCGGGCCATGCTGCTGATCGGCTTTGCCGGCGGCCTGCGCCGTTCCGAGATCACCGGGCTGGACCTCGCCCGCGACCAGACGGAGGACGGCCGTGGCTGGATCGAGTTTTTCGATAAGGGCCTGCTGGTGTGCTTGCGCGGCAAAACCGGCTGGCGCGAGGTGGAGATCGGCCGCGGCTCGTCGGATGCCACCTGCCCGATCGCGGCGCTTGAAACCTGGATCCGTTTCGCCCGCATCGCCAAAGGCCCCCTCTTCCGCCGGGTGACCGGCCAGGGCAAGGAGGTCGGCCCGGACCGGCTGAACGACCAGGAGGTCGCCCGCCTCGTCAAGAAGACCGCCGTCGCCGCCGGCGTCGGCGGCGATCTGTCGGAGGCCGAGCGCGCCCGAAAATTCGCCGGCCATTCGCTTCGCGCCGGCCTCGCTTCCTCCGCCGAGGTCGACGAGCGCCACGTCCAGAAACAGCTCGGCCACACCACCGCGGAAATGACCCGCCGCTACCAACGCCGCCGCGACCGCTTCCGCATCAACCTCACCAAGGCCGCGGGGCTCTGATCTTCAGGGGCAGGACCGTGCCGCCTTCCCCTTCTCCCCTCGGGGAGAAGGTGGCCCGAAGGGTCGGATGAGGGGGTGGCGCAGAGGGGCCATGCGATCTTCAGCGTCCGCGACGTCCCCCTCATGCGCCTACCGGCACCTTCTCCCCCAAGGGGAGAAGGGGATGTGGCATCGTCCTACCCCATAGGCTGCCTTGTTCACGGCAGCGGCGGCAGCGCCTTGAACGGGTCGAGCACCGGCACGCCGAGCGGCTCGAAATGGCGGATGTTACGCGTCAGCACGGTGAGGCCGTGCACCTCCGCGGTGGCGGCGATGGCGATGTCCTCGAAACCCGGATCATGGGCGCGGGCCTGGTCGAGCATGCGGCCGGCAGCGCGCGCGCAGGGGAGGTCGAAGGCCAGCAGCTTTTCCGCATAGAGATATTCGATCGCCTGCCACCAGTCGCCGAGCGCCCGCGCCTTGCTGGTGGCGCCCTCGCGCTCGGCCTTGGTGATGCCGGAGGCGACCTCCGCCGCGGTCACGACGGAGAGGAAGAGCAGAGGGCTCGCCTTGTCCAGCCAATCGACCAGCGCCCCCTCCCCGCCCCGCTTCGATGGTGCGAGCGCAGAGATGACATTGGTATCGACCAGATACATCAGAGATCGACGGCGCGCGGCGGCTTGCCGGCCCGGGCAGGAATATCGCGCTCCTCGCCCGGAAAGGCAGCCAGCAGCTGCCCGAAACTCGGCACATGCGACAGCTTCTCATATTCCTCATAGGACAAAACCACCGCCTGCCGCCGTCCATGCCGGGTGATGACCGCCGGATTCCCGCGCACCGCCTGATCCACGACCGCCGACAACGTCGCCTTGGCGTCCTTCAACTGGATTTCCCGCATGATTTTGCCTCATATGACTATAGTAGTCATATAGCGCGGGCAAGAGTATAGGACAAGGGCGCTGTTGCACGGAGGCACCCCCCTCTGTCCTGCCGGACATCTCCCCCACAAGGGGGGAGATTGGATGGAGGCGCGGGCATTCCTTCATCTGCGACGGTAGTGATTAGCGGGACGTAGCCACGATTCGATCTCCCCCCTTGTGGGGGAGATGCCCGGCAGGGCAGAGGGGGGTGTTGCTGGCACGCGCGGATTCAACAACCCGCAGCCCCTGAAAAGCCAACGACTCCACCGAAGAGGCTGGATTCAAGACATCCTCTCACCCAGCCCCCCCCCAAAAAAACCATCACCCGTTGAGCAACCCGCCCACCGCCTCCGCCGCCGGCTTGCCGTCGATCGTTGTCACACCCTCCAGCCACGGCGTCACCGCATCGGGATGCGCCTTCAGCCATTCGGTTGCAGCGGCTTCGGCGTCCTTGCCGTCGTTCAGGATGGCGCCCATGATTTCGTTTTCCATGGGCAGCGTGAAGCGCAGGTTGGTGACGAACTTTGCGACGTTGGGGCATTCGGCCGCGTAGCCGGCGCGGATGTTGGTGTAGATGTCGGCGCCGCCGTAGTTGGGGCCGAAATAGTCGTCGCCGCCGGAGAGATAGTCGATCTCAAAGACCGAGTTCATCGGGTGCGGCGCCCAGCCGAGGAAGACGATCCACTGCTTCTCGCCGATCGCCCGGCCGACTTCCGCCAGCATGCCCTGTTCCGAGCTTTCGATGAGCTCCCAGTCGGCGAGGCCAAAAGCCTTCTTGTCGATCATCTCGGTGATCATGCGGTTGCCGTTGTTGCCGGGCTCGATGCCGTAGATCTTGTTGCCGAATTTGTCCGCGAATTTCTGGAGGTCGGCGAAATCCTTGACGCCGGCATCGGAGACATATTTCGGCACGGCGAAGGTATATTTGGCGCCCGTCAGGTTCGGGCCGAAGACCTCGATCGACTTGTCTTCGAGGAAGGGCTTGCGGTCGGCCTCCATGCTCGGCTGCCAGTCGCCGAGATAGACGTCGATGTCCTTGTTCTTCATGCTGGTATAGGTGACGGGAATGGAGAGCAGCTTGCTCTCCGGCGCGTAGCCCAGCGCCTGCAGGATCGCCGAGGCGACGGCGGTGGTCGAGGTGATGTCGGTCCAGCCGACATCGGAGAAGCGCACGGCCTTGCAGCTTTCCGGATCGGCCGCATGCGCGGTGGCGAAGGTCGAAAGCAGTCCGGCAGTCATGGCAAGCGTCATTACGATGTGTCTTGGCATTTGCTGTTCCCTTTCTTTCTTTGTTTTGGTCTTTAAAGCAAAAGGCGGCTCACCAGAGTGCGCCGCCCGAGATCTGTATGTTCTCCATGGTGATGCCCCTGGCCCCCTCCCCCGAGAGGAAGACGGCAAGGGCGGCTATTTCGCTCGGCTGGATGATGCGGTTCTGCGGGTTCTGCCTTGCGATATCGGCCATTGCGTCCGTGAGCGTGCGGCCCCCGCCCTCCCGGTCGAGAACCTGCTGGACATTGCGGCGCATCAGCTCCGTCTCCACCCAGGTCGGGCTGATCATCACCGCCGTCACGCCATGCGGCGCGCCCTCCAGCGCCACGCAGCGGGTCAGGCCGAGCAGGCCGGATTTCGAGGCGCAATAGGCGGGATTGTCCTTCCAGCCGACGGTCGCCGCCGTCGAGCCGATATTGATCACCCGCCCCCATTTGCGCGCCATCATGCCCGGCAGGTAGGTCCGGATCATGCGGAAGGCGCCGTTGAGGTTGGTGTCGATGATCTTCAGCCACAGCTCGTCCGAATGGCCGCTGACCGGCTGTTCGGCCGTGGTGCCTGCGGCATTCACGAGGATATCGGCCGGCCCGCAGGCTGCCTCCGCAGCAGCGGCGAAATCGGCGATCGCCGCGCTGTCGCGCACGTCGAGATGCCCGGCATGCACCCTGGTGCCATGCCGGGCCAGTCGTTCCCGCACGCTGACGATCTCTTCCGGGTCCGGATAGGCGGCGGCGTCGCCCTGCCGCCCCGCCGCCTCGCGCACGAAGGAGCCGACGGCGACATGAGCGCCGGCCCCGGCAAGGGCCTCGGCGATCGCCAGCCCCTGCCCCGTCAGCCCGCCGGTAATGACCGCGCTGCGGCCCTTCAGGTTTTCCGTCATGCCGTCTCCTTCAAGGGTGTGCCCAGCCAGTCCCTGTAGAACCCTTCGAGGTCCGGCTGGAAGTCATGCACGATGGGATAGCCGGGCGCTGCCGCCTCCACCTCGTGCAGGTGGGCGCATTGCGGGCAGAAGAATTCGCGGATTTCCATCCATTCCGGGTCCGGCAGGTCGGAATTGGGGTAGATCTCGCGCAGGCTCTCTTCCGTGTCGCGCACGCTGATCACGGCGTTGAGCTTCCAGTTCTTGCGGTAATCACCGAAGGAATGGCCGCATTCGCAGCGTGTCACCCGCCCCTCGGCGCTGTCGCAGATGAACAGCCGGTCGCCGACGGGCAGCAGGATCGGGTCCTCCCAGGCCACGCGATCCTGCAACACGCTGATATATTTGGCAAAACGGTCGTCGTCCTTGTAGGCGCTCATGATGCGGCGGGTCTGCGGCCAGGGCAGCGTGCCATCGACCAGTTCGCGGATGGTTTCCTTGGAATAGGCACTCATGGCTCACTTCTCCCCGGCAAAGGCATAATCGGCGTCGAGACCCCAGAAGTCCTTGAATTCCCGGGTGAATCTTGGCGAAAGCTGCATCGCGCTGCGATACATCCGCGTCACTTCCAGCGCAAAGTCCTGTTTCTTCACGCGCGTCGCCTCCCTAGCGATCCATTCGGAGACCGGAATGGCCTTGGCGAGCCGCGCCTTGCGCATCTCGGCGCGCCGCGCCACGGTGGCGTCGATATCGGCCAGCGGATAGCCTTCCTCGTCGTCCTTGAGGATGATGCCGAAGACCTGCTCGGCCGCCTCGCGGGTGAGGAAGCCGTTTTCGACATCCCAGGCCGTCTTCACCGGGTCGCGCTCCAGCACGTCGCCGAAGCCGCCGCCGCCATTATAGGCATGGCTGAAGATGTCGCCGGACTTGTGCGGCTTGGTGATGTAAGGCCCCTCCTCGAAGACTTGCTCGCCCTTGTAGCGGCGTTCGAAATCCGAGACGAGTGGATCGGTGCCCGGCGTGTGCGCCAGCGCCTCGCCCTTGGCCGCCTTCTCGAAGATGTCGGAGCCGCGCACGGCATGGTGCTTTTCGCAGGTCGGCGCGGGGTAGCCGCCGCACAGGCCGCCATTGTCGAAGACGCGGGAGGAATGTTCCGAGGTGACAAGGCGCAGATGCTCCGTCTTGTTGATCAGCCAGGTGGAGGCGAAGGCGCAGCCGCCGCGATATTTGCCGGCACCGCCGGAATTGGGCACGATCGAGCGGCCGATATAGACCATCGGCATGTTCTGTTCCCAGATCTCGATATTGCCCATGTCGGATTCCGGGTTCCAGCCGACATAGGCGGTATCCAGCCCGTCCTTGATGGCGAGCGCGCCGGAGCCGGCGGCAGCGCATTCGAAATGCGCCATGCCGAACTGCGTGCCGTACTGGCTGGTGCCGCCCATCTCGATCATCGGCGAGTTGACCTGCCCGACGAAGGCCTCCTCGACAAAGCCGCGGGCGATGAAACCGCGCGACAAGAGCCGCTGGAAGACGCCGTAGGCGGGAAGCAGCAGCGCCCAGGAGGTGGCGGTGGCGGCCATCTCGTTGTCCGGGTTGGTCCAGGTGCCGTGCGGAATGTTGATCTCGGTCGCCATCCAGGCGCCGTCATTGACCAGGCCCTCGAAGTTCATATGCTGGGTCAGCGTCACGAACATGCCGCCATCCATGCCGGCCGGCGTGCAGTTCATCGAGTGATAGCCCCAGGGCTGGGTGCCGTCGAAATCCATGCGGATCTTGCCGTCGGACTTGATCTCCATCTCGATGGGGATGTTGTAGAGCCAGTTCGGCGGCCCGAGCGGCTGGAAGCCCGGCTTGCCCTCCGTGACATGGCCGTAGAAGGTGTGGCCGCGATAGATGCCGGGCACAGTGAGCTGGCGGGTGCGGGCGAGCTGGGCGCGCCTGCCCTCCTCGATGAACTCCTTGGCAAGCCGCTGCCAGTATTCCAGCCCGACTTCGGAGATGAGCTGCTTGACGCTCTCGCGCATGTCGATGCAGGCGGCGACCTTGGCCTTTTCGTCGAGCACCCAATAGATCGGCATGCGCAGGTTCCGCTCGCAGCGGATGACGTAGTCGCGGCGGATCTCGTCGTTCTCGCCGACCTTTTCCGCGCAGACGAACAGCCCTTCGGTGAAGCGCTCCTGCGCCAGGCACACGTCGCCGCCCGGCGTGATGCCGCCGGCCTCCAGCTCGTGGCAGACAGCACCCGCCCAGCCGACCAGCGTGCCCTCGTAGAAGATCGGCACGACGTCCATCACGTCCGGCACCTGCACGGTGCCGATGAAGGCATCGTTGTTGGCGAAGATATCGCCGTCGCGGATGCAGGGGTTTTCCTCGTAGCCGTTCTTGATCATCCATTTGATGAAGCGGCTCATCGTGTGCACATGCACCATGATGCCGTTGGAAAGGGCGATCGCGTCGCCCTCCGGCGTGTAGATGGCGACGACCATCTCGCCCACTTCCCGCACGCCGGGGGAAGCGGAGATGCGCCGGGCCATTTCGCGCGCCGAGACGCAATAGGCACGCAGCTTGGTGTGCAGCGTCTCGAATTTCAGCGGGTCCTGCCGGCGCAGCGTCAGCTCGGTGATGCCGTCGTAGCAGCCGGTTTCCTCCATCAGCCGTTCGGATTCGAGGAGGCGTTCGCGAAGGGGATTTGCGGTTCTGTCCAGCATGGTTTCGGTCTCCCGCTCAGGCGTGAATATAGTGGAGCAGCGTCCACTCATCGATGAAAACGCGGTCGTTCGGATGCACGACGAGCGTGGTGGCCGGATGCTCGATGATGGCCGGGCCGGTCACCTCGTGGCCGGGTTCGAGCAGGTCCATTTCGTAGAGATTGGCCTTGTGCCAGCGCCCGCCGATATAGGCCTCGCGCGTGCCCTTGTGGGCGGATTGCGGATTGGCGGTGCCGAGCGGCCGGCGGATGAGCGTCGGCTTGATCTTGTCGGCCGTGGCGATGACGCCGAGCTCCATCAGCGAGAAGCCGGCCTCGCCATATTTCGAGACGCGGTGGTTCGCCTTGGCATAGACCTCCTCGAACTGGGCAAGCACGGCGCGCATGTCGTCTGCCGAGTTGACAGCTGGCAACGGCGCGATGACCTCGACGTCTTCGAGCTGGCCGGTATAGCGCGCCATGAAGAAGGGCACGGTCTTGATCTTCTCGCGCGCATGCCCGTCGGCGAGCATTTCATCGACCGCGGCCCTTTCGAGATCGCTCCAGACCCTGGTGATCTGGGCGCCCGCGGCAACGAGCCGGTCTTCCGTGGCGCGGGCCGAAATGTCGATCTGGGTGGAGACCGAGTGACGGCGCATGTAATCCGCCGTGGTGCAGCCGAAGGCGGAGAAGCCGGCGGCGAACTGGAAGGTGATGATGTCCTTGAAGCCGATGCCCTTGGAGCAGCCGGCAAGATGCAGCGGGCCGGAGCCGCCATAGGAGAGCAGCGTGAATTCCGACGGGTGGATGCCCTGGCCGGAAATGACGCGGCGCAGCGCATTGTTGGCATCCGCCTCCAGCATCTCGATCATGCCTTCGGCCGCTTCCTCCACGCCGACGCCGAGCGGGTCGGCGCATTTCTCCTTGAAGGCGGCGCGCGCCTTCTCGACCTGCAATTTGACCTTGCCGCCGAGGAAATAATCCGGATTGAGCCGGCCGAGGATGGCGTCACAGTCTGCAATGGTCGGCTCGGTGCCGCCGCGGTCGAAGCAGATCGGTCCCGGATCGGAGCCCGCACTTTCCGGCCCGAGCGAAATCTTGCGGGTCAGCGGATCGACCTTCAGGATCATGCCCGCACCGGCGCCGATCGTATCGAGATGCAGCGTCGGGACGTTCAGCTTGAAGCGGTCCATCAGCGGCTCGTTCTCTATGCGGGTCTGGCCGCGCGAGATGACGCCCATGTCGAAGGAGGTGCCGCCCATGTCGGAGCAGATGAGCGAGTCATTGCCGATCAGCTTGCCGATATAGGCCGCCCCGAGAATGCCGCCGATCGGGCCGGAGATCATCGTCTCGTGCAGGCGAGGGTGGTTGATCGAGGTCAGCCCGCCGAAGGAGAGCAGCGTCTGCACGCCATATTTGAAGCCGTACTTCTTCGACGCATCCTCGATGCCGCGCAATTGCTTGCGGCCGCGTGACGTCGCATAGGCCTCGATCAGCACCGAGTTCAGCCGCGACTGTTCGCGGATGACCGGGCGCACCTCGTGGCTGGTATAGACGGTGATCTCGGCGCCCGCCTTTTCGACCTCCTCGCGGCAGATTTCCGCGATGCGCTTCTCATGCACCGGGTTCACATGGGAGAAGATCGTCATGATGCAGATCGCATCGACCTTGTCCTTGATCAGCGCGCGGGCGGCCTTCACCACGTCGGCATCGTAGAGCGGCAGCACGACATCGCCGAAATGGTCGATGCGTTCCGTCACGCCGTGCGTGCGCCGGCGCGGCACGAGGGGATCGGGGTGATGGTGGGTGACGGCGTGCAGCCGGTCGGCATAGGAATAGTCCGCCCAGGCCTGCAAGCCGCGGCCCATCAGGATCATGTCTTCCATGCCCTTGGTGGTGATGAGGCCCAGCCTGCGGCCGGTGCGCGACAGCAGCGTGTTGAGCATGCCGGTGCCGGAATAGAGCACGACGTCGACGCCGGAAAACAGGCTTTCCAGCGAAATGCCCCAGGCCTCGGCCGCGTCAAGGGAGGAGGCGACAAAGCCCTCCGCCTCGTCTTTCGGCGTCGTTGCCGCCTTGCCGATCTTGAAGTGTCCATGACGATCGACGAGGATCGTGTCGGTCATGGTGCCGCCCGCGTCGATGCCAATCACAATCGGGTTTTCCAAGTCCTTGCCCTCCGAGACTTTCGATGGGGGAAGACTAGGCTCGGGCAAGGGCGGGGCGCCATATGCCGAAAGGCACAATGACGGCGGGGCAGGGGGATGCTAGATCAGAGCATGCGCGCAGAGTTTTGGCAGAACCTTGCCGTCGCGATCGCCGCGACGGGAACGGACGAGCACGTCGACCGGCTGATCGACATGATCGGCGCCGTCGTCTCGCCCGACCTCATCACCGTCACGCGCTATTCGGCGACCCGCCGGCCGGAATTCGTCAAGCACCGCGGCTATTCGGAAGAGATGGTCGCGCGGTATCTTGAAACCTACTATGTCTTCGATCCCTTCTACGCCCATTGGCGCGGCGAGCGGCGCACCGGCATCGTGCCCCTGAAGAGCCTCGCCAGCGACCGCATGAAACGCGGCCGCTACATCGCCGAGTTCCTCGCCCAGTCGGAAATCTGCGACGAGATCGGCGTGCTGCTCGAAGACGGCGACGACTGGTGCCTCGGCATCTTCCTCGACCGCTCGCGCCAGCCTTTTCGCGATGCCGATGTGGACCTGCTGAACGAACGCTTCTCCGTCTTCGCCGCCCTGCATGCGCTCGACACCAAAACCCGCCAGCCCTCCTACAGCCGCAGCGCCACCCCCACGGCGCCCGGCGCCGTGCCGGCCAACGGCCCGGTCATCGCCGCCGCCCTCTGGCCGGAACTGTCCGCCCGCGAACTCGAACTCGTCGAGCTGGTGCTGAACGGCCACCCCACCGCCACCATCGCCGCCCGCCTCGGCATCGCCTCCGGCACGGTGAAAAACCACCGCGCCCGCATCTACGAAAAACTCGACATCACCACCGAGCGGGAGTTGTTCCTGCACTTCTTCCACCGCAGCCAGCCGCATTGACGGGATGTTGACAGGTGTCAACAATCCCCGACCGGCACATACCCCCGCCGGCGCTTCCGCATCGCCAGCCGCTCCGCATCCCGCCACGCTTCCGCCAAACTCCGCTTCGCCTCCACCCGCTCGCGGGAAAAGACGCCGATGCGGCCCCATTCGCGCACCAGCAGCGCCGTGCCGAACAGGTCGCGCGTCCAGCCGGTAGAAGCGCTGCATGTGGCATCGTCAACTTAACGGCAACGAGGACAGGCCATGACGCCGGCCGAGTTTGTCGGTCACGCGCGGGCGATTTTCGCCCACAGTTTCATCGCCGAGGAACGCAATTCGCGATGATGGCCGGAGATGTCGTGGCGGAGGATGTAAAACAAGTTGGCAATCGGGTCATGGATGGAGACGAAGCGTTGTAGATGCCGCCTCGTCTTGAAGCGTTTCATAGTGCAAGATTATCGGTTATGTAAGGAAGGTGTCAATGCGTGCAGTTTTGCGTTTGTATGCTGGCCTAAACCGCGCGTACCGTTTAAGCTTCTCGGTATGGATCCGCCCGGTCGATACGTTACGACGACGCCGAACTAGTCGCCCCGCCTGCCAAGCTGGGCACGGCCGCGAGCACACGATCTGACCGAATCCCATGCCGCCTTCGCCGCCGGTCTTGCCCGCAGGCGGCTGGCACCATCGAACGCGTTCGCGTGACCGGCCGCGATACGGGTCTCAACTGCTCCAAGGCGGGGCGCGGCAACGGGGGCGTCGGAGTTCAAGGTGATGGTGCTGATGGCGGTGAGACCTTTTCAGCCGGTCGACCGCCGACAGCTGTCGAGGATTTTTGGCAAGGAAGTCAGCGGCGACACCATCGCCGATCTACGCGGCGCGGGTTTCATCGGTTCCGGACCGCCTCGTCCGACGCCCGGGGCGCCGTACACCTACGTGACAACCCCCCATTTCCTCTCTGCTTTTGGCTGCTTAACCTGCCTAACATCGAGGCGCTCGAGGATACCGGCCCGCTCAGCCGACACGCAGTTAAAAAACGAAATCGCCGCCTCGGAAGGCGGGGAGAACGGGACGAACGACGAGTCGTCGTTTACTGAGTGATGCCGGCCGTTTCAATCCGCTTGGCCATCAGCGCTGGACTGACTAGCATCGCTGTGGAGGCTAGCGCCATCGACAGGCCGAGCTTCATCGGAAACAACAGCAACTGATCTAATAAAGGGCCATTGGAGTGGGAGACCGCGGTGCTGCTTACGGTCTCCTGGAAAGGCTGTACGACCGTCTCGGCGGCGTCTTGCACCTCTGCGATGTTGACAGGTTCAATACCGGCAATGCCTGTAGGAATCGGTTCACCAAGCTTCAGATCTGACATGGTTGCGTCCTTTCGCGGTTGACGATCGATAAGTGCTGCAGCGCACAAAAGTTCCGTGTAGCACCCCACGCCATACACCATCTGCTACCGGCGGCTGCGCGTCACTCCAGGTCGAGTGACTTCTTGAGTTCGTCGATCCGTTTTGACGCTTCGGCCTTAGTCAGGTCCTCGGCGTAGGCATCGGGCTGATGCGCCTGTTCCGACAGTGTCTTCAGATAAGAGCGCTGAGCGCCGGTCATCGGCTCGTCGCCGCTGACCCAGTCGTCTGGATCTTTCTGTGTGTTGGACGAGGTATCGGTTTTCGGGTTTTCACTCATAAGGTTCTCCTGGTTTTGTTCTGCAAACGTTCTTTTGTGGCCGATGGTTCCGGTGGCTGCTCAGTCGCTGCATGGAACTCCGCTGTCGGCCCCTCGTTTCGCTTGCGCATTCGCAAGTCGAGGAGAAGACGATTGCCGATCATCGCCACCGCCGCCTGGTCCATCCCGAAAAAGGTGGCCGACCGGTTTGCGCAGGAAGGAAGTGGCCTCACCCGATATGCATCGGTGTTCGATGGCGTCGAAATCAATTCGACCTTCTACCGTCGGCACAAGGCATCGACCTTCGCGCTGTGGGCGCAATCCGTGCCGGACAGCTTTCGGTTTGCGGTCAAGATCCCCAAGGACATCACCCACACCCACGCGATGAAAGACATCGCCGAGCCGTTCGGCACCTTCCTTGAAGATATTACGCCGCTAGGCGAGAAACGAGGACCGCTGCTCTGCCAGCTGCCGCCGTCACTGGCCTTCGACGCGGACGCGCTCGACAGCGCGTTCAATACAGTACGGAATGCCGATGACGGACCGATCGTGATTGAGGTACGCCACACGAGCTGGGCGTCGGCCGAGGCACGGGATCTGCTGAAGAGCTACGCGATCGATCGAGTTCTTGCCGATCCGGCGCGGGTCTGGCCGACGGAGGATTTCGACACACCGCCAAAATACGTTCGTCTCCACGGCAAGCCGAAGATCTATTACTCGAGCTATACCGATGAGGAGATCAGGCGTTTCTCAGACCTGTTGGCGGCGGATGGCTGGTGCGTGTTCGACAATACCGCCTCCGGGGCAGCGATCGAAAACGCGCTGACGATGGTAGATTTCCATCTGAAGCGATAGCAGATCGCCGCAGCGAGAATGGCAGTGATCGAAGAGATTAAGCTGACGTGAAGGAACAGCATAATTCTCCGGGAGTTATGGCGAAATGAACCAGACCCTCACTGAAATCGACACGATTGCCGCGGAAGCCAAACTGGCATCAGGCTTGGTGTACGTTCCTGGATTAGAGACCGGCATCACCCGTAAGTGGGGCGCCAGAGGTTTCATGTACTACCGACCGGACGGGCGACGGATCACGGAAGCTGCCGAGATCTCTCGATTGAACGCCTTAGCGATACCGCCGGCCTACACCGATGTCATCATTTCAACTAACCCGTTTTCTCATCTCCAGGCGATCGGCAAGGATGCACGGGGCCGTCGCCAGTATCGTTACCATTCTGACTGGCACGCGCATCGTGGAAAAGCCAAGTTCGAACGGCTCACCGACTTCGCCGATCGCCTGCCAGACCTCCGTGAGCGGGTTGAGATAGATTTACGCTCTCGCGGCCTGACAATGAATAAGGCCTTGGCTACCGTAGTGTGGATGCTCGACAACCTGTACATCCGCGTCGGTAACGCCGCGTATGCAGAGGCGAACAAGTCATATGGAGCGACGACCCTGCGCAACCGCCATGTCAAGGTCGAAGGTGGGAGCCTTAAGTTCCGCTTTAAGGGGAAGTCGGGCAAGGAATGGAACCTTTCTCACAGCGATCGTCGCATTGCCAACGTCGTCCGAAAGCTCCAGGAACTGCCCGGCCAACACCTATTTCAATATGTTTGCGATGAGGGCGAATGCAGACCTATCTCTTCGCACGACGTGAATTCATATATCCGCGAAATCACCGGCGAGGAATTCAGTTCAAAGCAATTCCGGACATGGGGTGCCACCTGCATGGCGGTTGAAGCCCTTGCTTCGCTTGAGGTCGCAGCGACCAAGCGCGACCTTGCTCGCCAACTTAACGAGGCGATTGATGGAGTCGCTTCGAAACTCGTGAACACCCGCTCGGTCTGTCGCTCCTCGTACATCCATCCGGCGGTGTTCGAGGATTTTCAATCTGGAATGCTGCACGATGTGCTCAAGCTGAAGACCAGGAGCGAGCGGCTTCAACAGTGGCTAGACGAGGAGGAAATCCGCGTTTTACGTTGGCTTAAAAAGCGTTCTGTTGCTTCGAGCTCGACGTAACAGGCAACGTACGGCGAGATTATTTTCTGTGAGGCCAGCCATGACATGCGCGCGCCGAAGCATGAGCTGACCATCGCCCGCTACGTTTCGAAAACCCGTCGCTGCATCGCGGCGCAGCCGCCCGGCTGGGCGCTAACCCAGGGCGGTATCCGCAGCCTGAGCCGCTACAACGTCGTCGCCGGGCAGGCGTGGCCTGCAAAAGATCCGGGGCGCCGATGAGAACCAAGAAGCCGTGGCAGGTTGATGCGGCCTTGGAAAGGAAGGGAGAGGTCGGCGATGAGGGCGCCAGCGCGTTCGACGCCGAGCTAGCCGAAATTGATGCGGTGCCGCACGCGGGGAAGCCGCGTTGAAGAAGCGGCCGCGCCCGCAAGCCTGTCGCGGGATCGGGACGCGTTTGTATTTGATCTCGACTGGACGAGGATGCGCGGCTGAAGGAATGGCGTGCCCAGCTGAACCAGTCCGATCATTTGCCGCCGATGCTGTAGGCTGTTGTCGCACTGACGCCTGGAACACCCTCGAGGTGCTGCAGCCGACATGAAAAACGCTATACGCAGGCAATTGAAGTCGCCGGCGGCGAGCCAACCGGCATGAGGCGAAAGATGAGACGACTGCGATGGAGGGGCTGCTCAAGAAGTTGCCGCTCGGCATGCCGATGATCGATCCGCGCGACGTCGCGCCGATGGTACTCTTCCTCGCCTCGGACGAAGCGCGCATGGCGTCTGCAGGCGCCTATTCGATAACAGCCGGCGACAGCGCCAACATCCAGAGCTGTCGAGCGCGTAAGTGCAGTTTCTGGAACTCTAGAACGGCGAGGCCGTCAGCAGCACCGCGATCGGCACGCTGATCACCGATGCGGTCAGTGCTATCATCGATACCGCCTTAATCAATTGCGCCCGCCGTGCACGGCCCGCATCCCATTCATACGCCATACTCGTGTCCTCCGGGCGAGCAATGAAGCATTCGCGCTATCAGGAGTCTAGCCCGTTCTTACGGCTCCAAAGGAGGGGAAAATCGCCATAAACAGGTCCGGCGTTGCCGGCGACGAAACCTACCGGCAGAAGCGGCGTTGTCCGGTCTATGGCAACTCATTCCAAGGTGACGATGGTGAACCAAGGCACGACAACGACAGACGGTGAGCTGCGCAGCACCATCGATGAGAAGCTGACCGCTTTCATGCACGAGATGCAGGAGGCTGGCTGGGGCGCCGAGGACGTCGCCTTCGCGATTGACGTCGTCTTGAGGGAAAGGTGGATCGACCGAGCCCTGGCGCATCGGGCCGCCCGAGAAGAGCTTCCGAAAGACTTTGTTTCCGATGGAAATGAAGGCTGACCCATCTCGGCGCATTCGAAAGGAATGATCCATGGCAACAAGGTTTCAGGTTATCGCGCTGAGCTCGGTAGACCCCTTCGGAGAGGACCGGCGTGACGAGCCGACACTGCTCTATCCGGATGCGCTGAAAACCGCGCAAGCATTGAAGGCTCAGGGGAAGGCGTTTCGCGTCTTTGCAGATGGGGTTTCGACCGACGACCAGTGGCGCGCATTCCGCGAGCTCGGCGGCGTGGAATAGCCGACGTTCCATCGCTTACGGTATCAGCCATGCCCGTACCAGGTATATGTTCCATCGTCCTGGAAGGGCGTGCGAGCATGTCTGCGCTGGAACCGGGTCTCCGCGATCGACGACGCCTTGTCCAGGAGATCGCGCAGCCGACGGGTGTCTTCGTCGACCTGGCTAAGAACCTCCTCGAGCAGGTTCGCTGCCGTTGTGTGGGTTGGATCAACATTCGCCGCACAGGCCGGCGACACGGAGATGCGCATTCCGACGCGATCCTGAAACTGGGCGAGCGTATGACCGGCAGACGATAGCGCCCTTCGCACGTCGCCGCGGGGCTCCGTGGCGATCACCAGCCTGAAAGCGCTGATGAGCGAAGATTTACTTGCTGGCAGGCAACGCGCGTCGAGAATGTCGTTTTTCGGCCGCTCCAGCCGCAGGAAGGTCAGAAAGGTTTCGACGAGGTCGTGCGCCTTGGCGAGGATTTCGGTGTCCGACCATTCGGTCTCGAGATCGGATGGGTTTCCATATGCTCTGGCCACGCACTGTTCTCCGGCTTCGAACAGGTAATGTCGCTCGACAGCAAAAGGTTTCGAGCAGCATGTCGATGAACATCCGGTCCGCTGCTTTCGTCTCGCACCGGTTTTGCCGGCCCGAATTTCTGATCCCATCTGCTGATTGTTATATAGGAGACGACAATGCAGCGCTCCAGCGGCAACTCCTCGACCCGGCGGAGGTTCGGAGGGAACCAAAAGTACAACCGGACTGCATGGGCAATAATCTATCAGGGAAAACGGTGGCGCTTGTAGCTTATGGCTGAAGCTTTTTATAGCACCATTTCTACGCCCCACGAACTGACAGCAGGTCTATGCGACAACATCCTTGCCGGGCAGGTGTGATAGGACGTTTTCGATAAACGGCCATAGTCGTCGGATCTCTTTTGAACACGATCAGAAGAATTCCCGCTTCGCTGGTTCTGTTGTGATAGACAAGCCGGCGCGCCGGCCTCGGATGTAGCCAGGCCATCTTCTTAATGCGGCCGAAAGCGTTGGAGGTGGAGGCTGGCTCAGCCCATCCCCTCTAGCTCGACATGAAGCGATTCCGGCCGCCTTCATCGAGGAGAAATCGGGTGACCCCGCCAAATACCAACTCTCGCAGGCGACTATGTCCGTATGCGCCCGACACAATGAGATCCGCACCACTCTGGTCGACAGATTGTAGCAGGCCGATTGTCTCATCCGCGCTCTTGGAAATATGGGATCTGGCTTTGACATTGTGGCGGGTAAGGTAGGACACGACGTCTGCGTTGCTCCTACGCAGCGAAGCGTCGGGTTTGGAGCTGACCGAGACGACGATCACGTCCTTGGCGAATGAAATGAGAGGAACGGCGTCGACCACGGCGCGCCTCGCCTCGCGTGTGTCCTTCCAGCAAACCACGATTTTTTCTACCGGTATCGCATTTTTGCCGCTTCCGGCAATAAGCACGGGGCGGCCTGCGCGCAGCATGACAGTGGCCGGATCAGCGGTTCTGTAGGAATCCCCGGAATGCGCACCTTCCGCTGCGGCCATTATAATCAGGTCGGCGGCACGGGCAGCTTCAACGATTGCCTCGGTGGGCGCGATCATCTCCGCACGCCATTCGAGTTCGACTCTACCGGCCACCACGGCACGAAACTCCTGGTAGACCTGCTCCATACGGTCTTCGAGGTCCTTGTACATTTGCTGCATAGCGCTGGTCGCTGCATAGCTGGTCGCTTGCATGGAGAACGGAGAAAGGAATGCCTGGGCAGCACACAGACCAATCAGCCGTGCACCCACCTGCGATGCCAGGTCGACTGCAGCATTTGTTATCGGCTTGATTGGCCGATCGGTGTCCAGGTTCACGAGAATGGTACGATAGTTCACGGCTCTCACCTCCGCGGACGGTTGGAATATCGTGAGACTAGCGTGGGGCGCGCCATGCGCCTTGACACCGGTCAAGCGGGCCAGTTTAGGATTCTGTTTTGACGCAGATCATCGCGGCGTGCATTTGCCCAGAGCAATCTCCCCTTCATCGCATCCATTCTGGTGAAGGAGCTCAGAAATGTCGTTCAGGACCATACTTTCGCTCATCGGCACGACAAGTGCCGATGCAGATATCGACAAGGCCGTCGCGCTGGCAGCAGAAAGCGACGCGCACCTTTCCGTCTTGGCGCTGAGAACGGCGATAACGCCTTTCGGGGCCGACTACCCGGCCGCAGCCGCCTGGCTGAATGAGCGCCAACGGGGAATCGACGAGGTGGTGGATGTTCGACGCATCGCCGACGAGCGCTGCAGGAAAGGTGGCGTATCGTTCGATGTCGACCATATCTACGACGATCGCTTCATTATCGAGAGCAACATTGGCACGCGGGCAATGTATGCAGACGTGGTCGTCGCCGGTGAAGGTGTCCGCTCAGACACCGAGCTTCGCAAGGCTGCAATTGCGGCGACAGCGTTCAATGCCGGTACGCCTCTGATCTTGGTGCCGAAAACAGGTCGTGCCACCTTGAAGCCGAAAAACGTGCTTCTGGCCTGGAATTCCCGCCCGCAAGCGGCCAGCGCCGCAAAGGCGGCTATCGAGATGCTGAAAGGCGCCGATACGGTCCGTCTCGTCGTCGTCGATCCGGATTCGTCTTACTTCGAGAATGGTGGAGAGCCGGGCGCCGACATGGCGGCGTTCCTGTCGCGCCATGGCGCAAAGGTCGTGGTCGAGCAGATCGCGAGCGGCCAGCGGCCGACGGAAGATGTCATCCGTCAGCATGCGCTCGAACTCGGCTGCGACATGATCGTTATGGGAGCCTATGGCCATTCACGTCTGCGCGAACGTGTCTTTGGGGGTGTTACCGCTTCGATCCTCGATAAATGCGACGTGCCGGTCTTCATGGTGCGGTAAGAGAGGGAGCGCCCAATGCACATTTTGCAATGGGACGCTCATCCCGGTTCACTAGCGTCTCCCGTTATCGTTCAGGCGCCTGTCAGCATGACGACGTAATCCCCGATGGAGTTCCAGCCAAAAGGAAGCTGACATGAATATCCGTCGCAATATCCTCACCGCGCTCGCCGTCGTCGCAATCACCTCGCCTGCATGGGCCGCGAACACCGTCAAGGTCATAGAAGGTGGCGAAGGCGGCGGTCCGATGACGCTCACGCTCGACCGCTTAACGATAAAGGCCGGGGAAACGACGTTCGTGGTGCACAACGAAGCGGTGACCGAGGAGCACGAAATGGTCTTGGTCAAGCTGAAGTCGGCCGATCAAAAGATCGATGTGATTGACTCCAAACACCGGGTGGATGAGAAGCAGTTGAAAAGTCTCGGCGAAGTATCGGACCTGAAGCCCGGCGCGGACGGGCAGCTGAAGGCGAAACTCGCCCCGGGTTCCTATCTCCTGCTCTGCAACATCAAGGGCCACTACGAGGCGGGAATGCACGCCATGCTGACGGTGACGAAGTAACCGCATCCTCCTGGATGCCATCACACGAAAGAAGGCGAACCACGTCCATGGCTAACACCGCATTGCTCTCGTTTTCCCTTCCGCAGCGCGTCTTGCACTGGCTCACAGCGGGGCTCGTTTTCTTCAACTTTCTATTCCCGGACGGCATGAATGCGTGGAACCGGAGCATGAAACAAACCGGCGCGGCGAGCGCCGAGCAGGTGGCACGCGCCAACATCCATGCCTATGCTGGCATTGCGATCCTCGTTCTTGTGGCGGCTCGCCTTTTGCTCCGGCAGGTCCAGGGCGTGCCGGCTGCGCCATCTGAGGAACCACAGATGTTCAAGTTGGTTGCAAAGGTTTCCGAATGGATCCTTTACATCCTTCTTATTGCCATGCCGGTTACCGGCGCCGCTGCGCACTATTTCGGGTACGAGGACGCGGGCGACCTTCATGCCGACATCCTCAAGGCCGTCCTGTGAGTTGTTGTCGGCCTTCATGTTCTCGGCGCGCTGGCGCATCAGTTCTATTGGAAAACGAATGTGCTTCGGCGCATGACGATTGGCTGATCGTCCTTTTCTACGCCCGGCGGCCACGCCGTCGAGCGCGCTTGTCACATACCGGCGATAATGGTGTGAACGGCAAACGCTACCGCGCCGGCGGTGATCGTGAGGGCAGCGAACGGTCCGCTGAAGGTCGATGGTCCGAGGACGGTTGCGATGCCTGCACGGCATAGGGCATTCGTTGCCATGGCGATAAGGATTGCCTCTCCAATCACGTCGACCGGCATGGCGTTCCGGCCCACTTGCAACGCGGCCAGCACGGCGACATCGACATCGACCGTGCCTGTCAATGCGCTTGTGGCCAAAAGACCGGAGCTACCGAAGCGCGAGACGAGAAAATGGTGGCTGCCGCGAAAATCGTCGCGAAGATCAGAAGCGGACCGATCTCGAAGGGATTGCTGGCCGGTACGTCCGCGAACAGCTTGTCCTGCCGCCAGTAGAAGATAGCGAGCCCAGACCCGGCGAAGACGATCGCTGCCGTGGCAGCAGTCGGGCCGACGGCAATGATCGCTGCCGGATCAATCAGCAGGATCAGGCCCATCACGCGAAGGATGGACACTGCTGCGCCGAGCGCCGCAGCGCCGGCAAGCGGAAGCGGATCGGAAGATCGTTTTGCGGCTCGCGCGAGAACCATGGTGACGGCGGTGGACGAGACAAGGGAGCCGGCAATCGCGCTCAGCACGAAGCCCTTGCTCGCCCCGAGGACCCTGACGGCAATATAGCCGAGGAACGAAAGGCTTGCGGTCAGAACGGTGAAGAACCACACCTTCCAAGGATTAAGCCCTCCCCACGGGTCGATGGTCTCGTTCGGCAGGATCGGCAGGACCACCGCCGTCATGACAGCAAGCATCAACGCAGAGCGCAGTTCCATCCAGGTCAGGCGCTTCAGGAAGCCATGCAGCACGTTCCGACTTGCAAGCGTGGCTGCAAGGGCTGCGCCGCCCGCTGCCGCTGCTTGCGCATCGCCGGTGACCGCCAGGCCGCCAAGCTCCAGAACGCTGAGACCCGCCATGACGGTGGTGACACTATAATCGGAATCCGAACGCGCCTCGCGCAGCTTGAACACGCCCAGAGTCACGGCGAAGCTCAGGAAACCGATTGCAAACACCATGGGAGAGTTGAGGGTTTGAGCAAGGGCCGCCAGTACGCCGCCAAGAAGTCCCGTTATCCCGAACGTGCGCATGCCGGCGGTTCTGCTGCCCTCGGGCGCCTCCCGCTCCTGCCAGCCACGTTCGAGCCCGACCAGAAGACCGATCGATAGCGCGAGACCCAATCTGGCTATGAGTGTATCCATTTGCAGACCCAACACGAATGAACCAGCCGGCCAAGTCGCGGTGGTCGCCTGTTGTATTGTAGAGAAATCGCCGCTCTTTGAATTGATCTTGCGCAAGGCGAGTGCGCCTGTCGTTGGGCTTACTCTCTTCGCATTCTGCCGATAGAAGCAGGGAACGTGCCACAAGCGGACAAAGGCCTCTGGCAACGGCATTCGAGCGTGATCCTGGTCGCCATCGCCGCCGGTGGGTTGGTGATCGGCTTGGTCTTGTCGTGGCAGGCCGCTCGCTACGCTCATTTTGTCTGGAGCGCGGCGACGCTCGCCGTCCTTACAAGTCTGCTCCTCCAGGTTTTCAGTGCATTGCGCCGAGGCGATGTCGGGCTCGATATCGTTGCGGCGCTTTCCATGTCTGCGGCGATCGCGTTCGGCGAGTCGCTTGCCGGAAACGTCGTCGGCTTGATGTACGCGAGCGGCCAGTTGCTGGAATCTTTCGCAGAAGGGCGCGCGCGTCGGGAGATGACGGCCCTGATGGGACGCGTCTCGCATGTTGCAATGCGCCACGGCGCTTCCGGGCTCGAAGAAGTCGCGATTTCCCAGATACAGTCAGGCGACCGGCTGCTGATCCGACAGGGCGAGGTGCTGCCGGTGGACGGGATCGTTTCCGGTGATGGTGCCGCACTGGACATGGCGGCCTTGACGGGAGAGCCACTGCCGCAGCCCGCTCCACCTGGAACCGAGGCGCTCAGCGGCTCGACCTGCGTGGGCGCGGCCTTCGATCTTGTCGCCAACCGGACGGCTGCCGAAAGCACTTATGCCGGGATCGTCCGGTTGGTCGAGGCCGCGCAGGCGAGAAAGGCGCCCATGGTCCGCATGGCAGACCGTTTCGCGATGGGCTTCCTTGTCCTGACCCTCATCATTGCGAGCGCCGCGTGGTCCTTTTCACAGGATCCGATCCGCGCGCTCGCTGTCCTTGTCGTCGCGACGCCCTGTCCCCTGATCCTTGCCGTCCCCGTCGCCATCATTTCCGGCATGTCCAAGGCGGCGGGCATCGGCGTTCTCGTGAAGAATGGTGGCATGCTCGAAATGCTGGCGCGCGTGCAGACGGCGGTTCTCGACAAAACCGGCACGCTCACCCATGGCCAGGCAGCGGTGGTCGATATTAGGACGACACCGCCTTTTACGGCGGAGGCCGTGCTGCAGGCTGCCGCAGGCCTCGATCAGGCTTCCGGCCATGTCGTCGCCTCTGCGCTGGTCCGCGTGGCAGCCGAAAGAGGCTTGCCTCTTTCGAGGCCAGAGGGTGTGCGGGAAGTGCCAGGCACTGGCATCGAAGGCTATGTCGACGGAAGGCGGATTGTTGTCGGCGGCAGCGGTTTCGTGCAGCGCACGTCCGGCTGCGACGATCCGCATGAATTGATCGCACCCGAAATGCGCGCCTCAATGACGGTAGCAGTCGCCATCGATGGAGCGCTTGCGGGTATGATCGTTCTGAAGGATCAGGTCCGCATGGATGCGCTGTCGGTTCTGAACGATCTCCGCGCTGCGGGCGTCCGAAAGCTGGTGCTGGCTTCCGGCGATCGTACGGAGATCGCCGAGTCCGTGGGCAAGGCGCTTGGCATGGATAGCGTCTTCGGCGATCTAACGCCGGAAGCCAAGGTCGATGCTGTCAGGAAGGAGACCGGCAATGGCCTGGTTATGATGGTCGGCGATGGCGTCAACGATGCGCCTGCGCTCGCGGCGGCCGATATCGGTGTCGCCATGGGCGCGCGCGGTACGGCCTCATCGTCGGAGGCTGCCGGTGTCGTGCTCCTTGTCGACGAGCTTGCGCCGCTCGCCAAAGCAATTGCCATTGCGCGCCGAAGCCGCCGGATCGCGTTGCAGAGCGTATCGGTGGGACTGACGCTGTCGGTCGGAGCGATGGTCGCGGCGGCATTTGGATATCTTCAGCCTGTCGAAGGTGCGATCCTCCAGGAGGCAATCGACGTGGCCGTGATCCTCAATGCGCTCAGGGCTCTTCGATGATGTGAGGCCAAAAACCGCGCTGGAGTTCTCAGTGCGACAGTTCGGTTGTTTCGCTCATCGCCTCCCGCCCGCTCATCGCGAGGATTTGAAGTTCGAAGAAGACGTGGGGCGAGGTGGTCACGACGGGTTGCGGCTGAGGCTTGAGTGCGCCTGGCTCCCACCAGTCGAAATCCTTTGCGAGGAGAGCCCAGGCTTTCAGGCGCTCATCGTGCAGTTCTTCAGTATCGGGAAGCTCATGGAACAGGGCGTCAACGATGACGCTCTTCCATTTATGCCGCGTTTCCAAAGCGTCGACGAGCAGACATGCGCGAGGATTGGCGTGCAGGATGTCAAGCTTCTTGCCGGGCATCGAGAATGCAAAAAGCCGGCTTGCCGAATAGGCATAGGAAATCGGGACGACGTAAGGACAGTCGTTTTCGGCGCAAGCCAATCGTGCCAGCCGCTGAGCCGCAATCGTCGCTGCGCATTCGTTATGGGTCATTTCGCGGATCATCATCGGGAGTTCCTCCTTCGATCCGTGCGCGGATTGATGCCACGTTCTTCCACTTTGATTCCCGGCACATTGACGCAAGGCAAAGGAGTTCACGCATCGCCCAATCGGGCGGAAATGCTCTAGGCTTCCGCCAACCCGCTCCTCCCGTCACCATACCCGCTTCCAGACCATACCTTTCGGACTACTGCCCTCTCGCATTCCAGCACCGCCATCGTGATCACGCCGATGGCGAGGATGAGCAGTCCGTCGGGCAAGGCGATGGGAGCCGTGCCGAAAAGCGCGTGCATGAACGGCGCGAAGGTGAAGAGGAGCTGTGCGGCCACGACGACTGCGATGGCGGCGGGCACGGCAGGGGTGCCCTTGGCGCCGGCAAGGCTCGCATCTCCCCCGCGTGAGATGCGGAAGCACACGACACTGAGCTGCGATCTCCGAAGGGGATCCGAGTAGAGCCCTCTGGAGTTAGAAACGGAGATCTCGAGATTACCATGAGCATTGGAAGGGGCAGGTATATCCTAAACTGATCGGCGGAACCCAACTGGCATTTTGTCCACGAGTTCCCTCAATGCGTGCCCGACCTGCGTCGCCCCGTTAAACCCGCACGCAGATGCTATGGCAGGAATTGGAAGCTGCGACCCGGCAAGCATTTCCTGAGCTTTTTCAATTCGGCGGCGGGTGACATAGTTATAGGCGTGTTCTCAGGCGGTGTTCTTTTATTCTACTTGTTCATATCTCGAAAGATCGCCAAGGAAGGTGTCGCACCAGGTGAAGACATCGTTCGCACGTAGTGCGTTCATCATGCTTTTCCATCGGTCACGGCGTTCCTCCAAGGGCATGGTCAGGCTGCGCGCGATAGCATCCGCAGTTCCTTCCACATCGTAGGGATTGACGAGCACCGCGTCTTTCAATTCGTGTGCCGCCCCCGCGAACCGCGATAGCAGAAGCACGCCCGGGTCCGCTTCGTTCTGCGCTGCGACGAACTCCTTCGCGACAAGATTCATACCGTCGCGAAGCGGCGTGACGAGGGCGAGCTTGGCCATGCGGTAGAGGCCGGCCAGGGCCGGACGCCGGAGGGAGCGGTTGATATAGCGGATCGGTACCCAATCCACAGTTCCGAGCGCGCCGTTGACGCGGCCGGCCTGCTCGGCCACCGCCCGCTGCATCGCCTCATATTCGGGGACTTCAGAGCGGGATTTTGGTGTGATCTGCAGCAGCGCCACCTTGCGCTGGCTATCGGGATTTCGCTTGAGAAAGGTTTCGAAGGCATCGATGCGCTGTGTGATGCCCTTGGAATAATCGAGCCGATCGACACCGATGATCAAACCCTTGCCGTCGAGGCTGTCTAGCATGCGTTTGTGAAGGGTGGTCCCCGCCGCGCGCTGCGCCAGCGTCACGAACTCATTCGTCTCGATACCGATCGGGTAGGGCCGTGCAGTGAATGTCCGGCTGCCCAGCGCGAAATGCGCCTTGTCAAGCCGGTTGCCGAGCCCTTGCCGTGCAAGACAAGCCGCGAAGTTCTCGCGGTCGTGTTCGGTCTGGAAACCGAGCACGTCGTAGGCGGTCAGGCTGGAGAGGATTTCCTCGTGCACGGGCATGGCAAGAAAGACGTCCGGCGCCGGCCAGGGAATGTGCAGAAAGAAGCCGATCCGGTTTTTCACGCCCTGTCGGCGAAGCTCTGCCGCAAGCGGGATCAGGTGGTAATCGTGTATCCAGATAAGGTCGTTCTCTCCGATCAGCGGTAGGAGACGGCTGGCGAAGAAACGGTTTACGCGGAAGTAGCCGGCCATTTCACGCCGGCCATATTCGGCAAGGTCAAGACGGTAGTGGCAGATCGGCCAGAGAACACGGTTCGCAAAACCCTGGTAGTATTCCTCGACATCGCGCTCGGTGAGGTCCGTTAGCGCGTAGTCGATATTGCCGTCCCGCAGCATCTGCAACGGCCCGATACGGTCCTCCGCGCAGGACTGTCCCGACCAGCCGAGCCACAATCCGCCACGCGCTTCGAGTGCGGATTGAAGCGCAACCGCAAGGCCGCCGGCAGGCGCTGTCCCCGTCTTGTCCGGAATGGGAACGCGGTTGGAAACGACGATAAGACGACTCATGATGTTACGGCACCAGATTTTCGGATGGGCTAACCTTCGCGGGGCAGAGGGCCGAGGAAGGAATGTCTCGCAAAAGCGAGATGCCATCGCACTTTTATTGCAGTGCGTTGGAAACCTCTTGGCGGCAAAAAGGTTCCGAAATAGCCACAGGCCTGCATGCCGGCTGCCATCGCTCGTCGTACCCGATCCAGCGAACAGCAGCCTGGAGTAGATGCCACTCGCCGATCCAATGCCCGCGACAGGAACCATTTCATGTGTGGTGGCTTTTATCGCGCGATAACACTGACGGGGCCTTTATGCAGGAAAAGGATCAGCAACGAACCGACGCCCGGGATGCGGGCAATCGTCTTGTCGCCGGACATGTCAGCGAGGATCCTTTCGCGGCCGCCTTCAAGGCAACCCGCATGCCAATGATTGTGACGGACCCCAATCAACACGACAATCCGATCATCTTCTGCAACGAGGCGTTCAGAAGGCTGACGGGGTACGGCGACGATGAGATCATTGGCCGCAATTGCCGCTTTTTGCAGGGGCCGGAGACGGACAGGGCTACGATTGGGAAGATCCGTACTGCGATTGCCGTCGGTCAGGACGTCGCCGTCGACATTCTCAACTATCGAAAGGACGGCAGCACATTTTGGAACGCCGTCTTCATCAGCCCCGTGCGGGACGAGGCGGGTGCGATTGCCTATTTCTTTGCGTCGCAGCTCGATTTCACCAATGTCAAAAGCCGTGAAGCCGATCTGGCAGCCGCACGGCATGAGGCGGAAGCCCAGGTTGCCCAACACACGGCCAACCTTCGTGCAGCGCTCGAGGCACGTACGCTGCTCGTCCATGAAGTTGACCACCGGGTGAAGAACAACCTGCTTACGATGGCTTCGATCGTGAAAATGCAGGCCAGAATCACGACGGACGCTGGTCGAAGGCAGACGCTGAGGTCCGTACTCAACCGCATAGAGGCTCTCAGCACGGTCCAGCGAAAATTGTTCACGCTCGACGACGTCTCAAAATTCGACATGTCCGAATTCGTGCGCGAGCTCGTGACGGACCTCGTGGACGCGACCGGACGGAAAGATATCCGGCTCTCGCTAAAGCTTTCGCCGCTGCTGGTGCCGGCCGTGAAGGCCACGCCGCTTTCCATGATCGTGAACGAATTGGTTGGCGATGCCGTGCGCCGCGGCTTGAACGACGGCGGCGGCGACATCCATGTCGTCGTCCGGCGGCTAAAACGGACATTTCCTGATCAGGATAGAAGACACGTCGGAGCCTGTGGAGCCGGACATCGAGAGCGCTGAGCTCGGCCGATTGCTGCTGGAGGCGTCGGCGCATCAGCTCGGCGCGCAGATTGAGCGAAAGCGTGAAGGCAACAAAACGATCGTCGACGTTGTTCTACTTGTTGGCGATGATCAGGAGAATGCGCATTGAAAGTCATGATTGTTGAAGACGAAGTGCTGCTCGCCATGGAGCTCGAGAGCGAAGTGGAGATTGCAGGACACGAGGTGACGGGCATCGCCATGAGCAGCAGCCAGGCACGCGAGAAGATCGGTGCGTCCAGACCGGACTTCGCATTCGTGGACATCCATCTGAAGGACGGTCCGACCGGGATCGAAGTCGGACGAGAATTGGCCGCGGCGGGCATTCCCTACGTCTTTGTCAGCGGGAACATCAAGAAGATCCCCGAGGATTTCGCCGGTGCTGTCGGCGCAATCGAGAAGCCTTACACGATGAATGGGATGAAGAACGCGCTCGCCTATGTGTCCGCGATCGTAGCGGGTGACGATCCTGGTTTACTGCCTGTAAGCCTCGTACTGGCGAATGCAAGCGCTGGGGCGGAGCCGGGCTCGTGTAAGGCTGATCCTCACTACAAATGGGGGCTTGGTGGTCGAAGCTAACGGGCGCGGTGGCAACGTGCTACCAAGCAATAGATTGGCCACCATAGGAAAAGAAGCCGCCGGATTGATGCTGTTGAAGTCTTTCAATGGTCGCTAATAGCCTGGCCGCTGCATCTTCCGGCGATGTAGCCTGATGGCCGCTTATGAACGGATGCGACAATTGCGTCGCGACTGTTCCCGGATGAAGTGCGACCACGATGGCTGCGGGATGCGTGCGGGCGATCTCCAGCGAGGCTGTCTTGACGATCTGGTTCTGGGCCGCCTTTGCTGCCCGATACGAGATCCAGCCGCCCAGGCGATTATGACCGATCGAGCCGACGCGGGCCGACAGGGATGCGAATACGCTGCGCGCATTTCGCGGCAAAAGCCCATGGAAATGTTTGAGCAGCAGTGCAGGACCTATGGCATTCACCAGAAACTGGTTCATCAAGGCGTCGACCCTGATCGCCTTGACGGACTTCTCGGGCACGCTGCCGTCGATGACGAGCGCGCCCGCCGCATTTATGATCAGGTCGAAAGCGTCGTGCACCTGTTTCATTTGGCGGGCGCAGACTGACACTGAGTTCTCGTTGCTGATGTCGAGGCCATCGGCGCTTCGCGACAGCGTCGCCACCGTGTCAAATCGAGTGTCAGCCCTCAGGCACTCCGTCAGCGCTTTGCCAATTCCCCCGGACGAACCGATGACGAGTGCCTTCATGCGTGCGGCCTAGTTCTGATCGTGATGACGGGGAAGATAGATTTTGACGGTCGTTCCAGAGCCCAGTCTCGAGAAAATCTTCACGTGCCCGTTCGACTGTCTGACAAAGCCGAATATCTGGCTGAGGCCGAGACCTGACCCTTCGCCTACATCTTTCGTGGTGAAGAACGGATCGAACGCTCTCGCGACCGTGTCTTCGTCCATTCCGATGCCGGTGTCGGTGACGGTCAGCACTACATATTGACCGGCTGTGATAGCGTTTTCCGTTGCGTATTCTTTCGAGATGTTCGCATTTGCCGTCTCGATAGTGAGCTTCCCGCCGTCAGGCATCGCGTCTCTTCCATTGACGGCGAGGTTCAAGAGCGCATTTTCGAGCTGGCTGGCATCGGCTCGTATCGTCCAAAGCCCCGTCTGCATGCGGATCTCGACGTCGATCGCCTGCCCCAGAGCGTGCTCCAGCAAATCTTTCATGCCCTGCACCAGTCGATTGGCATCGAGTACAACGGGTTCAAGGGACTGCCTGCGGGAAAAGGCGAGGAGGCGGTGGGTAAGCGATGCGGCGCGATTGGCGCCGTCCTTGGCGGCCTCGATGTAGCGCGTCAGGTCCGTCTCGCCGCGTGCTGCTCGCCTTTCCAGCATGGTGATCGCACCGAGGATCACCGCCAGCATATTGTTGAAGTCGTGCGCAATACCACCCGTCAGATGTCCGATCGCCTCCATTTTCTGGGCATGGCGCAATTGCGCTTCGGTTTCCATCAGCTTGGCTGTGCGATCCGCAATCTCTCGCTCAAGATCCCCACGCGACTTCGCCAGAACTTCACGAGCATCGACGATCTCCTGAATGTCGGTGCACGAGCCGAACCATCGGGTGATGGTTCCGTTGTCGTCATGAACCGCTTGGGCGCGCCCGAGAACCCAGCGGTATTGACCGCTATGATGTCTCAGCCGGTATTCGATGTGGTAAGGCTTTCCTGTCGCAAGACAGTGACGCCAGGTTGCCCAAGCGCGTTCCTGATCATCTGGATGAAACATATCATTCCAGGCTTCGCCGTCAGTGGAGCCGTAAGGCACGCCCGTGAATTCGTACCATCTTGAGTTGTAGAAATCATGAAAGCCGTTGGGTTTGGTCGACCAAATCATTTGATCGATGGAGTTCGTTATGGCGCGAAAGCGTTCCTCGCTTTCGCGTAGCGCGGTCTCGGCATTCTTTCGTTGCGTTATATCGAAGCTGATGCCCGGAAAGCGAAGCGGCGTGCCATTCGGGGTCAGGACAGGTCGGCCTTCCGCGATCACCCAGCGCACGGAACCATCCGCGTGACGAAGCCGGTACTCTTGCGAAAAGAGCGTGCCGGTGCTTATCGCAATCTCTATGGCGCGTCGCAGCTGGGGCAAGTCTTCTGGATGAACGCCTAGAAAGAACTCCAAGATCGAGACGCCCTCAGCCGCGCGCGCCTGATCCACACCGTAAAGTTTTGCAAAACGCGCGTCTGCAAATACCCTGTCATTCGGAACGTCCCAGTCCCATGTTCCGACGGTATCGGTCGCTCCTAGCGCGTATTCCAGCCTTTGTTCGCTCGCGCGCAGCGCCCGTTCGGCTGACAAGCGAGCGGTCGTCTCGTTCCCCTGATTGAATATGCCGACTACGGCTCCATCTGCGTCGTGGATAGGCGTGAAACTATAGTCCCAATGCGTCTGTTGGATACGGCCGCCCCTGCTCATAGGCAGCATCTGATCTTTTACAGAAAAGCCTATGCCTGTTTCGAGCACGGCATGAAGTTGAGGTTGAATGACATCCCAGATGTCAGACCATACCTCCTGTGCCCGACGCCCCAGCGCCCACGGATGCTTTTCGCCCGCAATGGGAGCCCACGCATCATTGTAGAGCAGGCGCAAGTCCTTTCCCCAATAGATCGCGGTGGGCATCGTCGTGCCAAGGCAGAGGTTGATTGTCATCTTGAGTTCGTCCGGCCAGCTTTGAAGCGGGCCGAAATCCGTCGCCTCCCAGTTGTTGCCGGCGATCCGCTCATTCATTTCCCCACTTGTCGTTCTAATAAAATGCATGGTGCAGGATCTCTGGCTCGTCAAAGGACGGTATATGCTCCCTTCGCGCGATTTTGGAAGCGGTTGATAGGCAATGATCAATCTTTGTCAATTTAACCTGCGTCGCAAGAGGGCAAGGCCCGATCCACCCGGTGAAAGCCCAAAGCTTGTTTCGCCCGTTGCCTTTGCATGCAGGGGACACAGAGCCGTCTTTTGCTTTGCAAATCCACACCGCTTTTATAAGGTGCACCCGATTAGATGAGGGTCACACGTGAGCACGCTTCTTCCAAGACTTCGATCGGGCATCGCCGGGCTAGACGATATTTTGGGAGGGGGCTTCATCGAAGGCGCTTCCTATATCATCCAGGGTCAGCCTGGTGCGGGAAAAACGATTTTTGCAAACCAGGTTGCGTTCTCCAACATTTTGAAAGATCGCAAGGTCCTTTATGTAACGCTGCTGGCCGAGACTCATGACCGGCTGTTCCAATCACTAAGCACATTCGATTTCTTTGATCGCGCAAGGCTCGGGCGTGACATCACTTATATGAGCGTGTTTCAGACGCTGAGAGACGATGGACTGAGCGCCGTCGTGAAGCTTCTGCGGAAGGAAACGCAGCGTCATAATGCGTCGCTTCTCATATTCGATGGATTGTTGAACGCCCGGGATACCTCCCATTCAGATCTCGACGTCAAAACCTTCGTAGCGGAGGTGCAAAGCCAAGCCGCATTTGTCGGATGTACCGTGCTTTTTCTGACGAGTGCCCGGGTTAAGGAAGAAAGCCCGGAACATACGATGGTTGATGGCGTCATCGAACTGCATGACGAACTGGCCGGCGTGCGCTCGGTCCGGCGGTTGCAGGTCAAGAAGTCGCGTGGCAGCGCAGCGCTTGGAGGCTTTCACCAGTTTGAGATTGCTGCAACCGGCATCTCGGTCTGGCCGAGGCTGGAATCGATGGGGAGCGGAGTAGAGGATCGGGTCTTTCATAACACGAGGATACCATCAGGTATCCAAGGGCTCGACCGCCTGCTTGGCGGCGGTATTCCAAGTGGATCTGTGACGCTGTTGTTTGGCCCATCGGGAAGTGGGAAAACGTCGTTCGGCATAAACTTCTTGAAGCAGGCGAGCGAAGATGAGCCTGCTCTGCACTTTGGTTTCTACGAGACACCGGCCAGACTGTTTGCGAAAGCCCGGGCGTTTGACATCGACCTCGAGGAAAAGCACACATCGGGCCATCTCGATTTCGCCTGGCACCCGCTGACGGAAAATATCCTCGACAAACTGGCCCATGATCTCTTGCAGCGCGTGACCCGGAACAAGGTAAAACGTCTGTTTATAGATGGGCTGGGCGGTTTCGAAAGAGCCGCGATTTATCGGGCGCGGCTGGTGGAATTCTTTGCCGCTTTGACAAATCAACTTCGCGCATTGGGCACGACAACCGTTGCAACCTGGGAGTTGCGGGACATTTTCGGTCCGACAGTCGCAGCTCCGGGACCCGAGATTTCCAGCGTTGTCGATAATCTTATCATGCTGCGCCACGTGGAGCTGGAGTCTCGACTGAAGCGCGTAATGTCCGTTCTCAAGGTCAGAGACGGCGAATTTGAGCCGATAATCCACGAAATTGCGATTGGGAACCAGGGGGTCAAGGTTGCGTTACCGCTCCAACCGGTGGCAGGCGCGGCGACAGGTATCGCCCAACCTTTGGAGCAATGACCCTGTGAGACACTCAAGCCGAGACGAAACATGGCGGTGATCGTAGTCGCCGAGGATGAATTCCTCCTGGCCGACATGCTGGTGTCGTTTTTGGAAGACGCTGGGCACGAAGCTTTGGCGGCGCCAAACGGCTTGGCGGCGCTTGAGGTTATTCGTTCGAAAAGCGTAGATCTCATCGTAACGGATTACATGATGCCTGCAATGACCGGGCTTGAGCTGGCTCAGGCCATCCGCGACAGCTGTGAAATGAAGGCACTGCCGATCGTATTGGTCAGCGGAGCGCAGGCATCGATCGGCCGCGCACATCCCGGTCTTTTCGACGCCGTTTTAGACAAGCCTTACCAACTCGGTGCCATGCTTAACATCATTGAAGAGCTTCTCTCTGACGGGCGATCGTAACCGCCAGCCCTCGGCTCCGTTAGGCGCATGCGGTGTTGGCGTGAAAGACAACAATGCCTGCATATTTGCAGTTCGTGCCTTCGTAAAGAAACACCAGCGGCGCCTCCGGCGCGGCGGTGACGCTATCAAGAAGCTCACCGAGCGTGATGTTGGAAGAAACGGTCTTGTCGCTTCCGTTCATGAGCGATACTCCTATTTTCAATACTTCAATGAGTACTGAAATATGGACGAGCGCCAAGCCCTCAAATCACTTCGGCCCTATCGCAGGAGACCCGCCTCGCCATCGTGCGCACCCTGGTGGTCGCCGGGCCGGGCGGGCTGGCTGCCGAGTGCATGGGCGTTTCGCCCTCGAATGTCTCCTTCCACTTGAAGGAGTTGGAGCGGTCAGGCCTCATCGCACAGCGGCGCGAATCCCGTTCCATCGTCTATAGCGCCCGTTACGATGCCTTGGCCGATCTCGTAAAATTCCTCATGGAGGACTGTTGCGCCGGGCATCCCATCGTCCGCGAGGGCATCCAGCGGACAGGTGATTGCTATGAGCCGGGTGCCCGGAGCGAGGGCGATGCTGTTGCGTAACGCGAATGTTCCGGTCGGTATCGTCGCCGCGCTCGGCCTCACCCAGATCATTGGTTACGGCACCCTCTATTACAGCTTCAGCATCCTGGCGCCCGGCATGGCGGCGGATCTTGGCATTACCGTCGCGCAGGTCTTTGCCGTCTTCTCCGCCTCGCTCTTCGTTGGCGGTCTATCAGCGCCCTGCATCGGCCGGCAGATGGATCGCATGGGCGCCGCAACGGTAATGGCGATCGGCTCGGCGTTGTCCGCGCTGACCTTGATCTTGTGCGCCTGGTCGCCGTCGGTGGCAGTCTTCGCGTTGGCCATTGTCCTGTTGGAGATATCGTCCGGCATGGTCCAGTATCAGGCCGCGTTCGCGGCATTGGTAGAAGCCGATCCTCGGTCCGCATCGCGGAGCATCACCTACCTCACGCTGATCGCCGGCTTCGCCTCCACGATCTTCTGGCCGATCGCCACTGCGCTGCTCGGCTATCTAACCTGGCGCGAGATCTACCTCGTCTATGCCGGGCTCAATCTTGTTGTCTGCACGCCCTTCCACGCCTGGATCATGCGGAAGGGAAAGATTGTTGCCGCAAGCGGCCAAAGGCCGGTGCGCGAGCCCGTCGTCGGAGCCATTCCTCGTGAGCAGCGGCGCGGCGCGGTGGTCATGGTGTCGGCTGCATTCGCGTTGCTGAGCTTCACCCTTGGAGCGATGCTGGCGCATATGGTGCCGATGCTCGGGTCGCTCGGCTTCGGAAGCGCCGCCGTCGTCATCGGCTCGCTGTTCGGCCCGGCACAGGTTCTCAGCCGCCTGATCAACATGATCTTCGGCACGCGGCTCGCACCGCCGAGCCTTGCAGTTCTCTCCGCGGCCTTCATGGTGGTGAGCGTCGTAATCTTGGCGCTGTCCGGCAACTGGCTTCCCAGTGCCGTTGCCTTCTCGATCTGCCTTGGCCTCGGATCGGGCATCAACAGCATCGCCCAGGGCAGCTTGCCCCTCTACCTGTTCGGCTCCGACGGATACGGCGCGCTGACCGGTAAGATGGCCGCCTCACGACTGGCTGCAGGCGCTGCTGCCCCTTTCGCCTTCGCGGCGACGATGGAACAGTTCGGCATAGGCGCATCGCTCGTCTTGAGCGCCGCGCTCGGCTCGATCGGTATTGTGGCGTTTGTCGCGGTGGCGATGGCGACGAAGCGGAGCCTCGTCGCCGCGCCGAGCTCGTCAAATTGACCGCAACGAGACACGCTTCTCAAGCTCGGCCGCCTGTTCTTTCCGCTCGCTGTAGCGGTCGGTGAGATAGGCGGAAGCATCGCGCGTAAGAATGGTGAACTTCACCAGCTCCTCACAGACATCCACCACCCGGTCGTAATAGGACGAGGGCTTCATCCGGCCATCGGCGTCGAACTCCTGATAGGCTTTGGCGACCGAGGATTGGTTCGGGATGGTGATCATCCGCATCCAGCGGCCGAGAATGCGCATCTGGTTCACGGCATTGAAGGACTGGCTACCGCCTGAGACCTCCATGACGGCGAGCGTTTTGCCCTGCGTCGGCCGGACCGATCCGACCGAGAGTGGAATCCAGTCGATCTGGGACTTCATTATGCCGGTCATCGCGCCGTGGCGTTCCGGGCTCACCCAGACCTGCCCTTCCGACCATTGCGAAAGATCGCGCAATTCTTGCACCTTCGGGTGGCTCACCGGCGCTTCGTCAGGCAGCGGCAGACCCATTGGATCAAACATGCGAACCTCACATCCGAGCCGTTCGAGCAGCCGGCGGGCCTCGAATGCGAGCAGGCGGCTATAAGACACCTCGCGCAACGAACCGTAGAGGATCAAGATGCGCGGCTTATGCGTCGAGAATGCCGGACGCAGGGCGTCGAGATCGGTCGAGTGCAGGTGATCGCCCTGCAATGCGGGAAATGTGTCAGGCAATGCGCTTTCCTTCCTGATCGAGAACCTGTTCACCGTCCTCCTTGAAGAACGGCCCCATGAAGGTGTCGGGCAGGATGTCGAGCACCGCTTCGGACGGGCGGGCGAGCCGGGTGCCGAGCGGTGTCACGACGAAGGGACGGTTGATAAGGATCGGCGTTGCGATCATCGCGTCGAGCAACTGCTCGTCAGTCAGGTCTGGGTTGTCCAGACCGAGTTCGGCATAAGGCGTGCCTTTCTCGCGAATGGCTTCCCGAACGTTCAAGCCAGCGTCCGCGATCATCGTCGCAAGCTGCTCGCGCGTCGGCGGGTGCTGCAAATACTCGATGACAACAGGTTCGATCCCGGCAGCGCGGATCAGCGCCAGCGTGTTGCGGGACGTCCCGCAGGCGGGGTTGTGATAGATGGTCGCGTCCATGGTCAGTGCCTTTCGGTGGCGGTGGTTCTGGAGACGGCGGGGGCGGCCTCGTACCAGTCCTTCGAGCGGTTCACGATCCAGACGACCGACAGCATGACCGGAACCTCAATGAGAACGCCGACGACGGTGGCGAGCGCCGCGCCGGACTGGAAGCCGAACAGGCTGATGGCGGCCGCGACCGCGAGCTCGAAGAAATTGCTGGCCCCGATCAGAGCCGATGGTCCGGCCACGCAATGCCGCTCGCCGGTCATCCGGTTGAGCAGATAAGCAAGCCCGGAGTTCAAATAGACTTGGATCAGGATCGGCACGGCGAGCAAGCCGATGACGGCGGGCTGGGCGATGATCTGCTCGCCCTGAAAGGCGAAGAGCAGAACCAGCGTCGCAAGCAGCGCCACCAGCGAGACCGGCTGCAACCTCGCCAGCACGCCATCCAGTGCCCGCGTCGTTCCGCTAACCGTGAGGCGGCGGCGGATGACCTGTGCGATGATGACGGGCACGACGATATAGAGGGC